>JAQYCU010000020.1 GCA_028724545.1 bacterium
CGGCAAAGGCTGATCGACAGCTTTGTAAATGCGGTGTATCTTTATGAGGACAAGATAATCCTTACTTTCAACTATAAGGATGGTTCCAAGACTATCACTCTGGCAGATGTTGAGGGTTCGGATTTATCCTCATTCGGTGCACGAAAGACTGAAAACATTCTATGTATAAGTGTTTTCAGTCTTTTTTGTTGCCGGCAGGTTTACAACGAAAATGATTACGTTTTTTATTGTATATTTTTATCTGCTATGATAAAATCGAAAGTGGGGAGCAAGAGAATGTAACTGTGAATTGTAGTTATCATAGCAAGAAAGGGAGTTTTGCCAATGAAAGAGAAGAGTAAAAAAGAAACGTTAAAGGGAAATGATGTAAAAATTAAGACAAGAAAGATGAGTATTCGCAGTAAAATATTAATTCCGATTAATGTAATCGTTATATTGATTTGCATTATTATGGGTATCACTGCGTATCGCAGCATCAATGAAGGAATGGTTTCCATTGGTGTGGAAGAAGCGAAGATGGCAGCAAAGATTGCCGTCAGTGATATTGATGGGGATGCCGTGGCAAAATTGTCACCGGGATGTGAAAATTCCGACAATTATCAGACATTGCTTACTGCCATGCGAAAAGAGAAGAAAGAATACGGTATTTTGTATATGTATACATTGTATACCGATGGCAGCACCATATATTATGGCGTTGATACAGATGATTCCGAACTTCAGGCAGAAGTAGGAAAAACGTTTGAAAAATCATACGAAATGCTGAAAGGTGTTTTTGAGGGAACAGACTATGCACAGAATTATATCGACTATACAGAATATGGAGATGTCATTTCTGTATACAAGCCGATTGAAGACAGTTCTGGCAAAGTGATTGGTGTACTGGGATGCGATTATGATGCCCTAACATTGTGAAAAAGTTAAATGCAATTGTGCAGGAGGTCATCATCATTGTTCTTATCTGCATCCTGATTTCCTGCCTGCTGTTAGGAAGTATCGTTGGACGTATTACAAGAAATTTAAAGATTGTCAACCAGAAGATTTACGATTTGGTATATAACGAGGGCGACTTAACCCAGAAACTGGAAATCAAAACGGGTGATGAGTTAGAGTTAATCGGCGATAATGTCAATAAATTACTGGAACATATTCGTAAAATTATGCTGAATATATCGGAAAATTCCGTACACTTAAACGAGTCTTCCAAGAAAGTAGTAAAACAGCTTTCACAGGCAGAGGTCAATATTACAGATGTGTCTGCAACAATGGAAGAGATGAGTGCAGCGATGGAAGAAACAAGTGCGTCATTAAGCCAAATTAATGATGCGACGAAAGGTGTCTATCAGACGGTGCAGAAGATTTCGGCAGATGCAAGTGACGGAAGTGATTCTTCCGATAAAATTATGGAAAAGGCAGCACAGATTCATAAAGAGGCATTGCAGACACAGGAATCTGCAAAGGCACAGGCAGAGGAAATGGCCGTTGCTGTCAATGAAAAGATACAGAAATCAAAAGCAGTGGAAGAAATCAGTATTCTTACCGATAATATTCTAAGCATTACAGAGCAGACAAATTTACTTTCTCTGAATGCCAGTATCGAGGCTGCCAGGGCAGGCGAAGCCGGAAAGGGATTTGCTGTTGTAGCAGGTGAAATCGGCCAGCTGGCAACAAATTCAGCTGAAACGGCAGTGCAGATTCAGAAGGTAAGTGCAGAAGTTATTGCAGCTGTTGATGAACTGGCAGACAAGGCCGAAAGTATGATTCAGTTTATGAATGAAACGGCTATGAGTGGCTATGAAAAATTATGTGATACAAGTGACAGTTACCGTCAGGATGTTGCGAAAATGAACAAGATGATGCAGGATTTTGCTGCAGAAAGTGAAAAAATCAAGAGCAGTATTGACGGGGTACAGGAATCTATCGATGCTGTTAATATTGCCGTTGAAGAAAGTACGGAAGGTGTTACAAATGTAACGCAGATGTCAGTAGATTTGACAGGCAATGTAAGAGAAATCGAACAGGAGGCCAATGTAAACGAAGACATTGCGAACCAGTTAAACGGCGAGGTTAATAAGTTTAAATTACAGTAGTGTACGGCTGACAAGGAGAAAAGCAGCGAAGGGTGAGATATGGCAAACAAAAAAAGAAACAATATTATATTTTGGTTTTTTACGGTAGCAACAGCGTTTGTATTTCTTTATTTGGTGCTGGGAGAATGCCTGCTTCCGTCAGATGACTGGGGAAAAAACGCTGCTTTTAAGCAGTACTCCGGACAATGGATGAGGGTGCTTGATGATGGTACGAGAATACCTCAGGAAGTGCCGGGACAGTGCAAGGCAGACAGAAATGAAAGTGTCATTCTGGAAACAAAATTAAACAGGGAACAGGCTACTGATGTGTATCTCTGCTTTCGCAGCGCGAAGCAGGATATGGAAATTTATGTCGATGGAAAACTGCGCAGAAAATATTCTACAAAGGAAACAAGGCTGTTCGGAAGAACAAGTGCTGTTGCATACCTCTTTTGCGAGATTCATCCGGATGATGCAGGCAAAACGCTACAGGTTAGAACGAAGACGGACTCTTCGTATTCGGGCATTTTCTATCCGGTCTACGAGGGGAATCAGTTAGGAATATGGGAACATTATTTTGAATTATACGGCACGGAGTTGATGATTGCTTTTCTGGTGCTGATATTGAGTGCCCTCAGTATCATTGCCAGTATGATATTGCGTATTGTTTATCACCAGAAAGTAAATTTGGAATACTTAGGATGGGGTATTTTTATGGCCGGAACGTGGCTGGTTGTCAATTCTGTTTTTCGCCAGTTTCTTTTTCCAAACCTTTCTGTCATTAATGATATTTCTTTCTTTGTGGTTATGCTGTTGCCATTGCCGTATCTGTTTTATCTGGACAGTGTGCAGAAAGAACGATACCATATCGGATATCTGGCTGCAGAAATTCTGGCAGTGGCAGATTTCGTAATTTGTACGACGATGCATCTTTTGAAATGGAAAGATTTTACCGACAGTATTTCCTATATGTCAGTAGTCTGCGTTGTTGTGATTGTCTTTATGGCAATGACGATTCTGATTGATGTCTGGAAAGGGTTTATCAAAGAATACCGTTATGTTGCAATAGGAAATCTCTTTGCTTTTGTTTCGGCAATTATCCAGTTTATTTCCTATTTTCGGAGGACGAACTTATTTAATGGGGCGATTCTGGCAATAGGCCTGTTGTTCCTGCTGTTTTTCGCAATTCTTAATACGATAGGGGAAATCCTGCATATTATGGAAGACAGACAGGCAGCATTGGCAGCAAGCGAGGCCAAAGGTCGTTTTCTTGCCAATATGTCGCATGAAATCCGGACGCCAATTAATGTTGTGCTTGGTATGGATGCCATGATTTTGCGTGAAAGTGCAGAACCAAAAGTCAGGGAGTATGCACTGGATATTCAGAATGCCGGTCAGAGTCTTCTCGCACTGATTAATGACATTCTGGATTTGTCTAAAATTGAGTCCGGCAAGTTAGAAATTATTCCGGTGAAATATGATTTTAGCAGTCTGATTCATGACGTTATGATTATGATTACAACGAAGGCAGAAAATAAAGGTCTGCAGATTCAGTTAAATATTGACGAAAAACTGCCGTCCAGAATGTGGGGAGATGATGTCCGGCTTCGTCAGATTCTTATTAATCTGTTGAACAATGCTGTCAAATACACGGAGAAGGGCAGCGTGAATCTTACTATCAAAGGCGAAAGGCAGGATAATGATATTCTGCTGACATTTGTGGTTGAGGATACGGGAATTGGTATCCGTAAGGAAGATATAGCAAGACTCTTTTCGGAGTTTGAGCGGATAGAGGAACAGAGAAACCGTAACATAGAAGGTACCGGACTTGGTATCAGTATTACGACGCAATTGTTGTCGTTGATGGACAGCCAGCTGCTGGTAGAGAGTGAATATGGAAAAGGCTCGAAGTTCTATTTCGCTCTCAAGCAGGGCGTTGTGGACGAAGAACCGATTGGTGATTTGGAGCAGCGCATCAAAAAACAGGCAGCAGACTATACCTATAATACCAGTTTTCAGGCACCGGATGCCCATATTCTGGTTGTAGATGACAACGCAGTGAACCGTAAAGTGTTTGCGAGTCTGCTGAAAGAAACCAATATGCAGATTGATGAAGCGTCAGGTGGTCTGGAATGTTTGAAAATGGTTCAGCAGAAAGAGTATGATATCATTTTCCTGGACCATATGATGTCAGATATAGATGGAATAGAAACATTGCGCAGGATGAAGGAATGGAAAGATTTCCCTTGCAAAGATACGCCGGTGGTCGCGCTGACTGCCAATGCCGTCAGTGGCGCAAGAGAAATGTATCTGGAAGCAGGATTCTGCAATTTCCTTTCCAAGCCGATTCATCCGGAAAAATTGGAAAAGATGATTCGGAAAATGCTGCCACAGGAAAAGGTTCTTACCGGCAAAAGTTTAGAAGATGCCAGAAAAGAGAAAAAAGAAGCATCGGATGCTGCTTCACTTCCTTCGGCAGAAGAGAAAAAAGAGGAAAAACCAGACAGCAGTTCTTTCCCATCTGTAGAGGGAATTGACTGGGAATACGCTCTACTGCATTGCGAGGACGCAGAAATCCTTATGGGAACAGTTCAGGTATTCTGTCAGATTGCAGATGCTGAAGCAAAAAGCCTGCAGACACTTCTGGATACGGTAAAAGATGCCGAATCGGCAGAACAGTGTGAGCAGGCAATGCAGCAGTACCAAATAAAGGTACATTCTATGAAGAGTTCGGCTGCCCTGATTGGTGCAGTTTCCGTGTCGGGTGTGGCACGAATGCTGGAGTACGCAGCCAGAGATTATAAGGAAGAAACTATATTGCAAGTTACTCCTGTTTTCCTACAGGAGTGGGAGGAACTAAAAAATCGCCTCAAGACGGCAATATCTTCTACTTCACCTTTATCGTAACGTAAGTTTTCTTTTTATTAAATGTAGTAATACGGATGTGCGCCGTTCCTTTTTTTCTGGCTTTTATTTTGCCGGAAGAAGTAACGGTTGCCACCTTCTTATTAGAAGAGCGAAAAGCCAGTTTATAACTGGCACTTTTTTTGCTCAGTCTGGTTACAATCTTTGTCGTCTGTCCTTTTTTTAGGACTTTCTTTTTGGTTTTTGCTTTTATGTAAGACGGTGCCTTTTTGACGGTAACGGCCACTTTTGCTGTAATACCGGACGGTGCTTTTATGGTAATCGTTGCCGTTCCTTTTTTCTTAGCCGTTATCTTGCCGGCCCGGCTGACGGTGGCCACCTTTTTATTGGAACTATTGTAAGTCAGTGATGATTTGCCACTGGCTGGTGTTGTCTTAATGGAAAGTGCTACTTTTTCGCTTTTTCCCATAGTTATTTTTTTCGGCGTAACGCTGATTTTAGAGATGGCTTTACTGCTTTGGCTGGTATTGTTTTCTGTCGCCGTATTTGCATCGGTATCACCAATTGTTATGGCATTATCGTTTGTCTGGCTGTCATTATCGGAGGTATCCACAACAGGATTATTGGTGATGTTATTTTCATTCAGGGTATCATATTCTTCCTCACTGAATGCATTAGAAAATGCTTTGACACAGACGTTATTCAAGTTTGTCGTTCTTGACCAGAAAAGGAAACTGCTGTTATCAGGAAATTCCGTGGTATCAATCCAGCTGGAAGTACGGTTAACACTACCAATAGAGGTAAAGCAGATATAACTTTGTCCACTTTTACTTCCAAAATATCGTTCCATAGATGGTGTGGTCTTACCTTCCAAAGGGGCAAGCGCCGTACCATTCGTTGTCAGAAATGTCACTCTGACAATAAAGGTTTCGCCTTCAGCAATAGCAGCAGGGTTAGCCAGTTTTACTGTGTGATAGCCGGCTTTTGCAGCTGTACCGGAAACGGTACACTCTTTAATCAGTGTGCCGGAGGCAGGAGAAGCTTTGGTAGCATTACGGTATACCTGGACTTTATATGCCTGGTTATCGTTACAAGTATAGAATCCGACACCTTCTAATCTTTGTGGCGTCTTTTCATTATTCGTAAATATATTTTCCGTAGCGATATCTTCGTCATCTGGGTATGCCACACCCCAGCCCATTCCGTCATATTGGAAATTTGTATCGTATGTATCCGCACTTTCTGCTTCCAGGGAGTAAATGTCGCAGATGGAAGTGTCATAATAAGACAGCCAGAAGTAGCCGTCCATACCGAAACTTTCCCCATAACTGTTGGCAATCAGCCATGCACCTTTTTTTTCTGATGCATTTGCAAAAGTGCTGAAATTATCATCCCATCCGACAACGGTAACACAGTGATTGGCTTCGTCTGCGTCACGGGAAGTATTATAAATGGAACAGATACCATCCTTGTCATAGACAGTTTCATCATATTCATCTGTACCACCAGAAGGCATATAGTAAGAAATGGTCAAGGCACCATTTTCCATAATTGCTTCTTTGATGTCACTAAGACTGCTGTCATTATAACTGTTACTTTCTTTCAGGCGAACTGCCGACTGCAAACGAAGGCTGTCATCTGCATTTCGCATCGCAGCAGCCATAGTATCTACCTCGTCTTTGGTATTTGCCGTAAATGGCGCATCTTCTTCATTAGCTGCTCCCCACCAGTTTGCCAGTACAAATGTGGCAAGAATCGGACTGCCACCAAGGTCATACAAATCCCCGTCATAAACGGTAGGTGCGAAAAGATGGTCGCCGTAGAGAGGGTCAGAAGAATCTGTCACGGGATAAGCCGAGTACCACGCCAGATGATTTTCTGAAAAATCAGTATCTTCTTTTTTTGTCAGGCCGTTCAGAATGCTGGAAGACTCCATAGCTTTAACAGAGGCAAAAGCCCAGCAACTGCCCGTATATCCCTGGTCCTTGATAGAAGTGATGGAATTGTTTTGCGTCCGTGCATCATAGGAAGATGGCAGAGAGGCGGCTTTCTTTCGGGAGGAAACGGATTTGCCGGCCTTCGGAATAACTTCGTTCCCGTTGTCATCAACCAGAGTGTAATGAATCAGACCATTATTTGAACTTGTCGGTACCAGTGTCAGAGGGTGTAGGTCGGAAGAAACTTTTGCCTGTACACTGGCAGCAGACAGGGGGAAAAGCGTGGAAACGGTAAGTGCCGTGACCAGCACAGCAGATAAAAATGTTTTCTTTTTCATGGATGTTGCCTCCTTTGCTGCGTTGCAGTATGTACCATTACTATCCTCATTATAGAGGAAAAAAGCAAAATATTCACTACAGTTCACACATTTTTAACAGATAAAAATTTACGACAATTTTACCTGCTTTTTATATTACTTTGATAGAAGACTTTACAAACGTCTGTTAATGTAATAGATGAAAATGCTTTTGCAAAAGATTTTTAGAAAAAGAAAACGCTGTAATACAAGCAGTGGGAATAAGGATAATAAACAGAAAAAATCAGTTTATTAGAAAGGATTCGATTATGAGAAAAGATTTATGGAAGAAGATTTTGGTCTCAGCACTTTCTGTATCTGTGCTGGCAGGTAATGTTGCACCAGCTATGGCAGCAGTACCGGCAGATGGTATGACAGATGCTTCAGAGACAGCAGATGCAGGTGCAAATGGATATGCGAAATGGGAAGAAAAGTGGGAGTCTGTAAAAGGCGATTGGACACAAATCGCATTAACACCGGGAAGTAACGAATCAGAATTGAACTTTGCATGGTATTCTTTGGCTTCAGACAGCAGTGTGCCAAAGTTAAAAATTGGCAAAGGCAAAAAGATGGCAGATGCAAAAGAGTATACTGCAACACAGACAGACGCCACAAAGGATGAGAAAAATGATATTAGTTATAAATCAAATAAAGTAACGGTAACAGGTTTAGAAGAGAATACAACATATTACTATACGTATCAGATTGATGGAAAATGGAGTGCACTGGAAAAATATACAACACATTCTTTCCAGAATTTCAGCTTCATTTATGTAGGTGACCCACAGATTGGTTCTTCTAACTCACTGAAAGGTGCAGATACGGAAGAGTTCTATAATGCGCAGTCTGCTTCCGTTGCAAATGATACCTTCAACTGGAATGTAACATTAGAGGAAGCAATGAACAAGACAGACAACGAGGCAAGTTTTGTACTGTCAGCAGGTGATCAGATTCAGACAACAAAGAAAAAGGCACCGGGAAAAGCAGCATGGGTAAGTGAAATCGAATATACCGGTTATCTTAATCCTGATGTATTGCGCAGTCTTTCTGTAGCAACAACAGTAGGTAACCATGATGCTGATAATCCAAACTATACATACCATTTTAATACACCAAACAATAGTGAAAAAGGTTCTAACGGCGTTGTTGGTGGGACTACTGGTTCACATATGGAAATGCGCTATTTATGATGTTAAATACGCAGGAAACAAACGTGGCAGAGCATAAGCAGTTTATGGAAGAAGCTATAGAGCAGAACAAAGACTGCAAGTGGAGAATCGTTACACTTCATCAGGATATTTATGGTTCTGCTGAACATTCCAACGAACCGGAAATCACAAATCTTCGTTATACATTAGTACCTTATTTTGAGGAAAATGACGTGGATGTTGTACTGACAGGTCACGACCATGCATATTCCCGTTCCCAGCTGCTGAAAGGTGGAAAGAAAACAACTTCATATACAGAGGGAGATGCAGATGAAGTTGATGATAAGTATTCTGAGCAGTTTGATAAGGATATTGAAACAGAAACATCAGATGGCGTTTTCGTTTCACAGACTAATATTTTAGAAAACACAACGGATGAGGCAGAGAAGGCATATCTTGAATATATCAATTCCATTATGGATACGAGTGCAGTTGTACCGGCAACAAAGGACCAGAATACGGTTGTTAATCCAGAAGGAATCCTCTATATGACAGCAAACTCTTCTTCCGGCAGCAAGTATTACGACTTAGTCGGCAGAAAGCAGAGTTACATTGCAAACCGCTGGCAGGAAGATGTGCCAACATATTCTGTTATCGATATGACAGAAGACAGTTTTACTATTAATACATACCGTACGGACACAGACGAAAAGATTGATGATACTTTCACAATTAAGAAGGGTGCTGAAGAATCTTCTACACCAGTAGAAAATCCGGAAAACAAGCCGGCAGCAAAAGAAGACATCAGCAAAGCAACTGTCAGTGGTGTTAAGGATGTTGTTTATACAGGCAAAGAAATTAAGCAGAATATTGTTGTAAAAGATGCTTCTGCCAAAGTATTAAAAGAGGGCACAGATTACAGCGTGGCTTATAAAGACAACAAAAAAGCAGGCGTGGCAACGATTACGGTTACAGGTCTTGGAAACTACACCGGAACAAAAACAGTCAGCTTTTCCATTAAGCCACCTAAGACAACTCTGAAAAAGGTAACGGCTGCCGGTTCTAAAAAAGCCAAAGTACAGTTTGCAAAATCAAAGGCTTCCGTATCAGGTTACCAGATTGTTTATTCAACAAGCAGCAAGTTTAAGGCAGCGAAGAAAGTAACAACAAAGAAAACAAGTTATACGTTGAAAAAACTGAAAAAAGGCAAGAAATATTATGTAAAAGTCCGTGCTTATAAAACAGTAGACGGCAAGAAGATTTACGGCGCTTATAGTGCAGTAAAGAAAATCAAAATCAAAAAGTAAAGGACGTCGCAGGAATGAAAGAACAGTTGAAACATACTGGTACAAAGACGTTAATCGGAAGAGGATGCCTTATTGTATTGGGCATCCTGTTTCTGTTATTTCTGTACCGGTATAACCAGATAGACAAAGTAACATTATATGAAACCGGAGGCAGAAATTTTGTCAAAGCGAAAGTAACGAAGATTATTACGGACAATGAAAAACAGAGTGGCGTTTATATCGGCGACCAGACGGTTCAGGTAAAAGTAATGTCCGGAAAATGGAAAGGAAAAGTGCTGGAAGCAACCAGCTCTTCCAGTTATCTGTTTGGCACGCATTGTACGGTGGGAAAGAGAGTGATTGCACTGGTCAGTGAGTCGGAGGGAGAGTTTGCAGCCTCTGTTTACAGTGCAGACCGGGAACTGGCAGTATATCTGATGCTTGCCGTGTTTGTGCTGGCATTAATTGTGATTGGTGGAAAGCAGGGGTTATATTCCGTTATCGGTCTGGCATTTACCGTAATTTGCATTCTGTATTTATTTCTCCCGATGATATATAGAGGACATTCGCCGGTGGTTTCGGCAGTTCTGGTGGTAGCATTGACTACGGTTGCTACGATGTATCTGGTAGGTGGAATCAGCAAAAAAACGCTGGCAGCCATAGTCGGAACGATTAGTGGGGTATTGATTTCAGCGATTTTTGCCGGAATTTTTGGCAAAATGACAGAAATTACAGGCTATAATGTTTCGGACATTGAAGACCTCGTCTATGTGCAGGACCAGACCAATATCCAGATTGGAGGTCTTTTATTTGCCGGGATTTTGATTGCTTCGTTGGGAGCAGTTATGGATGTTGCAATGTCAATTTCCTCCACGATAGAAGAAATCTCCGTCCAGAACCCGGAGTTGCACGTTAGGGAATTGTTTCTTTCGGGAATGCGCGTCGGAAAAGATATGATGGGAACAATGTCAAATACATTGATTCTGGCATTTGCCGGAGGTTCCATCAATACATTGGTATTTATATATGCCTACAATTATGAATATCTGCAGGTAATCAATATGTATTCTGTGGGAGTGGAATTGATACAGGGAATCGCATCCAGTATGGGAGTTATTCTGACTGTTCCGATAGCATCACTGATGGCAGCGTGGGGATACGGAAAAAAGCAGGTTGCACAGCGAAAATGATTCCGAAAGAAAAATCCTTGCTTTTTTATAGGAAATTGATTATAATAGAAAAATATTTAAGGTCAAAGAAGGCGTATCTGCGAAAGCAGATATGCCTTTTTCGTTTTTTAACAGGAAAGAGAGGTTGTGCCTATGAAAATTGATTTTCTGTATCTGAATGAAAAAGATATGATAGAAGCAGGCGTACTGGATGCTGCAAAATGTGTGGAAACTATGAGGGAAACCATTTCGCTTTTTGGCAAAAAAGATTTCCTGCTGGGTGGTCCGAAAGGAGATGAACACGGCTTGCAGGTTAATTTTCCTGCAACGTCAGACATAGAGGGCTTTCCTCTGGATGATGGACCAGACAGACGGTTTATGGCAATGCCGGCTTATCTGGGTGGCAAATATCATATGGCCGGGCAGAAGTTTTACGGTTCTAACAATCATAACCTGCAATTGGGACTTCCGCGCTCGATTCTGATGGTAACGCTTGCAGATGTAGATACCGGTGCTCCGGTTGCACAGATGTCAGCCAACCTTTTAAGTGCGATGAGGACAGGAGCAATGTCGGCAATGGCAGCAGATTATCTGGCGCGTAAAGATTCCAAAGTAATTTCGCTGATTGGCCCCGGTGTTATCAATAAATGTGCCTTTATGTGTTTTATGGAAGTATTTCCTGCACTGGAAGTAGTCAAGTTAAAGGGCAGCACGCCAAATTCCAAATCGGCACTTGCCATGAAAACATTTATTGAAAAAGAGTATCCACAGATAAAGGAAGTTATTATCTGCGCAACGTTAGAAGAGGCCTGCCGTGATGCTGATATCGTCAGCGAAGCGATGTCTGTTACAAAAGAAAATATGGAAGAGTTTAAAATGGACTGGTTCAAAAAAGGTGCTGCCGTATTTTCAATGGGCAGTTTTTATGTGAAGGACTATGACAGATTTCTGGATACTACGATGGTTGTCGATAATTATGGAATGTATGATAAGTATATGAGAAATTTTATTGCCAGAGGCGCAACAGATGAATTTGGAAAGAAACGCGAATGGTGTATTATGGGAATGCACTTTATTCATCTGGTAAACAGCCAGAAGACAGAAAGGAAAAATGTGATAAATCTGGCAGATATTGTGAATGGAATTTCCCAGGGAAGAACTTCAGATGATGAAGTCGTTATGTGCAGCATAGGTGGTATGCCACTGGAAGACATTTCATGGGGATACGAGTGCTATCAGGAAGCCCGCAAAAAGGGGATTGGCACGATGCTGAATCTTTGGGATGAACCATATATGAAATAAAGAATGTAAAGGAGGATATTGTCAATGAACAATTTCAGATTTCATGTACCAACCGATGTACGTTTTGGAAAAGGCCAGGTAAACTGTCTGGCAGAAGAACTCAAAAAATTTGGTAAAAAAGTTTTGCTGGTATATGGTGGAGGAAGTATTAAAAAATCCGGACTATATGATACGATTCTGGAGCTGCTAAAAGATTTTGAAATCTTTGAACTTTCGGGAATCGAGCCGAATCCGAAAATTACATCTGTGCGCAAAGGCGTATCCATCTGCAAAGAAAAAGGGATTGATGTGATTCTGGCAGTAGGTGGAGGAAGCTGTATTGATGCATCAAAAAATATTGCGTGTGGCACTTATTATGATGGGGACCCGTGGGATTTGGTTCTGGATAACAGCAAAGTTACACGGGCACTTCCGATTGCCGTTGTGTTGACACTGTCGGCAACAGGTTCGGAGATGAACAATGGTGCTGTCATCAGCAATGAAGCTACGAATGAAAAACTGGAGTTAGGTGGCGAATGTTTGTACCCGGCACTTTCTATCTGTGACCCGACATATTTATATACATTGCCGGCAAAGCAGACAGCAGCAGGAACGGCAGATATTATTTCGCACGTGCTTGAGCAGTATTTCCAGCCTAATGACGGGGCATATATTACAGACTGCTTTAGTGAAAGTGTGATTAAAACCTGTGTAAAATACTGTCCGATAGCATTAAAAGAGCCGGATAATTATGAAGCGCGTTCCAACCTGATGTGGGCGAGTACGGTTGCGCTGAACCATATGCTGACTGTCGGCAAAGGGGGCAGCTGGTCCTGTCATCCTATTGAACATGTGCTGAGTGCGTATTACGATATTACGCACGGAGTTGGTCTGGCGATTGTGACACCGGCGTGGATGCGTTATATTTTGTGTGACAAGACAGTAGGACGTTTTGTGAAATATGCAAAAGGTGTCTGGAATATTGAAGATGCTGACCCTTATGTGGCTGCCAACAAAGCAATTGACTGCACAGCACAGTTTTTCAAAGATTGTGGTATCCCATCGACGCTGAAAGAAGTCGGTATCGGAACGGATAAACTGGAGGAAATGGCAAAAGAGGCTGTCCGTACCAGTGGACTTGCAACACGTGCTTATTATCCTTTGGAAGCAGAAGATGTATTGAAGATTTTCCAGATGTGCGCAGAATAGCCGACTGTGATAAAAAGGAAAAGAAAAATTGCAGAATAGCCGACTACGATAAAAGGAAAAGAAAAATTGCAGAATTACTGACTGTGATAAAAAACGACAAAAGCCTTCCGGAATCTGTCAGAATTGACAGGTATCCGGAAGGCTTTTGTCTGTCGGTTTCGTGCCAGAAAAAGTAAATGTCTGCTTCGCAGTTGCTTCCTTTTCCTTTAAGCACGATAAATCCTTATTTGACTTTTTTAACCTTTACTTTTGAATATTTACCATATACTTTTTTCTTGCTGGTATTGTACCGATAGGCACGCACCTTTACATAGTATTTTTTGCCCGATTTTAGTTTCTTTAAGGTTACAGTTCTCTTTTTCGTTGTGATAGTTTTCGTTTTGCTTTTTGAAAACTTCCTGCTGGTTGAGTATTTAATCTGATAGCCTTTCACACCGGATAACTTTTTAATGGTTACTTTCAACTTCTTCTTAGATGCTTTCAGGGAAGAAATTGTTGCTTTCTTGACTACGATTTTTTTGCTTGCAACAGAGTTATTCGGCTTTGCAGAAGATGGCGTGTTATTCAGACTATTGCTTCCGGTGGATGGTCTGTTATTTGTATCAGTGTTATCCGAACCATTTCCTGAGCTATTTCCAGTATTGTTGCCGGAACCATTATCTGAGCCGTTGCCCGAGTTGCCACCAGAGCCGTTGCCCGAATCATTGTCAGAGTCATTATCTGAGTCATTATCTGAGTCGTTGTCACCACTGCCCGGTGTCGAAGGGGTTTCACCAGGAGTTCCTTCGGGTTCTTTTTGGTCTTCCGTAATGAAAATGCGTCCGTCGCCGTTTTATTTTACGTATTGCTCAGAAGAAATGATGCCGTCCAACGTATTTGTCAGATATTGCAACAACATATCCGAATTTTTCGGTAATACATTTTGCACAATATCATCATCTTTAAACATCGTATATCCGTTACGGCAGTCCAAAAGCAGGGCTGTCGTGGAAACTATCGTGTAAGTTTCTGTATTCACTAAGTCTTTGCCATTTACTGTAATCTTTTCGATTCGTCGTCTTGCATCAGCAGAAACAGAAACAAAATTGCCGGCGTTGTCTGTTTTTACCGGGGATTCAGCCGACTGGTTAAGTGTATAGCAAATGCCGGACACCTGCAGAAAACCGGCAGATTCTTCCGGATAGTCTTTGGCAGAAAATTCTAAGGCATCGGCAATCTGCTGTCCGGTAGCACGGACAACGCACATATTGCTTTCGGATGGATGAACATTCAGAAAACTTTTTTTGCAAAGCGTTCCTTTTTCAATTCCTGCGTGGATTTCACCGGCATCTATCAGGGCAATATCGGCATTTGCTACCGTCCTGCAGGCATCTGCCACAAAATCTCCCAGATTGGTTTCCTGGATTCGTGGAAGAACCGTATCACTCGTTTTGTCCTCGTATACCAGATTTACCTGCGAAGTTCCTACATTTTTCAAAAGGCCTTCATTGACTTCCTGATAGTATGTTGCAATCGTTTCCTGCATTTTTTGGAAAACCGACTGTACCGGTGCAGAAGATTCATATTCTATAGATGTAGTTTCAATCAACTCTGATGTAATATCACCATTTGCATCAATGTTCAGTTTTCCAAAATTTGTAAATTCAGAACCGGTAGATGTCAGCAGCACACTGTCGCCATCTTTATTGTAATACATATCGCCATCTATAATTTCCATTGCGTGTGCATCAATATAGGCATTGATGCCGGTTGTATTTTCAATGATGTCAACAGAGGAAAGACCTTCTGTGATGCCGTCAACGCCGGTGTGACCAATGGCAATGACATAATCGGCCCCATCTGACAAGGCACTGTTAATACTGTTTTGAATGACATCATAGAAATCCTCTTCACAAAAATCATAAAGCACATTGCCAGCATCATCCTCAAAGTTAGGAGAAGTAGCCTTCGTATAACTTTCTGGCGTGGTTATGCCGACGAAAGCGATTTTCTTTTCACCAAACTGCTTGATTTCGTAATCTTTCAGGACTTTGTCACCAGTTTTTTTGTTGATGAGGTTACTGCTCAGATAGGTGTAATCAGCTTTTGACTGTGCCAGTTGCAGGAAAGTATCCATATGGTAATCAAATTCGTGGTCTCCCGGAACGGCCAAATCGTAGCCGGTCTGATTCATCAAATCAACAATGGCACTTCCACTGCTCGCCGTGCCAATGACATCGCCCCAGACAGCATCTCCGGCATCTGCCAGAATGGTCCGGTAGCCGTCTTTGATGGACTGTTCCCGGCAGGCAGCCAGATAAGGATAGCCCTCTGCGTTACAGCGCACATCATTTGTGTAAAGGATAGAAACTTCCTGTGTGGCTTCTCCGGTGATGGAATAGGCAGCCATCGTTCCGGAAATATCATAGTTTGCAAGGAGCATCGGAAGTTCGCTGGCAGTATCGTTTGTGTTGATAAAAGCAATGCCGTTTGGCGAAACATCTCCTTTGATATTTGCACTAAAGTCGCGTGAATTAATATAATTGACATATTCCGGACTGTTCGGGTCAGAAATGTCAAATACCATAATGCCACTATTGGTCTCAAATGAAATAAAGGCATATGTTTTGGAATTAATAGTTCCGATAGTTACATCTTTTGGTTCTGCGCCACGTGCCGTCGCAGCGGCTTCCATTTTGTTGCTGGTAGCTGAAGAGTTGAAGTGCTCTGGCAGAATTTCGGCCAGTTTTTCTTCGATGCTGCAGCCACTGTCATAAATCAGACTCATAGATTCGGCATCATAAATACTGAAAGAACGGGTTCCGAAAAGATAAAATGGAGTATCAGAGCCGTCTTCTTCTACGCCTTCTAACAGTCCTGCAAAATATTTTGGATTGAGCGAATGGACTTTTGCGGCAGTAATGGCTGTTTCATTTCCGTCATCATCTATCAGGGTTTCCATTGCTGTTATGGTAGGAGAAGAGTCAATACGTTCGCTATTAAAAACGGTTGTGCTGCCGGAAGTATATTTCTGGGGACTTCCTTCGTTTGCCGTGACAATATAGGTCGTGCCGTCCACTTCGTAAGTGCTGATAGAATGTGGCATAGGAACACCATATGTATTTTCAAATGTATTTGGCATATATTCGCCGTCATTAATGACATCAATGGCATTTGCAGCATCCATATAATCAACAAACCCAAGGCTCTGGATATCTGTAAATGTATTTGTTGTCAAATCGAGGGTGGCAATGGCGTTTGCTTCCTGCAGACAGACATAGGCGATAGTTCCCTCGTCGTTGACAGCGATGGATTCCGGCTCCAAATCTTTTTGCGCCGTCATAATTTTATTATTATATTTTTTAATCAGAATACCGAACTCTTCGGATAAAATTTCAGAATCGAAATTTTCAAAACCGATTGTCTGGACAGTGGCAGGCTCTGTTGCAAGGTTCACGACGGTTACACTTCCGTCAGGGTCCACGGCACTGGAACTGCTGTAACCTTTTCGTGCTTCGCCTTCGTTGGCTGTCAGCATTTTTGAACCGTCTTTTGTAAAAGTAACCATAGCAGGCTGCACGCCTGTTTCAAAGTGCTGCAGTAATTTTCCGTTGTAACTAAGCAGAAGAACCTGTCCGTTCAGACGGTAATCGCTTGCTTCGATGGTAACGGCAACATAATGGTTCACGGTGTCAATGGCGATTCCGGTGGCTTTGCCATAAGTAAAATCATCTACCAGAGTTTGCAGACTAATTTGCTGTGCCTCGCCAAAAGAGCCATCTTTTTCGAGAGGACAAATAGACAATGTGCCGGTTTTTCCATTAATCTGATAGACTTTCTGGTTGTCAGGATTGTAGGCAATGCCACTTCCGAGTCCACCGGAAGAAGACTGCGTTCCGATGGTTGCTTCTCCTGTTTTTTCGAGATTTAGTACAGCTTCCGTTTCTATGCTTTCGGTTCCCAGCGTACTGGCCGAAACTGTCTTCGTGACAGGAAGGGCAACGGGTGTCGGCAGAAGCTGGACAGCGACTGTGGCAGAAAGCAGCCACGCAATTATTTTTTTTGTATTTTTTGTTCTCATATTAATCCTCATTTCTGAGCAATTTGTTGCGAAGGGGCGGCGAGAAAATCTCTGATTTCTCGTCTGCCATCAGAGCGATTTGTTCTGCTCAGAAACAAACCGCCGTGTGAGATATCACGAAATCTGACAGTATAAAATGAATGTTACAAATATGGATATCTAATAACAAAACACGCACCATTATATATTAAAATGATATAGTATTAATATTGCAATATTTGATGTCAGAAATTTGGTAAGAAAAATGCTTTGTTTTACAAATTATGCCATCAGATTGCATTTTCTAAAGAATATATCGGCATAAAGTACCAGCTTTCCTTAACAGGAAAAGAAAAGTTTTCTGATTTGTTCTCACCGGCAATCGCATAGAAATTTGCTGGAAGTAGCCAGTTCTGGATTTTTTACTAGGCTTTTTAACTGGTATTTGGTATAATTGCTGTAATCATTTGCTTGCCCATAACGGCAGCATAGTACAGGAGTGCTTAGAGGGATAAGAGCATCTCAAATAAAGAAAAAGAGGATAAAAGAAATTATGTTAAGAAATAAAAATAGAAATAAAAATAGAAATAAAAGTAAAGCAGCCTGTTTGTTTCTTCTATGTCTGTTTTGTCTTTGCAGTTGTTCTGCCGGTAACGGAAACAGTCAGATTACGCAGCTGGATTCCAAGTATTTAGAGGAAACAGCAAACGGAGATTCTTCCGATAAAAAAAGTAAGGATGCAGATGAAAATGCAGCACAGTCGCAGTCTTCTTCATCGCCGGTCGCAACAGATGCCAAAGATTCTTCCAAAGAAGATGCTACGGAAAAGAAGAAAGATAAAAGCCAGAATGAGTCTGCTGAAGCAGAAAAAGACGATACGAAAAGCAAGAGCAGCCAGTCTGCAAAAAATGAAAAGAAGCAGGATGACCAGAAAAAGAAAGAAACTTCTTCTAAAACAACAAACAAGAAAAAGCAAAGCAAGAAAAAAGCGAATGCACCCGGTTCATCTAAAACGAAAAGCGTGACAAAGAAAAATAGCACATCTGATACAAAAAACAGCAATTCTGCTACGCCTGCAGCACCATCTTCCAAAGAGGACAAGGATTCGGATATCCCAAGCTGTACGATTTCGATTGATTGTAAAACCATATTATCCAACAAAAATGCTCTGGAGGAATCGAAAAAATCTTTTGTGCCGTCAGATGGCTGGATTTTGAAAAAAACGAAGGTGGAGATTACGTCGGGCGATACGGTATATGATATTTTAAACCGTGTCTGCCGTAAATATAAAATTCATATGGAAGCAGCATACACACCGGCCTATAAAACATATTATGTGGAGGGAATCCACCAGCTGTATGAGTTTGATTGTGGAGATTTGTCCGGATGGAGTTATCTGGTAAATGGCAAATCACAAAATTATGGATGTTCAAAATATGTCGTTAAAGATGGAGATACGATTCAATGGCGATATAGCTGCAATGCGGGAAAAGATGTTGCCGGTGAATAGTTTGTTTTCAAAGATTAGGAGATGAGAAAATGAGAAATAGAGAGGATGTTTTTTCTCAGTGCCATCCTGCTATTCTATTTTTATATTTTTGTGCCGTGATTATTACAACAATGTTAATCAGTCATCCGGCAGTTTTACTATGCTCTTTTGCAGGAGCATTATGCTATCAATGCAGGCTGACAGGCATCCGGAAGACGCTGCACCGGCAGTGTTTATATTTTCTACCTGCTTTTCTTCTTGTGGCACTGATTAATCCGGCATTTAATCATTACGGCGTCACGGTTCTTTTTTATCTGAAAACAGGCCCGGTAACGCTGGAGGCAGTCGTGTACGGTATCGTTTTGTCGGGAATGCTCTGGACAGCACTTTTATGGTTTTCCAATGTAAATGAAGTGATGACAACAGACAAATTTGCATATTTGTTCGGAAGACTCTCGCCAGCATTGTCGCTGGTGTTATCTATGGTATTCCGTCTTGTGCCACGTTACAAAAAAAGACTGGCAGACATACGGACAGGCCAGAAGTGTCTTGGCAAGGATAGTTCCTCGCTGCATCTGCCGGGACGTATCCGTTCCGGTGCTGCCGAATTGTCGATGCTTATGACGTGGGCACTGGAAAATGGCATTGATACAGCAGATTCTATGAAAGCAAGGGGATATGGCACGGCAAAACGAACGTCCTATTCCATTTTTGTATGGCGTCGGCAGGATAAGTGGATATTGAGTATAGCAGGGGTTTTATTTGGACTCTGCCTTCTGGGATTTTGCAAAGGAAATGCTTTTGCACAGTACAATCCCCAGATACTGCTGGGAGGATTTCCCCTTTCGGCAGAAAGTATTTTTGTGTATGGTATATGGTTATTGTTTGTTTTGCTTCCGGCAGGGGCAGACAGAATAGATAAGTGGATTCGGGAGGTTTCGGCATGAATATTTTTGAAATAAAGCAGTATTCTTTTACCTATCCACAAGAAAAAGCACCTGCTTTAAATGCTATTTCCCTTAGCCTGGAAGAAGGAAAATTTTATGTCCTCTGTGGAGAAAACGGTTCGGGAAAAAGCACGCTTCTTCGGCAGCTAAAAACGGCATTGACACCCAAAGGGGAAAAAAGTGGTGAAATTTTATATCAGAAGAGAGCATTGGAAGAAGTTTCCTCTGAGGAACAAAGTGCACAGATAGGATTTGTGTTCCAAAATCCGGACAACCAGATTGTGACGGATAAAGTGTGGCATGAATTGGCTTTTGGTCTGGAAAGCCTGGGATATGAGCAACAACAGATTCATCTTCGCGTGGCAGAAATGGCATCCTATTTCGGTATTACCGACTGGTTTCACAAAAATGTTTCCGAACTTTCCGGTGGACAGAAGCAGCTGCTGAATCTTGCATTTGTTATGGTTATGCACCCTAAAATATTATTGCTGGATGAGCCGGCTTCCCAGTTAGACCCGGTGGCAGCGTCCAATTTTCTGAACACACTTCATAAAATCAACCGGGAACTGGGTGTGACCGTTTTACTGTCAGAACACAATTTAGAAGAAGTGATGTCTTTTGCAGATGAATTGCTTGTTATGGAAAAAGGCAGTCTGCTGGCGCAGGGGACACCGTTACAAATCGGAAAAATATTGCAGCAGCAGAAGCATAAAATGTTTTGGGCGATGCCGACGCCGATGCGTATTTATGCAAAAACAGACAGTCAGGAAGAATGTCCGTATACTGTTGCTATGGGACGGCAATGGCTGGAAAAAGAGCTGGCTTTTTGTGGCAGTACAGAAAGGCATTTTACGATTTCAGATAATGTCAGTCGTGCAGAAAATAATGAAAATATAGAAAAAAACGCCAGTATGGATAAGGGTACTGGCTCTGCAGAAAAAGAAGGAACATATCCGGTTCTTTCTGTAAAAAACCTTAGTTTTCGCTATGACAAAAGCCTTCCTGATGTGCTGCAGGATATCTCACTGGACATTAGAAGGGGCGAAACATTTGCCCTGATGGGTGGCAATGGAACAGGAAAAACAACATTGCTGCATCTGATGGCAGGCATTTTAAAGCCTGGCAGGGGAGAAATTTATGTGAAAGGGCAGAAAATAACAAAGTACCGTCCACAGGAATTGTATCATGGCTTGCTCAGCGTTTTGCCACAGGACCCGACCAGCCTTTTTGTCAAAAAAACGGTGAAAGAAGAAATAAAGTCTGACCTTACCAGAAAAAATCAGCCAGAAGATTATGAAGAAGTAATAACCTTTACACAGATTGCTTCTTTGCAGCAACAGCATCCTTATGATTTAAGTGGTGGGCAGCAGCAAAGAGTGGCACTGGCAAAAATAATGCTTCGCCACCCGGAAATCGTGCTGATGGATGAACCGACAAAGGGTTTCGATGCCCGGTTTAAGCAGGAGTTTGGAAAATTACTCAAAGAATGGAACCGGCGTGGCATTACAGTTGTTCTGGTGTCGCATGATTTGGAATTTTGTGCACAGTACGCTGACCGGGTTGGATTGTGCTTTGATGGGGAAATTACTGCGGCCAAAGAAACGAGAGCATTTTTTGCAGGAAATCATTTTTATACTACAGCAGCAAACCGGATGGCGCGCCAGTATTTTCCGGATGCCATTACGGCAGAGGAAGTAGTACAGTGTCTTACCAGTGCAGGCAGGGTAGACAAAACAGACAAAATTGAAGATACGCCGGATTTTGTGTCTACAGACAAAGCAGAAATAGTACAGGCAGCAGAATATATAGAAAATAGTGATGACAGTGAAACAGCAGAGTATGCATACGAAATAGATGATAACGAAACAGCAGAGTATCTACAAAAAATAGATGACAGTGAAACAGCAGAGTATGCACAAAATAAAAAAGAAATCTGCCATAAAAAAGGAAAAACAGTTTGTTTTCTGCTGGCAGTCTTTTTATTAACGCCACTTACCATCTGGTTGGGTGCTGCATTTTTCGAGGACAGAAAATACCTTGTTATCAGCCTGCTGATTGCACTTTATGCAACTGTCCCGTTTTTGGGACTGCTCAGCAGACAAAAACATTCGGTACAGAAACTGGTAGTGATAGCCGTAATGACTGCACTGGCAGTTGCAGGCAGGGCAGCATTCTTTATGGTACCGGCTGTGAAACCTGTGGCAGCAATTGTCATTGTAACCGGTATTAGTCTGGGAGCAGAGTCGGGATTTCTGATAGGAACACTTTCTATTCTGGTATCCAATATGCTTTTTGGACAAGGACCGTGGACACCGTGGCAGATGTTTGCAATGGGACTGATAGGAATGCTGGCAGGAATACTGGCAGAGAAAAATATTCTGACGGGCAAAAAAATTTCTATGTGCGTTTACGGTTTCTTGACGCCGGTGCTGATATATGGGGGAATTATCAATCCTGCATCGCTGATTATGATGTCTTACGAAATTACGCCGGAAAATCTGACAGCCATTTACTTGTCGGGACTTCCACTCGACCTGGTACATGCTGTTACAACCGTGGTAATTCTGGCAATCGCAGGCAATGTGATGCTGGAAAAACTAGAACGTGTCAAAGCACGATATGATGTTTCGTTTGACAAAATTTTTGGCAAATAAAAACGCATATATGGATGCAAGTAATCCAGAGCGCAAAATATTCTATAAGAAGTTTCATTGAAAATGGAGAAGGAAAGAAGGACTGGTATGAAAAGAGTTGTAATTATCGGGGCAGGCCCGGCAGGTCTTACGGCAGGCGTGGAATTGCTGGAAAAATCATCGGAATATGAAGTTATTATATTAGAAGAAAGTAATCAGGCAGGTGGAATTTCCCGTACTGTCCGTCACAACGGCAAACGTATGGATATCGGTGGACACCGTTTCTTTTCGAAAGACAGGGATGTTAACAAGTGGTGGCTCGACAGGATGCCTTTGCAGGGAGCAAAAAGTTATGATGACAAAATTCTGGGGCGCGAATCAGAATTGAGCGCAGACGGGCCGGACCCGGAAAAGGAAGACAATGTTATGCTGTCGCGTACCCGTATCTCCCGGATATATTACAAACATCATTTCTTTGATTATCCGGTAAAAATGAATTGGAACACGATTAAAAATATGGGATTCTTTTCCTTTTTGTCAGCAGGTGTCAGTTATCTGAAAAGTGTCATTTGGAAACGTCCCGAGGACAATCTTGAAAACTTCTATATTAACCGTTTTGGACGGAAACTGTATTCTATGTTTTTTGAAAAATATACAGAAAAACTGTGGGGACGGCACCCGGATGTGATTTCGGCAGACTGGGGTGCCCAGAGAGTGAAGGGACTATCTGTTTTTGCGATTCTACGGGATATCATCACGAAAGGCATTTTTGGAAAACGGAGAAAACAGGTGGAAACTTCTCTTATCGAACAGTTTTTATATCCCAAGTATGGTCCCGGCCAGCTGTGGGAAAATGCAGCCAAAGAATTTACAGACAAGGGCGGAACGATTCTGTATGGAGCAAAAGTAACACGTTTTCAGACGCAGAATGATGAAATTTCGGAAGTGATTTTTCAGCGGGATGGAAAAGAAGAACAGATACAGAGCGATATTGTTATTTCGAGTATGCCATTAAAAGACCTGACGGCAGGACTTCCGGATGTTCCAAAGGATATTGCCGGTATTGCAAAAGGTCTGCCGTACCGGGATTTTGTGACAGTAGGAATTGAAGTCGGCAGTCTGGCTTTGCAAAATAAGACACGACGGAAGACATTAAATAATATTGTGCCGGACTGCTGGATTTATGTGCAGGATGGCGAAGTGAAACTGGGCAGAGTGCAGATTTTTAATAACTGGTCGCCATATATGTTGCCGGAACCGGAAAAAACTGTCTGGCTCGGACTGGAATTTTTCTGCACAGAGGGGGACCGTTTCTGGAATATGTCACCTGAAGAGTGGAAAGAACTTGGCGCAGCAGAATTGCGCAAATTAAAAATCATCACACCCGAAGAAGAAATATTGGATTTCCACTGCGAAAAAGTAAAAAAGGCATATCCGGCATATTTCGATACATATAATGAGATAGACCGTCTGATTGATTTCCTGACTGCGCATTGCAAAAACCTGTATTGCATCGGGCGAAACGGCCAGCACCGATACAATAATATGGACCATTCTATGGAAACTGCTTTTCAGGCTGTGTCAAACATTCTGACCGGCAGGCAGCAGAAAGACAATGTCTGGAATGTTAATACAGAGCAGGAATATCACGAAGTCTGTTCTGCGAAGGAAGAATAAGAGATTACAAATAATTTGAAAAATAAATCGAAAAGAAGAGAAAAACTATAAAAAATTCACAAAGTACGTGCAAAAAAGTATGATTTTGTAAAAAAATGTATGCAAAATCATACTTTTTTAGATGGCGAAATGCCTATAAAATAAGAACTTATGGGCAAAACAAACAAAAAGAATAAAAAATATAAAAAAATACTTGTAAATTTTCACAAATTGTTATATAATGACATTACGAAAACGATTTAGGAAAACAATTACGACAATGTATGCAGTGAACGTAAGCCGTATTTATACGCACTTATAAAGTTGTGTACTTTTTTTACACAAGTTTACGCAATCATTTAAGTAAATTGTTTCACTAAAAGTTTTTGGAGAAACAAGAAATCAAATATGAGGAGGATTTTTATGAGAAGAAAAGTTTTAAGCGTACTCTTATGTACAGCAATGACAGCTGGTATGCTGACAGGCTGTGGCGGTGATTCTAAAGACACTAAGAAAGCCGACAAAGCAACTTCAGAAGCAACTTCAGAAGCAACACCAATTCCTACAAACGCTGTAGCCGGTGATGCAGATGCTGAAGATGCATTCGTAGTTTGGGGATGGAACGAAGATATCCAGAAGATTCTGGATGGTCCATTCAAAGAGGATAACCCAGACCTCTACAAGAGAATTGTATTCGTTAATACAGCAGGTTCTGATTTCTATCAGACAAAACTGGATGAAATGCTTGCAGATGAAAGCAACAGCTTATATCCAGACTTAATGGGACTCGAAGTTGACTACGTTTTGAAATATGTAAACAGTGACTACTTATTAGATGTTGCTGATTTAGGTATTGAGAAATCTGACTATGCTGACCAGTATTCTTACAACCTTGACTTAGGTACAGATAAGGACGGCAAAGTAAAAGCACTCTTCTGGCAGGCTACACCAGGTTGCTGGCAGTTGAAGGCTGACCTCTGTGAGAAGTACTTAGGAACAACAGATCCTGAGAAATTACAGAAAGATTACTTCTCAACATGGGATAAGATGATTGATGCAGCTAAGAAAGTAAATGACGCATCAAAGGGTAAAGTAAAACTTCTTTCTGGTTATGCTGATACATTCCGTGTATTCTCTAATGCTCGTGAAGTTGGCTGGTATAAATCAGGTGAAGATAAGATTACAGTTGATGATCAGATGAAAGAATATATGAAAGTCGCTAAGACATTATACGAAGGTGAACTTACATATAACACAGATCAGTGGGGAACTGACTGGTATGCAAACATGGAAGGTGACGGCGTTGATACAAACGCAGCACTTGCTTACACAGGATGTCCTTGGTTCACATACTGGTGCTTAAAGGATTCTTGGAAACAGAACACAATCCTTGTAGCTGGTCCACAGCAGTTCTACTGGGGTGGTACAGGTCTTGCAGCAACAGTTGGATGTTCTGATAAAGACTTAGCTGGTACTATTATTAAGTACTTCACATGTGACAAAGATTCTATGGTTAAGATTAACGCATTAAACAGCGACTTCGTTAACAACAAAAAGGCTATCGAAGAAATTATGGCTGGCGAAGTTACTTGTGATTACTTATATCCAGATGCTAAGCAGAACATCTTAGAGTTCTACTTACCACTTGCTGATGGTATCGATGCTTCTACAGCAACAGCTGAAGACCAGGATATCAACTCTATGTGGGATACTCAGGTTAAGGAATATATCCAGGGTAACAAGACTGAAGACGAGATGATGGACGCATTTAAGGCATCCGTACATGATAAGTACAATTATTTAAGTGCAGAGTAATCTGAATGAAAAATGATTGATTTTAGCTGCTTCCTTCTGAAAAGGAGGAAGCAGTTTCTTATTATAGCAGGTAACTGTATTCGGATTAAGCAGTATCTTGCTAGAAACGTGGGGGAAGAGAAAGTTTAAATCGAGGTTTACATTCACAAAAAGGAAGGAGTGTCATAAGAAGTGAAAGGAAAGAAAAGACACAAAACAGTCGAATATGGAAAATATGGTTACTTTTTTATAGCTCCTTTTTTCATTGCATATTTGATTTTTCAGTTATGGCCGTTAATTACTACCTTCTATTATAGTACATTAATGTACACAAAGAGAAATCTTGTAGAAACCGTGGAGTTCGGTGGCTTACAGAATTTCATTAATATGCTTGGCTTAACGGCTGGTGAACGTGGTTATGCGTTAATTTATTTAAAGAATACCCTCATTATGTGGGCAGGAAACTTTATTCCTCAGATTATTGTTTCCTTACTGTTAGCAGCATGGCTGTCTGATAGTAAAATAAAGTTGAAAGCTACAGGTGCATATAAAATTATCATTTATTTGCCGAGTGTTATCACGGCAGCATCTGTTTCTGTATTATTCAATGCTATGTTTTCACAATACGGACCGATTACAAAGACATTGTGCAACATCGGCATTATTAGCAGCGATTTTGATTTTATGAGAAGTGTTCCGGGAACCAGAGGTCTGATTTCCCTGATTCTGTTCTGGATGTGGTATGGTAATACAACATTGCTTCTGATATCTGGTGTATTGGGAATCGACCCAAGTATTTATGAAGCAGCAGATATTGATGGTGCCAACACAAAACAGAAATTCTTCAGAATTACACTTCCTCTGTTGAAGCCAATTCTTATGTATGTATTGATTACATCAGCTATTGGTGGTTTGCAGATGTATGATATCCCGGCACTGTTCAACAGAAGCAAGACCGGTTACATAGGTTTGCCGGATGATACATCGACTACATTGACGATGTACATTATGCGATTGTACAGCAGTGATGTCGGTAAGGCGGCTGCAGTATCTGTCTTCCTGTTTATTATTACCCTGATTATTAGTTTGATATTCTTTGCTACGATGGGTGATAAGGATGCACGTAAACTCAAAAGAGAGCAGAAAAAACGGAGAAAGGCAGGGATGTAGTTATGAGTGAAAAAGCAGTTATGAAAGAACAAAAAAGTCTGAAAAGTTACTCGGCAGCAGTGTTCAGACAAAAACTGTTTCGTAATATCGTATGTATATTATTCTGTATCATCAGTTTGCTGCCTTTTGTAATGATGATAATGAATGCAACAAGAACTTCAAGTGAAATTCAGCAGGGTATCTCATTACTGCCATCCGGTAATTTTATTGAGAACTGGAAAAACCTGATGTTAAAGCAGTCAGGTATGCAGCTGACAATGGGAAGAGCGATGATGAACTCATTGATAATCGCAGTTCCCGGTACATTCTGTGCTGTATATTTTTCAGCTATGACAGCATACGGTATTCACGTATATGATTTCAAAGGAAGAAAACTTGCGTGGGCATTTATTATGGGTATTATGATGATTCCAAACCAGATTTCTATCATTGGTTTCTATCAGTTTATGATGAAGTTAAATATGTTAGATAACTATTTACCTTTGATTTTACCTTGTATTGCTGCACCAACAGTTGTATTCTTTATGAAACAGTATATGGAAAGCAGTTTGTCAATCGAAATGATTGAAGCAGCACGTATTGACGGTGCTGGAGAGTTTAGAATTTTTAATACGATTATTATGCCATTGATGAAACCGGCATTGGCTACACAGGCAATCTTCCAGTTTATTGCACAGTGGAACAACCTGTTCACACCAAGTATCCTGCTGTCAAACGACAGCAAGAAAACATTACCTTTGTTTGTGCAGATGCTGACATCTGACCAGTTCAAGGTAGACTTTGGTGTTGTATACATGGGATTGTTTGCTACAGTAATTCCTTTGATTATAGCTTATCTGCTGTTATCAAGATATATTGTAGCAGGTGTATCACTTGGTGGTGTCAAAGGCTAAAAGGTATTGTTATACTTATGGGGATTCATAAAAGAGAATGTGAAATGTATCGGTTTTACAAAAGCTGGATTTATAGTCCGGCTTTTGGATGCCGGTACAGAAACATTCTCTTTTTTTTGAGTTATATTCAAAATTTGCCCAAATAATACAAATGTGTTATGATACAGAAAGTTTTATTATGGGTATGCGTCTGTAAAAACGGAAATTATCCTTTGCAGACATCCGGTTAGAAGTGAGGAGCAGTATGAGAAAAAATTGGAAGAAATTTTTAGCAGTATTAGTGACTTGTTCCATTGCACTGGGAAGCACTGGCTGCAATAAAGCAAAAAAAGAGCCAAAGCCGACACCGAAAAGTGCAGTGAAAGTAGATAAAGGAAATGCCGATGCAAATGGAAAAGGGGATGGACAGTCTGACATTCCTCTTGTTGTGGGAAGTACAAAGTTTTCCAAACAGTTTAATCCTTTTTTGGCATCTACGCAGGCAGACAGGCAGGTGGTTGACTTAACGCAGGTTTATCTTGTGACGAATGACCGTGCCGGACGTATTATTTACAAAGGAATTGACGGGGAATTGCGCGAGTATAATGATGAAAATTACACATATTATGGTGCAACAGACCTTTCTGTGAATTATGACAAGGCTTCTGATACAACAACATATCGTATTAAACTTCGTGATGACCTGGTGTTTAGCGATGGAGAAAAACTCACCATTAATGATGTTATTTTTACGATGTATGTTTTGTGTGACGAAGATTACGAAGGGGATGCCATTTTAAAACGTATGCCAATAAAAGGTCTGACAAATTATCTGGCTGACAGCAGCAAGGCAGAAAAATTTTCAGATGCAAAAGTGAAAAAGTATATAAAAAAGCATAGAAAACAGTTAAAGAAACTGGTAAAAGCCGATGATGAATATTTTGATGCTGAGATGAAACGTCAGGCAAGAATAGCAATGTCTAAGAAAAAAGGAAAGAAAGTGAAAAATATTTCCGGTATCCAGAAAGTAAATGACTATGAGATGACCATTACGACTACGGGATATTGCAAGGATATGACGACAGCGTTAAAGATACCGATTTGTGCTTTGCATTATTATGGTGATACAACAAAATTTGATATAGCGAAAAACAAATTTGGTTTTTCACGTGGAAATATATCAGCCATTCTGGCAAATAAGACAAATCCGGTTGGCGCAGGAGCGTACCGTTTTATAAAATGCGAAGGTGATGTTATTTATTTTAATTCTAATGAATTATATTTTCTGGGATGTCCGGAGATTGCCTTTTTACAGCTGAAAGATATGACGGGTACGCTAAAAGAAACAAATGAAGAGATTCAGAAGAAATTGCAGGGAGAACCGGCAGACCAGACAGCAGAAGACCAGACTGAAAAAGAGTCGGAGGAAGATAAGGCGACACCACAGCCGACTGTCAATCCGGTGGCAGAAGTGATGGAAGTGACAGAAGGCACGGTTGATGTGATGGGTGGTACATTTACGGCAGATGAGATTCCGTGGATTTCGAGCGTAAATTCCAAAAACGAATTATCGGGAGATGTATTGGATACTCGTTTTATCAGTGATGGAAATTATCACTATATTGGTATGCAGGCTGATAATGTTTCTGTTGGCAACGATGCGACCAGCAACGAATCGAAATATTTGCGCAAAGCGTTTGCATCCGTGTTTAGCGATGCCAAAAATGCATTGAGCGAAAAAGAGGGTGCGCGCGTGCGTGTCGTTAATTACCCGGTTGCTGCAGAATCGTGGGTTTCTTATGCTTCTGATGAAAAAGAATATACGATTGCATATTCCAAGAATGTCCGTGGCGAAAAAGTTTATGATAAATCGGATGAAGCAGGCAAGGAGAGAACGAAACTGGTGTCTTCTATGGCACTTGAATATCTGAAAGAAGCAGGTTACCAGATTGAAAATGACAAAGTTGTATCGGCACCGAAAGGAGCGTCGATGGAATATACCGTATGGCTGGCTGATGGCGACCAGAATCCACTTTATCCGGTAATCGAAGCAGCAGCGCAGACGTTACAGGAAATGGGGCTCGCGCTGAAAGTGGTATCCGTTGACGGAGAAAAGCAGCTGCAGCAGAAACTCAGAACCAAGAAGCAGCAGATATGGGTTGGAAAGCGCAGTGCTTTTGATATGAATATGCAGGCAAGATATGGAACGAAAGACAATCTGTTTGGTATCTATGATGATGTGCTGAATGGCACGATACAGGATTTGCAGCAGCATATGACTTCGGCAGAACGAAAAGAAACTTACCAGAGATGTTTTGAGCGAATTATGGATTGGGCAGTTGAGGTGCCGGTCTGCGAGTATCGCCAGATTATGCTTTATAGCAGCAAGCGTATTGATGAGGATACGATTGCAGAGGATACTACGCTGTATTACAGCTGGATGAACGAAATTCAGAAAGTATGTATGGAGTAAAGTATGGCAAGCAACTGGGAACAGTGAAGAAATAAGTTGCTCAGAAAAGAGGAATGATATGGATTTTAATATAGGTGACGTTATTAAAATGAAAAAACAGCATCCGTGTGGAGCAAATGAATGGGAGATTACCAGAGTGGGAATGGATTTTCGCCTGAAGTGCCGTGGATGTGGGCGACAGGTAATGCTGCCACGCAAGCAGGTGGAAAAAGGATTCCGGGGGAAACTTTAGAAATGCAAAAAAAGGGGTTGAATTGCCTCTTGAAATGTGTTAAAATATTTAATCGTGATACGTAAAATTCCTTGTTCCTTTCTGATAGGGCAAAGCGTAACTGGAATACGCCGTTTTGAAGTTATCACGCAAGACGGAGCCATGAAAGGGACCAGAGACCAAAAGGAGGTACAGGCAGCTATGAACAAATATGAGTTAGCGTTAGTTGTCAATGCTAAGATCGAAGAAGATGCGAGAGTAGCCACTGTAGAAAAAGCAAAGGATTATGTTGCTAAGTTCGGTGGAACTGTCACAGAAGTTGAAGAGTGGGGCAAGAAGAAACTTGCTTACGAAATTCAGCATATGAAAGAAGGATACTACTACTTCATCAAATTCGATGCTGAGGCAAATGTTCCGGGCGAACTTGAACAGGTAGTTCGTATTATGGACAATGTCATCAGATTCTTATGCGTTAGACAGGAAGCATAGAAAGGAAGGTGTTTCCTAACATGAACAAAGTAATTTTGATGGGACGTTTGGTTCGTGAACCGGAGATTCGTTATTCTTCAGGAGAAAACCAGACAGCCATTGCAAGATATACTCTTGCTGTGGACCGTAGATTTAAACGCCAGGGTGATGAGCAGACAGCTGATTTTATCGGTTGTGTTGTATTTGGAAGAGGTGCAGAATTTGCGCAGAACTATCTTCATCAGGGCACAAAGATTGTAGTTACAGGCCGTATCCAGACGGGCAGCTACACAAACAAAGATGGACAGCGTGTTTACACTACAGATGTTGTTGTAGAGGAACAGGAATTTGCTGAGAGCAAGTCTGCATCCGAGAGTAATGGTGGCGGATACCAGCAGGCAGCTCCATCCAGACCAGAGCCTACCGAAGCTGCAGGTGATGGATTTATGAATATTCCGGATGCCATCGATGAGGAATTACCATTTAAGAACTAGAGTAATCTGGTAATATTTAAGGAGGTTTCAAAATGGCATACAACAAAGGCGATAAAGATAATGCTTCTTCAAAGAGAAGACCTATGCGCAGAAGAAAAAAAGTATGTGTATTCTGTGCAGACAAAGAGAATGATTACATCGATTACAAAGATGTAAACAAATTAAAGAGATATGTATCTGAAAGAGGTAAAATTCTTCCTAGAAGAATCACAGGAAACTGCGCAAAGCATCAGAGAGCTTTAACAGTTGCTGTTAAGCGTGCAAGACACGTGGCAATTATGCCTTACACAACAGATTAATATCTATCGTGAATGAATGATAAAAGCCATCCTGATTATTCGGGATGGCTTTTTTGTGGTTTAAGCTGTTTGTCTACGAATATATTAGCAATCAACCCATTCGATTTCTGCTTCTACTTCCCTTGAAACCAGTATTTAATCCCTTGATAAATAAACACAGTATCTTGGCAAGTATAAATTCTATCAATAAATTCATTTGCATTTCCGTTAATCATTAAGTTTTACCCCCTTAAAGTATTTTTTGTATTTTTTCTTCATTTCATCTGTTAGTAAACGAGCATTAGTTCTACCAAATGCACCTATTCTATTTTTGCTAAATCTTTCGTCGTATAGATGGTAATGCAGGACAGGTGTATGTCGATTTCCAGTTGTCCCATAAATCCATATCGGCGTATGTAGAAAAGTCAGGTGTTAAGAGAAAAGCATATTGGGAATACTTTCGCAAGGATTTCTCAGGATTATTGTAAATACTGTTGAATCTATAATCATCAACAAAAAAATGAACTCCGTTTTTAGTATTGATAGCACAATCATTAGAGCGTGTATCAGAGCGCGCAAAGGAGCAATGGGGACAGATTTCAGCGTATCAGGAATACGAAGAAAAAACAAAGGATATATCTGAAACACAGCAAAAGCAATTGAAATATATTGTAAATAAAGGAGACAAAAAAACAAGTTTTTTGACATGAAGGAAAAGTGTTTGATTTCAGTTGATTTTTTTGAAAAGTAAATTATTTCCAGACATAACTTTTGTTAATAAAGGGAAATATATTATTGGCACTAAATACGTTTTGGTGCCGTAAAAATATTGACAAAGATGTGGGAAAAGTTTATATTATTTTTGCGGCACTTACATTATAAAAGTGCCACAAAAATAATTTGAGGTGATATCGCTATGATAGAAAAGGCTTATTTTAAAGGGATAATCAATATAGATGAATTTACACGAGAGGAGTTGTTAGAATCGTTTCGTAAAGGAGGATATCAGCTCAGCGAAGCATCTTTTTATAAAAAGGTTGAAAATATGGTTAATGCTGGTGAGTTAGTAAGGATAGGTCGCAATCGCTATTGTTTGCCGAATGGTAAGCAGCAGGTGTACAGTTATGATTATTCAGAATTGACGGAAGAAGTGGCTTCATATATAGTGGGGAAATATCCGTATTTGGATTTTACAATTTTTGAATTGGTTCAAATGAATGATTTTGTAAACCATATGATGGCTCATAATGTTATATTTTTGTCGGTGGAGTCGGATGTGATGGATTTTGTGTTTGATTCACTAAAAGAGAAATATCCCGGAAAAGTGCTAATTAATCCTACGGAAGATATCTATCATCAATATTGGTCGGATAACATGATTGTGATTGTAAAACTGATAACAGAAGCTCCAAAAGGACAGTTGAAAAAGTGGCATACAAGATTGGAGAAGCTATTAGTTGATATTATGTCGGAACCACTTTTATTAGCTTCTATCAGTGAATCAGAATATCCGGAAATATATATGGATGCTTTTGAAAGATATTATATTGATGAAAAATGTTTGTTCAGATATGCTAATCGAAGAAAGAGTACAAAGAAAATCAAAGAACTGATACAGGACAAAACAGATATCGTATTAAAAACAAAGGAGTAGATGCAGATGCTTTTAAAAGAAAACTTTAATGAGGAACATATTCGTGAATTGCAGAAAAATAGTAGGAGAGATCCGGTGCTTTTGGAGCGTGCTGTTTATGCTTTTGGTCTTCTTGAAGCATTGGCAAGGGTGGGAATGCCGTTTGTTTTTAAAGGTGGTACCTGTCTGATGCTATTAATGGATAAGCCACGACGATTATCTACAGATATAGATATTATTGTAGAACCAGAAACAGATTTGGATGATTATTTAGAAAAAGCTTCTGTGATATTTCCATTTCGTAAGGTGGAAGAACAGAAAAGAATTGGAAAGAATAATATCGAAAAGAGGCATTTTAAATTTACTTATGACTCGCCGATTAACAATAAGCAATTTTATATATTGCTGGATGTGTTATTTGAAGTCAACCATTATGCAGAAGTGGTGGAGAAGGAAATTCAAAATGACCTTTTGTTGACGGAAGAAGAGTATCTTGTGGTTAGAATTCCCGGTGCAGATTGTATTCTTGCAGATAAATTGACCGCTTTTGCACCTCACACTACTGGTATTGAACTTAATAAGGGCAAGGATATGGAAGTGATGAAGCAGTTTTACGATGTGTGTTCTTTAATTGAAATTTTTAAGGAATGTGCTATTGTAAAGCGTACATATGAACCAATTGCGTTGGCAGAGATTTCCTATCGAGGAATAAAAGTAACACCAACTGACTGTTTATGGGATACGTTTGAAGCAGCCTTATGTATTGCATCGAGAGGAAAGGTTGGTGCAGATGAGTATCCAATATATGTGAAAGGCATTCGTGATTTGCGTGGACATATTTATGCTGAGAATTATAGTCCGGAAATTGCAGCAGGAAGAGCGACTATAGTTATGTATCTGATAATGTGTTTGCTGACAGATGCAGAGTTTGCAAAGGTAGAGGATTTTCGAGAATATGTGAATCAGAAGCTGAAGAATGAAAAACTGCTGCCACTTCGTTATTTGAAAAAGGCAAATCCGGAGGCTTATGCTTATGTGGTTAAGACTGATATGATTATGAAATAATCAAATATTTTTGCATTTGATATGCCAAGTTGTAATCTGAATACCATTTATATTGATACTTTTTGTGTCGCAGAAAACATCAGAGGTCCTGAAATTATCTGTTAGAAGTAATTCGATGATTGATGTTTTGTATCAAAGGACAAAATAATACATCCCTTATTTGCGAAATTGACAAATGAAATGTTACTGCCAGTGAACATAGTAAATGGCCACTGGCAGTAATTTTTAGTTTATTCGTTTTTTCTTACATAGTGAGTGCATCCTAATTTGTGAAAGTACTAATTTTGTTTTTATGTTTTGCGTTTTACGTTTTGTATTCTCTGTATTTTTTGTGTTTTATTTTGGCTTTATTTCAGTTTTTTGCCATCTGCAAAAGCAGTTCCGACTTTTTCTCCCAATTTAAAATATCCGTAATGCACCGGGTCATAGGAAATAGCACCTACTTTGGCAGGGTCAATTTCACCGTCGCTGCCCAGAACAGACTCGTCTGCACATACATTGACGATTTCTGCCACAACACGAAGCGTTTCACCATACTGATTAATTTCTTCCACTTTACACTCTAACGTAATCGGAAATTCATCAATCACAGGTGCATCAACAAATTTGCTTTTTGTAACGTGCATACCGGCTTTTTCGATTTTGTCAGGCACATCATGACCGGATACAATACCAAAATAGTCGGCAGCTACAAGGTTTTTCTCATCAGCAACGCCGACGGTAAATGCCTTTTTGATTTTAATATTGTCAGATGTCTTGTGTCTTACCCCGATATTAATCTGCAACCGGTTGGAATTGACAATGCCACCATATGCCACGTTCATTGCATCAGTAGTACCGTTTTCGCCATAAGTTGCCACTATTAATACAGGTTGTGGGTAAATATACGGTTTTGCTCCAAAATTTTTCTTCATAATAAAACTCCTTTCTGTCAAACTATAATGTCAAATGTCAGTTTTATATGCTACGCCCCTATAGTATCACATTTCTGATTGGGACACAAATTATTCTGGCAAGGGCAGGTTTTGTTGTTTCTTAGAACAGGATGGTCCTGCCGGCATAGGATACCTTTTCTATCAAGGGCACGCTTTCACTGCAGACTTTTAAAAGGGCATGTGATAAAACAGAATTTCCTACAGCAGCACGCTCTCGCTTGGAAAAAAGCACAGTGGTGCATAAGTTGACAAAATACGTCAACTAAGCACCAGTGTTTTTTTGACAGCTGCTTTTAGGAAATCTGTTTCTATCACAGCCCATTTAGAAATCGGCTGTTCTGTACGAGTTTTCCTCAGATTTGCTGTTTTTCATAATCCTTTTTGTCTATTCTAATATTTTGTTTGCCCATGCAGCACATACATAAGAAAATTATTTTGCATCAGCCATCCCATCAGAAGTCAGTTTCAAAATCGAACGATGGGAAAGATGGTTCAAATTATCGAAGCACCAGTGTTTTAGCCTTTTGCACCGAACCACAACCTGAATTGCCTGCCATCATAGGCTGCCCGTTCTATAAAAGGGTGCTTACAAACTCGCCAGTACTTGTATCCTGTTTTTTAGGATACTATGTACTGCTGCGTAGTTTGCGCAGCGAGAGCGTGCCCTTGATAGAACGGGCAGCCTATGATGGCAGGGACAATACAGTTTTTGATGAATCTGTGCCCTTGCCAGAAAAGAAAGCCTATGCTATAATACAGGCATTGCGTCGAAGGGCGCATGGATGAGCGGTATTCCTGTTTTGGAAACTGTATCAGATGATAAGAATTACCACAATATTTATTTTGTAATAAAGCAGAAAATGTCAAACATTGCAAAAACAGGACGAGGATATTTCAGGAGAAATAATTCCGTCTGCTATCGTAAATGAGGTGGTAATTTGGTAATTGGAATAATAGGTGCAGGTAAAGTTGGCACAACGCTTGGTGCCTATCTGAAAGAACATAACATATCTGTATCGGGCTATTACAGCCGAAGCATAGAAAGTGCCAGAGAGGCAGCAAATTTTACAAAAACAAAGATATATCAGAGCGTAGAAGAAATCATAGGTGAAAGCGATACCCTGTTTCTTACGACACCAGATGGTGAAATTCGTAATGTTTGGGATTGTATTATCAGCTATTCTTTGACCGGCAAAACGATATGTCATTTTAGTGGTTCATTATCATCTCGTATTTTTTCTGGAATAGAAACAACCGGAGCCGTTGGTTGTTCCATTCATCCGATGTACGCATTCAGCGACAAATTCACATCCTATCAGCAATTTCATACAGCATATCTGACAATGGAAGGAAACAGCGAAGCTGTCAGCAAGATGCAGAAACTTTTCGGTGACAGATTAGGACATAAAATATTAAAGATATCTGCGCAGAACAAGATAAAGTATCACGCAGCAGCAGCACTTGCCAGTAATTATATGGTAGGTCTGTTTCAGGCAAGCCTTGACTTGCTGGGAGATTGTGGGTTCTCAGAGGAGGACAGCAGACAGCTGTTAGCACCGCTGGTTATGGAAAATGTAAAAGCCATGCTGGAAAAAGGAACGGTGCAGGCTTTGACAGGACCGATTGAAAGAAATGATGTGGAAACAGTGGAAAAGCATCGGGCTGCAATTAATTCTACTGGTGTAGAAGAAATTTATGACAGTCTGGGAAGAGAACTGGTTGCGATTGCAGAAAGGAAGAATCCGGACAGGGATTACGCCAAAATAAAAAATATGTTGAAGCGGGATTAGGAGAAAAATTCTTCTGATTCAAGAAATCTGACCTTGTGAAAAAGGCAGATATTCGGAAAGGGTAAAAGATGAAAAAAACAGTTAGTACGTTTCAAAATGCAAAACAAAGTGGAGAAAAGCTTACGATGCTTACAGCTTACGATTATTCAACTGCCAAGCTGATTGACGAAGCAGGGATTGATTCGATTCTGGTAGGCGATTCCTTGGGAAATGTTATTCTCGGATATGAGGATACGATTTCTGTTACAATGGAAGATATGATTCATCACGGGGCAGCTGTGGCAAGAGGCGCGAAAGATGCCTTAGTCGTTGTTGATATGCCGTTTATGTCATATCAGACATCTGTTTATGATGCAGTTGTAAATGCCGGACGTCTGATGAAGGAAGGGCGTGCCGGGGCTGTCAAGTTAGAAGGAGGCGCGAGTGTCTGCCCACAGATAAAGGCAATTACAGATGCCGGTATTCCTGTCGTGGCACATCTGGGCCTGACACCACAGTCAATTAATGCATTTGGTGGATATAAAGTGCAGGGTAAAAGCGAAGCAGCAGCAAAACAATTGATAGAAGATGCTCTTGCCGTGCAGGAAGCCGGCGCATTTGCAGTTGTTTTAGAATGCGTACCAAGCAAACTGGCTGCTATGATTACAGAAAAATTAGACATTCCTACCATCGGAATTGGTGCAGGAAATGCATGCGACGGACAGGTTCTGGTTTATCAGGATATGCTCGGTATGTTTACAGATTATGTTCCAAAGTTCGTTAAGCAGTTTGCTGATGTAGGGAATGTAATGAAAGAGGCATTTGCTGCATACAAGAAGGAAGTTGCTGACGGAACATTTCCGGCAGAAGAGCATGGTTATAAAATAGATGATGATGTGATTGAAAAGTTATACTAAAATCTGGTGCAAAAATGCATAAAAAGTCACATAAAAAATTGATGTAAAAAAGTATAAAAACGTCGCATTAAGGTTTGAAGCAAAAATGCATAAAAACGTTGCATAAAGCTTTGATGCAATATGCATAAAAAGTCGCAATAAAACTGTTAGCAAAAAGATTGGAGTATCATATGAAAATAGCAGAAACCATACAGGAAGTTAGAGAACAGGTAAAAGAGTGGAGAAAACAGGGATTGTCTGTAGGTCTTGTCCCAACAATGGGATACCTTCACGAAGGACATAAAAGCCTGATTGACTGCGCTGTTGCACAAAATGACAAAGTCGTTGTCAGCGTATTTGTTAATCCGATGCAGTTCGGACCAACAGAAGACTTAGCAACGTATCCGAGAGATTTAGAACGTGACGCAGCACTTTGCGAAGCTGCCGGTGCTGATTTGATTTTCCATCCACAGCCAGAGGAAATGTATCATGATGATTTTTCATCTTTTGTGGATATGAACACGTTGACCGGAGGACTTTGTGGAAAAACACGTCCGATTCATTTTCGTGGTGTTTGTACCATTGTTGCAAAGTTGTTTAACATTGTGACTCCGGACCGTGCTTATTTTGGACAGAAAGATGCCCAGCAGTTAGCAGTTATCCGTCATATGGTCAGCGACCTGAACTTTGGCATTGAGATTGTCGGCTGTCCGATTATCCGTGAGGAAGATGGTCTGGCAAAGAGTTCACGAAACACCTATTTGAGTGCAGAGGAACGTAAGGCAGCATTGGTTTTGAGTCAGTCACTGAAAGAAGGAAAAGCTCTGCTAGATGCAGGCGAGAAGAATGCTGAGAAAATCCGTCAGGTTATCACAGAAAAAATAAACAGCGAGCCTTTGGCAAAAATCGACTATGTAGAAACCGTTGACTGGAATACATTAGAGCCTGTTGATACCATTGAAGGACCGGTATTAGTGGCTATTGCCGTTTATATTGGAAAAACAAGACTGATTGACAATATTATTCGTCAGTAAATTAGATTTTATGTAATAAACAACAGGCAGATGGTGCAAAAACTGTGCAGGAAAGGAGAAAGCACATGACAGTAACAATGTTAAAAGGTAAAATTCACCGTGCAGTAGTAAAGCAGGCAGAACTTGATTATGTGGGAAGTATTACGGTTGCCCCGGAACTCATGGACGCAGCAGGCATTTATGAATATGAAAAAGTGCAGATTGTAGACGTTGAGAATGGAAGCCGGTTTGAAACCTATACGATTGCCGGAGAACCGGGAAGTGGCATGATTTGCTTAAATGGAGCAGCAGCCCGGATGGTACAGGTAAAAGACCATATCATTATTATGGCCTATTGCGAATTGTCGCCGGAAGAGGCGAAGGAGCATAAGCCATATGTCGTATTTGTGGATGAAGATAACAAAATCAAAAGTGTGGCACGTTATGAGAAACATGGCCAGCTGTCTTCTGAGCAGTAAGAAGAACATTAGGAAACAATTTTTTTTGAACAGTAGGAAGAAGAGCAGGAAACAATTTTTTGAACAGTAAGAAGAATATCAGGAATAGATATTTTCTGAGCAGTAAGTGGACACATCTGGAATAGAAAGGAAACAATATGTTAAAGGGAAAAACAGTCGTATTGGGTGTAACAGGAAGCATTGCAGCATATAAAATTGCGAATCTTGCAAGTATGCTGTCAAAGCTGCACGCAGATATTCATGTCATTATGACGAAAAACGCAATGCAATTCATTACACCGGTTACTTTTGAAACTTTGACGGGAAACAAGTGTCTGACAGATACGTTTGACAGAAATTTTCAATTCAATGTAGAACATGTTTCTCTGGCAAAAAAAGCAGATATTGTTCTGGTTGCGCCGGCTTCTGCCAATGTAATCGGAAAAATCGCAAATGGAATTGCTGACGATATGCTTACGACAACTATAATGGCGTGCAAGTGTCCAAAACTGGTTGCGCCTGCCATGAATACCAATATGTTTGAAAATTCGATTGTGCAGGAAAATATTGCAAAGCTGAAAAAGCACGATTATACCATTATTGAGCCGGCAGTGGGAATGCTTGCCTGCAAAGATGTAGGAGCAGGAAAACTTCCACCGGAAGAAGAATTGTTAGATTATATTTTGAAAGAACTTCGTTTTGAAAAAGATTTTGTCGGAAAAAAAGTGCTGGTAACAGCAGGTCCTACCGTGGAAGCGATTGACCCGGTGCGCTATATTTCCAATCATTCAACCGGAAAAATGGGTTATGCCATTGCACGGGTTGCGATGCAGCGAGGTGCTGATGTGACACTGGTATCGGGGCCGACAAGCCAGCCGTATCCGCCATTTGTCAAGGTGATTCCTGTTACAAGTGCGCAGGATATGTATGAAGCAGTGACGGAAATTGCAAAGGAGCAGGATGTCATTATCAAGGCAGCAGCAGTGGCCGATTACACGCCTCAGACCGTTGCACCGGAAAAAATCAAGAAAAAAGACGGCGAAAGCGCGATTCCATTAAAACGGACACAGGATATTTTAAAAACGCTTGGTCAGAACCGGACAGAAAAACAATTTTTGTGTGGATTTTCGATGGAAACCGAAAATATGATAGAAAATTCAAAGCAGAAATTAGAAAAGAAAAATCTGGATATGGTAGTTGCCAACAATCTGCATGTGAAAGGAGCCGGATTTGCCGGTGACACAAATGTGGTAACACTGCTGACAAAAGACGGCATACAGGAACTTCCTCAGATGAGCAAAGAGGAAGTTGCGATTGCCATATTAGATGAAATTAATAAAAAACTTTAATAAGATAAAGTCCTTGTGGTGGTGCTGTAAAGCCTGCCATAGAACGGTCTTTGGCCTGAAGAATCTTCTGGATTTCTTCGGGCTTTCTTTTTCCCTCTCCGACTTCTAGTAAGGTTCCCGTCAGAATCCGAACCATATGGTAAAGAAATCCGTTCCCGGTAAAATCGATTGTCAAAATTCCGTTTTCTACAGAAAAATCAATGGCTTCGATGGTACGCACCGTAGATTTTTTCATTCGTTTATTATCACAAAAACTTTTAAAATCATGCTCGCCGATGAGGTAAGCAGCAGCCTTTTTCATAGCCTCAATATCATACGAAACAGGAAAATGTGTCCGATATTTTCTGGTAAAGACATCCTGAATTTCGTTGGTGTCAATGATATAGCGATAGTGTTTTTTGGTGGCATTTAGCCGGGAATGAAACCGGGGTGCTGCTTCGGTAACATCCAGGACACGGATATCAAGAGGCAGGTAGGTGTTTAAATATTCCTGAATTTCACGGCAGTTCAAATTTGTCCGGTATTTAAAATTGGCAACCTGGTTTAGCGCGTGAACACCGGCATCCGTCCGCCCGGAACCGTGCACTTCAATGTCCGAACCGGTCATTTTTGAGAGTACCGATTCCAGTTTTCCCTGAATGGTATTTGTTGTATTTCCCTGCTTTTGCCAGCCACTATAACGGCTTCCGTCATATTGCATGGTAATGCGATAATTATTCATATTATTCTGACTCCTGACATATAGTTATAAAAAGTTGTCCCTTTTCTAAGATATTGTAACAAAAAGCAGGGGAGAAGTAAATTTCAGCAAAAAAGAAAATGTGGAGGCAGGTGTGGAAAATCTAGGCAAAGAGTGTGAAAGAAATGGGAAAAAGTGGTGTAGGGTGTGGAAGAAAAGAGTGAAAAAATAGGAGAACGGTGTAGAGGTAAGATGCAGAATTGACGGTGTGAAATCGTAGTGATAAAATATAAATGTTGGGGATATAGTTTGATAATTTATATAAAAAGTATAAATTTACTGAAAACATTTACGCAAGCAATCAAAATAAAAGGAGGGTATTTTTTATGGCAAGATTTACATTACCAAGAGATTTGTATCACGGAAAGGGCTCTTTGTCAGCGTTAAAAGATTTGCAGGGAAAAAGAGCAATCATTTGCGTGGGAGGAGGCTCGATGAAACGCAACGGTTTTCTGGACAGGGCAGTTGATTACCTGAAAGAAGCCGGAATGGAAGTGGAATTATTTGAAGGAATTGAGCCGGACCCGTCAGTAGAAACGGTAATGCGT
>JAQYCU010000021.1 GCA_028724545.1 bacterium
AACTGGTACCTGTATGTGTGGGAAAAAGGCGATACTTCCGGAACAGATGGTACACCGGCGATTGTAAAAGAGGAAGCGTTGGGGATTTCTGATGAATTATGTAAAGTAGAAACAGATATGGACGGAGAGAAAGATACGGTCTATGTATTCGGTATCTGTTTAAAAGGTTCAAACTGGTGTGATGACCCCAGTCCGGAAGGCTGGCCTTCGATGAGTGATGGCAGTTATTATAGAATCATATCAGACAGGTCAGCAGCAGATAATCTCACGGTAACCGTAGATGGAAAAAAGGTTTTTGTTTCGGCAGAAGAAGTGATGGCAGACCCGACGGAGTATGTCTGTTATCATGAATGGGAAGTGACGAAAACGACAGAACCGGATTGTGTAAAGGACGGCTCTATTGAGAAAACCTGTAGCAAGTGTGGAACAGTCAGAACACTTCCGGGTGATACGGCATTGGGACATAATTATGTGAACGGCAGTTGTACACGTTGTCGGGTTGAAGACCCGACGCCAATCAAGCCATCCGGTGAGGGCACGAAGGAGAGTCCGTATCAGATTACAAAAGCCGGGGAACTGTACTGGTTTGCCGGACTGGTAAATGGCGACGGTGCTGTGTGTGATTATAATGCTGACAGCAACCCGGAGGGTGTGAAACAGAACCTTTCGGCATGTGCAGAACTGGTAAATGACATTACGATAAACAAGGGCGTGTTGGATGAAGAGGGCAATCCGGTTGCTGGCCAGTTTACCGAATGGACACCGATAGGAAGTCAGTCAAATAAGTATGCAGGCACATTCAATGGAAACGAAAAGGCAATTCATGGTTTGCACTTTTATGATACGAAAAAAACATATGTTGGTTTGTTTGGGTGCATTGTCAATCCGGCACGGATTGACAAAGTCAGTGTGGCAGATTCCTATATTTATGCAAATCGCTTTATTGCAGGTGTGTGTGCAAGAAACGAGGGAGGCACCATACAAAACTGTCATAACAGCAGCAGAATAAGTGGAAGTGGTTTCAGTGGCACATTGCGAGCCGGTGGAGTCTGTGGATTCAATGTGGGAACAATCACGGAATGTACCAATAGTGGTACCGTTTATGGTAATGTAGAAGGGTGCTGGCTCGGTGGAATCTGTTTCGGAAATGCTACAAATGGTATAGTGGAAAATTGTGTAAATACAGGCACGATTGAAGCTGGAAATTTCTGCGAAGATGGATATATAGGAGGCGTAACTGGTTATAATTTGGATAAAATAAAGGGCTGTCATAACGAAGGCACTGTAAATGGAGGCAAAAATGCTTTCTCCAGTGGACTTAATATAGGTGGTGTATGTGGAAACAATGCAGGAAGTCAGAGCCAGATGATACGTTGCTATAATACAGGAAGTGTCAGTGGAAACTGGAGTGCCTATACAGGAGGCGTGTGTGGGCATAATGATTATGAAACAGAAGATGTGGCTCGTGGTGCAGGAATTATTCAGTTATGCTATAACAACGGCGAAGTAAGTGGCAGTGGTGCAGGAGGTGTGTGTGGCTATAATGACCGGGCAAGCGTTTCCAACTGCTATAATTTAAAACAGATGACAGATTCCGATACCAAAGGTATTTGTGGATGGATAGATGAAAATGGTGGTACTATTGAAAACTGTTTTACTATAGGTGGTATGGGGATTGCAGATTATCATACACTAAAAGAAACAACTATCACCAACTCTTACTATCTGTCCGATACAGAAACGGAAGACGGAGGAAAAACGCTGACACAGTTTCAAAATGGAGAGGTAGCCTGGCTTCTACAGGAAGGACAGATAGCAGATTCGGAAACAGGTGAGATTCCACAGGTCTGGGGACAGAATATTGATAATGATGGTGAAAGGCAGTATTATCCGGCATTAAATGGAGATATAGCAAAAGTTTATGAAACTTCGGAAGACTCTGATTGTCAAGGTTATTCCAACACAAAAGACAAAGTCAGGGAACATAACTTTGTCGAAAATGGTACGGATGAAACCTGTCTGTACTGCAGTCTGAAAAATATCAATTATCCTGGTCTGTCAGCAGAGTGTTCTGAGATTACATATGATGGCAAATTCCATACACCAGAGATTACCATTAAGGCGAAAAAGGCAGACAATTCGGATACAGCTAGTTCTGATGTAGATAATGTGAGTGATGCAGGCAATTCGGGTGCTGATAGTTCAGGTGGTTCGGGCAGTTCAGGCAATTCGGGTGCCGATAATTCGGGGGATGCAGGTGACTCGGATGCTGATAATATGGGAGATTCGTCGGAAGATTCAGCTAGTCTGACAGAAGGCACGGACTACGAAGTATCTGCAACAGCGCAGACGGAGGTAAGCGCAGATGGATATACGGCAACCATTACCGGAAAAGGCGCATATGCAGGAACCAGAACCGTTCAGTGGAATCTTAAACCGATAGAACTGAAACTGACGGTTGACGGTGAAGCGACCAAAGCATATGATGGTACAACGGATGTTTTTCTGGACGATATTTTAACAAATATTACTACAAGTCTTGACGGCGTTTTGGAAGAAGATAAAAATGATGTTTCTGCAAAAGTATCCTATGCCTTTGCAGATGCCAACGCTAATGATTCGGTTGTCGTC
>JAQYCU010000022.1 GCA_028724545.1 bacterium
TTTTTTAGGATACTATGTACTGCTGCGTAGTTTGCGCAGCGAGAGCGTGCCCTTGTTAGAACAGGGAGCCTGTGCTGGCAGGGGCACATTTTTAAACTCCTGTCATATCCAGCCTCTTTTTCCATATAAATTAAGTAACACTATCCTTTTCCCTTCTTATGGGTATTTGAAAGGAAGCTCTATGTTTTCAGTCAGTCACACTGCTATCAAAAAAACAATCTGTTTTTTCCTTGCCGGCATTTGCATTTTTTTGCAGCCTGTCAATTTTATGAGCTGCTCTTCCTATACTGCAAAAACACAAAACCTTTCCAGCAACTCCGATACGGAATCTGCCGACTCATCTGGTCTTTCCATTACAGCAAAATCTGCTGTTCTGATAGAAAATAATAGTGGCAGGATTTTATTTGAGAAAGGAAAAGACACGGAACTAATTCCGGCAAGTATTACAAAAATTATGACACTTCTACTAATTTTTGAGGCATTGGAAACGAAAAAAATTGCTCTTGACGATTCTGTTTCTGTCAGTGAATATGCTGCAAAAATGGGTGGCTCACAGGTTTTTCTCGAGCCCGGTGAAACGCAGACAGTAAACGATATGATTAAGTGTATTAGCATTGCCAGTGCAAATGATGCAGCCGTTGCCATGGCTGAATTTATCAGTGGTTCGGAACAAGCTTTTGTTGATGCTATGAATCAGAAAGCGAAGAAACTGGGAATGAAGCATACACATTTTAAAAATTGTAATGGTCTGGATGATTCGATTGAAAGTGGTCACTACAGCAGTGCTTATGATGTGGCTTTAATGTCAAGAGAATTGGTCACAAAATATCCCGAAATTTCAAAATATTCTACTGTCTGGATGGATTCTATCACGCACCATACAAAAAAAGGAACTACAGAATTTGGACTGACCAATACGAACAAATTAGTCCGTTCCTATGACGGCATTACCGGATTAAAAACCGGTTCTACGTCGAAAGCAAAATATTGTCTGTCAGCAACAGCTAAACGAAATGGTGTCAGTCTGACTGCTGTTATTATGGCTGCTCCGGACCACAAAATTCGTTTTTCAGAAGCAGCTGCCCTGTTAGATTACGGATTTGCAAATTGCATCCACTATGAGCAAAAAGCAGATAAAATTCCTTTAAAACAACAAAAAATAACCCGTGGCATAAAAAGTACAATTATACCACGGGTTGAAAAAGATTTCTCATATACATTAACGACACAGGAAAATAAAGACCACATCAGGCGCACTATTACTTATCGGAAAAACCTGAAAGCTCCCATTAAAGAGGGACAGCAAATCGGCAAAGTAATATATTCCCTGAACGGCAAAGCCATTGGCAATTTGCCAGTCTATGCTGCCGAAACCATTGAAAAAGCAACTTTTTTTGACTATCTTTTTATGGTTCTGCACCAGTATTTTCTAAAGTAAGAATTTACCTGATTTCTTTACTATATTAAAGTTTTACCTGATTTTTGCCTTACTATTTGCTTTCATAAGTACCGTATTTAAAACTTCCTTTACCGTCATATTTGAAAACAAATTTATTTAATGCTTCTGCATTTGCTGCATTATTCCATGTGGAGTTGGTTCCATCTGTCATAATCAGACAGGAGCCAACTTTAAACTCACCATTTGCAGAACCTCTGTAATATCCGTTTAATGGAATCTGCAACTGATAAATCTGGGTTGTTCCCATCATCAGACCGTCTGTTGCATAAGAAATGATTTTCTTATTCGATAAGTCGGTCTTGATATGCTTTAATACTTTATTCGCAATTTTTACCCACTCAGTATATGGCATTGTCTTAACCTTATCAAATACACCATTTAATATGGTTCTCTGTCGCCAGGTACGTCCATAGTCATTTGCCAAACCGTTTACTGTAACACCTTTTTTACGGATACGGCAATAACCAAGTGCCTGATGACCATTTAATGTCTGCTTTCCTACTTTTACATTTCTATATTTCTTTTTACGGATGTAGTTTGTTGTATTCAGATACTCTGCTTCGGACTCCGTTAATTCAGCCTCTACGCCTCCTACTGCATCAATCACATCAACGAATGCATCAAATCCGATATTTACATATCCGTCCAACTCAATATTAAAGTTTTTGGCAATTGTCTTATACAACAATTCAATTCCACCAAACGAGTTAGCAGCATTTAACTTATTATAGCCATATCCCGGAATATCGACATATAAATCACGCATTAAAGAAGTGGTCTTCAATGTCTTGTGCTTCATATCCATCGTTGCGATAATCATAGTATCGGTAAGACCATTTGACGAAAAACCACTTTTCTCTGTTCTCTTATCATTTCCAATTACCAGAATATTTACAATATCATCATCAGAATTAACTTTAATTCCATCTAAATCTACATTTTCCAATACGGTATCATAATCGCGATTAATCTGGTTCATTGAATCATTCAATGTTACCTGTGCCTTTGCAGCAAAAAATCCAATCAGTCCACTGATTACGATGAGGACACCCATCACTATTTTTTTCCACATTTTCTTCCCTTTCTGTCTACTGTATTTCCTATAACTGTTACAAAAAGTAATGATAACAGTTAAGACAACAGCACTATTTTACACGATACGACAGAATTATGCAATCTTTTTCTGAGGCATTTTGTATATCTGCTAATTTGCAGATGACGATTTATTCGGGTCTTTAAATTCAAATTTTCCCTTACCATCATACTTAAAAACAAACTGCTTCATAATTTTGGCATTTGTAGAAGTATCAAATGTCGAAGAAATTCCATTTGTAGGTACCAGGCTATCTCCTTCACTATTCGGGAATTCCAGTTTATCCCCATATCTAAAGTAGCCATTCATTGGAATCTGCAACTGATAAATGTCAGTCGTTCCCATTGTCAGCACATCATACATATAACCCATAATTTCCTTGTTTGTTAAATCCGTCTGGACATTTGCTAATGCAACATTGGCAATGTCAATCCATTCTGACCATGCCAATTTTTTCATTTTTTCAAAAATGGCATTAATCAATGTTCTCTGACGCCAGGTACGTCCATAATCGTCCATCAGTCCATTTGCCGTTACAACAGGTTCCCCAATCTTATCTTTTCCTTTTCGGATACGACACCATCCCAACGCCTGGTCGCCGTTTAATGTCTGCTTGCCTACTTTTAAATGACGGTTTTTCTTTTTGCGTATGTAATTTGTGCAGGAAAGATAACGTGCTTCTGTATCCGTAACCTCTACCTCAACGCCTCCTACTGCATTCACAACATCTTTGAATGCGTTAAAATCTACCATTGCATAACCGTCCAGTTTGATATTAAAGTTCTTGGCAATTGTTTTATACAGGTTTTTGATACCACCATAATTTGATGCTGAATTTAACTTTCGTATCTGCTCTGCCTTTGTTACCTCAACCAGCGTATCACGCATTAATGTTGTCAATTTTAATGTGTTGTGCTTTTTGTCCATTGTGGCAATCATCATAGCATCCGTCAATCCGTCAGAACGAAATCCACTGACTTTTTCTGTTCTCTTATCATTACCTATCAGCAAAATATTTACAATATCGTTATCCGACTCGACTTTGATGTCGCTAAGGTCTACGTCTTTCAGCGCAGAACTTTTATCCCTGTTAATCTGATTCAGTGTATTATCCATAGTGCTCTGTACTTTCGCCACGCCAAAACCGGCTACTGCACTAAGAACTAACAAAACCCCCATTACAATTTTCTTCCACATACTATGTCTTCCTTTCCTATACCTTCTTGTTCTTTCTCATTCATAAATCGGAACGCTTCCAAAACTTCTTTTATTATAACATATCCCATTCAAGAATACCACTACAACTATAGAGATGCTTTTGGCTGTATCCTTATAAGGGGTATGAAAAGCATACTTCTGAAAGTTGACCTTTTTTCTCCTCTTCGTTATAATATCTATACTGTGCCTGGTGCTGTGGACACAGTTACATAAAATGCAACAGCACAGAAAAGAGGAAACAATCATGGCAAAAAACGTCGGAAAAAATAATTGGGCACTTTTTTTGTTACTTCTTGCAGGCATTGTCCTGGGAAGTTTTATTGCACAGGCCACAGCAGGCATTCCTGCACTTTCATGGCTGAATTATGGTCAGAAATTTGGACTGACTACTCCGTTTAAACTGGATTTAGGCATTCTGGTTCTTACTTTTGCATTATCCATCAAAATCACAATCGGAAGTATTATTGGTGTGATTATCGGCATTATCATTTACCACTTTATTTAGATGAAATTTCGTGACAATAATGGCTGTAAAGCAATAACAAATAACAGAAAAACCGGCATATCAAACTCGATATACCGGTTTTTGTTTTTTGTAATTTCGATAAAAACTTTTTCTGCTTTCTCTGTCAGAATCCAGTTTTCCTGCCTGATAAAATCATATCCTACAGATTAGCACGATAATAATTAATCAGACATCCTTTTGTAATAATATCTCTTTCATCATCTGTCAAATCACCTAAACGAAGGTCAAATTCTTTCATATCTTTTCCTACAACATACGCTTTGATAACTTCGTCTTTATTTTCTACTGCTTTCTTAATATCCTTAATGAAAATGTAATCACCATTTTCAAATGGAATCTCATCCGGATATAAGAATGGAAGCATACCCCAGTTTATCAGGTTAGAGCGATATCTCTTGGTAGCATATTCTTTTGCAATATTTGCCAGACCACCAAGAACCTTCTGGCAGGAAGCTGCCTGCTCACGTGCAGAGCCATCTCCTGGTTTTACAGCATAAATCATACTTCCAATCTGCGTTTCCTCTGGATTAACTTCAAATTTTTCATTAATAGTATCAAATACTTCTTTTACTTCCGGTAAAGCAGCAAAGATATCCTCTCCTGCAATACGAGCTTTTTCTCCTAACTGTACAGCCTTTGCTTTGCCAACATACTCTGGGTCTTTACGTGATAATGTAAATTCAGCAAGTCCCAAAGGATTAGAACGGAAAGAAGAAGTTTCGCCGGATGGAATCAATTCATCTGTTGTCGTAACAGGGTCATGAATTTCAGAAACTACTTTTAATACCATATTATCTGTCAATGCTGACATTTCCGGCCAGTCTTTGATATTTGGACCAAATTTAATTTCAACATCAGGATTTGGTTTTCCAACGCCATCATATACACGGTTTTCGTAAATTGTACTGTCAAAGAAATATTTTGGTTTCTTGAAATCTACATCAATATCAGTTGCTGCTGTCAGGTATCCCTGATTTGCAGCTGTTGCAGCGATTGAACGTGCATCCATCAATGCAACAGAAGCAATCTGTCCGTTTGTAACCTTAGAACCTTCACGGTTCGGGAAGTTACGTGTTGAATGACGGATAGAAAGACCGTTATTTGGTGGTACATCACCTGCACCAAAGCAAGGTCCACAGAATGCCGAACGAACCGTTGCACCCGTCTGCATTAAGTCTGCAATCGTACCATTCTTAACTAATTCCATAAATACCGGCTGACTGGATGGATATACACTCAGAGAAAATTCATCAGCACCGATATATTTTCCACGAAGGATATCTGCTGCATCACAGACATTTTCAAAACCACCACCGGCACAACCGGCGATAACACCCTGCTCTACATATAATTTTCCGTTGTGTACTTTATCTTTTAATGTGTACTTGATGTTATTATTGTCAAGGCTGACTAATGCTTTCTTTTCTACATCATCCAAAATGTCCATCAGGTTCGCATTCAATTCCTCAATCGTATATACATTACTTGGATGGAATGGCATAGCAATCATTGGCTTGATTTCAGACAGGTTAACATAAACCATACCATCATAATATGCTACAGGAGCAGGTTTTAACTCTTTATAATCTTCCGGACGTTTATGAATCTCATAAAATTCTTTAATCTTGTCATCTGTTGTCCAGATAGAAGACAGACAGGTTGTTTCTGTTGTCATTACATCAATACCGATACGGAAATCAGCAGAAAGTCCTGCTACACCAGGTCCTACAAATTCCATAACTTTATTCTTTACATATCCATTGCCAAATACGGCACCGATAATAGCCAATGCAATATCCTGTGGTCCTACACCCTTCTGTGGAGTACCGTCAAGATAAATAGCAACTACGCCCGGCTTTGCAATGTCATATGTACGGTTCAGAAGCTGTTTTACAAGTTCAGGACCGCCTTCACCCATTGCCATTGTACCAAGTGCACCATAACGTGTGTGGGAATCAGAACCCAGAATCATTTTTCCACCACCTGCAAGCATTTCACGGGCAAACTGATGGATAACTGCCTGATGAGGTGGCACATACATTCCACCATATTTTTTAGCACAGGAAAGACCAAACATATGGTCATCTTCATTGATGGTTCCACCTACTGCACATAAACTGTTATGACAGTTTGTTAATACATAAGGAACTGGGAATTTCTCAAGTCCTGATGCTCTTGCTGTCTGGATAATACCAACAAATGTGATATCGTGTGATGTCAGTTTATCGAATTTAATCTGAAGATTTTCCATATTGCCGGAAGTATTGTGTGACTCCAGAATCCCATAAGCCATCGTTCCCTTTGCTGCCTCTTCTTTTGATGGTGCACTGCCACATTTCTGTGTAAGAATCGCCGCGCTGTCAGAAGTATCTTCTACGATTTCGCTGCCATTTACCAGATAAACACCATTATCGTATAATTTAATCATGAAATATCCTCCTTTAACATTCACTTGCAAATCATTTTTATAATATAACATATACAAACATACATAATTATCTTAGATTATGAGAAAAAAGTCAAGATTGAATCATTTTCAAAAAAACAACTGTTTTTATTGCACGCTTTTCATTCTTGTAGTAGAATATTTTTAAATTGAAATACAATAATCATAAGGGGGTAACTATGAAACATTTAATTAGTCCACTTGATTTATCAGTTGAAGAATTAGACCATATCCTTTGTCTTGGACAGGATATTATGAAAAATCCGGAAAAATATTCCCATGTCTGCGAAGGCAAAAAACTGGCAACTTTATTTTATGAACCAAGCACACGCACCCGTCTTAGTTTTGAAGCAGCAATGCTTAACTTAGGTGGCAAGGTACTTGGTTTTTCTTCTGCCGACTCCAGTTCTGCAGCAAAAGGAGAAAGTGTTGCCGATACGATTCGCGTAATATCTTCTTATGCCGACATCTGTGCAATGCGTCATCCGAAAGAAGGTGCTCCGACTGTTGCTGCTATGCATTCAGAAATACCCGTTATCAACGCCGGTGACGGTGGACATAACCATCCAACCCAGACGCTGACTGACTTAATTACCATCAAAACACTGATGGGACGGCTCGACAATATGACTGTCGGTATGTGTGGCGATTTGAAATTTGGCCGTACCGTCCATTCTCTTATTAATGCAATGGTGCGCTATCCAAATGTCCGGTTTATCCTGATTTCACCAACAGAACTGATGATACCGGATTATCTTCGTAAAGAAGTCCTCGATGCAAACAATATCGAATACATCGAAACAAATGATTTAGAAAAATTTATGCCGGAACTGGACATTTTATATATGACCAGAGTGCAAAAAGAACGTTTCTTCAATGAAGAAGATTATATCCGTTTAAAAGACAGTTTTATTCTGGATGCAGCAAAAATGGAATATGCCAAAAAAGATATGTATGTACTGCACCCTCTTCCACGTGTTAACGAAATCGCAACAGAAGTTGATAATGACCCGCGTGCTGTCTACTTTAAACAGGCAAAATTTGGTGTCTATGTGCGTATGGCACTGATTATGAACTTATTAGGACTTGACTAATCAACATAATAACCTATTAATATTTCAGGATTGGAGGTAATTTATATGCTTAACATTGGTGGCTTAAGTGAAGGTGTTGTAATCGACCATATTCAGGCAGGTGGAGCTATGAAAATATATGAATATCTGAATTTAGAAAAACTGGACTGCTCCGTTGCCATTATCAAAAATGCAAAAAGCAATAAAATGGGGAAAAAGGATATTATCAAAATAGAAGGACCGTTTAATATTGATTTAAACGTTCTGGGTGTATTAGACCACAAAATCACAATTAATATTATTAAAGATAATGAAATTGTGGAAAAGCACTCTTCTCTTGCACTTCCTGAAAAAGTAACTAACATTATCAGATGCAAGAACCCACGCTGTATCACTTCCATTGAGCAGGAACTGCCACATACCTTTAAACTGACAGACCGTAAAAACCGTATTTATCGTTGTATTTACTGCGAATCTAAGTTTAAGGGAAATTAATGAAAGCAAAATTTTATGCCTATAAAAATGGCACCGTTTACCGGTGCCACTTTTATTTATACTACTTTGCTATCTATAATACTTTCTACTAAAACTCAGGAAAGACCAACAATTTTTCCGTTGTCATCAACGTCGATTCTTTCTGCAGCCGGATGTAATGGGAGTCCCGGCATTGTCATAACTGTTCCCGTAATAGCAACTACGAAACCGGCACCTGCTGATACATAAACTTCACGGATATTGATAGTAAAATCTTCCGGACGTCCTAATTTCTTCGGGTCATCTGACAAAGAATACTGGTTCTTTGCCATACAGATTGGTGTATTGCCATATCCCAGTTTTTCCAAACGCTCAATAGCCTGCTTTGCTGCCGGTGCATATGTAACCTTTGCTGCTCCGTAAATTTCTTTTGCAATTGTTTCTATCTTCTCTGTAATCGGAAGGTTCACATCATATAATGGTGCAAAATGGCTTTCTTTGGTTTCCAAAGTTTCTAAGACTTTATTCGCCAGCTCAATACCACCTTCGCCACCTTTTTCCCATACTTCTGATAATGCAAATTCACAACCACGTGCTTCACAAAATTCTTTTACATAAGCAAGTTCTGCATCGCTGTCTGAAACAAAACGGTTTAATGTAACAACACAAGGTACATTATATTTTGCAATATTTTCAATATGCTTCTCTAAGTTTGCAATACCTTTCTTTAACGCATCCAGATTTTCTGTATTCAAATCTTCTTTCGCTACGCCACCATTATATTTTAATGCGCGCACTGTCGCTACCAGAACAACAGCATCCGGCTTTAAATCAGCCATACGGCACTTAATATCCATAAACTTCTCTGCACCCAGGTCAGCTCCGAAGCCAGCCTCTGTAATCACATAATCAGCTAATTTCAATGCTGTTTTTGTTGCACGGACACTGTTACATCCATGTGCAATATTAGCAAACGGACCACCATGTACAAATGCAGGTGTATTTTCCACTGTCTGAATCAGATTCGGTTTAATCGCATCTTTTAATAAAGCTGCCATAGCACCAACAGCATTTAACTGTCCTGCCGTAACAGGCTGTCCATCATAATCATAAGCAACAATAATCTTGGACAGACGTTCTTTCAAATCTTTCATATTTTCTGCCAGACAAAGGATTGCCATAATTTCAGATGCAACAGAAATAATGAAATGGTCTTCACGCACTACTCCGTCTACCGGTCTTCCAAGACCCACTACAATATTACGAAGTACTCTGTCATTCATATCAACACAACGTTTCCAGACAATCTGGTTCGTATCAATACGGAGTGCATTTCCCTGCTTAATGTGATTGTCTAACATAGCTGCAAGCAGGTTGTTTGCAGAAGTAATCGCGTGAAAATCTCCTGTAAAATGAAGATTTAAGTCTTCCATTGGTACTACCTGGGCATAGCCACCACCTGCTGCTCCACCTTTAATACCAAAACAAGGTCCCAAAGACGGCTCACGAAGGGCAATTGCAGCTTTCTTTCCCATTTTCCCCAATGCCTGTCCCAGACCTACCGTTGTTGTTGTCTTGCCTTCTCCTGCCGGCGTCGGATTAATTGCCGTAACCAGTACCAGTTTACCATCTGGTCTGTCTTTTACTTCATCCCATAACTCATCCGTCAGTTTTGCTTTATATTTTCCATAATATTCCAAATCGTCTTCGGAAATATCTAATTGTTTAGCCACCTCTCCTATTGGAATCATTTTTGCTTCCTGTGCAATTTCAATATCTGATTTCATATCATAACCTCCTAGTCAATTTCTAACTGCCATTTATAGAATCATCTATTTTTATATAATAATCCATTATCCCTATTTATGACAACTGTTATTTTTCACAAATTTTTGCAGCCACGCTACATAATCTTTTACAACATTTTTGTCGGTATACTGATAAAGCATACGGCAACCGACCATCTCCTCCAATTCATTAAAAATCAGCCGTCCTCTGGTATCAATGATAAAGTCCATTCCTGCCAGCCCTATTATTTCTTCCGAAAACGCCTGCAAAAATGATTCTATCCAAGCACGCTGACTGTCAGACAACGTACAGGGATATGCCACGCCTCCCAGCGAAAAATTAGAGCGAAAATCTTTTTTTCCCTGTCTGCATACTGCCTGATATATCTGGTTTCCCAACAGGTAAATGCGTATGTCTTTACTGTCACTCTGTATTTTTTCCTGCAAAATGCAGTCTTTTCTTTGAAACTGCCGTACCACTTTTTCTAAATTGTTATCATTTAAAAGAGCAACTTCTGTCCCTCCGTGTCCGTCTACACTTTTTATGACAAAATCTTTGATGTCGCCAAAATATTTCTGAATCCCAGGCAGGATTTTGTGCTGTCCGTTTTCCAAAAACCTGAGCCACTCTGCCATAACATCTGACGGCAAAAAATAAGATTTAGGTGCCCACTTTTCTTTTAAAATTTCCTTTGGCAGGCGTTCTTTCAGATACTCATAAGTTTTCATCTTATGATTTCCTATTTCCGTCAGAAAAGAACTGTGAAACACCGGTATCTTTTTCATTTCATACCACTTACTGACAGAACTGTCGCGTGTCCGGTTTAACACAAAATCGGGTAATGGATATGTTGTATATTGTTCAACCGGTACATAACAAAAATCGATTCCGGCAAGTTTTCCCTCTTCCTGAAAACAGGCAATAAACTTCTGGTTTTTTACTGCCTCGTCTTTATGATAAATCAAATAACCAACCATTCTTTTTCTCCTGCAATGCCATTTTATATGAGCTGCCCATATATATAATCCATAATTGCATCAGCAACATTTACGCCCGTACAATTTTCTATATTTCTAAAATGTGCATTAGAATTTACTTCGCATACAACATCTGCCGTCTTGTCTGCTCCATCAGAAAAAAGCATATCAACACCGGCAAAATCCAACCCCAGCACTTTTGTAGTCCGTACTGCTATTTCACATTCCGTATCACTTGGAGCATATTTTTTCATACTGCCTCCATTTGTGATATTAGCACGAAAATCACCATTCTCCGAGAAACGTTCCATCGCTGCAACCACTTCATTTCCAACTACCTGTAACCGGACATCCCTTCCCTTGCTTTTTGCCAGATATTTCTGGTAAATAAATGGTTTTCCACCAAGTTTTTTCGTATATTTCAGTACTTCCTGTCTGCTGTTTGCCAGATAAACCTGCATACCAAAAGAGCCATAGCATTCTTTTATCACAAGGGGAAGTCCCAGTTGTTCTATCACATCTTCTGCAAAATCCAGATTCCGGTAACCGATATTTTCATAAGTCATCGGAGCAACCATTGTCGGAAGCAACGGTATCTGCTCTTCTTTTTTGCATACACGGTTCCATTCCCACAATTTCCGGTATGTTTCCCACTTATTATCGCAGGTTCCTATTGCCTGCACCGGATTAAAAATACGGACATTTTTCTCTCTGCATAAGGTATCCAGTACCATTCCCTGCTCAATATCTTTGTCCCAATACAAAACAAAATCATAGGTATCTGCAATTTGCCGTATTCTGTTTTCTCTTTGCTCATTGCCGATACAATATAATAAATCCGTATTTTCAAGAAGCGACAAAGCAATCTGATGACGCTCTGCCGCTTTTTTAAGCCAATCATAATGTTCTACAAATTTTTCTGTTCGTAAAAAAGCATTTGTAATTAATACACCTTGCAATTCTCTCTGTTTCTGCACACCATTTCCTCTTTTCCCTGGCACAATGTTCTGTTTTATAACACATCTTCATCTGTAACAGCTGTTTCTTCCATTTCTTTTACCATCAGCTCCATCTCTTCCTCAGAAACACCTTCTGTTTCGCCGTGAAGCATCTGTTCAAATTCTTCCTTCGTCATCAGGACTTTACGTGGCTTTGTTCCCTCTGCCGGTCCTACTACGCCTGCCTTGTGCAACTGGTCAATAATACGGCCTGCCCGGTTAAATCCAATCGAAAAGTGACGCTGTAACTGCCCTGCTGCAGCACGTTCCGCTTCAATCACAAAACGGCCTGCATCTTCAAAATAATCATCCCTGTCATCCTGTGGCTTTTTCTCGACTGCCGGTGCTTCTTCCTGCTGCACTTCAACAATTTCTGTAACAGCATGATTGTATTCCGGTGTTTCATTATTATTGCATAAAAAGTCTACAACATCACTGACTTCTTTATCCGAAACAAATGCTCCCTGCACACGAACCGGTTCCGAATAACCGGATGGGAAAAAGAGCATATCACCTTTTCCTAATAGCTTTTCAGCTCCACCTTTGTCCAGAATCGTCCGGGAATCAATTACCGAAGAAACAGAAAATGCTATTCTGGAAGGAATGTTCGCTTTGATTACACCTGTAATGACATTGACAGACGGACGCTGCGTTGCAAGCACCAGATGGATACCGGCAGCTCTTGCCAACTGCGCC
>JAQYCU010000023.1 GCA_028724545.1 bacterium
TGCAGAGCCGAATCCGCCCGAACGTGTGAACAGGCCGGAAGCCTGCGGTCTGCGGCATTTGGCGTTCCGGGTGGAGGATGTGGAAGCTACCGTGGCAGAACTTGCACAGATGGGAATTGAATGTGAACCGATTCGATTGGATAGTTACACCAAAAAGAAAATGACTTTTTTCTTTGACCCGGATGGCCTACCATTGGAACTGCACGAATAGAAGAAACAGACTTAAAAGATTGTAAAGGAGAAAACATAATGGAAAAACAAGGGATTAGCCGATTCTTGCCCTATGAAGCAGATTATCAGACGTTGTCGTATTGTCGGAATTGGACAGGAAAAATGCTTTGGTTGGTGGCTGGATTGTCAGTTATATTGCCACTAATTCCCTATTTGGGTATACCGGTGATTTATAACATTTTTAACTGTATGTATTTTATTTTAATTATTTTGTACTATGTGGCGGATATGTATACTGAAACATTTCTTTATCCGGCCACGGCAAGAAAAAGGCGTAAAGGATTTATTGACAATTCACTTGGATCAAAATTCTTAGATAAACAGGTTAAAGGCTATTATAGCAATGATTCGTTGGAATATGGCCCGTTTAAGATGTTAGTAAACTGTGGAGAAAACTGTTTCTTTACATTGAATATTGCAAAGAAAATGATTCCAAGTGTGATTCTAAAAAATGTAATAGCAGGTATTGGTTTCCTGATTGTTGCGTATGTAGGAATACGAGACAATTTGATTGCAATACCAATTTTGCAAATTCTTTTGTCTGCTTTGTTCTTTACAGAAATGATTCACCACTTTAATTTCATTGCGAAACTGAGTCAGATATATGAAAGAATTCAAGAACTGTTTCGCAATAAAGTGAAAAAAGATACGATGCTTCAAGAAGCAGTATTGATATTTTTGGATTATGAAACAACACTGGCATATAATAAAGCTCCACTTAGCGATTCCGTTTATAAAGCTGAAAACAAAAGACTTACGGAAGAATGGGAGGAAATAAAAAGACGCTATGAAATATTGTGAGAAAACATATACAGTTGAAAGTGTACTTAGAGGACACCCGGATAAAATATGTGACCAAATTAGTGATGCGATTCTTGATGCTTATTTAGAGAAAGACAAAATGGCACATACGGCAATCGAATGTTTGGGAACGAGAAATAAATTAATTGTGGCTGGGGAGATTAAATCTAGTGAGGAGATTGAAATTGAAAGCCTTAGCCGAAAAACATATTGCGAAATCACAGGAACTTCGGATATAGAAGTTATAAATTTAACATCCCAACAGTCGGAACAATTGGGGGATGCGATAAAATCAGGTGGCGCGGGCGACCAAGGCGTGATGTATGGGTACGCGTGTAAAACAGAATACAACTATCTTCCATATGGATATTGGTTAGTCAACGACATAGCGAAAAGATTGGATGAGTTGAGAGAAAAGACAAAAATCTTTTTGCCTGATGGAAAGGTACAAGCGGTTGTAGAAAAAGGAAAGCTGAAACGCGTGACAGTGAATGTGCAACATCCATTGAAGTGTAACATGGAAGAATTGGAAAAAGCCATCAAAAAAGTGATAAATTTGGATGGAGCAGTGGTTGATGTAAATACAGATAAATATTTTATCAAAGGTGGAATTAGTAACGACACAGGATTAACAGGAAGAAAGATAATAGTTGATACCTATGGTGGACTGGCACCGCATGGTGGTGGTGCCTTTTCGGGAAAAGATCCAACAAAAGTTGATAGAAGTGCTGCATATATGTGTCGATATGTCGCAAAGTCGCTTGTCGCAAACGACTTTGCGACAGAATGTCAAGTGGCAGTTTCATACAACTTTGGTGAGGATAGACCTGCAATGATAGTTGTTACAGCGGATGGAGAATATTCAGAGAAAATTACGAAATTTGTGAAAAGCAAGTTTGACTTTTCTCCAAATTCCATTATTGAAAGACTTAATTTGAGATTTACAAAATACTATCCAACATCTAAGTATGGACATTTTACAGACCCTAAATATGAATGGGAAAAAATATGTGAGTTGTAAGGCAGTATGAATATAGATTAAGGAAAAGCACAAAAGGAAAATGCCCGTCTGGGCGAGAGGATTCGTAAATCTTCTCGACCAAACGGGCATTTCATTTCGCAGAAATGTGAGGGTTAGAGGTTGAGCGTTTCTACCCATGCAGACAAGTCATCTTTGCCGGAATAAGCACTGAACACTTTGCCGTGCAGCAGTTTTGCCCCAGGGCAGCTCGGCGCAAGTTTTTCATTGGTCTTACCCATGCCGCTGCCGCCGGAGGTGGCAAAGGGGGCGATGGTTTTACCTTTTAAGTTGTAGCTTTCCAGAAATGTATTGATGATGGTTGGAGCAATATACCACCAGATAGGAAACCCGACAAAGATAGTGCCATACTCGTCCATATTATCACGTTTGGCAGCGATGGCAGGGCGAGAGGTCGGGTCGCTCATTTCGATGGTACTGCGGGCCTTCTTGTCCGTCCAATTCAGATCGGCCTTGGTGTATGGAACTTCCGGCTGAATCTCAAAAATGTCTGCACCGATGGCATCCGCCAGATTTTCGGCAACTTTTGCGGTGACGCCGCTGGCAGAAAAGTAAGCGACAAGTCTTTTGCTCATGGCAATGCACTCCCTCTTGATGATTTTGTATAGGGTAAGTATAGCACGGCAGGGGAGCGGCATCAAGCGGTTGCCCATGATATAACATCAGCAACAATGTTATATTATGGACAACTGTTCGTAAAAATTTAAGGACT
>JAQYCU010000024.1 GCA_028724545.1 bacterium
GTTAGATTACTACACCGAAAGGTGTGTTACTTGTCAAGTTGATTGAACCGCCGTGTACGGAACCGTACGCACGGTGGTGTGAGAGGTCGGGGATTTAATCAAAATCCCCTCCTACTCGATTGTAAATATTGTCTGATTATCAGAAGTAAATGTTTATCCCATTACAACTGTTACATCATATGATGTTTTTCCTTTTTCGTAAGGAACAACCGTTGTATTTGTCAATTCTTTGCCGTCTACGATTAACTTGGCAACACCTTTTTCTACTTTGTCTGGATTTTCAACGGTAATGTTGTAGACACCTTCACGGTATTTACGTGTCATAGTAAACTTAGTACCCATTTCTGCAGGGATACAAGGATTAATGCTCAAACCGTTTAAAGTAGGAACAACGCCTAAGATGTACTGTGAAACATTAACAAATGTCCATGCGGCAGTACCTGTCAGCCAGCTGTTCTTTGCCTGTCCAAAGAAGTGTGCATCTTTACCGGCAATCATCTGAGAATATACATAAGGCTCTGTGCAGTGAATTTCACTGATGTCCTCAATGTAAGCAGGACAAGTCTTTTTGTAAATTTCAAATGCACGGTTACCACGTCCGATAACAGTTTCAGCACATGAAATCCATGGATTGTTGTGACAGAAGATACCGGCATTCTCTTTGTATCCAGGTGGATAAGAAGAGATTTCACCAAGTTCAACATGATATTTTGTATATGGTGGCTGTAATAATACAATACCATATTTTGTATCCAGTTTTTCTTTTACAGAGTCAAGAGCCTCTTTTGCTTCACCGGTTTCAACACCGATACCGGCAAGAACACAGAATCCCTGTGGCTCAATATAAATCTGGCCTTCTTCACATTCTTTAGAACCAACTTTATGACTCTGTGCATCATAAGCACGAAGGAACCATTTACCGTCCCAGCCGTCTTTCAATACAGCATCATTCATGGCAGCAACTTCTGCTAAAGCACGGTCAGCTTCTGCCTGATTGCCTGTATAAGCACAAAGGTCAGCATATTCTTTACCATATTTTACAAACATACCGGCGATAAATACAGACTCTGCAACAGGGCCTTCACTAGGACCAAATGTCTGGAAAGATTCACCAGGATGCTCAGAGAAGCAGTTTAAGTTCAGACAATCGTTCCAATCGGCACGTCCGATTAATGGAAGATTGTGTGGCCCTTTGTGATTTACAATGTAATCGAAAGAACGTTTTAAGTGTTCCATCAGAGGAACGGCCTTGCTCTCGTCATTATCAAAAGGAACCATTTCTTCTAAGATAGAAGTATCACCTGTCTCACGGATATAAGCAGATGTACCGGCAATCAGCCAGAGTGGGTCATCATTAAATCCGGAACCGATATCAGCATTTCCTTTTTTGGTCAGTGGCTGATACTGGTGATATGCGCTACCGTCTTCAAACTGAGTAGAAGCGATATCAATAATTCTTTCTCTGGCACGCTCTGGAATGAGATGAACGAAACCGAGAAGGTCCTGGCAGGAATCTCTGAATCCCATACCACGTCCGATACCGGACTCGTAATAAGAAGCAGAACGTGACATATTAAATGTAACCATACACTGGTACTGGTTCCAGATATTTACCATACGGTCTAATTTTTCTTCGTCAGAAGAAACGGTAAACTTAGAAAGTAATTCTTCCCAGTTTTCTTTCAATTCAGCAAGTGCAGCATCAACCTGTGCATCTGTCTGGAATTTTGCAAGCATTTCATCAGCCGGTTTTTTGTTGATTACATTTGGAGCAACAAATTTTTCTTCTACAGGGTTTTCACAATAACCCAGTACAAAAATGAAACTCTTTGTTTCGCCTGGCTTTAATGTTACATTAATCTGGTGTGAAGCGATAGGAGACCATCCACTGGCAACAGAGTTGTGGGATTTTCCTTCTTCAACAACCTGTGGGTTGGTAACACCACGATAAGCACCTAAAAATTCATCACGGCTTGTATCATATCCGTCTACCGGACAGTTAACAGAAAATACGGCAAAGTGATTACGGCGTTCTCTGTATTCTGTTTTGTGATAGATAGTAGAATCAACGATTTCTACTTCGCCGATGTTTAAGTTACGCTGGAAGTTTGTCATATCGTCCATAGCGTTCCAAAGACAGAACTCGATATATGAGAAGAAAGTAAATGTTTTTTCTTCTGAAGTATTATTTGTGAATTTCAACTGGTTGACTTCGCAGTTATCATTCACAGGAACAAATGCGAGTAAGGAAGCTTCCAGACCGTTTTTTGATGAAGTGAAACGGCTGTATCCCATACCATGACGGCATTCGTAAGAATCTAAGTCTGTTTTCACAGGCTGCCATCCCGGATTCCATACAGTGTCCCCATCCTTAATATAGTAATAACGCCCACCTTCATCGTTAGGAATATTGTTGTAACGGTAACGAGTTAAGCGAAGCAGTTTTGCATCCTTATAGAAACTATAACCACCACAAGTATTTGAGATTAAAGAAAAGAAGTTATTGCTTCCTAAATAGTTAATCCATGGAAGTGGTGTTTTTGGAGTTGTGATAACGTACTCCTTGTTTGGGTCATCGAAATAACCAAATTTCATAAATGTCCTCCATTCCGCCGTATTTGGCATAAGTTATATGTAGTTAGCCAGTATGCGGCTACATACCATCAAAAGTATAGCGTAAATTTGTAGGAAAATCAAGGTAAATTCCATAAATACTTAAAGATTTTCGACCTTGAAAATAAAAAGGTTTTGTGAAAACTGCCTGTACAGTGGCACCTGCTTTTTAAATGACTCATATTTCTGTGAAATGCATCATAGAATAACTATGGAACAAATGGCAAAGAGGTTGGAACAGTGCTGCGTAGAAAAATATGGAAAATTCTGGGCGTTTTTGCTGTTGTATGCTGCATTCTTTTTCTGGTATGCAGGGCTGCAGTGCTGACGACAGACAGTGCAAAGGTCAGGACAGAAAAAGAAACGGAAAAAGAAACGGAAAAAGAAAAGGTGGCATATCTGACATTTGACGATGGCCCGAGTATGCTGACAGAAAACTATTTAGATATACTGGAAAAAGAGGATGTAAAAGCAACTTTCTTCCTGATAGGGCAGCAGATAGAAGGGGATATGGTTCCGGTAGTCAGAAGGGAGATAGAGAATGGACACGAAGTGGGGATTCATACATATAGCCATCAGGCAGAAAGCATTTATGCGTCAAAAGAGGCATATTATGAAGACTTTGAAAAAACCAGGCTTTGCCTGTCGGAGAAGTTTCAGATAGAAACCAGGCTCTTCCGGTTTCCGTGGGGAAGTGCAAATACTTATATCAAACATTACAGGGATGAGATTATCGGACAGTTACGGGAAGAAGGGATGGAATATGTGGACTGGAATGTGAGTGGGGAAGATTCTGTTGGATGCCCCTCTGCATCTGCCATTCTTGCCAATGTTAGGAAAGATTACAAGAAATATGATAATCCGGTTATCTTACTGCATGATTCGGCTGCGTGCCGGGCAACATTGGAAGCACTGCCAACTGTTATTAAAGAATTAAAAGAGCAGGGGTATTCGTTTCAGACGATTTCACACAGAAAAGAGCCGTGTCATTTTTATTAAGGATTAGAAAGAATGATGTTTAGACTGCAAATCACAGGCGAGCTGGTAAAGATGGTGGTATTCGTCTGCTGGCAGGGTGTTTAAAATCCGGATGAAATCTTCGTGCAGAATATCAGAAGTGTCTGCCGGCTGAAAAAAGCGTTGTGGGGTAATGTGCAGATATTCACAAATTGTAAAGAAATTATTCATGGTAGGAAAGTTGTTGCCGGTTTCAATGGCATTGATGTAATTTTTGTTCTGTCCCATATCCAGGCTCATCTGTCTGGCACTGATGCCCCGGCTTTCACGCAGTTTTGCAAGGCGAAGTCCAAACTCTTTACAGGTTAGTGTGTCGTGATAGTCCATATCCAGTACTCCTTTTTCGTTCGATTTCAACAACATTTGTTCGTTTGTAATAGTAAGATTTTAATATCATCTGCCTGATTGTATATAGTAAGTTTTCAATAACAATAGGAAGTGTATCAAGTTTGGACAAGGTATGAACCATATTGGAAAGGTTATTTTTAAAATTACGCCATAATAAAAGTGGCATAAAGTTTTTAATCAAATAAAAAAATTGTTTTCCATTGTTATCTGGGTATGTGCAAAAAGGAAAAATCCACCGGATTGTATCTTGTGACTTCATCTGAATTATGCTAAAATTATTTATTGCGACATAAGAGTGAAAAGACAGAATAAGATAAAGATAGAAAAAAGGATTATGGAGGGTTACGATGAAGTATTTTGGAACAGATGGTTTTCGTGGTGAAGCAAATGTGGATTTGAATGTGGTACATGCATATAAAGTAGGCAGATTTTTGGGATGGTATTATGGGCAGGAGCATAAAGCAAGAGTTATTATAGGAAAAGATACAAGACGCTCCAGCTATATGTTTGAAGATGCACTGGCCTCCGGTCTGACAGCCAGTGGTGCAGATGTTTATCTGCTTCATGTAACACCGACACCAAGCGTGTCTTATGTAGTACGGACAGAGCAGTTTGATTGTGGAATTATGATTTCAGCAAGCCACAATCCATACTATGATAACGGATTAAAAGTCATCAATGGAAAAGGACATAAGTTAGAGACCGAAATCGAAGAGAAAATCGAAGAATATATTGACAGTGAGGAAGATGCCATTCCTTTTGCAACACGGGAGAATATCGGATGTACGGTAGATTATGCGATTGGCCGTCACAGATACATAGGATATCTGATGTCCCTGGCAACCCGTTCCTTCAAAAATATCAGAGTAGGTCTGGATTGCGCTAACGGCTCTTCCTATTCCGTTGCCAAAGGTGTTTTTGATGCATTAGGAGCAACAACATTTGCTATCGGTATGGAGCCGGATGGAACTAATATCAATGCCGGATGTGGTTCTACCCATATCGAAAACCTGCAGAAATATGTCAGAGAGTATAACTTAGATGTAGGATTTGCCTATGATGGTGATGCAGACCGTTGTCTTGCAGTAGATGACAAGGGAGAAGTTATTGACGGAGATGCGATATTGTATCTTTGTGGCTGCTATCTGAAAGAAAAGGGAGAATTAAATAACAATACGGTTGTTACTACCGTTATGTCAAACTTAGGACTTTATAAAGCACTTGACAAAAAAGGAATTGCTTATGAAAAGACGGCTGTTGGGGATAAATATGTGAATGCCAATATGACAGAGAACGGACATTCTCTGGGAGGTGAGCAGTCCGGTCATATCATTTTCAGTAAATATGCAGTAACGGGAGATGGTATCCTGACATCCCTGATGCTGATGGAAGTTATGTTAGAAAAGAAGGAAAAATTATCAGAACTTCGCAAAGAACTGGTTATTTATCCACAGCTTTTGAAAAATGTGCATGTTGCAGATAAGCCGGCTGCCAGAAATGACGAAGATGTTATTGCTGCTACAAAAAAAGTAGAAGAAGCACTTGGTGATGAGGGTAGAATTTTGCTGAGAGAGAGTGGAACAGAGCCGGTTATCCGTGTAATGGTAGAGGCAAAAGAGCAGGAACTTTGCGAAAAATATGTTGATGAAGTAGTAGAGGTTCTGAGGAAAAAAGGGCATGCTGTAGATTAATGGCGAAGTTTTTTCAATAAATCCCTTGCTTTTAGGGTGGTTATCGTGCTATATTATACAAATGGTAATAATTAAGGAGGAAATTATAGAATGAGTGTACAGGTAGAGAGTTTAGAAAAGAGTATGGCAAAACTTACAATTGAAGTTTCAGCAGAAGAGTTTGATGCAGCAATTGATAAAGCTTACCAGAAGAGCAAAGGTAAGATTTCTATGCCAGGTTTCCGTAAAGGAAAAGCACCACGTAAGATGATTGAGAAAATGTATGGTGCAGGTATCTTTTATGAGGATGCTGCAAATATCATTATTCCAGAAGCATATGAAAATGCTGCAAAGGAAAGTGAATTAGAAATCGTGGCTCAGCCTGAAATCGATTTAGTACAGGCAGAGGCTGGAAAACCTTTCATTTTTACTGCTACAGTTGCTGTTAAGCCTGAGGTTACACTTGGCGAATACAAGGGAATTGAAGTAGAAAAGAAATCTGTTGAAGTAACAGAAGACGAAGTCAATGCAGAGATAGATAGAGTGAGAGAAACAAATGCACGTATGATTACAGTAGACGACAGAGCAACAGAAGATGGCGATACTGTTGTTATTGACTTTGACGGTTATGTAGACGGAGAGCAGTTTGAAGGAGGAAAGGCTGAAGATTATACTTTAGTATTAGGTTCTCATTCCTTCATTGACAACTTTGAAGACCAGTTAGTTGGAAAGAACATCGGTGATGATGTAGAAGTTAATGTAACTTTCCCAGACCAGTATCAGGCAGAAGAACTTCAGGGCAAGCCTGCATTGTTCAAAGTTAAAATCAAAGAAATCAAAGTAAAGGAACTTCCAGAGTTAGATGATGACTTCGCACAGGATGTTTCAGAATGCGATACTTTAGATGCATACAAAGAGGAAACAAAGAATAAACTTCTCACAGCAAAAGAAAATGATGCTAAGAGAGAAAAAGAAGATGCTGTTATTGAGCAGATTATTGAAAAGGCAACAATGGAAATTCCAGAGCAGATGGTAGATACACAGACACGCCAGATGACACAGGAATTTGCACAGCGTCTGCAGGCACAGGGTCTTTCTATTGAGCAGTATATGCAGTTCACAGGACTGACACCTCAGAAGATGATGGAAGAGTTAAAGCCACAGGCATTAAAGCGTATTCAGAGCCGTCTTGTATTAGAGGCTGTTGCAGCAGCTGAGAAGATTGAAGCAACAGATGAAGATTTCGAGAAGGAAATCGAAAATATGGCTTCTATGTATCAGATGGAAAGTGACAAGTTAAAAGAATTAATCGGCGAAGATGAAACAAAGCAGATTCGCATGGATATTGCTGTACAGAAAGCAGTTGAATTTGTTGTAGATGCAGCAGTAGAGAAATAATAGTTATTGTTTATGTTCGCGAACCCGGGTTGTCTGCATTCGTGCAAAAACTTGTGGTTCGTGTTTCTATATACAGAATGAAAGGGGTGAATAGTATGGGATACAGTATTCCATATGTAATCGAAAAAACTAGTGGTGGAGAGCGTTCGTATGATATTTATTCCAGATTATTGCAGGATAGAATTATCATGCTTTCTGGAGAAGTAAATGATGATATTGCAAGCCTTGTGGTATCACAGTTATTGTTTTTAGAGTCACAGGACCCGACAAAAGACATTCATTTGTATATTAACAGTCCTGGTGGTGTGGTTAGTGCAGGACTGGCAATTTATGACACGATGAATTATGTAAAATGTGATGTATCTACTATTTGTATGGGAATGGCAGCAAGTATGGGTGCATTTCTTCTGACAGGTGGAGCAAAAGGAAAACGACTTGCACTGCCAAATGCAGAAATTATGATTCATCAGCCTTCCGGTGGAGCAAAAGGACAGGAAACAGAGATTCGTATTGCAGCAGAACAGATTTTAAAGACAAGACAGCGTTTAAATGAAATACTGGCGCAGAATACGGGAAAACCTTTAGAAGTTATTGAGGCAGATACAGAACGTGATAACTATATGACAGCACAGGAAGCAAAAGAATACGGTTTGATTGACGAAATCGTAACCAATAGAAAGTAATTTTCTAAACGGAGGTTAGCATGGCAGGTAAAAAAGAAGAAACAAATTTAAAGTGTTCTTTTTGTGGAAAGACACAAAACCAGGTGCATAAACTGATTGCCGGCCCTGGAGTCTATATTTGTGACCAGTGCATTGAATTGTGTTCTGAGATTATAGAGGAAGAACTTAGCACAGATAATGAAAATTATGATGCAAGTTCGGATATTAATTTATTAAAACCAAAGGAAATCAAAGAGTTTCTGGATGAGTATGTGATTGGACAGGAAGAAGCAAAAAAAGTGCTTTCCGTAGCTGTATACAATCATTACAAGAGAGTATTATCCCCACAGGATATGGATGTGGAATTGCAGAAAAGTAATATTCTGATGTTAGGACCTACCGGTTCAGGAAAGACTTTTCTGGCACAGACATTAGCTAAAATCCTGAATGTTCCATTTGCGATTGCTGATGCAACGGCTTTGACGGAAGCAGGATATGTGGGCGAAGATGTAGAGAACATTCTTTTGAAAATTATCCAGGCTGCCGATTATGATATGGAACGGGCAGAGCACGGTATTATCTATATTGATGAGATTGATAAGATTACACGAAAAGGTGAAAATGTATCGATTACCCGTGATGTATCAGGTGAAGGCGTACAGCAGGCATTATTAAAAATATTAGAAGGAACGGTTGCCAGCGTACCACCACAGGGTGGAAGAAAACATCCACATCAGGAGTTTTTCCAGCTGGATACGACGAATATTCTCTTTATCTGTGGAGGAGCATTCGACGGCTTAGACAATATTATCGGTTCACGAATCGGTAAAAAAGCAATCGGATTTAATGCAGAGCTTGCAGAAAATGTAGAAGATAATGTAGGAGAGCTGTTCAAACAGGTTCTTCCGGAAGATTTAGTGAAGTTTGGACTGATTCCGGAGCTGATTGGACGTGTGCCTGTAACAGTTGCATTGGATTTGCTGGACGAAGAAGCACTTACCAGAATCCTGGTAGAGCCAAAGAATGCCATTACCAAGCAATACGAAAAATTGTTTGAAATGGATGATGTAAAACTGACATTTGAGGAAGCAGCGATTAAGGCAGTTGCAAAACGTTCTTTTGAGCGAAAGACGGGGGCGCGTGGTCTGCGTGCCATTATGGAATCTGTTATGATGGATGCCATGTATGAAGTGCCTTCTGATGAGAATGTAAAAGAATGTGTGATTACAGAAGATGCTGTTTTGGGAAAGGAACAACCAAAGTTGATTCTGATGAATGACGAAATTAAGTTGTTACCAGAGCGCAAGGCACTCACCAAAAAGGCAGAGGATGAAATTGCCTGAGAATAGTAAGTAAGATATGATAAAGGGGCTGTTGCGCAAAAAACAATTTTGTTTTTAGCGTGACAACTCCTTTTTATCTGATAAAATAATGTAAAAAAGCACCGGCATTGCATTTTTTGCCGGGAAGAAAGAAGAACTTTGTGAAAAAAAGTAATCTGCCCAAAAATTATCATATTGTTTTGACAAACTAGAATGGAGAAGATGATGAAAGTAACGAGTGTGAATTTAGAAAATGTTTGTGGAATTACCAGTAAAATTCCTGAGAACCAGATGGTAGAAATCGCTTTTGCAGGACGTTCCAATGTTGGAAAGTCTTCCCTGATTAATTCCCTGATAAACCGTAAAGCATATGCAAGAACTTCCCAGCAGCCGGGAAAAACGCAGACTATCAACTTTTACAATATTAATCAGGCATTGTATTTCGTGGATTTACCCGGATATGGTTATGCAAAGGTTTCCCAACAGACTGTCCAGAAATGGGGGAAAATGATAGATGGTTATCTGGAAAAATCAAAAGTGCTGCGTCTGATATTTCTTCTGGTGGATATTCGTCATAAGCCAAACCAGAATGATAAGCAGATGTATGACTGGTGCATCCATTATGGCTTTAATCCGATTGTGATAGCGACAAAAGCAGATAAAGTAAAGCGTTCACAGAAAAATGCCCTGACAAAACAAATCAGGGAAACTTTGCAGGTCATAGAAGGAACACCGGTTATTCCATTTTCTTCCGTGACGAAAGAAGGCAAGGATGAAATCTGGGAATATATCGATATGATGTATCAGGCATTTGAAGAGGAAAAGACAATGCAGGAATAGGTTGTTCTGCTTTCGGCAAGAAAAGTGAGTAAAGTGCTAGAATCGTACATTCGTTAGAAAACAGGCAAAAGTAACATGTGAGAGGTGGAAAAAAGTATGAAAGATACAAAAAAGAAATGTAAAAAAATGATTCGCAAAACATCATTTTGCAGACTGGCATTCGTTTTAATGCTTGCTTTGTCTGCCGTTTTATTTCAGAATGCTGCAAAAGCAGAGGAAAATCTTCTGAAAGTAACAGAAAAAACGGTATATGCAGGTGATGAGATAACCATTAGTGATTATTTTTCAGACAAGGAACTGGCAGGTGTGACATATTCATTTGCAGCTACAAACACAGATTCTTCCTGTGTAACACTGGATGAAAAGACAGGTCTGGTAACAGCGAAGAAAGCTGGAAACGTGAGCATACAGATTATGTATACACTGGCAGATGAAACGAATACGCATATCGAAACATTTCTGGTGACGGTATATGATGCAGAAGAAATAACGGCAGCATATGGCTCCGAAGTGACATATCAGGCATATTCCGTATATGCACCGGAAGAATTTTCTTACTCTTTTTCTGCTGACAGCGTAGTGCCTGCCAGTCAGGAAGACCAGTGGCTCATTCAGGGATTTCGTGACTGTGAAGTGACGGTTCAGAATGGAGAAAGAAAGATTACCGTAGCTGTTGTTCATGTGACGCAGCCGGTATTTGAGGCCGGTGAAAACCTGACACGGGCAACAGGCATTGAACCATATTTCCCGGAACTGACCGGCTATACTGCATTAGGGGAAGAAAAAGACATTATTTGGAGTGTAGAAGATGAAACAATTGCTGACATAACAGAAAAAGGAATTCAGGCAAAATGTGTTGGCAAAACGACACTGGAAGCAAAAATTACGGCACGAAATGGAGATGTTGCAACGGTTACGGCAACCTTTACGGCAACAGACCCGAAACTGGAAAAGACATTATATGTGATTGCAAAAGGCATAAAAAAGACCGTTACGGTTACGGGAACCTGTGAAAACAGTATCTATGTATGTGACGCAAATGATTTAACCTGTGCATATTTTATAGAGAAAAACAAATTGTATGCCAACTATAAAGGAACGGCTGAACTGTCATTATTTGTCGATGGAAAGCCTCTGACAATTAAAGTTATTGTTACGAATCCGAAATACAGTCAGAAAAAATTTACAATGTATAAAGGACAGACAAAGAAATTTTCGCTTTCCGGTCTGGATAAGACCAATAGTCAGGTTACTTATAAGACAACAAATAAAAAAGTAGCAAGGGTTTCAAGCACCGGCAAGGTTAAAGCTGTAAAAATCGGTGTTACCAGAATACAGGCAAAGGCTGATGGCAAGACGATTACTGTCTGGATTGAAATTGCAGCAAAGAGAGCATATCGTGCAGCCAAAAAGGAAATTTCTATTTCCAAGAGAAAAACAAGATACAGTCAGGCAAGAAGAATGCAGAAAGGCTATTATGACTGCAGTTCCATTGTATCAAGGGTATATCGCCAGTATGGTGTTTACTTTGGAAGAAAATCAGGATGGTCGCCTACGGCAGCAGGCATTGGGCAGTGGTGCAGCAGCCATCATAAGGTAATTGCAAAAAAAGCAATTTCTTCTAACAAGTTAGTGCCAGGAGATTTGATTTTTTATTCCTATACGAGAAATGGAAGATATCGTAATATCAGCCATATAGAGATGTATGTAGGAAATGGAAAAAGCGTGTCTGCAAGCAGCAGCTATAACAGGGTTGTTCATTATGGATACAAAAAAAGTTCGGTTGTATTGATTGCACGTCCACTCAAATAAATATACGGTACAGGAAAGTCAGACGGCGCTGATGACAGAGTTGACAAAATGCACGGCTGTGATAAGATGAGTAAGGAATAATTAGGAATAAAATGATAGGAATTTTTTGATTCTTGAATGGAGGATTTGATGAATATTGTAGTATTAGCCGGTGGGCTTAGCACAGAACGCGATGTGTCAATCAGCACAGGAACGCAGGTTTGTAAGGCACTTAGAAGTAAAGGGCATAACGCTGTTTTGTTAGATGTTTTTTTGGGATATCAGGGAAGTCTTGATTTTGAACATGTTTTTGAGGAAAAAGAATCCCTTCTTTCGCAGGAAACGGTTATCCGGACGCAGGACCCGGATATTGAGAAAATCAAAGCACTTCGTGGTGAGGATGCTTCCTGCTTTTTTGGACCAAATGTAATAGAACTTTGCCAGAAAGCAGATATCGTTTATATGGCACTTCACGGTGCTGATGGAGAAAATGGAAAAGTCCAGGCAGCTTTTGATATTTTGGGAATCCGTTATACCGGCTCTGGTTATTTTGGCAGTGCATTGGCGATGGATAAGGGAATGGCTAAGAAAATTTTCCTGCAGGCAGGCATTCCGACGCCGGACGGTTATACTGTCAAAAAAGGACAGGATATTTCTGATGATGGGAAAGTCCCATATCCTTGTATTGTGAAACCTTGTTGTGGTGGCTCCAGTGTTGGCGTCAGTATGGCAAATAATGAGGAAGAATATCGTCAGGCACTGGAACTGGGATTTCGTTATGAAGAAGAACTTTTGGTGGAAGAATGCATTAAGGGAAGAGAATTTTCTGTTGGCGTAATCGACGGGAAGAGCCTTCCGGTCATTGAAATTATTCCTAAAGATGGTTTTTATGATTATGAAACAAAATATCAGCCGGGAATGGCTACCGATGTATGTCCTGCTGAGTTATCAGAAGAACTGACAAAGCAGATGCAGGAATATGCCATTGCTGTTTACCGGGAGTTACGTTTAGAAACGTATGGAAGAATTGATTTCTTATTAGATGCTGATAATAAGATGTACTGTCTGGAGGCAAATACACTTCCGGGAATGACTCCAACAAGCCTGTTGCCACAGGAGGCTCAGGTAGTTGGCATAGAATATGGCGATTTGTGTGAACAGATTATCGGAAAGTCATTAGAAAAATACGAAGGTAAAAAAAAACAGAATCTTTCCGGGGGTAATTATACTTTAGGCGATATGGTGCCGGTCTGGACATCGAAAATGCAGGGAATGACATTGGAAAACATTGCAATGGCATGTCACGGAACGTATGTCGGACCAGAGGATGCAAAGCAAAAAGAAGCCTCTATGATTACAACAGACAGCCGTCAGATTGAAAAAGACTGTGTTTTTGTAGCCATCAAAGGTGCACGTGTCGATGGAAATGATTTTGTGATGCCTTCTTATGAAGGTGGAGCGTTGTGCTGCATTTCGGAGAAAGAGCCTGAGAATGCCGAAAGACCATATATTGTAGTAGAATCCTGCTATCAGGCATTAAAAGATATGGCAGAATTATATCGTAACAGTTTACAGACTACCATTATCGGTATTACGGGCAGTGTTGGAAAAACAACGACGAAAGAAATGATTGCTTCTGTCTTGTCAGAACATTTTTGCACAATTAAGACAAAGGGAAACTTTAATAATGAAGTAGGTGTTCCACTGACATTATTCAGAATCAGAAAAGAGCATAAAGTTGCCATTGTGGAAATGGGAATCAGTGAGTTTGGTGAGATGACACGTTTAAGCAAAATGGTGCGTCCTGACAACTGCGTGATTACAAATATCGGACAATGCCATCTGGAAAATCTGCATGACAGGGATGGGGTATTACAGGCAAAAACAGAAATTTTCACATCAATGAATCCGGAAGGAACCATTTACTTAAACGGGGATGATGATAAACTGATTACGGTCAGAGAGTCGCAGAACAGGAAAATACGTTTTTATGGTATTGATAACCAAAAAGGAATTTATGCAAAAGAGATTCAGAATCTGGGCTTAAAAGGAACCAGGGCAACCGTTGTTACTCCAGACAAAGAGTTCACAATAACCGTGCCGGTGCCGGGGCAGCATATGGTATTAAATGCACTGGCAGCAGTTGCAATTGCACTGGATTTAGGTATGACAGAAGAAGAAATTTGTGCCGGTATCGCAAAATTCAAACCGGTAGGAGGTCACAGCAGTTTAATCGAAACGAAAACAATGACTGTTTTAGATGACTGCTATAATGCCAATCCGGTATCGATGAAGGCAGGATTTGATGTGTTAAGCAATGCACTGGGCAGAAAAATTGCGATTGTCGGTGATATGTTTGAACTGGGTAAAAATGAAGAAAGCCTGCATTATGAAACAGGTAAATATGCTGCTCAATCGGGCATTGATTTACTGGTTTGTGTCGGTACACTGGCAAAGCATATTTATGATGGAGCCGTTCATACGATTGCAAAGCAAAATGCAGATGCAAAGGAAGAAAAACAGATGAAAGTCTGCTATTATGCGACAAAGGAAGAAGCCGTCAGTGCACTTCCGGAAATGCTGGAACAGGGAGATACGGTTTTGGTAAAAGCCTCTCATGGAATGCATTTTGAAAAGATTGTTGCAGTTTTAAAAGAAATGTGATAGAATAGATTGCGTTTATAAAAGAAAGCGATGATTGTGTTTAGTAAGTGAGTCCGATTCGGATAGAGAGAGAATGTCCTCGGCTGAAAGCATTCTTACGTTCCCGGATGAACTGAATTTCCCACAGGAGCAGTACCTTTGAAGGTTGTCTGTCAGATGCAGACGGATTGTGTAGAAGGTAACGTAGCCAAGCGTTAATTGGAATGAAGTGTTTATGATGAATAAGATATCGGCAAAGAGATAGTTATCCGTTTTTCCGATATCCTGTTTACATAAGAATCAGGGTGGTACCGCGGCAAAGCCGTCCCTGCAGTTAGCAGATTGCAGGATGCCTTGAGAAAAAGAGAAACTTAACTTCCTGCAGATGGCAGGAAGTTTTTTTGTTATAAGAAGAATTTTTCTCGGTTTTCTTGTTATAGAAGACAGAAAGTGTCTGTAAAAAAGGAACTGCCTGCTATAGTAAAATGGCATTTGAAAAGGTGTCATTTGTAACGAGAGAGTTTCAATAATAGAAAGGAAAGAAGTATTATGAAAGAGAAATTAGCCGAAATCATGGAAGATGCCATGCAGCAGATTGCTGAATCAAAACAGCTGGACAAGTTGAATGATATCCGCGTTGCCTTTTTAGGAAAGAAAGGTGAGCTGACTTCCGTTTTAAAATCCATGAAGGATGTAGCACCGGAAGACAGACCGAAAGTTGGCCAGATGGTAAACGAGGCACGTGCAAAGATTGAAAAAGAATTAGAAGAAAAGAAAGCTGCTTTTGAAAAGAAGATTCTGGAAGAAAAATTAAAGAGTGAAACGATTGATGTTACTCTGCCGGGTAAAAAACAGGCAGCAGGTCATCGCCATCCGAATACGATTACATTACAGGAAGTAGAAGATATCTTCATTGGAATGGGTTATAAAGTAGTAGAAGGACCGGAAGTAGAGTATGATTATTACAATTTTGAAGCATTGAATATTCCGGCAAACCATCCGGCAAAGGATGAACAGGATACTTTTTACATTACAAAAGATATTCTGCTTCGTTCGCAGACATCTTCTGTACAGGTTCACGAAATGGAAAAGGGAAAACTTCCAATCCGTATGATTGCGCCGGGAAGAGTATTCCGTTCGGATGAGGTGGATGCAACACATTCTCCTACTTTCCATCAGATAGAAGGACTTGTTATTGATAAGAATATTACATTTGCAGATTTAAAAGGAACATTACAGGAATTTGCCATTCGTCTGTTTGGAGAAGGCACAAAAGTAAAATTCCGTCCACATCATTTCCAGTTTACGGAGCCAAGTGCTGAGATGGATGTTTCCTGCTTCAAATGTGGAGGAAAAGGATGCCGTTTCTGTAAAGGTTCCGGCTGGGTTGAAATTTTAGGATGTGGAATGGTTCATCCACACGTGTTAGAAATGAGTGGCATTGACCCGGAAGAATATACAGGATTTGCTTTTGGTGTAGGTTTAGAGCGTATTGCATTGTTCAAATATGAAATTGATGATATGAGATTATTATATGAAAATGACACACGCTTTTTAAAACAGTTTTAGGAGAGAGGAGAATTAGGATGGATACATCATTATCTTGGATTAAAGCATATGTGCCGGATTTGGATTGTACGGCACAGGAATATACAGATGCCATGACACTTTCAGGCACTAAGGTGGAAGGATTTACAGAATTAGATAAAAATTTGGAGAAAATCGTAGTTGGTAAAATTAATAAAATCGAAAAACATCCGGATGCAGATAAATTAATTATCTGTCAGGTACAGATTGACGAAGAAGGAACGGAAATCCAGATTGTAACAGGTGCACCAAATGTCAAAGAAGGAGATAAAGTCCCGGTTGTATTAGTTGGTGGAAAGGTTGCAGGCAGCCATCACGACGGCAACGTAGAAGGCGGCTTAAAGATTAAAAAAGGAAAACTTCGTGGAGTAGAATCTTTTGGAATGATGTGTTCCATTGATGAACTTGGTTCCAGCAAAGATATGTATCCTGATGCGGCAGCAGATGGAATCTATATTCTGAGTGACAATCCGGAATATAACAAAGCACCGGTTGGCGCAGATGTAGTAGAAGTGCTTGGACTTCATGATGTTACATTTGAATATGAAATCACATCAAACCGTGTAGACTGCTTTGGTGTACTGGGAATTGCCAGAGAAGCAGCAGCAACATTTGGCAAAAAGTTTGTTCTACCGGTAGTTACCGAAACAGGAAATGATGAAGATGTCAATGATTATATTTCTGTAGATGTACAGGCACCGGAATTATGTTCCCGTTATACAGCCAGAGTCGTAAAAAATATCAAGCTCGCACCATCACCGGAATGGATGCAGAGAAGACTTGCTTCCGTGGGAATCCGTCCGATTAATAATATTGTTGATATTACAAATTATGTAATGGAAGAATATTCACAGCCAATGCATGCATATGATTTGGACACAATTGCTGACCACAAAATTGTTGTGCGTAAGGCAGAAAATGGTGAAAAATTCACAACACTGGATGGTCAGGAAAGAGAACTGGACGATACCATGCTTATGATTTGTGATGGTGAGAAAGCTGTTGGACTTGCCGGTATTATGGGTGGAGAAAACTCTATGATTACGGACAATGTAAAAACAATGCTTTTTGAAGCAGCAACATTTGATGGTACCAACATCCGTCTGTCTGGTAAAAAATTAGGTATGCGTACTGACGCACAGGCAAAATTTGAAAAAGGTCTGGACCCAAAGACAGCGATGGAAGCTATGAATCGTGCGTGCCAGTTAATTGAAGAACTTGGTGCCGGTGAAGTTGTCGGTGGTGCTATTGATTATTATCCGGTAAAGAAAGAACCGATTACGATTGCATATGATGTTGATAAAATCAATGCATTATTAGGTACTGATATTCCGGAAGAAGATATGATTCAGTATTTGGAAACAATTGATTTGACGGTAGACAGGGAAAAGAAGGTTGTTATTGTACCAACCTGGCGACAGGATTTAGAGCGTCTTGCTGATATTGCAGAAGAAGTAGCACGTTTCTATGGCTATGATAAGATTCCTATGACACTGCCGGAGAGTTCTGCTACAATGGGTGGCCTTTCTGAAAAATTGATTATAGAGCAGCAGGTAAGAAATATTGTGGAAACATATGGCTTCTGCGAAGGTATGACATATTCGTTTGAAAGTCCGAAAGTATATGACAAGTTAAACCTTGCCGAGGACGATATTTTGCGCAAGAGCATTGTTATCAGCAATCCATTGGGAGAAGATTACAGCGTGATGCGTACTTCAGCACTGGGTGGCATGCTGACATCCCTTGCAACAAACTATAACCGTCGTAACAAAGATGTTCGTTTATATGAACTGGCAAATGTTTATCTGCCAAAAGAACTTCCTCTGACAGAACTTCCTGACGAGAGAGTACAGCTTACGCTGGGAATGTATGGACAGGGTGACTTCTATGATATGAAGGGCGTAGTAGAGGAAATTCTTACCCGTTTAGGATTAACAGATAAGGCAGAATACGAGCCGGCTGCAGGAAAGACTTTCTTACATCCGGGACGTCAGGCAAATGTAATCTACAATGGAAAAGTAGTTGCTTACTTCGGTGAAGTACATCCAAATGTACAGAAAAATTACAATATCGGGGAAAGAACTTATGTAGCAGTTGTTGATTTGGCAGAACTGATTGCAATGCCAAAAGAAACCGTAAAATATGCCGGTGTGCCAAAATTCCCGGCAATGGTGCGTGACATCAGTCTGGTAATGAAGAAAGAAGTGCTGGCTGGTGATATCGAAAAGGTTATCAGCAAGAAGGGTGGCGCATTAGTAGAGTCTTATGAACTGTTTGATATTTACGAAGGCGAACAGATTATGAGTGGCTACAAGTCATTGGCATATAAGATTACTTTCCGTGCAAAAGACAGAACGTTGACAGATGAAGAAGTTTCGGCTGCAATGGACAAAATCATTACTACTTTGGAGGAGATGGGAGCAACATTGCGTAAGTAGTGTTATGACATTTCCTATCTGGTTCGTAAAAAACGGAAAAAAGAGAAAAAGAGCGAAAGAAATCTCTTTACGGAAAGAAAAACGTAGTATATAATAATTGAGATGACAAAAAACAGACAGTGTTGGCAAAAGTCAGCACTGTCTTTGCGTTGTTTGTAATATTTTTTTTGGTTTTGTCTGAAAAGATGAGTGGAGAGTTATAGAATGAAGAAAAAAAACAGAAGAATTTTGCATGTGTTTTCATGGATTCTTTTTATTATATATCTGGTGGTTATGGTATATTTTCTCTTTTTTAGTGAGCAGTTTGGAAGAGTTCCGAGTGATGAATACCATTACAATTTAGAGCCATTTGCCGAAATTAAACGGTATACCAGTCATATAAAAGAGATTGGATATTTTTATGTTATAATTAATCTGGCAGGGAATATAATCTGCTTTATGCCACTTGGCTTTGTGCTTCCGGTGCTGTCGCATAAAAAATGGGGCGTATTCCGGATTACCTGCATTAGTTTTTTGGCATCGCTTCTGATAGAGTTAACTCAGCTTTTTTCAAAACTCGGTTCGTGCGATGTAGATGATATTTTTATGAATACTTGTGGCGGATTATTGGGGTATATTTTATTTTTGATTTGTAATAGAATATACCATATTGCAACAAGAAAGAAAAAAACCAGGAGAAAATAAATGAGCAGTAAAAAAAGAGGAACACAGTCATCTTTACGTTTGACGGATAAGAAACATCCGGTGTCCGGCGTTATTGCCACGATATTGGGCGTGGTATCTGTTATTAGTTTTATCGTGATATGTTTTGTATCAAGTCAGAGTCATGGCAATGCAGGAATCCTTATCGGCCTTGCCGGGATTATCTGTTTTTTGCTTAGCATTGCTGCATTTGTCCTTTCGTGGATAACATTACATCAGGAAAATATTCGTCCTTTGTTTCCTACGATAGGGGCTGTTATTGGTGGTCTATCCATCGTTTTTTATCTGTTGCTTTATATCTGGGGTACTTTTATTTGATTATGATTTATCCTGCAGTGCATCGTGTGCAATGCAGATAATAAATAGAGTAATTATCAGGATAAGAAGTGGAGGAACAAAATATGGCAATGCAGTTTTCGGAAGAAGATAAGGAAAAACTCAAAAACGATTCATCAGAAATTTATCGCAAAAGAACAGAGGAAACAAACAGACAGGATATTGAACAGTTAACCGGTAAAGCCAGATGGCAGCATTTTGCTGATTACTATTTAAAAATTGTAGTGGTAGTTGTGGTTGTGGCAGCAATACTGATTGTTGGACTGGTTCGTTCAGTGACGAATCGTACATCCACGGCGCTTTATATTGCGATTCAGAATGATGCATTTGATGAGAAGAAGATAGAGGCATTTGAAGAGGCAATCGGAGAATATTTAAAGATTAATCCGGATAAAGAAATTGTTGTGGTAAATACAGCATGTTCAGACCAGCAGTTACAGACATTTTTCTATGCCGGAACAGCGGACATTCTGATAACAGATGCTGAAAATTTTGAGCATTGGGGCGCTGCCCAGTATTTTTATGATTCAGAGCATAACAAAGAAGTTTCTTTCTATAAAGATTATGATGAAAAATATCTTTACCGTACAAAATATATTACGGGAGAAGATGTTTTAAACAATAAAGAAAAAGAAGTAAATGAAACAGAGGCAAGTGACCAGACGGCATATAACTGTGGTATCTACCTGACAGACAGTGAGAAGTACAGACAGATTGGTGGAGGACTGGACTATCCTGTTCTGGGAATCGCTAATACAACGGAAAATTTAGCAGAAGCTAAGGCATTTGCCAAGTTTATGATGGACAACAGCCAGAAGATGGAATTGGATGTCAAAAACGAAAAAAATTAAAAAAATTGAAAAAAAGTTGTTGACAGATAAAAACTTTAGTATATAATAATGAGTATGACAAAGGCGTCACGAAGAGATTCGTGGCGCTTTTTCTTTTTCCCTTGTGTGTCCGGACACAACAGTAGGTGAAAGTCTTAATCAGAAAAAAAACAGACTGATGCTTTCTTTGAATCAATATCTGTATTGTGATATAGGATTACTATTAAAAGCTGGGAAACTTAATATGAAAGAATATAAAGGAAAAAGGAGGCAATGATTATGTCAAATGAAATAGTTGCTTACATTAATGAAAATATGTTTGGCATCTGGTTCTTGATTGGTGCCGCACTGGTATTCTGGATGCAGGCAGGTTTCGCTATGGTGGAGGCAGGTTTTACCAGAGCTAAGAACGCCGGCAACATTATTATGAAGAACCTGATGGATTTTTGTATCGGTACTGTAATGTTTATCCTGATTGGTGCATCGTTATTATTAGGTGAAGACCTGTTAGGATTTATCGGAAAACCTGGATTTGATCTTCTTACAACATATAAAGATTTTGATTATTCCAGTTTCGTATTTAACTTAGTGTTCTGTGCTACCACAGCAACCATTGTATCAGGTGCGATGGCAGAGAGAACCAAGTTCTTATCTTACTGTATTTATTCAGCAGTCATTTCTGGTCTGATTTATCCAATCGAAGCACATTGGATTTGGGGTGGTGGCTGGTTAGCCCAGCTTGGTTTCCACGATTTCGCCGGTTCTTGTGCCATTCATATGGTTGGTGGTGTTTGTGCCTTAATCGGTGCAGCAATGTTGGGACCTCGTATTGGTAAATTCAGTAAACGTACCGGTAAGCCACACGCTATTCCAGGTCATAATATTCCACTTGGTGCATTAGGAGTATTTATTCTCTGGTTTGGATGGTATGGATTTAACGGTGCAGCAGCAACTACTGTTGCAGACTTAGGTTCTATCTTTCTTACAACAACAGTAGCACCTGCAGTAGCAACTGTTGTATGCCTGATTTTCACATGGTTAAAATATGGCAAGCCGGATGTATCAATGTGTCTGAATGCTTCCTTAGCAGGTCTTGTAGCGATTACAGCTCCTTGTGATGTTACAGATTGTTTCGGTTCCGTTATTATTGGTGCCGTTGCCGGACTTTTAGTAGTATTCGGTGTATGGCTTCTGGATTATAAACTTCACGTTGATGACCCGGTTGGTGCTGTTGCAGTACATATGATGAATGGTATCTGGGGAACAATTGCAGTTGGTTTATTTGCTACATCATCCGCACCAGGATATGCCATTGCAAAAGATGGTGGTGCTATCGTAACAGAAGGTCTCTTCTACGGTGGCGGATTCAAACAGCTGGGATTACAGTGTTTAGGTGTTGTTACCGTTTTAGGCTGGGCAGCAGTTACGATTGTCATTACATTTATGATTATTAAAGCAACGGTTGGTCTTCGTGTATCAGCAGAAGAAGAATTACAGGGACTGGATGCTACAGAGCATGGTTTATCTTCTGCATACTCAGACTTTATGCCGGCAGGAAATATGTTCTACTCAGCAGGTACATCAATCGAAACACTGAAAGGAGATGTGCCAATGGAAAAAGCTGTCGAAGTTATCAAAGAGCCGGCAGCAACCAAAGAGCCGGTTGCAACCGATTCTTCCGTTCCAAAACTTACAAGGATTACAATTATCTGCCAGCAGAGCAAGTTCGACGATTTGAAGACGGCAATGAACGAAATTGGCGTAAATGGTATCACGGTAACACAGGTACTCGGATGTGGTGCACAGAAGGGTATTACAAGAATGTATCGTGGTGCTGAACTGGATGTTGTATTGCTTCCTAAGATGAAAGTCGATGTTGTTGTCAGTGCCGTACCGGTTGATAAGGTTATTGAAACAGCGAAGAGCGTTCTTTATACCGGAAATATCGGTGATGGTAAGATTTTCGTATATGATGTTGAAAATGTAGTTAAAGTTCGTACCGGTGAGCAGGGATTTGATGCTTTACAGGGTGACGATATGTAACTCATACTATACTAGTTTCTCTTTATGCAAGGCAAAACGATTTGGTTTTGCCTTGTTTTTTTGCCCCAAAAACAGACACATTACGATAGACTGTGTAGAAAAGTGCCTGTTGGGATTCCGATAAGACCGTTTTCTTAAGAAATCTTAATAAGATTCTTAAGATTTCTTAAGAAAAAAGAATATCATTCATAGGCTTTTTTTGCTATAGTATAAGTAAGAATATCTATGAAGAAGAGGGAGCAGTTATGAGCAGAATCGTAGTATGTGATGATGATAAAGAAATTGTTGATGCCATTACAATATATTTAGAGCAGGAAGGATATGAAGTCATTGCTGCGTATAATGGAAAAGAGGCCGTTGATATTGTAAAGAACCAGGATGTGGATTTGCTGATTATTGATGTTATGATGCCGGAACTCGGTGGCATAGAAGCAACATTCCAGATACGGGAAGTCAGCAATATCCCTATTATTATTCTGTCTGCAAAGTCAGAAGACCAGGATAAAATCTTTGGTTTGAAAGTAGGGGCAGATGACTATGTTACCAAACCGTTTAATCCAATGGAACTGGTAGCAAGGGTGCAGTCGCAGTTACGCCGGAGCAGGATGCAGAGCATACCGGATGCAAAGAGTACAGCCGGACAGAGTGCGAAATCTGTTTACCGGACAGGTGGCTTAGTGATAGATGATGAAAAAAAGGTGATAACAGTAGATGGTGAAAAAATCCGGTTTACACCAATTGAATATAACATTTTGCTTTTATTTGCACGCAATATGGGACGAACATTTTCATCAGAAGAAATATATGAAAGAATATGGGATGAGCCGGCATATGGTGAGGAAAATGTGGTTGCCGTACATATCCGTCATATCCGGGAAAAGATTGAGATTAATCCGAAACAGCCAAAATATCTGCTGGTAGAGTGGGGGATTGGATATCGCCTTGAAAAAATTGACTGAGGGGGGACTTTATGCAGGCGTGGAAAAAATCACTTTTTTTTAAGAAAACTTTGTATGTTGTATTAATATGCTCAATTCTGATAAGCGTATTTTCTGGAATGTATGTGGAAATTGGTGCTGATTATGCGCAGTTTGACAGTGAAATGGAAACGGATTTTTTTGTTTCCCAGAAAAATACGCAGAATCTGCTGGATGGTTACATACGGTTATTTGAGGAGTATATGCAGATTGCCGGACTGATTACGACAGACGGCGATATTGATTATGACAAAACAATTTTAACATCTGTTGTAGATGGAAAAAACTATACCATAAAGGAGTTGTTAAAAGACTCGGATTCCGAAGGGGAAGCATCCAGACAATTGCGTACTTTTATGGATAATTTTGCCGAAAATTGCGAAAAAGGCAAAAGTTATCCGTGGCTGACACGTTACGTTTTAAAATCAGATATGCGTGTTATACTGGATGGCGATAATATTTTTCAGTTTCAGTCACCAAACAGCGTAGAACTTTCCAGACGGCAGATATCGGATATGCAGAAACGCAGGAAAAATATGGTGGCACTGACAACGGATATGGATTCGTTTCAGGAAAATTTAAAAGGCTCTATTACACTTCGTTTGACAGAATGGAAAAACAGGCAGCTGACTTTTCATGCGAGAAGTAATTATGAAGAATATATTGTTACCTATTTTCCTGTTTATGCAAAATACTATTTTCTGCAGAAAGCAGTCAAAGCGTACTCGGCAGATAATAAAGAAGTATTCACTGAGGCCTATCAGTCTTTTTGTAAAAAGAATAAAAAAGAAGACTTGTCCGAAAGCAAGTTTTTTAAACTTCTGCAGAAATCACTGGACAAATATGAAGGAATGCTGACGGAAGAGAATATTCCGTGGAAAGCGCACGTTCTTCCAAGAACGATGGAAGAAGCAAGAAAATATGTGACATTTCTGGTAGAAACATATCAGGAAATGAAATATCTTTTTTCGAGGTCTCATTTTATCTTTGCTTATGAAAATTCACAAAATATACTGATGACAAATCATGAGGATAAATGGGTACAAATAAAAAGTCTGGCAGCAAAAGATGTGAAAGAAGAAAAGGTGCTGGATTCGGATGATATCGCTTATGCTTATTTTAATGGAAAAGGGTATGAGGGAAAAACAAATTTCCAGCAGGAAACATTTTTGATGTCCGGCAATATTATGGAAAAGTTAAAAGATATCGGGCAGAAGTTTAATTCCGGAACGTATCTGACAGCTGTGGGCCTGGATTTGCAGGGAATCCGGGAGCAGAAATACGAAGATGAATTTTCGGCATTGTATGAAGATTCTCATCGCAAATTTCAATTATTCCAAATGGGAAGAAGTGCTTTGATTGTTGGGATTTTAATTGGCCTGTTTGCTTTTCTTCTGCTGGCTGTTGTCTGTGGATATAGTAATGAACAAGAGGGGATTGTCCTGCAGTGGTATGACAAAATCTGGTTGGAACTGCAGTTGTTTGGAGGTTATCTTGCCATTGAAATGATGATATGGCTGTTAAAACTCTGGGGTGGTGCAGATTCCCTGATGATGGTGCTGGTATTCGGAACGGCTGTTGCCATTCTTTTGTTCTGCTGTTTCTGGATGCTGCTTAGTGTAATTAAGAGAAAAAAAGCACACAGTATGGTGCAGTACAGTCTGATTGCCTGTTTCCTAAAAAAGGTCGTGTTGCAGAAAGTTGACATCAAAGAGTGGTATCTGGAGCAGAAGCAGCAGATTGCTTTTCTTGCTGTTTCGAAAAAAAGAAAATTGTTTTTCTTCCTGGAAGTCATTTTTTTACTGTATCTGGCAGGATGTCTTTTGTTTATCAAACTGGACAGGCAGATAACGATTTATACTTTCTGGAAGACAACGATGGGAAAAGGAACCGTTGCAATGATTGTTTTGTCTGTCGTTATGATTGCGCTGCTGCAGAAAAACTATTTCCGGCATGAGCAGACAGAGAAGAATATCATAGAAGGCACACAGAAAATTCTGGATGGCAACTTTGATTATCAACTGACAATGCAGGAAAAAACGGGCTACCGGGAACAAAAACTGATAGAAACGATTAACCAGATTGGTGTTGTCTTAGAAAAAGCAGTAGAAGAAAGTGTCAGAAGTGAACGGATGAAAACAGAATTGATTGCCAATGTTTCCCACGACATTAAGACACCACTGACATCTGTTATTAACTATATTGATTTGTTGAAAAGACTGCATCTTCAGGATGAAACAGCACAGAAATATGTTGCTGTTTTAGAAAGAAAGTCGTTACGCCTGAAAACATTAATTGATGACCTGGTAGAAGCATCCAAAGCCTCCAGTGGTGTAACAGAACTGGAAATTCACAAACTGAATTTTAATGAACTGGTACGTCAGACAAATGCAGAGTTTGAAGACCGTTTTGAAGAAAAATTTCTGGAACTGGTTTCGGATATTCCGGAGGAAGGTATGTATTTTCAGGGAGATGGACGGAAAGTATTCCGCGTTCTGGAAAATTTGTATAATAATACGGCAAAATATGCGATGGAGCATACCAGAGTATATGTGGCACTGGAAAAGGCAGAGACGGAAGTTGTATTTTCGATGAAAAATATATCGGCTACCAAATTAAATATTACGCCGGAGGAATTGACAGAGCGTTTTGTACGAGGAGACCGTTCCAGAACGACAGAAGGCAGTGGACTGGGGCTTTCGATAGCAAAAAGCCTGACAGAACTGATGGGAGGGAAGTTTACGATTGAGTTAGATGGCGACTTATATTGTGCGAAGGTAAGTTTTCCAATAGTAGACTAGTCTGTGCTTTTTGTGTTATACTTGTCTACAAAAAAGCAGGAGTTGTAAAATAATGAGTTTAAATAAAGAGGTTATGAACCGTCAGGAGATTGAAAAGAAATTAGAAAAAATTGATATTACATTGCCACCACCGGAAGCAGAGCCGGACAGACAGTATTATTTTATTAAGAAATTGCGTGTCTGGGTGGAAGAAAAGAAAAAAGAGTTAGGACGCCCACTGACAGCGAATATTACAACATTCGGATGCCAGATGAATGCGAGGGATTCTGAAAAAATACTGGGTATTATGCAGATGATTGGATATGAGGAATCGGATTCGGATGAGGCAGATTTTATTCTATATAATACCTGTACCGTGCGCGAAAATGCAAATTTAAAAGTATATGGACGTCTTGGGCAGTTGAAAAAAGCAAAGTCAAAGAACCCGAATATGGTGATTGCACTTTGTGGCTGTATGATGCAGGAAGAAAGTGTTGTTGACAAGATTAAGAAAAGTTACCGGAATGTGGATATTATTTTCGGTACGCATAATATTTTCAAACTGGCAGAACTGCTGTCGATTAAACTGTTAGACCGTCCTGAAAGCAAGAAGATGATTATTGATATCTGGGAGGGGACAACGGAAATTGTCGAAGACCTGCCAAATGAGCGCAAATATACATTTAAAGGCGGAGTCAATATTATGTTTGGCTGCAACAATTTCTGCAGTTATTGTATTGTGCCATATGTACGCGGCAGAGAGCGAAGCAGGGAACCAGAAGATATTATTGCTGAGATTGAATGTATGGTACAGGATGGTGTAATCGAGGTGATGCTGCTGGGCCAAAATGTAAATTCCTATGGAAAGAACCTGAAAAATCCGATTACTTTTGCCCAACTGCTGGAAAGAATTGAGCAGATTGACGGATTGGAACGGATTCGTTTTATGACATCTCATCCAAAGGATTTGTCAGATGAACTCATTGCTGTTATGGGAAAATCAAAGAAAATATGTAAACAGATGCATTTGCCATTGCAATCTGGCAGCAGCCGTCTGTTAAAGATTATGAATCGTCATTATACGAAAGAGGATTACCTGTTACTGGTGGAAAAGATTAGAAAGGCTGTTCCGGATATTGCATTGACGACGGATATTATCGTCGGTTTCCCGGGAGAAACAGAAGAAGATTTTGAAGAAACACTGGATGTTGTATCGAAAGTGCAATATGACAGTGCATTTACCTTTATTTACAGTAAGCGCACCGGAACACCGGCAGCACAGATGGAAAATCAGGTGCCGGAAGATGTTGTAAAAGACCGGTTTGACCGGCTTTTGAAACTGGTGCAGGATATTTCAACCGAAAAAACAAAAAAAGGCATTGGAAGTGTTGAAGAGGTACTAGTAGAGGAAATGAACCAGCAGGACGATTCTCTGGTAACGGGAAGAACCAGTCAGAATTACGTTGTGCATTTTCCGGGGGATGCTTCTTTAATCGGAAAGATTGTACCGGTTCGTTTAGAAGAGAGCAAAGGTTTCTATTATATGGGAAAGATGGAAGCGTAAACTGTTAAGCCAGGTGGCTGTTTGTGTGAATGGAGATGATGTTGGTGAGTCAGACAGAGGAAAAAGGGCGCAATTTAAGAGAAGAACAGGAAAAAAGGGAGCATATGATATTAAGTGAATATGCTACCTTTGCTGACCAGTCGTTAGGCAGGGATAGGGATGAGCCACAGTGTGATATCCGGACAGATTTTCAAAGGGACCGTGACCGGATTATTCATTGCAAGGCGTTCCGGCGTCTGAAACAAAAGACACAGGTTTTTCTTGCACCGGAAGGTGACCATTACCGGACCCGTCTGACACATACATTGGAAGTGGCACAAAATGCAAGAACCATTGCAAGGGCACTTTCCCTGAACGAGGATTTAACAGAGGCAATTGCACTTGGACATGATTTGGGACATACCCCTTTCGGGCATGCAGGTGAGAGAGCGTTAAACCGTATCACGGAAGAACATGGTGGATTTCATCACAACGAGCAGAGTGTCCGTGTTGTAGAACGTCTGGAAAAAGATGGAAAAGGACTGAATCTGACAAAAGAGGTAAGGGATGGCATTCTGAATCATCAGACAAAAGCAACGCCTATGACGTTAGAAGGAAAAATTGTCCGTTTGTCAGACAAAATTGCATATATCAATTCTGACATTGATGATGCTATCCGTGCAGGTATTATTACAGAGGATGAAGTACCTGCAGAACATACGGATATTTTAGGAAAATCAACAAATCTCCGTTTGAATACGCTGGTGCACGATATTGTACATCACAGTGAGGGGAAAAATGACATCTGTATGTCGGATGAGGTGGAGAAAGCAATGTATGCATTGCGCAGTTTCCTGTTTGACCGTGTTTATACCAATCCGGAGGCAAAAGGGGAAGAAAAGAAGGTCAGTCATATGATTAACCAGTTATATGAATATTATATTCATAATATTGAGAAAATGCCTTCTGAATTTCTGATGCTTATCCGGGAAGGAGAACCTAACCAGCGCGTTGTCTGTGATTTTATCGCCTGTATGAGTGACCGGTATGCCGTGAATTTATATAAAGAAATTATGATTCCGAAATCCTGGAGTGTGTTAAGCGTAGAGCAACGGTAAACAGCAGCGAATGTCTGCAAAATTTTTTATAAAAAATAAAAAAGGAAATTTATAAATTCTGTCGAATAACTAATATAGGGGCTTTTTTGCTCTTGTGTTAGTTATTTTTTTGATGCAGAAAGGAGGAGAATGCATGCCGTGGTATTCGGAAGAGAAAATCGAAGAAGTCCGTTCACGAAATGATATTGTGGATGTTATCGGAAACTATGTGAAGTTAAAACGTTCCGGCAGTGGTTATGTAGGACTGTGTCCTTTTCACAGTGAGAAATCTCCGTCTTTTAGTGTCAATCCTGCAAGACAGATGTATAAATGTTTTGGATGTGGCGTTGGTGGAAATGTCATTACTTTTATTATGGAATATGAAAATTATTCATTTCCGGAGGCAATGCAATATCTGGCAGAGCGTGCGAATGTTGATTTGCCCCAGAAAGAAATGACAGCAGAACAGAAAAAACAGGAAAATTTACGGCAGACGCTGTTAGAGATTAATACAAAAGCAGCCCGTTTTTTCTTCGCAAAACTAAAGTCGCAGCAGGGAAAGTTAGGTTATGAGTACTTAAAGGGCAGGGAACTGACAGATGAAACGATTGTTCATTTTGGCCTGGGCTATGCAGGACAGGGAGGCAATGAACTTTATCAATATCTGCGAAAGGAAGGATATTCAGATGCTGTTCTGAAAGAAACCGGTCTTTTTAAGATGGACGAGCGTGGTGTTTATGACAAATTCTGGAACCGTGTGATGTTTCCGATTATGGATATCAGTAATCACGTCATAGGATTTGGAGGGCGCGTGATGGGTGATGCAAAGCCAAAGTATTTAAATTCGCCCGAAACAAAAATTTTCGATAAGAGCCGGAATCTGTTTGGTATGAATTATGCGAAACAGGGAAAAAGAAGGAATCTGATTCTTTGTGAAGGCTATATGGATGTGATTGCATTGCATCAGGCAGGATTTACGAATGCAGTAGCATCACTGGGAACAGCATTTACCGGGCAGCAGGCAAATCTGCTCAGAAGGTATACCGATGAAGTATTGTTAACATATGACAGTGACGGGGCAGGAAGAAAAGCAGCGTTACGTGCCATTCCGATTCTTCGCAGTGCAGGTATTAACGGAAAAATTGTACATATGGAGCCGTACAAAGACCCGGATGAGTTTATCAAGGCACTTGGAGCAGAAGAATTTGAAAAAAGGCTGGAAGGAGCGCAGAACAGTTTCTTCTTTGAAGTAGAAGTTCTACGGGAACAATATGACATTTCAGACCCGGAGCAAAAGACAAAGTTTTATCACGAACTGGCAAAGAAATTGCTGGTTTTTACGGAAAAAGTACAGCGTGACAATTATCTGGAAGCTGTTGCAGCAAAATATGGTATTCCAAAAGAAGATTTGAGAAATCTTGTCATCCGTTACAGCAGCCAGATGCCGGAAGGGTATCAGAATACGGAAACGGTCAGTCAGCCAAAACAAAAACCAAAAGAAGAAACGGGAATTGCGTATTCCTATCAGTTACTTTTGTCCTGGCTGATAGAAGCGCCGGAATTGTACGAGCCGGTCAGTCAGAGAATTACACCGGATGATTTTTTTGATGAAAAGTATCATATTGTCGCCCAATTGCTTTATGAGCAGTTAGAAAAGAAAGAACTGCTGCCGGCAAAAATTATCAATCATTTTCAGGATGTAGAAAGTCAGAAAGAAGTAGCAAAAATGTTTCAGACAGAGTTTCAGACGAAAATGAGCCGGGATGAGAGGGAAAAGGCATTGAATGAATTAGTTATTCGCATTAAGGAGTACAGCATAGAATACCGTATGCGAAATTTAACTGATATGAAAGAACTGCAGGCACTGATTCTGGAGAAGAAACAGTGGCAGACACCAGAGAAATTGCATATTTCTCTAAAAGATGGTTAAAGTATAGCGTAAGTTATTAACCAAGGATAAATGACAATCACTGATAGAAATTATCAGTACATATAAGAAAGGAAGGAACATTATGGCAACAGAAAAGAAAACGACAGGCGAGGCTGGTGCAGCAGAGGAGTTAGAAAAAGTTACAAAGAAAAGCCGCACAAAGAGTTCTGCCAAAAAGAAAACTTCTGCCAAAAAATCAGAACAGGAACTGACAGATGAAGACTTTGAACAGAAATTCAAAGAAAAGCTGGGGGCATTACAACAGCTTGCCAAGTCTAAGAGAAATGTATTGGAACTTGCCGAAATTAACAGTTTTTTTAACGATATCGGACTGGACGAAGAAAAGACAGAATTAGTAATTGAATTTTTAGAAAAAGAAGGTGTCGATGTTCTTCGTATTCCGGAAGGAAAAGAAACGGATGAAGAAATCATGTTAGAAATGGAAGCCAGTGGTGAAGTGCCGGATGATGAAGAAATTGAAAAAATAGATTTATCCGTTCCGGAGGGAGTCAGCATTGAAGACCCTGTCCGTATGTACTTAAAAGAAATCGGTAAAGTACCTCTTTTGACGGCAGAGGAAGAAGTCGAACTGGCAAAACGTATGGAAGAAGGCGATGCCGAGGCAAAGAAAAAACTGGCAGAAGCGAACTTACGTCTTGTTGTCAGCATTGCGAAACGTTATGTGGGACGAGGCATGTTGTTCCTTGACCTGATTCAGGAAGGAAACTTAGGACTGATTAAAGCCGTAGAAAAGTTTGATTATAAGAAGGGATATAAGTTCAGCACATATGCTACCTGGTGGATTCGTCAGGCGATAACAAGAGCGATTGCTGACCAGGCAAGAACTATCCGTATCCCGGTTCATATGGTAGAAACTATTAATAAATTTGTCCGTGTACAGCGTCAGCTGCTGCAGGAATTGGGAAGAGAACCATATCCGGAAGAGATTGCGAAAGAAATGAATATGCCGGTAGAACGTGTCCGTGAAATCCAGAAAATTTCCTTGGAACCTGTTTCCTTAGAAACACCAATTGGTGAAGAAGAAGACAGTCATCTGGGAGATTTTATTCAGGATGATAATGTTCCGGTGCCTGCAGAAGCAGCAGCATTTACCCTGCTTCGCGAGCAGTTAGAAGAAGTACTGGGTACTTTGACGGAGCGCGAGCAGAAGGTGTTAAAACTTCGCTTTGGTCTGGAAGATGGACGTGCCAGAACCTTAGAGGAAGTAGGAAAAGAGTTTAAAGTTACGCGAGAGCGTATTCGTCAGATTGAGGCTAAGGCACTGCGTAAGTTAAGACATCCAAGCCGCAGCCGTAAGTTAAAGGATTATTTAGAGTAATGAATTTATCAAAAAGATTACAGCGTGTGATTGCAAATGTTAAATCAGGAAAGACAGTGGCTGATATTGGCTGTGACCACGGATTTGCGTCGATTGCCCTGGTGCAGAATGGTCAGGCAGAGCGTGTCATAGCAATGGATATCAATGAAGGGCCATTGGAAAGAGCACGTGGGCATATCAGTCAGTACCATATGCAGGATACTATTTCAGTGCGCTTATCAGACGGGGCGAAAAAATTGCAGCCGGGCGAAGCAGACACGTTGCTGATTAGTGGAATGGGAGGCGCGCTTATCACAAAAATTCTGACAGACAGTAAAAAAACAGTAATGTCAGCGAAAGAACTGGTATTATCGCCACAATCAGAAATTCATCTGGTAAGAAAATGTGTGCATGAGCTTGGATTTGCGATTGCGCACGAGGAAATGGTGGAAGACCAGGGAAAATATTATGTGATTATCCGGGCCGTTCCAGGCAGGGAACGTTATGCAGATGAAATAGAATATACATACGGCAAGTGCCTGATAGAAGAAAAAGATGCTGTTTTTCTTCAGTTCCTGCACAAAGAAGAAAAAAGAACAGACCATATTCTGAAACATATGTCTTATGAAGCACTGTCCGAAGAGGGAATGCGTAAAAAGGCAGAAATCCAGAAAGAAAAGGAACAGATTCTGGCGATAAGGAATAGAATGTGTACGGAATAGAAAAAGCAGATGGGAGGAAACGTTATGGGAAACTATGTAAAAGTAACAGTGGGCAATATAACAAAAGAATATCCATCGGATATTACATATGGGGAAATTGCCAGAGAACATAAGGCAGAATATGCATATGATATTATTCTTGCCCAAAAGGGTGGCAAATTAGTTGAACTTACAAAAAAGGTACAGGAAGATTGTACGATTTCCTTTTTAACAACACAGTCAGACAGTGGACACAAAACATATGACAGAGGTGTGACGCTGTTAATGCTGGATGCTTTCTATTCTGTGGCAGATACCAGAAAACTAAAAAATATATTCGTAGAACATTCTTTAGGAGACAGTATTTACTGCGAAGTAGAAGGACTTCCTGTTACGCAGGAACTTTTAGGGCAGGTACAGTCCTATATGGAAGAAATCGTACAGAAAGACCTGCCATTTGAAAAGCGTTCGGTAGATACCGGCACTGCGCTGAAACTATTTGAAAAGCATAAGATGTACGATAAGAAAAAACTGTTTGAATACCGTCGTGTATCCAGAGTCAATATTTATACCTTAGATGGTTTTGAAGATTATTATTATGGATATATGCCTGCTTCTACCGGTATTTTGAAATATTTCAGTCTGGAGCAGTATCAGCAGGGATTTCTGATTCATTTACCAAACAAAAAACAGCCGGATAAACTGCAACCTTTTTCTGACAGACCAAAACTTTTCAAGACTCTGCAGGAAGCCAACAGCTGGGGCAAAATGGTAGACGTTGCAACAGTAGGTGCCTTAAATGATGTGATTGCACACGGTGGGGCATCTGACCTGATTTTGGTACAGGAGGCATTGCAGGAGAAAAAAATAGGACAGATTGCTGAGCAGATTGCAAATGACAGTGGCAAGAAATTTATTATGATAGCAGGACCGTCCTCTTCCGGCAAAACATCATTTTCGCATCGGTTGTCAATTCAGTTAAGAACATTGGGATTAAAGCCGCATCCGATTGCGCTGGACAATTATTTTAAAAACCGTGAGGATACGCCGGTAGATGAAAATGGCAAATTTAATTTTGAATGTTTAGAGGCAATTGATGTCGAACAGTTTAATAAAGATATGACGGCACTTTTGTCAGGAGAAAAAGTAGAACTTCCGGTATTTAATTTTAAAACCGGACAGAGGGAATACAGGGGAGATTACAAAAAACTGGGAGCAGATGATATTCTGGTTATCGAAGGAATACATGGATTAAATGATAAGTTATCCTATTCTCTCCCAAAAGAGAGCAAGTTTAAAATTTATATCAGTGCCTTAACACAGTTAAATATTGATGAACACAATAGAATTTCCACAACAGACGGCAGACTGATACGCCGTATGGTGCGTGATGCCAGAACACGTGGAACAGACGCGGCCAAGACAATTGATATGTGGCCGTCCGTGCGAAAGGGGGAAGACCAGTATATCTTCCCATTTCAGGAGGAAGCAGACGTGATGTTCAATTCGGCACTGATTTATGAACTGGCCGTTTTGAAACCGTATGCAGAGTCTATTCTTTTCGGGATTCCAAAGGATGCACCGGAATATGTTGAGGCAAAAAGACTGCTGAAGTTTTTAGATTACTTTATCGGAATCAGCAGTGAAGAAATTCCTAAAAATTCATTACTGAGAGAATTTGTTGGAGGAAGTGTATTTAACGTATAGGAGGAATGATACAATGGCAACATTAATTGATGGAAAAAAGATTTCACAGGAAATAAAGGATGAATTAAAAGAAAAGGTCGCAAAATTAAAAGAAGACGGCATTTCTATTTCTCTGGCTGTAATCCAGGTCGGAAATAATCCGGCGTCTACTGTATATGTAGGCAATAAGAAAAAAGCATGCGCATATGTCGGAATCGAATCGCTTGCGTATGAATTGCCGGAAGAAACGACAGAAGAAGAACTTCTGCAGCTGGTACAGGAACTCAATGAAAAGAAAGAGGTCAATGGCATTTTAGTACAGCTGCCATTGCCGGGGCATATTGATGAAGATAAAGTAATTCAGGCAATTAGTCCTGCAAAGGATGTGGATGGATTTCACCCACAGAGCGTCGGTGCTCTAAGCATCGGGCAGAAAGGCTTTGTATCCTGCACGCCGGCGGGCATTATTGAATTACTGAAGCGTTCCGGTATTGCGATTGATGGCAAAGAGTGTGTTATAGTAGGAAGAAGTAATATCGTTGGAAAGCCAATGGCATTGCTTTTGCTGAGAGAAAACGGCACCGTAACAGTATGTCATTCCCATACGGCAGACTTAAAGGAAGTAACGCGCCGTGCCGATATTTTAGTGGTAGCTATAGGAAAAGCAAAAATGATAGATGCTGATTATATTAAGGAAGGTGCTGTTGTAATTGATGTCGGAATGGACAGAGATGAAAATGGCAAATTATGTGGTGATGTGGATTTTGAGTCGGCAAAAGAAAAAGCCGGTGCCATTACACCGGTACCTGGCGGCGTTGGTCCTATGACCATTGCAATGCTGATGAATAACTGCGTTGAGTCTGCTCTGATGCAGAAATAGCAAATAGTAGTAAAACAAGAAGAATGAAGATTGTGAGGACAGAAATTTGAAAATTTATTTTGTGTCACTAGGCTGTGATAAAAACCTGGTGGACAGCGAAATGATGATTACGGATTTAAAGAAAGCAGGACATACCATCATAGATGATGAAACAATGGCCGATGTTATTGTTGTCAATACCTGCTGTTTTATCGGAGATGCAAAAGAAGAAAGTATTAATGCATTGCTTTCTATGGCAGAATACAAGGAAAATGCAAATTGTAAACTGCTGATTGCAACAGGATGTCTGGCGCAACGGTATCACAAAGAAATTGCAGAAGAAATCCCGGAAGTAGATGTTATTATTGGAACGATGGGATATGAATCACTGGTTAATGCGATAGAAGAAGGTCTTGCCAAAAAGGGCGAGGTGACAGAGCATCTGGAAAGCATTGATTATCTGCCGACGCCTTCGGTAGAACGTGACAGTATGACGGGTGGCTATTTTGCCTATCTGAAAATTGCAGAAGGCTGTGACAAGCACTGCACATATTGTATTATTCCAAAAGTCAGGGGAAAATACCGTAGTGTTCCAATGGAAAATCTGCTGGCACAGGCGAAGCATCTGGTGGAAAATGGTGCAAAGGAACTGATTCTGGTAGCACAGGAAACAACACTTTATGGTCAGGATTTGTATGGCAAAAAGAGTCTGCCAAAATTATTGGAAGAATTATCAAAAATAGAAGATTTAAAATGGATTCGCATATTATATTGTTATCCGGAGGAAATCACGGAAGAATTAGTGGATGCCATAAAACGTTTGCCGAAAGTGTGCCATTATCTGGATATGCCGATTCAGCATGCATCCGATTCTATTTTGAAAAAGATGGGCAGAAGAACAAACCAGCAGGAAATTGTTCAAATTGTAGAAAAACTGCGCAGTGAAATTCCGGATATTGCCCTTCGGACAACGCTGATTACCGGCTTTCCGGGAGAAACACAGGATGACTTTGAACAGTTGAAACGGTTTGTTTCTAAAATGCAGTTTGACCGTCTGGGAGTCTTTCCTTATTCGCAGGAAGAAGACACACCGGCAGCAGATTTGCCGGAGCAGATTGCAGAAGAAGTAAAGGAATCGCGCAAAGACGAGATTATGCAGATACAACAGGAAATTGCTTTTGAAAAAAGCAAAGCTTGTATCGGAAGAAAACTTGATGTTATGATAGAAGGAAATCTTCCGGATGAGGGCGTTTATATTGCCAGAACATATATGGATGCTCCTGATGTTGACGGCTATGTTTTTGTGGAGAGCGACTGGAATCTGATGTCTGGCGATTTTATTACTGTTGAAATTGTCGGAGCAGACGGGTATGATTTGATTGGTACTGTAGCAGAAGAGGAATAGAGCAGCCAATGCTTTGTGGATAGAAGCAAATAGCAAAGAAACAATAAATAGCACGAAGGTGCAGAAATGGAGAGATGACATGAATTTACCTAACAAAATAACGATGATACGCGTAATACTGATACCTTTTTTTGTATTTTTTATGCTGACAGATTTTGTGCCATATTCAAAAATAATTGCAGTAGCCATTTTTATTGTGGCAAGTCTTACGGATACTCTGGACGGATATCTGGCACGTAAATATCAATTAGTGTCCAATTTTGGAAAATTTATGGACCCGTTAGCTGACAAATTACTGGTTTGTTCTGCGTTGGTTTGTTTTGTGGCACTTCCAGATAATCCAATGCCTGCATGGGTAGTCATTGTTATTATCAGCCGTGATTTTATTATCAGTGGATTCCGACTGGTTGCCTCTGACGAGGGAATTGTCATTGCTGCCAGTTGGTGGGGCAAGGTAAAAACCGTAGTTCAGATGCTGATGTCAATTTTGCTGATTTTAAACTTCAATGGCACGGTAATTGACATAGTAGAGTATATTTTCATTTATGCTGCTTTGATTTTAACAGTTGTTTCCCTGATTGATTATCTGTGGAAAAATAGAAAAGTATTAGACGACGGTAATATGTAGGAAAGACAGCTGACAGTAGAAAATGGCTGAAAAAAGACAGCTGACAGTAGAAAAAAAGAAACAGAAAGGCTGAGAAAAGGGATATGACAGCAGAAGAACAGTTAGTAAGTCTGTTACGCAAAAAAGGATATCATATTTCTACGGCAGAGTCTTGTACCGGTGGAATGATTGCTTCTTCTATTGTGGATATTTCAGGTGCTTCTGATGTATTTGAAGAAGGATATGTAACATATTCCAATCGTGTCAAAGAAAAACTGCTGGGGGTTTTACCGGATACAATAGAGCAGTTTACCGTAGTCAGTGCAGAAGTGGCTGCAGAAATGGCAGCCGGAACGCATCGTTCTACAGGCGCAGAAATTACAATAGCAGTAACCGGGTATGCAGGTCCGGCAGATGCCGAAGACGGTACAAAGGCCGGTACTGTTTATATTGGGACATGGTATCAGAACACTGTTCAGACGAAGAAGTTTGTGTTTTCGGGCGACAGAAACGAAGTGCGAAGACAGGCAGCAACCCAGGCGATAGCATTTGCGCTGGAAAGGATACAAGAGGTTGAGTAAAGTAATTATAGCAGGTGGAGGACCTGGTGGAATGATGGCAGCAATCAGTGCTGCGATAAATGGACATAAGGTAGTCCTGCTGGAAAAAAATGAAAAACTTGGAAAAAAGTTATATATTACGGGAAAAGGCCGGTGCAATATAACAAATAACAGTGATGTGGAAGAACTGCTAAAAAACGTAATGAAAAACCCAAAGTTTTTGTATAGTGCGTTTTATACGTTTGACAGTAGCAGTGTGATGCATTTCTTCGAGGAAGAGGGCCTTTTGCTAAAAACAGAAAGAGGAAACCGAGTGTTTCCAAAGTCAGATAAGTCTTCCGATGTGATACGGACATTGCAAAAAGCAATGGAGAAAAGGGGCGTACAGGTACGTTTGCATACAGAAGTAAAAGAAATACTGTGTGACAATGGTATCTGCACCGGAGTAAAGACTGACAAGGGCAATATGAAGGCAGACAGCGTGATTATTGCAACAGGAGGAATTTCTTATCCTTCTACAGGTTCGACGGGGGATGGTTACCGGTTTGCACAAAAAACGGAACATACCATCGTGCCGACATCGCCTTCTCTGGTGCCGTTCCAGACGAAGGAAGAGTATGTAAAATCCATGCAGGGACTTTCCTTGAAAAATGTTGTTTTAAAAATAACAAAAGGAAAAAAACGTCTGTATGAAGAAATGGGAGAAATGCTATTTACCCATTTTGGCATCAGTGGGCCATTGGTACTGTCAGCAAGCAGTGTGCTGAGTGGAATGGATTTGCAGGGACTGACGACAACAATTGATTTAAAGCCAGCCTTATCGAAAGAGCAGTTGGATGAAAGAATCATAAGAGATTTTCAGAATTGTCAGAATAGCTATTTCAAAAACAGCCTTCAAAAATTATTGCCTGCAAAAATGATTCCGGTTGTGGTAGCATTATCCGGTATACCGGAAAACAAAAAGGTAAATGAAATTACTCACGACCAGCGAATGCAACTGGTCAGTCTGTTAAAGGCATTCCCTTTGACAATAACGGGATTGCGTGGTTATAATGAAGCAATTATTACACGGGGCGGGGTATCCGTAAAGGATGTCAATCCGGCAACGATGGAGTCAAAGAAGATAAAAGGTCTGTATTTTGCAGGAGAAGTATTGGATTTGGATGCAAAAACAGGTGGATATAATTTGCAAATTGCATGGTCAACAGGATATCTTGCAGGAATTTCCGTTGAATAAAGCAAAGATAACCGAAAAAAGCCATATTGAAAAAAGGAAGAGAGGTAGAGAAAATGCATAGTATTGCAATTGATGGACCAGCGGGTGCAGGAAAAAGCACCATCGCAAAAAGAGTAGCAAAAAAATTAGATTTTATTTACGTTGATACGGGAGCAATGTACCGTTCGATGGCACTTTATTTCCTGCGCAATGGAATTGATGCCGGAGATGAAGAGAAGATTTCAGAGGCGTGCAAAGAAATAGAAGTTTCGCTGGAATATGAAAATGGAGAGCAGCAGGTTTTATTAAATGGAGAAAATGTGAATGGACTGATTCGTACGGAAGAGGTCAGCATGATGACTTCTGATACCTCAAAATATCCAAAAGTAAGGGAAAAACTGCTGAGTCTGCAGAGAGAACTGGCAGAAAAGAAAAATGTGATTATGGATGGTAGGGATATTGGAAGCTGTGTTTTGCCAAATGCTGATTTGAAGGTCTATCTGACAGCCAGTTCAGAAGAACGTGCCAGAAGAAGATACAAAGAGCAGATAGAGCGTGGCATTGCATGTAATATCGAGCAGATTGAAAAAGATATTATCGCCAGAGATGAGCAGGATATGAACAGAGAAATCTCACCACTGATTCAGGCAGAAGATGCTGTTCTGGTAGATGCATCTGATATGACAATTGAAGAAGTGGTAGACAAAGTGATTTCTTTATATCGCGAGAAATAGAAAAAAGAATTTTGGAGGTCTTGATGAAGGTTACAGTTGCCAAGAGTGCCGGCTTTTGCTTTGGTGTAAAAAGAGCAGTGGAGATGGTGTATGAGGAAGCAGAAAAAGGACATACGGTTTATACGTTAGGCCCTATCATACACAACGAACAGGTAGTAGAAGACTTAGAAAAAAAAGGGGTACAGGTTATCCATTCGGTAGAAGAACTTGCAGAGGATACACAGGCAACTGTTATTATCCGTTCGCACGGTGTAACCCGACAGGTTTATCAGGCATTAGAGCAAAAAAAAGTTCATATTGTAGATGCGACTTGTCCGTTTGTGAAAAAAATTCACCAGATTGTGCAGGAAAAGCAGGAGCAGAACTATCAGATTGTGGTAGTTGGAAATGCTTCCCACCCGGAAGTAGAGGGAATTTGTGGCTGGTGTGACAACGAATGTACCGTAGTGGAAACAATAGAGGAAGCCAAAAATTGTACTTTGGACACAGAAAGAAAAGTATGTGTTGTGGCACAAACGACATTTAATTACAAGAAATTCCAAGATATAGTTGATATTTTATCAAAAAAGAGTTATGATATACTTGTTATGAATACAATTTGCAACGCTACCGAAGTGCGTCAGACAGAAGCGGGTACCATTGCTAGGCAATCCGACGCGATGATAGTGATAGGTGGAAAACATAGTTCAAACACGCAGAAACTCTTTGAAATATGCAAGAGTGAGTGCCAGAACACACATTTTATACAAACACTTGATGACCTGGATTTGAAACTTTTTGAGTCCTTTCGTAGCGTGGGTATTACTGCCGGGGCGTCAACCCCAAATAATATTATTAAGGAGGTTCAATCATATGTCAGACATGAACAATGAGTTTGAACAGTTATTGGAAGAATCATTAGTAACAATCCACAATGGGGAGATTGTAGAAGGGACAGTTATCAGCGTTAAGGAAGACGAAATCGTTCTCAACATCGGTTATAAGGCTGATGGTATTATTACTCGTAACGAGTACAGCAACCAGCCGATTGATTTAACAACTGTTGTTAAAGAAGGCGATACCATGACAGCTAAGGTATTGAAGGTCAATGATGGCGAAGGTCAGGTGTTACTTACTTACAAGCGTCTTGCTATGGAAAAGAGCAATGAGCGTATCAAGGAAGCATATGAGAATAAAGAAGTTTTAAAAGCAACCGTAACTTCTGTATTATCAGGTGGTTTAAGCGTTGTTGTTGAAGAAACAAAAGTATTTATTCCTGCAAGTCTTGTATCAGATGTTTATGAGAAAGACCTTTCTAAATATGCAGGTCAGGAAATTGAATTTGTTATTACAGAATTCAATCCAAAGAGAAGAAGAATTATCGGTGACAGAAAACAGTTATTAGTTGCTGAGAAGAAGAAACAGCAGGAAGAGTTGTTCGCAAGAATCCACGTTGGTGATGTTGTAGAAGGTACTGTTAAGAACTTAACAGACTTTGGTGCATTCATTGATTTAGGTGGAGCAGACGGACTTCTTCATATTTCAGAAATGTCCTGGGGACATGTTGAGAATCCTAAGAAAGTCTTCAATGTTGGTGATAAGACAAAAGTTTTAATTAAAGACATTAAGGATGACAAGATTGCTCTTAGTTTAAAATTTGAAGATGAGAATCCATGGATTAATGCAGATGGTAAATATAGCGTTGGTGCTGTTGTAAAAGGTACTGTTGCAAGAATGGCAGACTTTGGTGCTTTTGTTGAGTTAGAGCCAGGTGTTGATGCATTGCTTCATGTATCACAGATTGCTAAGACTCATATCGACAAGCCTTCTGATGTATTAAAGGTTGGTCAGGAAATCGAAGCAAAAGTTGTTGACTTCAAGAGTGAAGAGCACAAAATCAGCCTCAGCATGAAAGCATTATTACCTGATGATGAGGATGAAGAAGTAGAAGTAACTGCAGATGCTGAAGAAGCAACAGAAGAAGTTACAGAATAAATGATAAGAAGATAGTGATTCGCCAATCTGTATCTTGCAGATTGGCGTTTTTCCTATCTGCAGTAATAATTTTCAGGTACAGATTTAGATTATAAGTGACAGAAAGGTTGGAAATTATGGGGGATTACGAAGCATTTAAAAAGAAAATTCTGCAATTGACAAAAATAGATTTGAGCTGCTATAAAGAGCGTCAGATGAAACGCAGAATTGATTCATTAATCAGCAAAGCAAAAAAGAAAAGTTATGATGAATATGTAGAGGCTTTAAAGAGTGACAAAAAGCTGCTGGAAGATTTTGTGGCATATCTGACGATTAATGTTTCCGAATTTTACCGGAATCCGGAGCAGTGGAAATTGTTAGAAGACAAAATTCTTCCGTACCTGTTTGACAAATTTGGTAAAAAAATCAAAATATGGAGTGCTGCCTGTTCAACGGGAGATGAGCCATACACATTAGTTATGGTTCTGGCAAAGTTTGTTCCCTTGAACCAGATTCAGATTATTGCAACAGATATTGACAAGCAGGTTTTAGAAAAAGCACAGTTGGGAATTTATGATGAAAAGAGTCTGAAAGGCCTTCCGGAAGAATTTAAGAAAAAATATTTTGAGAAGGTCGGTGACAAAAGTTATCAGATTTGTGACGAAGTAAAGAAATGCGTGAAATTCAGCCAGCACAATCTGCTGAAAGACCCGTATCCGGACCATTGTGATTTGATTGTATGCAGAAATGTTATGATTTATTTTACAGAAGAAGCAAAACAGGTAATGTATCAGAAGTTTAATGATTCCTTAAAAAAGAATGCAATTTTATTTGTAGGAAGCACAGAACAGATAATTTCTCCTGCAACGTATCATTTCTCAGCATTTCAGTCCTTTTTCTACCAGAAAGTGTAAATGCAGATATCCGAAAGAGAATAAAACGGAAACGAAAAAAAGTTTACATAAAAAGCTCCTTTTTGCCGGAAAATTCCACAAAAAGGAGCTTTTTTTCGTGCGCGAAAGCAGGGTTGCACTCAGCACGGTTTTTTAGTACAATATAAGTTGCACGTATAGCGTTAATATGCAAAAAATGTCGAAATTTCAAAATAGAACGGAGGCTTTCAGATGAGCGAACATATTAAAATAGTAGTAGATGCAATGGGTGGTGATAACGCACCGGATGTCACAGTAAGAGGAGCTGTTGAGGCGTTAGAAGTATCCGACAAAATTTCTATCATTCTGACAGGACGGACGGATGATATTAAAAAGGAACTGGAAAAATATTCTTATGATACCGACAGAATTGAAATTGTTCATGCAAATGATGTCATTGGATTTGATGAGCCACCGGTAATGGCAATCCGTAAGAAAAAGGATTCCTCTATTGTTGTAGGCATGAATCTGGTAAAACGTGGCGAAGCAGATGCTTTCGTTTCTGCTGGAAGTACTGGTGCCATTCTGGTTGGAGGACAGTTTGTTGTAGGAAGAATCAAAGGAATAGAGCGTGCACCACTTGCTCCATTGATTCCAACAGCAAAAGGACCATCTCTTCTGATTGACTGTGGCGCAAATGTTGATGCCAGAGCTTCTCATCTGGTTCAGTTCGCTCAAATGGGCTCTATTTATATGAAGCATGTTGTTGGTGTGGAAAATCCAAGAGTTGCCATTGTAAATATTGGTGCAGAGGAAGAAAAAGGGAATATGTTAGTAAAGGAAACATATCCTTTATTAAAAGAATGCACGGATATTAATTTTGTTGGAAGCATCGAGGCAAGAGATATTCCGAATGGAGATGCTGACGTTATCGTCTGTGAGGCATTTGTCGGAAATGTTATCCTGAAATTATACGAAGGTCTGGCTTCTACATTGCTTTCTGAAGTAAAGAAAGGATTAATGGCAAATCTTCGCAGCAAAATCGGGGCATTAATGATTAAACCGGCACTGAAAAAGACAATGAAGAACTTTATGGGTGCTGACCAGGGTGGTGCTCCACTGCTTGGCTTAAAAGGACTTGTTGTAAAAGCGCACGGAAGTTCTACCAGCGACGACATAAAGCAGGCTATTATCCAGTGTATTCAGTTTAGTGAGGAAGATATTAACGAAAAAATCAAAGAAAATATAACAATGGAATAAAGGTGGAAATGCTATGGAAATGGAAAAACTCAAAAAAATTATAGCAGAAGTGTTATCAATTGATGCAGAAGATATTTCTGCTGAGATGTCTTTTGTAGATGATTTGGGTGCAGATTCTTTAGAAATATATCAGATTATTATGGGAATCGAAGAAGAATTTGATATAGCAATAGAAGAGGATATGGCTGAGCAGATTCATACCGTAAAACAGGCATATACGGCAATCAGAGATTATAGTGAAGAATAGGAGTGAAAAGTATCATGAGGCAGGATAAAATATTAGAGTTCGAAAAACAGATTGGATATCAGTTTGAAAATACGGACTTATTAGTAACTGCGCTGACACACAGTTCCTATTCCAATGAAAAAAGACTTCATAAATATGAATGTAACGAAAGACTGGAATTTTTGGGGGATGCCGTTCTGGAACTGGTGTCCAGTGAATATATTTTTCAGCACAATCCCAAAAAGCCAGAAGGTGATTTGACGCGAATCAGGGCAAGTTATGTCTGTGAACCTACGTTAGCACTTTGCGCCAGGGAGATTCATCTGGGAGAATACATCCTGCTGGGCAAGGGTGAAGATATGACAGGAGGCCGCGACAGGGATTCCATTTTGTCAGATGCGATGGAAGCAACCATCGGTGCTGTTTATCTGGATGGAGGTTTTCAGCGCGCAAAAGAATATATCGAGCATTTCATTTTAAAGGATATTGAAAAGAAAAAACTTTTTTATGACAGCAAAACATTTTTGCAGGAAATTATACAAAGAGAGCATGATTCTTTAGAATATGTTTTGTTGAGCGAGCAGGGACCGGACCATAATAAGATTTTCAACGTTGGAGTTGTAATTGATGGAACGCAGATAGCAGAGGCATCCGGAAGAACCAAGAAAAAAGCAGAGCAGGCAGCTGCTTATGAGGCAATTTTGAAATTAGAAGCAAAAGATAAAAGAGGTTAAAGCAAATTAGCCATAAATACGGCAGGGTTTGTGCTGCGCCAAAACCTGCGGCAAGAATAGAAAACACGACGCAGCATGGAGGACAAGAATGTATTTAAAGAGTCTGGAAGTACAAGGATTCAAATCATTTGCTAATAAATTAGTATTTGAGTTCCACAATGGAATTACGGCAATTGTAGGTCCAAACGGAAGTGGAAAAAGTAATGTGGCAGATGCAGTGCGCTGGGTATTGGGAGAACAAAGTGCAAAACAGCTGCGTGGAGCAAAAATGGAAGATGTCATCTTTGCAGGAACGCAGATGCGAAAGCCACTGGGGTATGCATATGTTGCCATTACCATCAGTAATGAGGACCACAAACTGGCAGTTCCCTATGAAGAAGTAAAAATTGCCAGAAGAGTGTATCGTTCCGGCGAGAGTGAATACCTTTTAAACGGGGCGTCCTGCCGCTTAAAAGATATTCAGGAGTTATTATTTGACACAGGTATCGGTAAAGAAGGATATTCCATTATCGGACAGGGACAGATTGATAAAATTCTGAGTGGAAAACCGGAAGAAAGAAGAGAACTGTTTGACGAAGCAGCCGGTATTGTAAAATACAAAAAAAGAAAGGCTGCAGCACAGAAGAATTTAGAAGAAGAACAGCAGAATATGGTCCGTATTGAGGACATTTTATCCGAATTGGAAAAACAGGTCGGACCGTTAAAAGAGCAGTCAGAGAAGGCAAAAGAATATCTGGCATACCGTGATGAGTTACGAAATCTGGATATTAACTTGTTTTTGTCAGAATATGACAGAATCCACGGTGAGATTACAGATGTAGAAAAGAAAGAAGAAATTGCTTCACGCGATTTAACGGAGGCAACTGCTGAATTTGATAAGACAAAGGAAGAATATCTGGAAGTAGAGGGACAGTTAGAAAAGCATAATCAGAGTCTTGAACAAAAGAAAGAATTGTTATCGATTGATAAGATTTCTTTAAGCAAGTCGGAAGCAGAAATAAAAGTATTACAGGAACAGATTAATGCTGTCCGTCAGAATAAAGAGCATAACCGGGAGCAGATTACATCTTTAGAGATGCGTATTGCCACACAGGAGTCGGAAAAAGAAAGCTATCAGGAGCAGAAAACGAAAACAGATGCAGTGATTTCTGACTTAGAACAGCAGCAGGCAGTAAAGCAGAGTAAAATAGATGAAATGACAGCAGAAATTTCATCTTTGGAAGAAAAAATCAGCCGGTGTAATCAGGACATGCTTGTCAGTCTGAATGAGAATACGGATGTTAAGACGGATGAGCAGCGTATTAAGACGTTATTAGAGCAGAATAATATTAAAAAAGCAGAACTGACCAAGAAAGTGCTGGAAAACAAGACAGAGGCTTCCATTCTGGCAGAAACATTAGAAGAGCAAAAAAGCGTTCTGGAAGATGTTTCTGAAAAAATCAAGGCGATGGATGATAATATTGCAGCACTTCGCCAGTCATTGCAGACAAATGAAACAGAAAATGAAAACTTACACCACGAACACAGGGATACCCAGCAGCAGTTCCATATGGAAAATTCTCGTCTGGAATCTTTGAAAAATATTTCAGAACGTTATGAGGGATTCGGGCAGAGTATCAAACGTGTGATGGAACAGAAAAAGAAATATCCGGGTATTATTGGCGTAGTAGCTGATATTATCCGTGTGCAGAAAGATTATGAACTGGCAGTAGAAACAGCTCTGGGTGGAAGCATTCAGAATATTGTTACGGATAATGAGCAGACGGCAAAAGCACTGATTGCGCATTTAAAGGCAAATAAATATGGACGTGCAACCTTTTTGCCACTTACTACCGTCAAAGCAAAACCTGTCAGTCTGTCAGGAAATATTTTGTCAGAGCCGGGTGTGATTGGAATGGCTTCCTCACTGGTTTCCGTAGAGGACAGATTTTCGGAACTGATAGAGTATCTGTTAGGCCGTTTTGTGGTTGTTGACCATATTGACCACGCGATTGCACTGGCAAAGAAATATCATCATACCATGCGTATTGTCACAAAAGAGGGAGATTTGATTAACCCGGGTGGCTCTATGTCTGGTGGTGCATTCCGGAATAACCACAATCTGCTGGGACGCCGTCGTGAAATTGAAGAATTAGAGAAACGCACGGCAACTCTTAAAATGCAATTGCAGACATTATCGCAGGATATTGCACAAAAAGAAAAAGAAGCAGAAGAGATTTCTAAAAAACTGGCTGGCAACCAAAAAGTAAGACAGGAACTGGGCTTGCAGCAGAATACGGCAAAATTAAATTATGAGCATGCTGTGGAAGAATTGGATAAAAATAATGAAAAATTAGATTTAATCCGTCTGGAAAGTGAAGAAATCGAGAGAAAGAAACAAAGCCTGCATCAGGATATAGAAAAGATTACTGAAAGAATGCAGGAAAATGAAAAGTTAAACCAGGAACGCGAAAAGCAGATTGCAGACTGGAATGACCAGTTAGAAAAGGCAAAAGAGATGCAGGAGGAGTGTACTTCACAAAACTCTTCGCTGCTGTTAGATTTGACGGCACAAAAACAGAACAGACAGAATATCGAAGCAAATATGGAGCGTATCGGCCAGACAGTACAGGCATTGCAAAATGAGTTGCAGCAGGTAAATCAAAGTGGACAGAGTGCTGATATGCAGGTATTGCAAAAAGAGCAGGAAATTCGCCAGACGCAAGACAACATTGCCGATATGAAGCGTCATATGGAAGAACTGGAAAGCAGTATAGAGCAGACAGTTGCACAAAGAAATGAGATGACACAGCTTCACAAAGGTTTCTTTGAAAAAAGAGAAGAATTGTCTGCTAAGAAGAGTGAATTGGACAAAGAGTGTTTCCGTCTGAGCAATCAAAAGGAAAAATTGTCGGAAAAGATAAATTCCTACACGGAATATATGTGGGAACAGTATGAACTTACTTACCACACGGCAGAAGAAAAAAGGGTTGCTATTGACATCAGTCCGGCAAAAATGAAAACGGAAATTGCTAAACTGAAGAATCAGATGAAAGCATTAGGGGATGTTAATGTTAATGCTGTTGAGCAATATAAGGAAGTTCAGGAACGTTACGAACTGTTGCATACACAGCATGATGACCTGGTGGAGGCAGCCAATGTGCTGATTGGCATTATTGAGGAACTGGATACGGAAATGCGTAAGCAGTTTGAAACACAGTTTGCTGAAATCAGAACACGTTTTGACCAGGTTTTCAAAGAATTATTTGGTGGTGGACGTGGTACACTGGAATTAACACCAGATGAAGATATTCTTCAGGCAGGTATCCGGATTATTGCACAGCCACCGGGAAAGAAACTGCAGAATATGATGCAGCTGTCGGGTGGAGAAAAGGCACTGACTGCCATTGCACTTTTGTTTGCAATACAGAGTTTAAAACCATCTCCGTTTTGTCTGCTGGATGAAATTGAGGCAGCACTGGATGATTCCAACGTAGGCCGTTATGCAGAATATCTGCATAAACTGACGAAGGATACGCAGTTTATTGTAATTACCCACCGACGGGGAACTATGAATGCAGCAGATATTTTATATGGTATTACGATGCAGGAAAAAGGCGTGTCTACACTGGTATCTGTTAATCTTCTGGATGAAGATGAGATTGCAAATTAAATAGTTTCGCAGATAAAGCATAAGTATGAGGTGACATAAATGAGTGAGAAAAAAGGCTTTTTTGGAAAATTAATTGGTGGATTAACGAAGACAAGAGATAATTTGAAATCCGGTATTGATTCTATTTTCAGTGGTTTCTCTGAAATCGATGAAGATTTTTATGAGGAGTTGGAAGAAGTTCTGATTATGGCAGATATCGGTGTCAGGACAACGGAAAAAATCATTGATAATCTTCGGGAAAAAGTGAAAGAGCAGAAGATTAAAGAAATTTCCGTCTGCCGTCAGCTGCTGATTGACTCCATCAAAGAGCAGATGCGTGTAAATGAAACGGCATATGAGTTTGAAAAGACACAGTCTGTTGTATTACTAATTGGTGTAAATGGCGTAGGAAAGACGACCTCTGTCGGAAAACTGGCAGGTCAGTTAAAAGAGCAGGGCAAGAAAGTTGTATTGGCAGCTGCTGATACATTCCGTGCTGCAGCCATTGAACAGCTGACTGAGTGGGCCAACCGTGCCGGAGTAGAACTAATCGCAGGACAGGAAGGCGGGGACCCTGCAGCTGTTGTATATGATGCCGTTAATGCAGCAAAAGCAAGAAAAGCAGATGTTTTAATATGTGATACGGCAGGACGTCTTCATAACAAAAAGAATCTGATGGAAGAATTGCGCAAAATCAACCGTATTATTGACAGGGAGTTCCTGGAAGCGCACCGTGAAACACTGGTGGTACTTGATGGAACAACAGGACAGAATGCATTGGCACAGGCACAGCAGTTTGCTGAAGTCGCAGATATTACAGGAATTATTCTGACAAAATTAGATGGAACAGCCAAAGGTGGTATTGCCATTGCAATCCAGTCAGAAATGAATATACCGGTTAAATATATCGGAATCGGTGAACAAATCGATGATTTGCAGAAATTTGATGCAGATGCCTTCGTAGACGCTCTTTTTGAGGGCACGGAAAGGTAATGAGTGACAATATAGGAGGAATGGCCATGATGACATTAGAAAAGTTTGAAGAAGCTTTTGATAAGGTGAAGGAAGTTGTATTGCCGACAAATCTGATTTATAGTGAATATTTTTCAGAGCAGACCGGTAATAAAGTATATTTTAAACCAGAGAATATGCAATATACAGGTGCTTACAAAGTACGTGGTGCATATTACAAAATTAGTACATTGAGTGAAGAAGAACGAAAGAAAGGCCTGATAACGGCATCAGCCGGCAACCATGCGCAGGGTGTTGCTTATGCAGCTAAAATTTACGGGGTTCCGGCAACGATTGTTATGCCGACGACAACACCTCTTATTAAAGTCAACAGAACAAAGAGTTATGGCGCAAAGGTAGTTCTTCATGGAAATGTTTATGATGAAGCATGCCAGTATGCGTTAGAACTGGCAAAAGAGCAGGGACTGACCTTTGTGCATCCTTTTAATGATGAAACGGTTGCAACCGGTCAGGGAACGATAGCAATGGAAATCGTAAAAGAACTTCCGACGGTTGACATCATTTTAGTTCCAATTGGTGGAGGAGGACTTGCAGCCGGTGTATCCACATTTGCCAAATTATTAAATCCGAATATCAAAGTCATTGGTGTAGAGCCTGCCGGTGCAAGCTGTATGAAAGCCTCACTGGAAGCAGGAAAGGTAGTAACGTTGCCAAATGTCAATACGATTGCAGATGGTACAGCAGTAAAAACACCGGGTGATGTTGTATTCCCATATATTCAGAAAAATATAGATGATATTATTGCAGTAGAAGACCACGAACTGATTGTAAATTTCCTGGATATTATGGAAAATCACAAAATGCTGGTAGAAAATTCCGGCCTTTTGACAGTGGCAGCCCTGAAACATTTAGATTGCAAAGACAAAAAGATAGTTTCCATTCTCAGTGGTGGAAATATGGATATTATTACGTTGTCTTCTGTAGTACAGCACGGCCTGATTCAGAGAGGAAGAGTATTTACTGTTTCTGTTCAACTGCCTGACAGACCGGGTGAGTTAGAAAAAGTTGCCAGTATTCTTGCAGAATTAAAAGGAAATGTCATTCGGTTAGAGCATAATCAGTTTGTAAGTATTAACAGAAATGCTGCTGTAGAACTTCGCATTACATTAGAAGCATTTGGTCAGGAGCATAAAGAAGAGATTATCGAAGTACTTCGTCAAAAAGGATATAAACCGAGAGAAGAAAGTCCAACCGTATTATACGAATAAAAGGAGGAAAAATTGGATGAGCCAGGGAAATTTTGATTTGGGAGATACACAGAAGGGGCAGGAACTGCTGCATACTCCCGGTGGTGTAAGAGATGTTTATGGAATAGAATGTGCCAGAAAACTGACAGTAAAAGAAAAAGTCCATAATGTGATGAAAAAATATGGTTTCCGTGATATTGAAACACCTACTTTTGAATATTTTGATATTTTCAGCAAAGAGCGTGGAACTGTCCAGTCAAAGGAGATGTTTAAGTTCTTTGACCGTGACAACAATACGCTGGTATTAAGACCGGATGTTACTCCGTCCATAGCACGCTGTGTTGCAAAATATGACCGTGATGAGGAGATGCAGATTCGTCTGTGCTATACCGGAAAAACTTTTGTAAATACCAGCCAGTACAAAGGAAAATTACAGGAAGTGACACAAGTTGGTGCTGAATTATATAATGATGATACTTCTGATGCAGACGCTGAAATGATTGCCATGATGGTAGAGTGCCTTTTAGAAAGTGGTTTAAAAGAGTTTCAGTTGGAAGTCGGACACGCCGACTTTTTCAGGGGACTTGTTGAAGAGGCAGGTTTTGAAAAACAGGAAGCAGAAGAATTACGCAATCTGATTGTCAGCAAGAATTTTTTTGGTGTTGAGGAAATGTTAGACCATCTGACGGTATCGGAACCACTGAAAGAAATTTTTGTGAAATTGCCGGAACTTCTTGGAGATTTGCCGGAATGTATTTCTTACATAGAAAAAAGAACAAAAAATGAAAGAGTGCTTCAGGCATTAGAACGTCTGGAAAAAGTAGAATCCATTTTAGCATTATATGGCGTATCCGATTATATTACGATTGACCTCAGTATGCTGAGCCAGTACAGTTATTATACCGGTGTTATTTTCAGGGCGTATACTTATGGAAATGGTGAGGCACTTGCAACAGGAGGCCGTTATGATGGTCTGGTAAAACAGTTTGGCAAAGATGCACCGGCTATCGGACTTGCCATTGTCATTGACCAGCTGATGCTTGCATTAAGCCGTCAGAATTTATTTGAAGATACAACACTGGGTGGAACGATTTTCCTTTATCCACAGTCACTTCGGAAAGAAGCTGTCAGACTGACAGAGGAATATCGCAAAGAAGGCAAAAATATCCAGATGTTACGAAAATCGTCCCAAAAATCTTTCGATGTATATAAAGAATATGCACAGCGAATGAAAATTGATACGATTCTCTATCTTGAAAAGGAAAATGTTATACTGGCATATGACGTTGCGACAAAACAAGAAGAATACAGACAACTGTAATCAGACAGCAGTAAACAGTAGATAGGAGTATAGAATGAAATATATAACATTTGCATTGGCTAAGGGCAGACTAGCAAAGCAGACATTAAGCCTGCTAGAGCAGATTGGAATTACCTGCGAAGAAATGAAAGATGAAAAGACAAGAAAACTGATTTTTGTCAATGAAGAACTTGGTTTTAAATTTTTCCTGTCAAAAGCGACAGACGTTCCTACCTATGTAGAGATGGGAGCAGCTGACATCGGAGTGGTTGGAAAAGATACCATTTTGGAAGAAGGAAGAAAATTATATGAAGTGCTGGATTTAAATTGTGGAAAATGCAGAATGTGCGTAGCAGGACCGGCAAGCGCAAAAGAACAGTTGAATAATGGTTCTTTAATCCGTGTGGCAAGCAAATATCCTAATATTGCAAAAGATTATTTTTATAATAAAAAGCACCAGACGGTAGAAATTATTAAGTTAAATGGTTCTGTCGAACTGGCACCAATCGTAGGACTTTCAGAAGTAATTGTTGATATCGTGGAAACGGGTTCTACCCTGAAAGAAAACGGGTTGGAAGTATTGGAAGAGATTTGTCCATTATCAGCGCGTGTTGTAGTAAACGAAGTAAGTATGAAAATGCAGCATGAGCGAATTACGAAATTATTAAAAGAACTGAAAAAAGTCATTCCGGAGTAATCTCCACAAGAGGAAGAAAAGAGGTAATGTTATGCGAATTGTGAAACTGACAGAAAATGAAAAGGCAAATATTTTAGAGAATCTTTTGAAAAGAAGTCCGAACCAGTATGGAACATTTGAAGATACGGTAAATGAAATTCTGGAAGATGTGAAGGCGAATGGAGATAAGGCTTTGTTTGCGTATACCAAAAAATTTGACGGCGTAGACATTACGAAAGATTCGATTCGCGTTACACAGGAAGAAATTGATGAGGCATATACAAAAGTAGATGAACATTTACTGGAAATCATCCGGAAAGCATTGAAAAATATCAAGGAATATCACGAAAAACAGGTGCGTTACAGCTGGTTTGACAGTAAGCCGGACGGAACACTTCTGGGACAGAAAGTTACTGCATTAGAACGTGTCGGTGTTTACGTTCCGGGTGGAAAAGCTGTTTATCCTTCCTCTGTATTGATGAATATTGTGCCGGCAAAAGTAGCCGGGGTTGACCATATCGTTATGACAACACCACCGGGAAAAGATGGAAAAGTTTACCCGGTTACACTAGTCGCTGCAAAAGAGGCAGGTGTTGATGAGGTATATAAAGTGGGTGGTGCCCAGGCAATTGGTGCCCTTGCCTATGGAACAGAGAGTATCAAAAAAGTGGATAAGATTGTAGGACCGGGAAACATTTTTGTGGCACTGGCGAAAAAAGCAGTATATGGTCATGTCAGTATTGATTCCATTGCAGGACCTAGTGAGATTCTTGTACTGGCAGATGAAACAGCAAATCCACGTTATGTCGCAGCTGATTTACTGTCACAGGCAGAGCATGATGAAATGGCTTCAGCCATTCTGGTTACAACAAGTATGGAACTTGCAGAAAAAGTTTCAGAAGAGGTGGACGGCTTTGTAAAAGAGTTATCCCGCAGCGAAATTATACAAAAATCATTAGATTCCTATGGCTATATTTTAGTGGCAGATACGATGGAAGAAGCAATTGATACAGCAAATGAGATTGCTTCGGAACATCTGGAGATTGTGACAAAGAATCCATTTGATACGATGACACGCATTCGTAATGCAGGTGCTATTTTCCTGGGAGAGTACAGCAGTGAACCTCTTGGCGATTATTTTGCAGGACCCAACCATGTTCTTCCGACAAATGGAACAGCAAAATTCTTCTCACCATTGTCAGTGGATGATTTTATTAAGAAGTCAAGTATTATTTCTTACTCAAAGGAAGCATTGGAACTGATTCATACCGATATTGAGGATTTCGCGAAGTCTGAAAAACTTACGGCACACGCAAACTCCATTGCCGTCCGTTTTGAAAAATAGATTTGCGTAGTTGTGCAGAATAGAGTATACTATAAGTTAGGGCAGAACAGGTTAAAATATCATTCTGCCACTTATCAGAGAAATTCTAATAAAGGAGAGTGCCATGGGAAACAATAAGTCTGTGTTAGAAAGAAAAGCGACAGTGACACGAAAGACAGGAGAAACCGATATTACAATTACATTGAATCTTGACGGAACAGGAAAGGCTGATATTCATACGGGAATTGGTTTCTTTGACCATATGCTGAATAGTTTTGCCAGACACGGGTTGTTTGATTTATCCGTCAGTGTGGCAGGCGATTTGGAAGTAGACACTCACCATTCTATAGAAGATACGGGAATTGTACTGGGACAGGCAATCAAAGAAGCCGTTGGGGACAAGCAGGGAATCAGACGATTTGGAAACTTTTTTCTCCCAATGGATGAAACACTGGTGCTGTGTGCATTAGATTTGTCAGGACGTCCTTACTTGCAGAGCAATTTAGAATTATCCGTGCCAAAGGTCGGAGAATTTGATACAGAGATGGTACATGAGTTCTTTTATGCTGTCAGTTATAGCAGTGGGATGAATTTGCATTTAAGGCAATTTGAAGGACAGAACAATCATCATATTATAGAGGCAGCCTTTAAGGCATTTGCAAAAGCTCTGGATGAAGCAATTTCCTATGATGAACGTATTACGGATGTACTTTCCACAAAAGGAACATTATAGTATAGAATACAAAAAGGTTAAGACGGAGGGAAAGCATGAGTCAGAAAAAATTGATTCCATTTATTAATGCAGAAAATGAGATGGCAGGAAGTATTATTAAATTAGCAGACCGTTATTCCTGCGAAGGAGCAGATGGTTTATATCTGTACAATTTTTCGGGAGATGAAAAATCACGGGAAGAATTTCTTGCCACAGTGCGTCAGATTGAAAAAATGATTGATATTCCTTTTTATGTAGGCATTTATGTGAATCGTTTTGAAGATGCAAAAAAAGCATTGTATACAGGAGCGTCAAAAGTAGTCATCAGAAAAGCACTGATGCCGGAAGAAAAAGAAATAACGGAAATTCTTTCGCGTTTTGACAGGGATAAGCTTGCTGTCGAAATAGATATGAGGGCAGATTTCCAAAATGCACAGCAGTTGGATGCTTTTTATGAGATGGGATTTGGAACAGCTGTTTTGAAACATATTGATACAACAAAGAGTTTTTCAGATGCCATTGCAGATACGAAAATAGGAGTGCTGATTCGTGACGGACTGATTCGTAATGATTTGGCAGAATTGTTGTCTTATCAGACAGTACAGGCCGTTATGACAAACTATTTTGAAGAAAAAGATATTTTCAAAGCAAAGAGAAGTTTAAAGTCACAGGGTATTGATGTGGAAGTATTTGACAGCTGCATTGATTTTTCTGATTTTAAGCTACAGGAAAATGGACTGATTCCTGTTATTGTGCAGGATTACCGGACAGATGAAGTATTAATGCTTGCTTATATGAATGAAAAATCTTTTGAAATGACGCTTCGTACCGGAAAAATGACTTATTACAGCAGAAGCCGTCAGGAATTATGGGTAAAAGGTGAAACTTCCGGTCATTATCAGTATGTTAAGGCTCTGATGATAGATTGTGACAACGATACAATTCTTGCAAAGGTACGTCAGCTTGGTGCAGCATGCCATACGGGAAAACATACCTGTTTCTTTAAGGAACTGGCAAAGAAGGATTATGTTACAACCAATCCTCTGACCGTGCTTAAAGAAGATTATGACACGATTATTAATCGGAAAAACAATCCAAAAGAAGGTTCTTATACAAATTATCTGTTTGACAAAGGAATCGATAAGATTTTGAAAAAATGTGGCGAGGAAGCAACCGAAATCGTTATTGCAGCCAAAAATCCGGATGCAGAAGAATTAAAATATGAGATTGCTGACTTCCTTTACCATATGATGGTTCTGATGGCAGAATGCGATTTAGACTGGGATGATATTACAAAAGAATTAGTAAACAGAAGGTAGTAATATTGGTTATATGCCGGAATCGTTTTTGGCATAGCAGAAACGAAGCAGGCAGAATGGAGGTTATACTATGATAATGACGCTTTTAGCCAAAGGGGTTACCGATTTAACATTTACCGGAGCATTTTTCTGGTATCTTGTGAAATTTATTGTCAGTGGAGTACTTGCTTTTTGTGCTATTTTACTGGGCATTAAACTGCGCAAGAAAAAAATAAACAAAACAGAGCAGGAAAGTGCAAAGACAGCCGAGTAGTGTGCAAAGGCCTTTTTGCCTGCCGGTTGCAGATGACAAAAACTTTGTTTCGGAATTGAGATAAATATGGAAATAGAAAAAAAGTTTCTGATTCAGACTATGCCGGACAATCTGGAGCAGATGGAAAAAAAAGAAATTGAGCAGGGATATTTATGCACAGACCCTGTTGTCCGGATTCGCAAAAGCAACGAGCGTTATATTCTGACCTATAAATCACGCTTAAAAGATAGCGAAAATCATGCTGATGTGCATATTAACAGAGAAGTTGAGATGCCTCTTACCAAAGAGGGGTATCTTCATCTTAGGGAAAAAGCAGATAATCATATGATAACAAAAACACGTTATCTGATACCATTGCCAAGTGGGCATATGGGAGAATTAGACATTTTTCACAACCAGTTAGAGGGACTTCATTTTATCGAAGTCGAATTTCAAGACGAGAAAGATGCAGCTGATTTTGTGGCACCGGACTGGTTCGGGGAAAATGTAAGTAAAGATGAAAGATATACAAACAGTTTTTTATCACACTGTGATAATCTGGATGTATTTCAGTAAAATAAATGGAGTTCTGTACCAGAATATCCAAAAAAGAAAAATGGAGGCTTATTATGTATAAGATTTTAAAAAAAGAATATCTGGCCAATAATATCTGGCTTATGGATATCGAAGCACCCCGCGTTGCAAAGTCCTGTCAGCCTGGACAGTTTGTTATCGTGAAAATGGACGAAAAGGGAGAGAGAATCCCTTTGACAGTCTGTGATTATGACAGGGAAAAGGGAACAGTTACAATTGTATTTCAGACAGTTGGTGCTTCCACAAAAGAAATGGCAGAATATGAAGTGGGCGAGTCTTTTATGGACTTTGTAGGACCATTAGGATGCGCTTCTGAATTAATCAGTATGCCAATGGAAGAATTAAAGAAAGAAAAACTGTTATTTGTATGTGGTGGTGTTGGTACAGCTCCTGTATATCCACAGGTAAAATGGATGCATGAGCATGGTATTGATGTGGATGTTATCATTGGTGCCCGTACAAAGGACATTATGATTCTGGAAAACGAGATGCGCGAAGTTGCAGGAAACCTTTATATTGCTACAGATGATGGTTCTTATGGTTTCAAGGGAAATGGCTGCGACCAGATTAATGAACTGGTTAAGAATCAGGGAAAAGAATATACAAGAGTGATTGCAATTGGTCCTATGATTATGATGAAATTTGTTTCACTCCTGACAAAAGAATTGGGAATCCCAACAATTGTCAGCATGAATCCGATTATGGTAGATGGAACCGGTATGTGTGGTGCCTGCCGTCTTCAGGTTGGCGATGAAATCAAATTCGCCTGCGTAGACGGACCAGAGTTTGATGGTCATTTGGTTGATTTTGACCAGGCAATGCAGCGTCAGAGAATGTACAAAACAGAAGAAGGACGTGCAATGCTCCGTATGGAAGAGGGAGATACCCATCACGGTGGATGTGGTCATTGCAATGGCTAATACATAACGGCATATTTTTAGAAAAATAGTAAATAACAGAAAACAGATATTGCTGTAATAATAAAAATAACAGAGAGTCAAGGACAAAATGGAGGTAATCATGGAAGTAGATGTATTAAAGAGAGTACCCGTGCGCGAACAGGAGCCAAAAGTTCGTGCTACAAACTTTGATGAAGTTTGTTTAGGTTATAATAAAGAAGAAGCTATGGCAGAGGCAACACGCTGTCTGCAATGCAAGAATCCTCAGTGTGTTAAGGGATGTCCGGTTAATATCAACATTCCGGGATTCATTAAAGAACTGGCAGAGGGAAAAGTAGAAGATGCTTATCATGTTATTAGCGAATATTCTGCACTTCCGGCAGTATGTGGACGTGTCTGCCCACAGGAAAGCCAGTGTGAAGCAAAATGTATCCGTGGTATCAAAGGAGATGCTGTTTCTATCGGTAAGTTAGAGCGTTTCGTTGCAGATACAGCCAGAGAAGAGGGAATCAAACCGGTAAAAGCAGAAAAACTGAACGGCAAAAAAGTTGCTGTCATTGGTTCTGGCCCTGCAGGACTTACCTGTGCCGGAGATTTGGCAAAATTAGGTTATGAAGTTACTATTTTTGAAGCACTGCATAAGGCAGGTGGCGTATTATCTTACGGTATTCCGGAATTTCGTCTGCCAAAGTCAAAGGTTGTAGACAGTGAAGTAGAAAATGTAAAATCCTTAGGTGTAAAAATTGAAACAAATGTTGTAATCGGAAAAGCAACAACGATAGATGAATTATTAGATGAAGAAGGCTTTGATGCCGTATTTATCGGTTCTGGTGCAGGTCTTCCTAGATTTATGGGTATTCCTGGTGAAAATGCAAATGGTGTATTTTCTGCAAATGAATATCTGACACGAAGCAATCTGATGAAAGCATTCGACGATTCTTATGCTACACCAATTTCAGCAGGCAAAAAAGTAGCAGTTGTCGGTGGTGGTAATGTTGCAATGGATGCTGCAAGAACAGCACTTCGTCTGGGCGCAGAAGTACATATTGTATATCGCCGTAGTGAAGAAGAATTACCAGCCAGAGTAGAAGAAGTACATCATGCAAAAGAAGAAGGTATCGTTTTTGATTTGCTGACAAATCCAACAGAGATTCTTGTGGATGAGGAAGGAAATGTAAAAGGAATGACTTGTATCCGTATGGAACTTGGCGAGCCGGATGAATCAGGCAGAAGAAGACCGGTAGAAGTTGCAGGTTCTGAATTTACACTGGATGTAGATACTGTCATTATGTCACTTGGTACAAGTCCAAATCCTCTGATTTCTTCTACAACAGAGGGACTGGATATCAACAAGAGAAAATGTATTGTGGCAGAAGAAGTAAACGGTCAGACTTCTAAGGCAAAAGTTTATGCCGGTGGAGATGCCGTAACAGGAGCAGCTACCGTTATTCTTGCAATGGGAGCCGGTAAAGCAGCTGCCAAAGGAATTGATGAATTTTTGAGTGCACAGTAAGGAAAATAAAGGGATTCTGCCTTTGGTGGGATTTTGGATGTTGTAAATTTGCACAAAAAAATAATGAATAAAAGTAAAAATGCACAAGTAACAGTCTTTTGATAAGATTTGTTGCTTGTGTTTTTTTGTGTGATTTGTGAATTTTTCAGAAAAGTTTCGGGATGTTTGAACATTGTATAAAAAAGGAAGATTTGCTACCCTAATTACAGAGGATTTTTCCTGTTAAAAATGAAAGAAAGGGTATTTTATTTAAGTAATTTTCTATGAAATCTTAGAAATTTCGTTCTGTACGGATTCTAAAAGTGACCGTATGTAAGGATTTACAATACGTCGTTATTTTCATGGCAGTCGCCAACACAGATAACCGGCATAACGGCTTTGTGACAGCTTTCATTGCCGGTTATAAAATTCGCCTTTATCCAAAGTAAACTACTCTCCCTTTACAGAGGATAAACATTTTTATTCCGTATAAGTAAATAGGACAAAGAGAAGATGAGGAAAGGAACAGTTATTTCACTTAACGGAAGAGCAGGAAAATCCTTATTTTTACCAATAGTATATTTGTGGTGGACATTGTTAGTCGTAAAATGACAGAGTTGCAGTGCAGAAAAGAGGTTATATGGAGAAAGAACAAAAGACATATTCAGAATTTCGTCAAATGTTATTTGATATGCTTTCTGAGCAATTACCGGGTGATTGCCGGGTAGAAAGAAGAACAGTCAGAAAAAATAATGCAGTTGAGATGGAGGGATTTACCATCACATCAGACAAAAGCAGGATAGCACCTCACTTTAATATCGCGTCTTATTATCAAAAATATAGGAATGGTCAGACAGCAGAAAATCTGGTGCAGGAAATGCTTTGTACTTATGAGGAAGCTATGAAAAAAAGAAAGCAGGAAGATTTTGATTTTTCTTTTGCAAATTGTCAGGATAAAATTTTTATCAAATTAGTTTCCAGGGAAAGAAATCAGCCGGAGTTAGACAACATTCCCAATATTTCTTTTTTAGACCTGAGTATTATTTTTCATATTTTGTTTTCAAAAGAAGAAGAAGGTATCTGCTCCGTGCAGATTACCAACAAAATAGTAAAAGACTGGGGAATTACTACGGTATCGTTGTTAAAACTGGCACGGAAAAATACGGAAGTGCTATTTCCGAAAAGAATGTGCAGTATGTATTCTATGTTGCATGAATTATTGGGAAAAAATTTTTCTTTAGAAATGAAAAGCGAATATCAGGAGGAAAATAGTGCAGAATATGAAGCAGACGGATTTGGATTGATGAATACTGGAGAATATGAGGCAGACGGATGTGGCTTGATGAATAATGGAGCAGATGAGCCGTATGTCATTACGAATGAGATGGGAATTAATGGGGCAACCGTAATTCTGTATCCTAATATGTTAGAAGAAATTGGAGAAGCATTACGTGGTGATTTTTATCTTCTGCCAAGCAGTATTCATGAAATGATAGTTTTGTCAGCAAAATCTGGCTTTGAAAAGGAAGAGTTAAGGCAGATGGTAAACGATGCGAATGAAACCTGCGTAGAGAGAGAAGAAATATTATCGGATTGTGTTTATTATTATTCTGTTGCTGACAGGACCATTCGGATTTTATAAAAGATTTGCTAAAAAGCATTGGCCGGTTAAGAAAAATCTGTTTTTATAATCGTCAGTTAAAAATGGATTGTGCTGGCAGAAACGAATGGCCTGTTTCTGCAATGTGGAATGCATTTATGCCAGTGTTATGTTTGACTATGATTCTGCTGCCAGTCTTCTGAGGGAGTTAAACCGTAACAGCCAGTTTGTAAATGGGCTGTGATAAAAACAGAGTTTCCTAAAATGCAGCTTAGCGAAATCGTGCTGCTGTAGGAAACCTGTTTTATCACATGTCCCTAAAAAGTGTACAGCGAAAATGATTCCTTATTTGTTTCACTTTACAAAGTAATTCAATTTGTGCTATAATCATATCTGTTGATTTTTTGAATGTGCACCTGTAGCTCAGTGGATAGAGCAACGGTTTCCGGAACCGTGTTTTGCGGGGGTTCGAGTCCCTTCAGGTGCGCTTTTGTTATTAGTTTGCAACGCAATGAAAGGATGTGCGCATTTTATGCGATTAAAATACAAAAAAATAGTTATCATTATAACACTGGCGATTATGTTAATCGGAATGGGAACTTTTTCTCTGATTGCACCAGATGTTACTTTTTCTTTTAGTGGCAATTCAGCTAAAACAACAACGGGAAGTGCATTGTCTGCAATGTCAGACCGTGAAATAGAAAAGGAAATTACAGAACTTGTAAAGAAATATTTTGATGCAAAGCAGCAGGTTGATATGGAGGCGTTAGCAGATTGTGTCAGCGATGTTTCACATGTAGAAGAAAAACGTCTTGTTACCGAAGCTGAATATATTGAGGAATATCGAAATATCGAATGTACGATATTGAATAAAGGTCTGAACGAGGGAACGTATCGTGTCTATGTATATTGTGAAGCCAAAATATATGACATTGATACACTTGTACCATCGCTTAGTGCGTTAAATGTAACGATGAATGACAAAGGAAAATTTGTTATTTATCTGAGTACTATTGACAGTAAAGAGCAGAAAGCAATAGATGAACTGGATAATAGTAAAGAAATAAAGAATAAAATCAATACCGTGCAAAAGAAATTGCAGGATATTGTCAGCAAAAATGCAGATGTGCGTGATTTTTACCAAATGCTGGAAAGTTCTGGTTCGGAAGATGAAGCAGAAGAGAATACGAATATAAACCAGGAGGCAAATCAGGCAACACAGGCACCAGCTGCGACACAAGCTCCTGCAGCGACACAGGCACCGGCAGCAACACAAGCACCTGTAGTAACGCAGGCTCCGGCAACAAATTAAGAAAAAGAAACATCACATGATCCGAGATGTTCTGAAAGATAACATGTTATTTTATCCTGAGTGAAAATGACGGATAAGGACTTGGACATGTATTCTGTCTTTGGAACTTCTCGGATTTTTAGTATATGGAGATAAATAATATGGAAGAAATCAGAATTAATAAATTTTTAAGTGAGGCAGGTGTCTGTTCCCGGCGTGAAGGTGACAGACTGATAGAACAGGGGCGTGTTACGATTGATGGGAAAATAGCACTTCCGGGAGAAAAAATTACAGAAGACCAGCTGGTTATGGTGGATGGAAAAAAAGTAACGAAAGAGGAAGAAGAGATTTTTCTGGCTTTTTATAAACCAAGAGGAATTGTCTGCACAACAGCAAAAGAAGAAAATGGAGAGAAGATTAAGAATGTTGTAGATTATATTGATTATCCAAAAAGAATATATCCGGTAGGCAGACTGGACCAGGCTTCGGAAGGACTTTTGCTTTTGACCAATCAGGGAGATGCAATGGAAAAAATATTGAGAAGCCGTTATGAGCACGAAAAAGAATATTTTGTAAGGGTAGACCATAAAATAGAGCCTGGTTTTCTGAAGAAAATGCAGGAGGGTGTGCCGATTCTCGATACGGTAACGAAGCCTTGTAAAATATGGCAGGAAGACGAGATGAGTTTTCACATCATTATTACACAGGGTCTGAACCGTCAGATTCGCCGTATGTGTGAATATTTCGGTTATCGCGTAACATATCTGCGCCGTGACCGTGTTATGAATATTACACTAGAAGGATTAAAAAAAGGACGGTACCGCCATCTGACAGCAAAAGAGATAGCCGAATTAAAAAGAGAATTGGGATAGGTCAGAAAAATAGAACGGAAGGAAGGGCAAAAATGTCAGATAAAAAGCAGAGAATGCAAGAGTTAACAGAGCAGTTAAATAATGCTGCAAAAGTGTATTATCAGGGAAAAGATGAAGTTATGAGCAATTATACTTATGACCGGTTATATGATGAATTAGTTGCCCTGGAAAAAGAAACTGGCGTTATTTTGTCGGGAAGTCCAACACAGAAAGTAGGATATGAAGTGTTAAGCGAACTTCCAAAAGAAGCCCATCCTTCTCCGATGCTTTCTCTGGATAAGACGAAAGAGGTAGAGGGATTGTCTTCGTGGCTGAATGACCAAACGGGACTTCTTTCGTGGAAGATGGATGGACTGACAGTAGTTTTAACATATGAAGAAGGAAAATTAGTAAAGGCAGTTACGCGAGGCAATGGGCAGATAGGCGAAGTCATAACGAACAATGCGAAAGTATTTAAAAATCTGCCACTTGCCATTCCTTATAAAGGGCATCTGGTACTGCGTGGTGAGGCAGTAATCCCTTATTCTGAGTTTGAGAAGATTAATCAGGCACTGCCAATAGATGAACAGTATAAAAATCCGAGAAATTTATGCAGTGGTTCCGTCCGGCAGCTGAATAATGAAATTACGGCAAAACGTAATGTCAATTTCTTCGCATTTGCTTTGGTATCAGCAGATGGAATTGATTTTCAAAATTCGCAGGAGCAGAAGTATCTTTTCCTAAAGGAGCAGGGCTTTGAAGTAGTAGAATATGAAAAAGTCAATGCAGAAACGATTGCTGCAGCTGTAGAGAGATTTTCTAAAAAAATTGAAACAAATGATTTCCCGTCGGATGGTCTGGTGCTGTTGTATGATGATATCCGGTATGGAGAATCGTTAGGAAACACAGCAAAATTTCCACGGAATGCGATTGCATTTAAATGGGCAGATGAAATAGCAGAAACGACTTTGAAAGAAATAGAGTGGAGTGCTTCCCGGACAGGACTGATTAATCCGGTTGCTGTTTTTGAACCGGTAGAGCTGGAAGGAACAACCGTCAGCCGTGCCAGCGTGCACAATGTCAGTATCGTAAAGCAGCTGGAACTGGGAATTGGCGATACCATCCAGGTATATAAAGCCAACATGATTATTCCACAGATTGCTGAAAATCTGACACGTTCGGGAAAATTGGAAATTGCAAAGGTATGTCCTGTATGCAAGAAGCCGACTGTGATTCAGAAAGAAAATGGCGTGGAAGTATTGTTATGTAGCAACAAAAATTGTCTTGCCAAGAAAATTAAATCGATATCTCATTTTGTCAGTCGAGATGCAATGAATATTGATGGAATGTCCGAAGCGACTATTGAAAAGTTTATGGAAAAGGGACTCCTTCATCAGATAGGCGATTTGTTCCGTATAAAGGAACATCAGAATGAAATCGTAACAATGGAAGGATTTGGTGAAAAATCATTTAAAAAGCTTACTGCTGCAGTGGAAGCAGCAAGGGAAACAACGGTAGCAAGATTTTTATATAGTCTTGGTGTCCCAAATATAGGACCGGCTAATGCCAAGATGATTGCAAAGGCATTTCATCAGGATTTTGATGCAATCCGTCATGCAACGGAAGAGGAGTTGACAGAAATCGAAGGCGTAGGCCCTGTGATTGCCAAAACATTTGTTGCTTTTTTTGAAAATGAAGATAATAATAATATGATAGATGACCTGCTTGCTGTTGTGACATTAGTAAAAGAGCAACAGGGAAATGTTAATACGATGGAAGGACTTCAGTTTGTGATTACGGGCAGTGTTCATTATTTTGCAAACAGAAGCGAGTTAAAAGAACTGATTGAAAGCTATGGTGGCAAAGTAACAGGAAGTGTTACGGGAAGAACATCATATCTGATTAACAATGACAGTATGAGCAATTCTTCTAAAAATAAGAAAGCAAAGGAATTGAATGTACCAATTCTGACGGAAGAAGAGTTTATGGATAAATTCCAAGTAGAAAAGAAAGGGGCGATTTGATGCCAATTAAAGTAAAAAGTAATCTTCCTGCAAAAAAGGTTATGGAAAGAGAAAATATTTTTATGATGGATGAAACGAGAGCAGCTACGCAGGATATCCGTCCATTGTATATTGCAGTATTGAATTTGATGCCGTTAAAAGAGGATACAGAAGTTCAGCTGTTGCGCAGTCTTTCCAATACACCACTTCAGATTGATATTACTTTCTTGACAACGGCATCTTACATTGGAAAAAATACGCCGGCCAGTCACCTGAATGAGTTTTATAAAACATTTGATGAAATAAAACAGCGCAAATTTGATGGTCTGATTATTACGGGAGCACCTGTAGAAAAAATGGAGTTTGAAGAGGTGCAGTATTGGGAAGAACTTACAGAAATTATGGAATGGTCCAAGACAAATGTAACAAGCACATTCCATATTTGCTGGGGCGCACAGGCAGGTCTTTATTATCATTATGGAATCCATAAGTATCAACTGGAAAAAAAGGTATTTGGTGTTTATGAATTTCAGGTACATCATAGAAAAGAGCCTTTATTGCGTGGATTTGATGATGTCTTTTTTGCACCACATTCCCGTTATACGCAAATGAATCATGAAGAAATTGAAAATTGTGATAAACTGCTGGTTCTGGCTGATTCGGAGGAAGTCGGAGAATGTATTATCATTTCTAAAGACGGCAAGCAGGTTTTTGTGCTGGGACATCTTGAGTATGACAGACTGACATTAGACAGTGAATATAAGCGCGATATTGAAAAGAATATTCCGATTGATTTACCGGTTAATTATTATACCAATGATGATAGCAGCACCCGTCCACTGCTTCGCTGGCGTGGTGCATCTAACGCACTCTATTCCAACTGGGTGAACTATTATGTTTATCAGAATACGCCGTATGAGTGGGAGTAGAGGGGAAGTGTTGTAGGGAAAAATGAAGGATATAGCAGGGAAGACGTATTTATTTCTTAGAAGCAAAGTACTCTTTTGGGCTGATGCATTTTCCGGCAAAGAGAATAAGAACATAAATACCACAAATGAGGAGGCAGAATCCTCCCAGTATGGCACATGATAAAATCCGGCTGCTGACAGATGGTATCATTTTGTAGAGTATTCTGCAAAAGGAACCGACTAATGCCAAAGTAAGGACAGGAAGCAGAAAACATTTATTTACAGCAAGTGCAAGATGCTGTCGTAAAAAGATGCCTTCCAGAATGGTCATTGTCATCTGGCTGATTAAAGAGCCGACGAGATAAGCATAAATGCCATATCGTGGTACTAATACGATGAGAAAATAGATTTTAATCAGTAAACTGATAACGGTTATGAAAAAGGTAAACTGTGTCTTTCCCAGACCGTTTATAATGCTGGTAAAAGTAGTGGAAAGATACAAAAACGGACAGAGCCAGGAAAGTACGCAGATATAAATGCCGGCATCTTTGCTTTGAAAAAGATAATATCCGAATTCTTTTCCAAATACCAGAAACAGACAGGTAAAAAGGTAACCAATCAGCAGGCTGTATTTGCTGGACAAAGTAACGTATTTTTTGATGGTCTGTTGTCGGTGAGATGCCTGTGCCTGAGCAATGGCAGGCAAAAGCATAACGGCAAATGAGTTGGCAATCGTAGAAGGAAACATAATAAAAGGAAGGGCAATGCCCGATAAAATACCGTAAATACTTAGGGCATCCTGGGCAGAACAGCCAAATTTTTTTAAGGCAGCAGGAATAAAGACGGCCTCGGCACTATGCAGAATGGAAATAACTAATTTTGTCGTTGTCAGGGTAAAAGCAAGAAAGAGCAGTGTAGAAGCTGTTTTTTTTATGCCTGAAAAAGAGGGAGTATCTGTCCTGTTTTTGGGACAGTACGAAATGAAGCGGCGCAATTGAAAACAGTTATAAAAACAAGAAGCAGCTTCTCCAATTACAAGACCGGTTACGGCAAGACGGCATCCTTCTTCACGGGTTGCTGTCAGAATAGTGCAAAGCAGAATAACACTGAAAACACGGAAAAGCTGTTCAATAATTTGTGTGACGGCAGGGATTTTTGCTTCCTCTTTTCCGTAAAAATAGCCGTTAATGCAGGCTGATGTTCCACAAAACGGAAAGAGCATACATAAAATCCGTAAGTACGATTCGCAGGACGGCTCCAGCAAAAAAAACGTAGCAATTGGTCTGGCAAAAGTAAAAACAATGGCTGTTAAGGACAGGGAAAGAGTAAGGGAAATCAAAAGCCCACATTTCAAAATGAAAAAATCCTTCTGTTTTTTCAAAGCATCCGTACCAACATTGGAAGCAATCAGCTGTGAGATGGCAGTCTGAAGACCGGCACCGTAAATGGTAAAACAAATGCTGTATACAGGGAAAACCAGCTGATAAGTACCAAGCAGCCGGGTGCCCAGAAGGTCAGCAAGGAAAATGCGATAGACAAAGCCGATAAGCCGTGTGACAAAGCCGGCAATCGTAAGTAAAAGAGTACCACGAATCAGTTTGTTTTTTATGATTTGCAATAGTCTGCCCCCGGAAATTCCTGCTTATCATCATCTTATGCAGCAATTGGGAAGATATGTGCAGCAAATAAGAGCAACAAATGTTTTATCTGATGGCAGATACCCATAAGCGCAGGAAACACATCTGCTGAACAAACACATAACGAAAACAAATGCATATAGTAAGATAAGGTATCTACGGAATTATGCAGAAAGAGGAAGGCATATGATATATCTTGACCATGCAGCAACCACGGCAGTGCATCCGGAAGTGTTTCAGGAAATGTATCCGTTTTTTATGCAGATGTATGCAAACCCATCAGCAGCTTATGAATTTGGAAGGGATGCAAAAATAATGCTGCAATGTGTTCGTGAAACGATTGCAGAAAGCATTCATGCCAGGCCGGAAGAAATTTATTTTACAAGTGGGGGAACGGAGGCAGATAACTGGGCATTAATTGGGATAGCAGAGGTAATGAAGGCAAAAGGAAAGCACATTATCACTTCTAGCATAGAACATCATGCGATTCTGAGAACGTGTCATTATCTGGAAAAAAGAGGATTTTTGGTCACCTATCTTCCAGTAAATGAAAATGGGGAAATTTCGTTAGAGGATTTGGAAAAAGCGATTCGTCCGGATACCATTTTAATCAGTATTATGTTTGCCAATAATGAGATTGGTACGGTGATGCCGGTAAAGCAGATTGGTAAGCTGGCAAAAAAGCATCATATTATTTTTCATACAGATGCCGTGCAGGCATATTTACATGAAAAAATAGACGTAAAAGAAATGCAAATTGATTTGCTGAGTGCCAGTGGACATAAATTTCAGGGACCAAAAGGTGTTGGTTTTTTGTATGTCCGGGATGGTATCCGTCTTTCGTCTTTTTTGCACGGTGGCAGTCAGGAGAGAAAAAAACGGGCAGGAACAGAAAATGTGCCCGGAATCGTTGGCTTGGGAAAGGCAGCAGCAATCGGCATCCGGGATTTTGAAAAAAATCATCTTCATTTGCTTGCCATGCAGAAATATCTGACAGAACAGATAACAAAACAAATCCCGGACTGTAAAGTGAATGGTCTGGCAGCAAAACATCTGGATAACAATCTTAGTCTGAGTTTTCCTTTTTTAGAAGCAGCGTCGCTGATTGCATTGTTAGATATGGAACAAATTTATATATCGGCAGGTTCTGCCTGTAATTCGTCGGAAACAAAAATTTCCCATGTGTTGCAGGCAATCGGAATGCCAAAAGAAATGGCAAGAGGAACTATCCGGATTTCGCTTGGCGCAGAAAATACGATGGAAGAAATGAAATATTTTGTGAAACGGCTTGTGTTTCTTGCAGAGCAGCTGCGTATGTTTTCAGAAGAAAACAGCATAGCACCCAAAACGTCTGTCCGGCAGAGGGATTTATGACAATGGAATTTGTATCGGTTTCCGTTTTTTAAATTCCGTGTAAGAAGAAAAACCACATTTTACAAGGAGAAGTGGTATCTGCTCAAACTGATGGGCAAGAAATGCAGGCTCATGGGCATCCGAACCGACTGTGATAATTTCGCCACCGAATTTTTTGTACTGGGTGATAATTCTTTCATGGGGATTCGGATGTCCGAGTTTCGCTTTTAACCCACCTGTGTTCACTTCAATTCCTTTGCCTGTGTCAATCAGTTTTTTTAGAATTTCACAAATCAGCTCCCAGTTGTCATCCAGTGCGTTTTGCAGACAGGATTCCTTGTCTTGTCCGTTTGCAATCGCCTTTTTGACGGAAGGGCAGTAACGGATAATGTAATCAATATGCCCATAGACATCAAAATCAAAATCGCAGGACAGATTTTCATAAGTCGTTTCATAGTAACGGCGAATACCATTTTCTTCGCCAAAGGCTTCCCAGTATTCCGGATAGTATGGGTCAATATTGTCTACCAGATGGGTAGAACCGATAATAAAGTCGAAAGGAAATGAGGCAGCTAATGTTATGGCTTTATCATAAATATCTTTTTTTAGTCCCAGTTCTACACCCGTTCTCAAAGTAATCTGAGGGTATTGCAAAGAAAACTTCTGTATCGTTTCAAAATATTCTTTCACGGGAAATTGAAAATCCATATGGTAAAGTTCACTTGGAAATCCATAATCCATATGCTCTGTAAAACAAAGAGAGGACAGGTTAAGTTCGATGCCACGTTGTATCATGCTTTCCATCGGACTGTCGCTGTCAGCAGAAAAACTGGTATGAATATGATTATCGGATTGAATCATAATGAAGTCTCCTTTTTGTTTCATGTTACTTTTTGAATATCTAAAGTATCTGTCAGAAAAACTGTTATTCCATTGCTTTCCTGAAGTTTGAAATATTTGTCAGAAAAGTTGTTATTCTGTTACTTCTTTGATGCCTGTAATATCCGTCGGAATTGTCATAGAGTAGTTGGTATAATAAACGACAAATCCGGGCTTTGAGCCGTTTGGCTTTTTGATATGTTTTTTTTGCACATAATCAATTTCAGCTTTTTCCTGGTCACGGGATTTGGAGTAGTAGGCAGCAAGCCTTGCCGCTTCCTCAAAGGTTGCATCCGGCAATTCCTTTCCCTGCGTTTTCACGATGACGTGAGAACCTGCATTTTGTTTGGCGTGAAACCACCAGTCATTTCCAGTAGCTATTTTAAAAGTCAGCTCATCATTCTGGTAGTTGTTTTTTCCAACATACATATCAAATCCATCGGAAGAAATATAGTGCAGTGGTTTGCTTTTTGGCAGATTTCTTGTATTCTGTTTTTTGCCCGACAGATGCTTTTTGATATATCCTGCATCCGACAGTTCTTTTCGGATAACGGTTAAATCTTCTTCAAAACGGGCAATGTCCAAAGCGTTGCTGATAGAATTTAAATGTTCTATTTCTTCTTTGGTTTCTCTGATTTGTTCTGTCAATGCTTCATATGTCCGTTTCAGCTTTGTATATTTTTCAAAATAGTGTTTTGCATTTTCTACGGCACTTTTTGTTTCGTCCAGCGGAATCGTGATTTCAGAATTTGTATAATAGTTTTCACAGGTAAGTGACTTTTCCCCACCGTGCAGTTCATAGCCGTAGGTTGTCAGAAGTTCTCCATATACTTTATATTTGTCACGTTTCTGGGTATCTTTTAACTGCTTGCTCTGTAAATCGTATTTTTTCTGGCTGCGCTCTAAGGCAGTATGCGTAATTCTGCGTAAATCAGCAGATTTCTGACGGATTCTTCCTAAACTTTCCTTTGTATGATAATAATCGTACAACATCTGGCTGGTATTTTCTGCCGGTACAATTTTATAATCAGAAAGATTTTCATAACTGGACAGACGGATACCTGCAAATTCAACCGGTTCGTCATTATGGTAGACGATATTAGGAGAAAACTCCTGATGACGCACAAGTTCCATAAATTCACAGAAATTCCGGTATAGATGCAGTTTTTCCATATCGGAAAACTCCGTTGCCATATTATGACCCGTCAGGGAAGAACGGTAGAGCAGTTCATTTGCCATAACAGCACTAAATCCGGTCAGAGTCCGGTACAGGGCCTTGTCAATCGGAGCCGGCTGAGAAAAAACGTGTTCCATAAACTCTTCTTCGGAAATCGTCAGTGGATTTAACTTTTTCTGTGTGTTTGGAATAAAATATTTTCGTCCGGGAAGAACTTCACGAACCGAACTGACGAGAAGTGAAATATGCTTGATACTGTCAATAATCGTATCCGTTTCATCGCAAAAAATAATATTACTGTGTTTTCCCATCAATTCCACATATAAATTCTTCTGACACAAGTCGCCCATTTCATTTAAATGCTCCAGATGAAAACATATCACACGTTCTAATCCGGCCTGCGTAATACTTTTGATTTTGCAATTATTCAAATGCTTGCGCAATACCATACAGAAAGTCGGAGCCTGAAGAGGAGAAGGCTGGTTCTCCGGCGTCAGATAAAGCAGGGGAAGACTTGGGTTAACGGAAATGACCAGACGGTTTTGCGTCCGTGTGGTATTGCCTGTTTCATCTGTATAACTGTTCTTTATTGTTAATTGCAGTTTATCTGCTTCTGTTTGTGCAATTTTTGTGATTCTGCCACCGGTCAGTTCTGCATTTAGTTCAGAAACCAGGCTGGCAATTACAATTCCATCAAATGCCATAATCGTATGTCCTTTCCTATTTTATGCATTTCTGCCTTATTATACTGTTTTTTTCTATGTAATTCAAGAATGCCGGAAAATTCCTTTTTTCTTGTGACAGGGGATAAAAACAGTCGCATATTTGATATTAAAACATAAAATATTGTATTTTAACTGTCAATAACGTATAATATTTCTATTATTTATGGTTGCATCGTATAGTCTGTGTGTGCTTATATGCAAACTAAATATTAAAAAATATGTATGTTGTGGATAAGGTGGCAGAATGGAGAAAATAATGAATCGAAAAAGAATGTATATTGCTATATGCTTGATTTTGATGGTTGGCTTAATTATAATTGCTGTGTTTCAAAATAAAAGAAATTTGAAACAATCCTCAAAAATTAATACTACAGAACATGTGAAGGATGATTCTGCTAAAACAGAAGATTATATTGATAATAAAATGGAATCAGTACCGATAGGATATTTGGATTCTGTCAAAAAGGGTGGAACAATTAAAAAAATAGAATATGCAACAAAGAATTATGGACCAGGGGAAAAAGAGGAATATAATAAGAATGCTATGGTCTATCTTCCCTATGGATATGATGAAACAGACAAAAACAAAAAATACGATATTCTATACCTAATGCATGGAGGCGGCGATGATGAATATTGGTATTTTGGTGATGGTTCATACGAATCTTCTTTGAAATGTATTCTGGACCATATGATTACAAATGGCGATATTCCACCTTGCATCGTGTGCACACCGACATATCAAAATTCATATCTTTCTAATGAATCAGAAAGCGTCAAATATTTTTGTGAAGAATTTAAAAACGACCTAATGCCTGCAGTAGAGGGAAAATATAATACATATTATGAAGCTGATTCTGTAAATACTTCCAGATGGCATCGAGGATTCTCGGGTTTTTCTATGGGTGCTGCTACTACTTGGTGGATATTTGAAAAATGTATGGATGAAGTTGCCTATTTTATACCGATTAGTGGAGACAGTTGGTGTGGTGGTAGCAATGGAACAGAAAAGGTTAAACATTTGTCTGAAGTGGTAAAAAAGCAAGGATATTCTTCAGAGGACTTTAAGATTTTTTATAGTAGTGGAGATGTGAATGATATTGCTTATGAGGCTGTTTCATCACAGGTACAGGCAATGAAAGTGGACGAAGAAATGTTTCAATATTGTGATAATTATGAATCCGGAAACTTCTTTTATGAGAAAAAGAAAGATGGAGGGCACGATATCAATACTGTATATGATGTAGTCTATAGTGGTATGCAGAGATTGTTTGCAAGAACCAAAACAACTGAACAATATTATTTATGGTCGGAAAATAAGATGTCCGATAAAGAACCGGCAAAGATAGCAAAATATGAACCTAACTATTATTATGGTAAAATAAAAAAGTATCAGTATTATTCAACTACAGCCAAGAGAAAGACTAACGTTAATGTGTTTTTGCCACCAAATTATTCAAAGGATGAAACCTATCCAGTATTATATCTTTTACATGGTTATTATGATAACGAGGATTGGATGGCAGGAGAGATGGTTGAGTTGAAAAAAATACTCAGTAATCTCATAAATCAGGGTGAGGCTCGTGATATGATAGTGGTAATGCCTTATATATTTTGTAGTCCTGAAATGGAAGTGTGTACGGGGATGGATTTGCAAAATTCTCTTTGTTATGACAATTTTGTAAATGACCTTATTACAGATTTGATGCCATTTATAGAAGAAAAATTTTCAGTTGCTACCGGAAGAGAGAATACTGCAATTACTGGATTCTCTATGGGAGGAAGAGAGTCACTCTTTATAGGAATTACACATCCTGAAATATTTGGTTATGTAGGAGCTGTATGTCCGGCACCAGGATTGACGCCAGGAAATGATTTGAATCAGCATCCCGGACAACTAAAAGAAGACGAATTGACTTTTTCAGAAGAAAATAATCCATATCTGATGTTACTAAGTGCAGCCAAAGAAGATGGTGCGGTAGGGAACAATCCTGAAATTATCCATAATATATTGGTGAATAACGGTGTAAAACATCTTTGGAATGTGATACCAGATGGTGGGCATGATGCCAGCAGTGTAAGAGTTCATTTATATAACTATTTTAGAATGATATTTAGATATAAAAAATAAGCATAAACACCTGAGATAAATCATGTTAAAGTGTATCTCAGGTGTTTACTATTTGTAGGACTTTTGTTCGATTTTGTGAGTGGTTAACAGAATTTCGGTGTTGTGGATTTAGAAATAATGATAACGGTATATCACATGCCCCTAAAAAGGGTACAGCGAAAATAATTCCTTTGAAGAAAAAGTTGTAAAAAAGGTGGTTGTATGATAAATTAGTATAGTATGTCATAAAATACATATGGCAGGTGACGGATGAAAAGAAAGCCGTACAGAACGATAAGCAACAGAAAGTCGGGGAAAAGAATTGATTCGTTTTTTTTATGTAATTTTAGGAAATGTCCATCGTATCTGGATGATACCAAAAATGGGATATTATGCAAAGCATCCGGAGAAATATTCGGAAGAGTTTCGTTATGAATATGACCAGCATGTTATCCGTCTGATGAATAAAAGGGGACGGATTCACACAATTGCCTATGGAGAAGAAAATTTGCCAAAAGAGGGTGGCTATGTTATGTTTGCCAATCATCAGGGTAAATATGACGCATTGGGCATTATGCTGACGCATAAGAAACCTTGCTCGGTTGTAATGGACGAAGCAAGGTCACATATGCCACTGGTAAAGCAGTTTATTGATTTGGTACAGGGAAAACGACTGAAACTGGACGATTTGCGTCAGGCAGTCGGCGTTATCCGTGAAGTGGCAAAAGAGGTGGCACAGGGACGAAAATTTATTATTTTTCCGTCGGGTGGTTATCAGCACCGGAATGGAAATTTTGTAGATGCCTTTAAGCCGGGATGCTTCAAAAGTGCAATGAAAGCGAAAGCACCGATTGTCCCGGTTGCATTAGTAGATTCGTGGAAAGTATTTGACTTATGGTCGTTACGCTCGGTAGAAACCAAAGTTGTTTATTTAAAGCCGATTTACTATGATGAATACAAGGATTTGTCATCAAAAGAAATCTGCAATATGGTATATCAGCAGATTTGTGATGTGATTAAAAGAGTAATAAGTGAAGGGAAAATAGTACAGTGCTAAAAGAGAACAGAACGAAAAAAATAGCTGCCCTTGTAGCCGGTGGTATTTTATTAGTGGCAGTCATTGGTTATGCAGTAGTTTATATGCAGGCAAAGACAAAGTTTATGTCAGGCACGGTTATTAACAACATTGATGTGTCGGGAATGAAACTTTCAGAATTGAAGGAAAGAATGCAGAAATATTCCATTTCTGTAGAAGAAAGAAATAAAGACGGTAAAACGACAACAGAAACGGTGAAAGGTCAGGATTTTGACGTAAAAATAGGAGAAAATGAGCAGGCAGCAGAAAATATTCTCAAAGAGCAGAGTGTCTGGAAATATCTGACAAGACAGGGAAGAGAATATACGATTTCTGACTGGCTGGAATATGATGAGAAAAAATTAACAGATAAAATCAGAAGTTTAAAATGTTTTGATTCTGATTTTGCTACAGCACCAAGTAATGCCAAAATCTCAGAATATACGACAAACGGATATTCTATTATTGCCGAAAATGAAGGCAATAGGATAGAGGAAGAAAAGGTAGTGGAAACGGTTGTGAATGCCATTCATCAGATGGATGAAAAGGTAAGTCTTGAAAAGGAGGACTGCTATCAGAAGCCTGCCATTACTTCTGACAGTGAAGTGCTGAAAAAGGCATTAGAAAAAGCAAACCGTTATACAAGTACCAGGATTACATATCAGTTTGGTGATAGTCAGGAAGTTTTGGACGGTGCTGCCATTTCAAAGTGGATAAAGGTAAACCAGAAGAATCAGGTTATAATCGACAAGAATCAGATAACAGAATATGTTGCAACATTACGAAAAAAATATGACACGATTTTTAGCAGTCGTAAGTTTAAAACCAGTTATGGAAATACCGTTACCGTCAACGGAGGAGATTATGGCTGGTGGATGAATTACCAGAAAGAAGAAAAAGAACTTCTGAAACTGATAAAAAAGGGAACTGTTACGGAAAGAACACCGGAGTATTTCCAGACAGCAGAAAAATATGGAAAGAAAGATTATGGGAATACTTATGTAGAAATTAATCTGACAACACAGCATCTTTTCTTATATGTAAAGGGCAAGAAAATACTGGACTCAGGCTGTGTAACAGGAAATGCGTCGCGTGGGTATGATACGCCGGCAGGAACGTATGGCGTAACATATACACAAAAAGATGCCACATTAAATGGAGAAAACTATTCCACACCGGTAAAATACTGGATGCCATTTAATGGTAACATTGGTATGCATGATGCTTCGTGGAGAAGTAGTTTTGGTGGCACGATTTATAAATACAATGGTTCGCACGGTTGTGTTAACCTTCCACCGGCAGTAGCAAAGAAAGTATTTCAGTATGTAAAGGCAGGAACACCTGTTATCTGCTATAAGTCGGAAGGAAAGAAAGCAAGCGAAAAGAAGACAACGGTAAAAAAATCAAACGAGAAAAAAGCAACGGTAAAGAAAACAAGTAAGAAGAAGCCCGATAAAAAAACGTCTTCTGCAGCAAAAAGTAAAAAGAAAGCCAAAGCAAAGAAGAAAAACAAGTAATTACGGACAGTAAAAGAAAAATGAGATAAAGCAGGAGCATATAGCCGGACTGGGCTGCAGAAAAATCCTGATTAGAAGAGCAAAAAGGAAAATGCAGAAATGTAAAGGAGATGGAAGTATGATAAAGATACAGACAATTGCCATGACAAGTGAACTGGATGCTATTACGGCAGAAGAATTAAATCATGAGCAGACACTGTTAGGAGGTAAGTTTGCAGGAACCTGTTATGCAAAGGAAGGTTATGCCACGATTCGCACCCAGCCGGAGGAAAAGGCACTCAGACGTGCAAATTCTACGGCACAGAGGGGACATCATTCTGTCTTTCAGCATGGTATGGTAACAATGGAAGTTATCTGTCCTAAAATTATTGCCATGCTGCTCAATTCTATCGGTGTGTCCAATACTTCCGAAAAAAGTGCCAGATACACACAGATGCATCCGGAAACAGAACGGGAGCAGGAGTTATATCAGAAATGGCACGATATTATTTTTGAACGGATTACCCAATGCTACCCGGAACGTTTTTCGGAAGTGGAAATGGATAAACTTGCCTATGAAAATGCAAGATATATGATTTCTGTTTTTTGTGAAACTTCTATGGTGTATTCGCTGCCATTCCGGAATATTTTTTATGTATTAGACTGGATTGAAAAAATGCAGAACAATTTAAAGCAGATGGACGGAGAGTTTAATAGAAGACTGCTAAAGGAACTTTCTTCTTTGCAGGAGGCATTTTTGTCGGTAGTAGGCAAGCGCAGTTTTCATGATAATAAAAATGAATATTTCCGTTTTATGCCGGTGCAGGCAACCGGAGAATATGATGATGATAATCAGGAATATTATGGGGATGTCTATACGGCAAAGTTCCTGGCATCCTTTGCACAGGTAGCGCAGGAACAGCGTCACCGTACAACAAGGGTAAAAATTAATTTTTCCGGCAACAATCCGGAAGAGTTCGGCTTTTTTGTGCCACCAATCTTAAAAGATACAGACTGGGAGCAGAAATGGCTGCGTGATATTGCAAGCGTGGGAAATGTTTATCCACAGGGAATGTTAGTTTCTGTCACAGAACAGGGACTGTTTGAGGATTTTGTCGTGAAATGCAAAGATCGTATGTGTGGCCGTGCCCAGCTGGAAATTATGCAGATAACAGAACAGATAGCAGCACGCTTTGTTACAAACAGGGAAAATCTTTCTGCTGCAAACAGGAAGCGTCTGGATAATATTACGGATGCAGGCAAACCGTGTGCCAGATGTGGATATCCGGATTTTGTATGTCAGGAAGGATGCACCTGGGGAAAGAAAGAGACCTTACAGCGCCTGATATAGAAAATACCGGAGAGAGGCCTGACATTGCCGGATTTAGAAAAGGCTAGACAGAGAAGTAAAAATGATGTAAAATTTTACTATTGTAGTATCACGGTCTTATGGGGGGAGGCTTTGTGTACACGCTCTAAAATAATGATGAGGTGAAACAATGAAAAACATTGAGTTTACTGTAGAACAAGTTGAGATACGTGGATGGAAACTTTGGATATCGGTTAATATCCGGGGAGAATATGATAACCGTGTCCGGAACCCAAAAGTTGCCGTTATCTTTAACAGTGGAACGCAGACACGAAGAGTACCGGTTGTCATCCGGTCCTATACGGAAAAAAATGGAGAATTTTTAATCTATGCACAATATTCATATGATGTGCGCTACATTTTTTATCATGAACCACTAGGCAGACAAATCAATTTCTGGTTTGATGTGATGTATGGTGATGATTATTATGAACATATTTCGTACCGGTTAGGTGAAATTGCAAATCAGGAATATGGTCTGGAAGATTCAGAGGCTTCCGAGGAAGCAGATGAAGATGAGGAAGAAGAAGGAACAACACGTGGTGGATACTATGATATTGTTTTTTCAACAGAAAAGTCAGAAATTGATTTGATTGCACGTTTTGATACTTCTGCACCGTCACTATTTTCCAGAGCCGTAGGAAAAGTTCGTGCATTTGTAGGAAAACTATGGGGAGCCGTTCTGTTTCTGATGGGATTTCTGCTTCTTCCGGTCTTTTTTGTAGATGCATTGCTTGCAGTGCTAAAATGTATTCCACGAAAAGAAGAAATTGCCGGAAGCAATTGGATTATTTATTTGATAAAACACGCCCGTTGGAAATGGACTGTTTTTTGTAAGATGCAGATTGGTATTCTGCCAATGAAACTGAGCTGTATGCGTCTGGCGAACAAAATCGCTTCCTGGTTCCCGGTTAAGAAAAACAGAATTGCATTTCTGTCTAACAGAAGAAATGATTTAAGTGGAAACTTTGAATTTGTATATGACATATTAAAAGAAGATGAATCGTTAGATATCCGTTTTGTATTGGACAACCATGATACGAAGCATATGAAATTCAGAAATATGATTCGTCTGGCAATTTATTTTGCCAACTCTAAAATCATTCTGGTTGACGATTATATGGAACTGCTGTTTAAACTGCCAAGAAGGGAAGGCACGACGCTGATTCAGTTGTGGCATGCCTGTGGCGCATTTAAAACATTTGGATGCAGCCGTATGGGTAAAAGTGGTGGACAGGGCTTGCAAAGTCCAAATCACCGTAGTTATGATTTTGCAACAGTCAGTTCACAGGAGATAGCCAAATTCTACGCAGAAGGATTTGGTCTGTCATTGGAAAAAGTGGTTGCAACGGGTGTTCCTCGTACTGATATTTTCTTTGACAAAGCGTATAAGAAAAAAGTGGTGCGTCAGTTCTATAAGAAATACCCACAGTTAAAAGACAAAAAGATTCTTCTGTTTGCACCGACATTTCGTGGTAATGGAAAGAATACCGGTTATTATCCGGTAGAACTGTTTGATGTCAATAAGCTGTATGAGCAGCTGGGTGGAGAATATGCAATTATTGTAAAACATCATCCTTTTGTAAAGAACAGAAATCCGATTCAGGAAGAGTATCAGGATTATATTATCGATTTATCTAAAAACTCCGAATTGAATGATTTGCTGTTTGTAACGGATGCGCTGATTACTGACTATTCTTCCGTTGTGTTTGAAGCGTCGCTTCTGGATATCCCAATGCTGTTTTATGTATTTGATTTGGAGCAGTATATCGCAACAAGAGGATTTTATTACGAATATGAAACGTTCGTTCCAGGAAAAATCGTATATCATTTTGATGAAATCGCATCTGCTGTTAAGCAGAATGATTTTGAGCAGGAAAAGATTGAGCCATTCAAAGAACGTTTCTTCGATGGAAAAGATGGTAAGAGTGCCGAGCGCACGGTAGAGTTGATTTATGACAATTTAAAAAAATAAAAGCAGATAAGAAATGGAGGCAATAATATGGGAATGACAATGACACAGAAAATTCTGGCAGCACATGCAGGATTACCTTCTGTAGAAGCAGGGCAGTTAATTGAGGCAAATTTGGATTTAGTACTTGCCAATGATATTACAGGACCGGTTGCAATTCATGAAGTAGAAAAATTGAACAAAAAAACAGTTTTTGACAAAGATAAGGTCGCACTGGTACCGGACCACTTTGCTCCAAATAAAGATATTAAGTCTGCAGAGCATTGCAAATGTGTCAGAGAATATGCAAAAGAGCATGATATTACAAATTATTTTGAAGTAGGACAGATGGGTATTGAGCATGCACTTCTTCCTGAAAAAGGTTTGATTGTAGCAGGCGAAACCTGTATCGGTGCAGACTCACATACTTGTACTTATGGCGCACTGGGTGCATTTTCTACCGGTGTCGGAAGTACAGATATGGGTTGTGGCATGATTACAGGACAGGCATGGTTTAAAGTACCATCTGCCATCAAATTTGTTTTAACGGGAAAACCTTCCAAGTGGGTAAGTGGAAAAGATGTTATTCTGCACATTATCGGAATGATTGGTGTAGACGGTGCTTTATATAAGTCAATGGAATTTGTAGGGGATGGCATTGCAAACTTATCTATGGATGACCGTTTCACAATTGCAAATATGGCAATTGAAGCAGGTGCCAAGAATGGCATTTTCCCAGTTGATGAGAAAACAATTGCTTATATGGAAGAACATTCTACAAAGCCATATACGGTATATGAAGCAGATGAAGATGCTGTATATGATGCAGAATACACCATTGATTTAAGCAAACTGGAACCGACGGTAGCATTTCCACATCTTCCGGAAAATACTAAGACTGTTCGTGAAGCAGGAGAAGTTGCCATTGACCAGGTAGTAATTGGTTCTTGTACAAATGGACGTATTGAAGATTTACGGGTAGCAGCAAAAGTTTTAGAAGGAAGAAAAGTTGCTGACGGCATCCGTGTTATTGTGATTCCTGCTACACAGGCAATTTATATGCAGGCAATTGAGGAAGGGTTAGTTCAGACATTTATTAATGCAGGTGCTATTGTGAGTACACCAACCTGTGGACCTTGTCTTGGTGGATATATGGGTATCCTTGCAGCAGGTGAAAGAGCTATTTCCACTACGAACCGTAACTTTGTCGGACGTATGGGACATGTGGATTCAGAAGTATATCTGGCAAGTCCGGCAGTTGCAGCAGCAAGTGCCGTTACCGGAAAGATTTCACAGCCTTCCGATTTAGGATTATAAAAGAATAGCAAAACAAATAAAAAGAAACGATATTTTGTCGTTTCCAGCCGGTCGGCAAATGCACTGTATCACTGACCGGCTGATAAAACAGCGACAGTGCAGAAAAGAGGTAAAATATGAAAGCATGTGGTACTGTTCATAAATATGGCGATAATGTAGATACAGATGTTATCATTCCGGCAAGATATTTAAATTCTTCTGACCCGGCAGAACTGGCAAAAAGCTGTATGGAAGATATTGACCCGGATTTTGTAAAGCGTGTCAAAAAAGGAGATATTATGGTAGCCAATAAGAATTTTGGCTGTGGTTCTTCCAGAGAGCATGCGCCGATTGCAATCAAGGCTTCTGGTATTGGTTGCGTTATCGCAGAAACATTTGCACGTATTTTTTACAGAAATGCAATTAATATCGGACTTCCAATTATCGAGTGTCCGGAAGCAGCAAAAGAGATTGAAGCCGGTGATACGGTAGAAATTGATTTTGACAGTGGAATGATTTATGATAAGACAAAAGGGACAGAATATAAAGGTCAGGCTTTCCCACCATTTATGCAGAAAATTATTGAGTCAGAGGGTCTGATTAACTACATTAACGAGAATAAGTAGTCAAATAAGGAGGAAAATCATGGTATTTGGAGTGATTCTTGCCGGTGGTATCGGCAGTCGTATGGGAAATGTTGAAAAACCAAAGCAGTATTTAAAAGTAGGAGATAAGCCAATTATTATTCATACAATCGAAAAGTTTTTCGTACATGATGAATTTGTAAAACTGATTGTGCTTTGTCCTAAGCAATGGGTAGAAACTACAAAGAATCTGGTTCAGAAGTACCTCGGAGAGGGTGCAGAGCGTGTTGTTGTTTTAGAAGGTGGCAGCACAAGAAATGAAACAATTATGAATTCTATCAACTATATTGAAACAGAATATGGACTGGATGAGGAAACATTGATTGTAACGCATGATTCGGTTCGTCCTTTCCTGACATACCGTATTATTGAAGAAAATATTAAATATGGTAAAATGTATGGTGCCGTAGATACTGTTATTCCGGCAACAGATACTATTGTAGAAAGCCAGACGGGAGATGTGATTACATCCGTGCCTGACCGTAAAAATATGTATCAGGGACAGACTCCACAGACATTTAATGCAAAAAAATTAAAAGAACTGTATCTGTCATTATCAGAGGAAGAAAAAGACATTCTGACAGACGCTTCTAAGATTTTTGTTATTAAAGGCGAAAAAGTACATTTAGTACAGGGTGAAGTTTTCAATATTAAAATCACATATCCTTATGATTTGCGTGTTGCTGAATCACTGATTAAGGATGAAAAGAATATGAAATAGAAGGGGAGAGCTTATGTTAAATGCAGTATATCGTTTGGTAGCACCACGGCGTTTTGAAGTGGAATTTAATGATATTGATTTACAGGCAGGACAGATTATTGTCCGTCCGACACATTTATCGATTTGCCATGCCGACCAGCGCTATTATCAGGGTTCACGTCCGGCAGAAATATTAAAACAGAAACTGCCTATGGCATTGATACATGAGGGCATAGGAGAAGTTGTCTATGACCCGACAGGAACATTCAAATGTGGCGATTCTGTCATTATGATACCAAATACGCCAACCGTAAAAGATGATGTGATAGCAGAAAACTATTTACGTTCCAGCAAATTCCGTGCCAGTGGATTTGATGGATTTATGCAGGAACATGTTGCTTTGGCTCCGGACCGTGTGGTACCGTTGGATTCGTCAATTGATAAAGTGATTGCAGCATTTACAGAGTTAGTTTCCGTTAGTGTGCATGCAATTCGCCGGTTTGATTCCATTGCACATGCAAGAAGAAATGTAGTAGGTATCTGGGGAGATGGTAACTTAGGTTACATTACGGCAATCTTTTTCAAAGCAATGTTCCCGGACACAAAATTATACATTTTCGGTGTTGACCAGGAAAAAATGTCGCAATTTTCTTTTGCAGACGATACTTTTTCCGTTACCGATATTCCAGAGGATTTACTGATTGACCATGCTTTTGAATGCGTAGGAGGGGCTGCATCACAAAAGGCAATCAATCAGATTATTGACCATATCCAGCCGGAGGGAACCATTTCGATTCTGGGTGTATCAGAATATCCTGTTCCAATCAATACCCGTATGGTTCTGGAAAAAGGACTTCGTATATTTGGAAGCAGTCGCAGTGGAAGAGAAGATTTTTTGAAAACCGTATCGTTGTATCAGGAGCATCCGGAAATTATTGGATACCTGCGCAATATTGTCGGTGCACAGATTGAGGTTCACTCGATTGCTGATATGAATAAAGCGTTTGAAACAGATATTCATAAGAGCATTGGAAAGACAATTATGATATGGAATCAATAGAAAGCAGTTGCAACACTTGTGTTTTTGACAAGTTAGCAGTATAATGTTATGAATGTGTTTTCATAGTTAATGACAAAGAGGTTGATGAGGGGAAGCAGTATGGTAAAAGGAACGAACAAAGTGAAACAGATGGTTAAAAAAATAAAAAAGAAATTATCAAGGAAGACAGTTGCTAAGCAGCCGTCATATGACATCGAGATTACGCAGAAAGATAAGAATTTAGTCTGGGCATTTAATGCAGGACAGACTGGAAATGATTTCCGTGGTAATCCAAAGTATCTTTTTATTTATATCAATAAATATCGTAAAGACATTACAGCATACTGGTTATGTGAAGATGAGCAGTTAGTCGAATTTATCCGTAATCTGGGATATCTGGCATACCAGCTGGGTACGGTAGAGGCAGAGTGTGCCATTAACCGGACCGGTGTATATGTAGCAGAGCAGGTAAAATTAGCTTTGCCGGGTGGTTTGGAAAATGTTAAGTTTTTGAACCTGTATCACGGTGTCGGTGCTAAGGATGTAGAGCGTGTTCTGCTGACAGGTGGTCTGGCAGAAGGTCTTGCTAAGAAATATATTATTCATAACAGCTTTTACCGGAATAACCAGTTATTCCTCTGTCCTTCGCCTATGATGGTAGATGACTTCAGAAGAATGTGTGGTGTGGATGAAGATAAAGTAGTAAGGGCAGGCTATCCGAGAAATATTTATCAGAAGTATTTCGATAAGATTGCTACATTTGACCATGATTTATTAGGTAAAAAAGGCTTGTCTGAGGATTATAAGATTGCTGTCTACGCACCTACTTATCGTCAGGGACTCCAGAGTGATACGTTTACTCTGGCCATTCCGAATATGAAAAAGTTAATTGAGCACTGTAAGAAAAACAAAATTCTTTTTGTATTTAAAATGCATCCGTTAATGGAAAATGAGTTTGCATTTCTGAATGCAAAGGAAAATTATGAAGACAGTCCATATCTTTATTTCTGGGATAACAAAGATGATATTTATGAGATTATAGACCAGATTGACTTGGCTATTGTCGATTATTCCTCTATTTTCACGGATTTTGTCAGTGCCGGTGTGCCACATTATATCCGTTATGTGTTTGATTATGACGAGGCTGTTTTAGGCTTAAATCATGATTATATGGAAGTTACAACAGGTGCTTTGTGCTATTCCTTTGATGAATTGTTATCAGCAATTGATAATTACCATAATGTATCGGATGAGGAAGGTTATCAGAGAATTTCTGACTTATATTGGAAATATTCTGACAAGGATTCCTTTGAAAAGATTATTGACCAGACGCTGGAATTTGTGCCTCAGAAGCGCGAATTTCCGACTTTGTACAGTTTTGATATATTTGACACCCTGATATCCAGAAAAGTACTTGCACCAAGAGGTATTTTCTATCTGGTGCAGGAGCGCATGAAACAGAGTGATTTGCAGTTCCCAGCCTATCTGGTGGAAAACTATCCTTTGATTCGTGTCTTTACAGAAAATGATGTTCGTGAATATTATCATAAAACACTGGAAGAGCGTGAAGATGAGCGACGCGAAATTTTTATGGTTGATATTTTTGAAAAAATGCAGACCATTTATAATCTGACAGACGAACAGACAGCATTTTTGATGGAAACAGAACAGCAGGAAGAAATCGAGAATACCATTCCTGTCCAGGAAAATGTTGACTACTTTAAGCAGTTAGTATCAGCAGGAGAAACGGTTGTTTTAATCAGTGATATGTATCTGCCAAAAGATATTATTTTAAAAATGCTCCACAAGGTAGACCCTATGCTTTGTGAAGTGCCATTATTCCTCTCCAGCGAATATGGTGTGCAGAAAACAACAAAGAAGTTATTCCTGGAAGTATATAAGAGTTTCAAGCCGTTTTATGATTTTGGCAAATGGATTCATATCGGTGATACGCAGTTCCCGGATGTTACAATGCCTAGAAAACTCGGCATTATTGCCAACAAGGTAATTAAACCGGAGTTTAATGAATATGAGAAGAGATTAGTTGAAGAACTGGATTCTTATGATGCTTACTTAGTTGCAGCATTGTTTGCACGATTCCGTGAAAAACATATTTTTGATAAGCAGCAGTTCGCATATTCATATGCTTCGCTTTGTTTTGTACCATATATTAACTGGGTAATAGACGATGCACTGGAGCGTGGATACCAGACTTTGTACTTTATCTCACGCGATGGCCATCATCTGAAACGGATTGCAGATGAAATGATTCGCATTCGTGGTCTTTCCTTAAAGACAAAATATATTTATGCATCACGCCGTGCATGGCGACTGCCATCTCTTATTGATGAGATTGATGATGGTTTCTGGAGAAGTTATGGTAACTTCTCTGGTGTATCTGACTTTGAGAAACTGTTAAAAGCAATGGGAATGGATGAGGCGTTATTCCAGAAAATGTTCCCAGAGTTAATGGGACTCAAAGAAAAAGAAGTAATAGAACCGGATGAAAAAGAAAGAGTAGTAGAAATCTTAAAGAACTCAAAAGAATACAATGATTACCTTTTGGCAAAAGCGAAGGAAGACCGTGTTAGTGTCTGCGGATATTTAGAGCAGCAGATTGACCGGAATGAGAAATTTGCATTTGTAGAGTTCTGGGGACGTGGTTACACACAGGATTGCTTTACTATGCTCTGGAAGCAGATTGCCGGACCGTATGCGAAGTCAGAATTTTATTATTCGCGTACAATATTGCCATCCCAGGGTGACAACATCCGTTATAATTTCACGGTAAATAGTGGAAGCCAGCTGTTTATTGAAGCCATTTTTGCCAATATGCCATATAAGAGTGTAGAATCTTATACAATGGACAAGGATGGAATGTACCAGCCGGATATTCATTCCTGTGATTATGATGTTGAGCTGTTTGATGATATGGAAAAATATCTGATTCAGTTTACAAGAGATTATTTGGAACTTCCTGTTTTGAACCGTGAGAAATTAAACCGGGAATTATTTGATTATATTCTGGAGTGCTACCGTAATTATCAGGATGACCCACTCTTTGTATCGACACTGGCACCACTTGTTGATTCCGTGGCATTATACGGAAAGAAACGTGAGTTTGCCCCTAAGATTGATGCAAAAATGCTGGAAAGCATGCAGGAGGGTGAACCAAGAGGTAAGTTTACACGCAGTATGAAGATGTCACTTGCCCGGACAGATGATAATACAAAACAGCAGTATTTAGAAATGTATCAGTTACAACCGGACGATAATCCAAACTCCGGAAGACTGATTGCAGAAAACAGACAACATAGCAATGCGCATTATCGCAGATTGGCTGATGCACATATCTTACGCCAGCAGCGTATTCAGGCAAAATATAATGCCATTGTTGATGATGTGCAGGTAGAAAAGAAAATTCTTGTGCTTACGGGTGCAAAGGACTTTAAGGGTACTGTTTTCTATAGCCTGAATAAAGAATTAAAGAAGCAGGATGAATATGAGGTTGTTAAAATCTCGATGAAGACAGATAAAATGCCGGAAGAAGAATTAGTAAGGCTGATTGCTTCTGCCATGTATATTATTGTTGCCAAGAATATGTCTATTCTCAGTAAATTAAAATTGCGTACGGAAACGCAGATTATTGTATTAAACAGTTATCCGTTCCCATACTGGAAGAAACTTCTTGCGAAGAATTATCCGTTAAAGGAACAGAACCGTCTGATGAAAATGAGATTAGATATGCAGGTAGACCAGTTAATGTGTCCTTCGGAAAAATTAGTTCCGATTATCAAGGAAATGTATGGTGTACAGCATCGCTGTAGTTTTGAAATCTTTGGAAACTGTGCTACTGATATTTATTTTGACAGACATTTCATTGACAATGCCTGGGCAAAATTATGGCGTGTTTTCCCTGAGGCAGAAGGAAAGAAAGTTATTCTGTATATTCCTAGAAAACGTGTTCGTAATACGGAAAGCACATATAAGGCTTTTATCGATTTGGAAGAATTGCGTGAAAAGTTAGGCGATGATTATGTCGTTGTTTCTTATGTCAAACTTTTGAAACGAGATGTGGCACAATCCCTGGAACTGGAAGGATTTGCCAAAAATGTTGCAGGCAGTATGATACTTCGTGAGGCTATCTGCGCCTGTGATTATGTAGTAGGTGATTACAGAGAAAGTTTATTTGAAGTACCATTGCTGCATAAACCGGTTTATATGATGGCTTCCGATTGGAAAGAGTATTTACAGAATAAAAGCATTATTTACCCATATGATGAAGTTCAGATTGGACCATTAGTGAATGGAATTGATGAATTGGTCGAACAAATAAATAATGTGGACTCTTATGATTATTCTTTGTCAGAAAGATTCCGTGAGAAATATTTGACATACTGTGATGGTAAGTCAGCAAAAAGACTTATGAAATATATATTAAAGAAATAAATCATGGGGCAGATGGAACATTGTAATGAGAAGTTACAGCATTCATCTGCCTTATGTCATTTGAGTGAGGAATGGTGTATTTATGAAAACAGCAGATTTTGCTTATGATTTGCCGGAAGAACTGATTGCACAGGACCCATTGCAGGACAGGGCCTCTTCCCGGCTGATGTTATTGGATAAAAAAACAGGAGAAAGAAAACATACGAATTTTCATCATATTATTGATTATTTGAAAAAGGGCGATTGCTTAGTTATCAATGATACAAAAGTAATTCCTGCCAGACTGATTGGCGAACGTGCCCAGACAGGGGGAAAAGTCGAAGTTCTCTTATTAAAACGCAAAGAAAATAATATCTGGGAAACCTTAGTAAAACCGGGCAAAAAGGCGCGTCCGGGCACGGAACTGGTATTTGGTGGGGGATTGTTAAAGGCAAAAGTATTGGAAGTTGTGGAGGAAGGAAACCGTCTGATACAATTTCAGTATGACGGCATTTTTGAAGAAATCCTGGACCAGCTGGGACAAATGCCGTTGCCTCCTTATATTACACATGAATTAAAAGATAAAAATCGTTATCAGACAGTGTATGCAAAATACGAGGGCTCAGCTGCAGCACCGACAGCCGGATTACATTTTACGGAAGAACTGTTACGTGCCATTGAGCAGAAAGGAATTGCCATTGCGCGTGTGACACTGCATGTTGGTCTTGGCACATTCCGGCCTGTCAAGGTGGATGATGTGACACAGCATCATATGCATACAGAATTTTACCGTGTTTCGCAGGAAGCAGCCGACACGATTAACAGCACAAAGGCAAATGGTGGCAGGGTTATCTGTGTAGGTACAACAAGCTGTCGTACCATTGAGTCAGCAGCAGATGAGAATGGTCTGGTAACAGCCGGAGAAGGTGATACGGATATCTTCATTTACCCGGGGTATTCATTTAAAGTGTTAGATTGTCTGGTTACAAATTTCCATTTGCCGGAATCAACTCTTCTGATGCTGGTTTCTGCCCTGGCAGGTAAAGACCATATTATGGATGCCTACAAAGAGGCAGTAGAGATGAAATATCGCTTTTTCTCTTTTGGAGATGCTATGTTTATAACAGATGAAATATAGAAAACCGACGAGGAGGATATTATCGTGAAGAAGATGCTTTTTATTTATAATCCGATGGCAGGAAAAGAACAGATTAAGAACAAATTATCGGATATCGTACAGATTCTTTGCAAAGGTGGCTTTGAAATAACGATTTTTGCAACACAGAAGGCAGGGGATGCCACAGATATTGTCAAAGAAAAAGGGATGGACTATGAATATATCGTATGCTCCGGTGGTGACGGAACGATGAATGAAGTAGCAACCGGACTGATGCAGCTGGAAAAACATCCAATTTGTGGTTATATTCCTGCCGGAACGGTTAATGATTTTGCCTCTAGTCTGAAAATACCAAAAATTATGAAGAAAGCTGCTGCTTTGATTACAGAAGGCAGTGTGTTTAAGTGTGATTTAGGACAGTTCAACGAACGATATTTTACATATGTCTGTGGATTTGGTGCTTTTACGGAAGTATCATATCAGACACCACAGGAGTGGAAGAATGCATTGGGAAAGGTTGCCTATTTTATTGAGGCATTGAAACATATTGCTGAAATCAAAACACATCATATGCGAATTGAATATGATGGAAATGTAGTAGAAGATAATTTTATCCTGGGACTTATCAGCAATTCCGTATCAGTAGCAGGATACAAGGCATATAGCAAAATGAACATTATGATGGACGACGGATTGTTTGAAGCATTATTTATCAAAGAAATCCGAAATCCACTGGAACTGCAGGCTACATTAAATTCTCTTATGTCAAAGAAATTTGATTCGGAAAGAATTTTTCAGTTCAGTGCCAGCCAGATTAAGATAATTAGCGATGACGATTTACAGTGGACTCTGGATGGTGAAGACGGTGGCTCTTGCAGTGAAGTAACAATGACAAATCATCAATATGCACTTCCGATTATCTGCGATAAGAGAGTGTCGCGTGATGTTTCGCAGAAATATCTGGAAAAGAAGCAGGCAGGAGAAGATGGGAATGGGAAAGAAGTATAAAAGAGTATTTGTAGTTGTTCTGGATTCGCTGGGCGTTGGAGCAATGCCGGATGCAGAACAGTATGGCGATACCGGTGTCGATACGCTGGGACATATCAGTGAAGAGATGAAGCAGTTACAGATTCCACATCTGCAGGAATTGGGAATAGCGAATCTTCACACGTTGACGGGTGTTTCCCCGGTCAATCAGCCAAAGGCTGTTTATACGAAATTATTGGAGAAAAGTCTGGGAAAAGACACGATGACAGGTCACTGGGAGATGATGGGACTCTATGTGACAAAGCCATTTATTACCTTTACGGAGCATGGATTTCCGAAGGAACTGATTGATGCTCTGGAAAAAGAAACAGGACGGAAAATCATTGGAAATAAAAGTGCCAGTGGAACGCAGATATTAGACGAATTAGGGGAAGAAGAAATAGAAAAAGGACATCTGATTGTCTATACCTCTGCAGATTCTGTGCTTCAGATTTGTGGAAATGAAGAAACGATGGGACTGGAAACGCTGTATCATTATTGTGAAATAGCAAGACGTCTGACGATGAGAGATGAGTGGAAAGTAGGGCGCGTGATAGCCAGACCATATACCGGCAGGAAAAAAGGCGAGTTTGTAAGAACAGCAAACCGTCATGATTATGCATTAAAACCGTTTGGAAAAACTGTACTGAATGCCATGAAAGAGGAAGGTTATGATGTGATTTCTGTCGGAAAGATTTTTGATATTTTTGACGGAGAAGGCCTGACGGAATCTAACAAATCCAAAAGTTCGGTTCATGGGATGGAGCAGACGATAGAAATTGCAAAGCGCGATTTTACAGGAATGTGTTTTACCAATCTGGTAGATTTTGATGCACTCTGGGGACATAGAAGAAATCCAATTGGCTATGGACAGGAAATCGAACGTTTTGACAAAAAACTGGGAGAACTGCTTTCGGTTCTCCGTGAAGATGATTTGCTGATTCTGACAGCAGACCACGGCAATGACCCGACTTATCGTGGAACAGACCATACAAGGGAAAAAGTACCATTTTTGGCATATTCTCCATCTATGCAGCAAGGTCATAAACTGCAAGAACAGGATACATTTGCCGTTATTGGGGCAACTATAGCTGACAATTTCAACGTGGCAATGCCAGATGGAACGATAGGTCATTCTTTGCTGAACGAATTATAATACTATTTTGCAGTTTTTTATCTGCTTTTTTTGAGTATCCTTATGGTTTAAGCAACATTTTTAAACCATATCATATAATAGAAAAAATAGCAGGAAAAAGGCAATGATATTATGTGTGGAATTGCAGGTTTTTTTCAGACACAGCCGAAAGACTATTTGCAGCAAAGAGAATATTATGAATCTATTTTGGAAGAAATGAAAAAAAGACTGATACCACGGGGACCGGACAGTAACGGAATACGGTTAACCGGACGTTGTGGACTGGCGCACACCAGATTGTCAGTAATCGATTTAAAAGAGGGCAGACAGCCAATGACATACTGTCTGGAGGGCTTTGATTATACCATTGTTTATAATGGGGAATTATATAATACAAGAGAATTACGGGATGATTTAAAGACACATGGATGGCAATTTCAGACAACTTCTGATACAGAAGTGATTTTGCTGTCCTTTTTGCATTATGGGAGTGATTTCGTAAAAAAACTGGATGGCATTTTTGCATTTGCCATATATGATGAAAGGCACCAGAAAATCATCTTATACCGGGATGCATTTGGAGTAAAACCACTTTTTTATGCCATTTGCGGACAGGAAATTATTTTTGCATCAGAGATTAAGGCGTTATTTTGTCATCCTGCCTGCAAGCCTGTTGCAGACTGGAATAGTCTTCGGGAAGTTTTTGGTATAGGACCGGCAAGAATCCCGGGTTCTGGTGTTTATCAGGGGATTTACGAACTGGAGCCCGGATGCTATCTGAGTTGCAGCAACCACGGCTTTCAGAAAACAGTTTACTGGAAACTGGAAAGCCATCCACATGAAGATGATTATTGCCATACGATTCAAAAAACAAGAGAACTTGTCTGTTCGGCAATTAAGCGTCAGATGGTTTCGGATGTACCTGTCTGTACCTTTTTGTCAGGAGGGGTGGATTCAAGCCTTGTAACATCTGTCTGTAGCAGGGAACTGCGAAAAAAAGGCGAAACGCTTACTACCTTTTCCTTTGATTTTGATGGCAATGAGAAATATTTTAAGGCAAATACATTTCAGCCGTCACAGGACCGTCCTTATGTGGAGTGTATGACAGATTTTTTGCATACAGACCACCGGTACTTGTCCTGCGATTATGAAACGCAGGCAGCTTTATTGAAAGAATCGGTAAAAGCACATGATTTGCCTTGTATGACAGATGTGGATTCGTCATTGCTTTATTTTTGCAGGGAAGTCAGTAAATCGCACAAAGTTGTTTTAACAGGAGAATGTGCCGATGAAGTGTTTGGTGGATATCCGTGGTTTCACAGAAAAGAATTTTTTGAAAAGGATTCTTTCCCATGGACACCGGATTTGTCACCACGGACGGAATTGCTTCAGAAAGACTTTGCAGAAGAGTTAAAATTAGAGGATTTTGTCTGCAATGCCTATCATAATGCTGTCAGCCAGATAGAAACGCTGCCTGCTGAGAATGAAACAGAAACAAAGAGAAGGCAGATTGGCTATCTGAATATTCGTTTTTTTATGCAGACGCTGCTGAACCGGATGGACCGTACCAGTATGCATTGGGGGCTTGAGGCAAGAGTACCTTTTGCTGACAGGGCATTGGTGGAATATATTTTTAATGTGCCGTGGCAGATGAAGGCAAAAGACGGCATTGTAAAAAATGTGCTGCGTCAGAGTGGAAGAGGAATTTTGCCGGATGAAATCCTGTTTCGCAAAAAGAGTCCGTATCCGAAAAGTTATCATCCCTATTATGAAGAACTGCTGGGGAAAGAATTGCTGCAGGTAATGGAAGATTCTAATGCACCTATTTTACGGTTTATCGATAAAAAGAAAGTAGAAAAGTTCATAGGCAGTGTGAAAGATTATGGAAAGCCGTGGTATGGACAGCTGATGGCAGGACCACAGATGCTTGCCTATTTGCTGCAGATTAATTTCTGGTTAGAAGAATATAAAATAGATTTGCGTATCTGAGAATATGTCCCAAATACGCAAATCCAGAAAAGAATATTAAAATTTATTTTCCATTTTTCTTAGCACGGAATCTCTGTGTTGAATCCAGAATTTTTTTACGGATACGCAGGTTTTCCGGTGTAATTTCCAAAAGTTCGTCCGTATCAATAAACTCCAGAGCTTCTTCCAGGCTTAATACTTTAGGCGGAACTAATTTTAAAGCATCATCAGCACTGGAAGAACGGGTATTTGTAAGATGTTTTGTCTTACAAACGTTTAATTCGATATCTTCCGCTTTTCCATTTTGACCGATAACCATACCGGCATAGACTTTTTCGCCAGGGCCGACAAATAAAGTTCCACGGTCCTGTGCGTTAAATAAACCATAGGTAACGGTTTCGCCGGATTCAAAGGCAATCAGGGAACCCTGTTTACGGTAAGCAATATCGCCCTTGTAAGGACCATATTCTTCAAATACAGTATTGATGACACCATTTCCCTTTGTATCTGTTAAAAATTCGCCACGGTAGCCAATCAGACCACGGGAAGGAATCAGAAATTCTAGACGGGTATATCCACCACCGATGGAACCCATACCCTGTAATTCGCCCTTACGGTTGCTGAGTTTTTCGATAACACTGCCGGAAAATTCTTCCGGAACGTCAATATAAGCACGCTCCATTGGCTCCAATTTCCGGTTGCGTTCGTCGGTTTTATAGAGAACTTCGGCTTTGCTTACGGCAAATTCATAACCTTCACGGCGCATATTTTCAATTAATACAGAAAGATGCAATTCACCACGTCCGGATACTTTGAAACTATCCATATTATCCGTTTCTTCGACACGAAGACTGACATCAGAATTGAGTTCGCTAAAAAGACGGTCTCTTAAATGACGGGAAGTAACAAACTTTCCTTCCTGACCGGCAAGAGGACTGTCATTTACCATAAAATGCATAGCAATGGTAGGCTCTGAAATCTTCTGGAATGGAATGGCAACAGGATTTTCAGGAGAGCAGAGAGTATCTCCGATATGAATATCAGAAATACCGGAAATAGCAACAATGGAACCAATGGTTGCTTCCGGAACCTCTACTTTTTTCAAGCCTTCAAATTCATATAATTTGCTGATTTTTACTTTGGTACATTTGTCTTTATCGTGAGCATTTACAATAACAACGTCCTGATTGACTTTGATAGTACCATTATCAACTTTTCCAACACCGATACGGCCAACGTATTCGTTATAATCAATTGTGCTGATAAGTACCTGTGTATCTGCATCCGGGTCGCCTTCCGGAGCAGGGATGTAGTCTAAAATTGTATCAAATAACGGAACCATATCTGTGCCGGGTTCATCAGCACTGTAAGAAGCAATTCCGTCTTTTGCAGATGCAAAAATGAAAGGACAGTCAAGCTGTTCTTCACTGGCATCCAAATCGATGAAAAGTTCTAATACTTCATCAACAACTTCATCCGGGCGTGCTTCCGGACGGTCAATTTTATTGATACATACGATAACGGGAAGGTCTAATTCCAACGCCTTTTTTAAAACGAATTTTGTCTGTGGCATAGCACCTTCAAAAGCATCAACAACGAGAACAACACCGTTTACCATTTTCAAAACACGTTCTACCTCGCCACCGAAGTCAGCATGTCCGGGTGTGTCAATAATATTTATTTTTGTATCTTTATATGTGATAGCAGTATTTTTAGAAAGAATGGTAATTCCACGTTCACGCTCAATATCGCCGGAATCCATTACACGTTCTGCTACTTCCTGATTGGCACGGAATACACCACTTTGTTTGAGCAATTCATCTACCAAAGTCGTTTTACCATGGTCAACGTGGGCAATAATTGCGATATTCCGTACATCCTCTCGTTTCATAATCATGTCTTACCTCATTTCTGCAACAATTTGTTGCTATCCTGTCGTTACGTTACTATTTTTCTGACGGTTTTTCTATATAAATGAAAACACATATATATAGGAAAATAATCCACAATGTATTAGTATACTATAAATTTTCAATTATACAAGATAAAAAATCAACAAAACGAAAAAAATAATTTACTTGATGTTAATAACAGTGTATAATGATAGGGTATGTAGGTAGAGGTATTACCGGTGCCTGTACTGGTACAAAAGAAAAAACAGTATGCTAATGTGTAGGATTATCGTCTATTTTATCAGATTATGCAGCAGACAGTCGAACAGTGTCTTACATATGCAGTGTAAAATATGGTGTTCTTGTTCTAAAATGAATTATGCATTAGTAAAATATACTAAAACCAAAATACAAAAAGGACAATATGTGTCCACATGAAAAAGGGAGGAAAAAATATGTTGGATAAAGTATTTACAAACAACCAGGTTACGATTGCCGGTGAGGTAGTTAGTGAGTTCGTGTTTAGCCATGAGGTGTATGGAGAACATTTCTATGTGGTAAACATTGCAGTATGCCGTTTAAGCAATTCTTATGATATTATTCCGGTAATGGTATCAGACAGACTGTTAGACGTAAAGAACGATTATCGTGGTTGTATTTTGCAGGCAACAGGTCAGTTCCGTTCGTACAATCGTCACGAAGAATCAAAGAACCGTCTGGTATTGTCTGTATTTGCAAGAGAGGTTGCTATTTTAGACAGTGAAGGTGAAAACGAGGAGCAGAATCCAAATCAAATCTTTTTGGACGGATTTGTTTGCAAGAAACCTGTATATCGTAAAACACCACTTGGCAGGGAGATTGCAGATGTATTATTAGCAGTTAACCGTCCTTATGGAAAATCGGACTATATTCCATGTATCTGTTGGGGAAGAAATGCCCGTTTTGCTGACCAGTTTGAAGTGGGTTCTCATATTCAGCTCTGGGGAAGAATTCAGAGTAGGGAATACCAGAAAAAAATCAGCGAAGAAGAGTTTGAAAAGCGTGTGGCATATGAAGTCTCTGTCAGTAAATTAGAACTGATGGAAGATGAAGAGGAATAGACATAGTATCCTGTAAAGGGAAGACGAAAAAAACTATGGATTTTTCATATAAGATGTGATAGAATGGCTAGAGTTGACAATATGGGTAGTTTTGTTATTCTGGCCATTTTATTTATGGAGCAGGGAAACGCTTGGACAGCAAGAGGGGATGCAGTGCAAAGCGCAGGAGGTTATCTATGGAGCGAAAAATTGTTCAGGTCTTTTATGGTGCAGGAAAGGGAAAGACTTCTGCAGCAGTAGGACAATGCATTCGTGCAGCAAGTCTGGGACAATCTGTTATTATTATTCAGTTCCTCAAGGGAAATGACGCAGAAGAGTTTAATTTTTTGGAAAAATTAGAGCCGGATATCAAGTTGTTCCGTTTTGAAAAAGAGAAGGAATCTTATGATGCACTTCTGGCTTCAAAACAAAAAGAAGAACGGCAAAATATTTTAAATGGATTTAATTTTGCAAGAAAAGTGATTGATACCGGGGAATGTGATGTGCTGGTTCTGGACGAAGTACTGGGATTGTTGGATTTTGACATTGTTTCAGTAGAAGATATTATTAATCTGATTAAACTAAAGGATGATTATTGTCGTCTGGTTTTAACCGGAAGGGACCTTCCAAAAGAAATTGCAGAATATGCTGATGTAATTTCCAAAATTGAATTGGAAAAGGATTTACTGAATTAATTTATTTGCATATAATGATAATGAGAAAGATACAAATAAGGAGGAGATAAAAATGTCTATTTTTACAGGTGCAGGTGTTGCATTAATTACACCAATGCATGAAGATGGCTCTATCAATTATGATGAAATGGAGCGTATTGTAAATGACCAGATTACAAATGGCACAGATGCCATTATTGTATGTGGTACAACAGGGGAAGCGTCTACAATGACGCACGAAGAGCACATTGAAACAATCAGGGCGTGTGTGGAAATGACAAAGAAACGTGTTCCGGTAATTGCCGGTTCTGGTTCTAATTGTACAAGTACAGCCGTATATTTGTCGAAAGAAGCACAGAAAGCAGGAGCAGATGGTCTTTTGCTGGTCTCTCCTTATTACAATAAAGCAACACAGAATGGTTTAAAACAGCATTTTACAGAAGTAGCAAAAAATGTTGATATTCCGATTATTTTATATAATATACAGGGACGTACCGGTGTTAATATTCTTCCAAAGACAATTGCTGATTTAGTAAAAGAAGTTGACAATATCGTTGGTGTTAAGGAAGCATCCGGTGACCTTTCACAGATTGCAACCCTGCTGTCTATGTCACAGGGAGATATTGATGTATATTCTGGAAATGATGACCAGATTGTTCCAATTGTGGCACTGGGTGGAAAAGGTGTTATTTCCGTATTATCACATGTGGCACCAAAAGACACGCATGATATTGTAGCAAAATTAATGGCAGGAGATGTAAAGGGCAGCAGTGAACTGCAGTTAAAATACATTCCATTAATCAAAGCTCTCTTTAGTGAAGTAAATCCGATTCCGGTAAAGGCTGCCATGAATATGATGGGCTATCAGGCAGGACCACTTCGTATGCCTTTGACAGAGATGGAAGAAGCAAATAAGAAAGTTCTTCGTCAGGCTATGATAGATGCAGGAATCAAGGTAACAGCATAAAAGGATGTCAGTAAAAGTAAAGAAAAAGTTTATGGCCGGCAGAAATTTCTGCCGGTCATTTTTGTAGTAGCAGGAATTGCCTGTAGCGCAGGACAGAGGCAGCAGAAATTTATTTGTAATATCGAATCTTACAACAGGAATTTTCAAGAAATCACAAATTCTTTCTTGAAATATGAAAGTCAGTAAAGTACTATAGAAGCATAGGGTTGGAAAAATTAAAGACAATAAAATGAGTAAGATACCGTAATCTTAACAGGAAAAGGAGATACAAAATGACAAAGATTATATTAGTCGGCTGCAGTGGCCGTATGGGACAGATGATTACCAATATTGTTGCAGAGGATGCCGAGGCAGAGATTGTGGCAGGTGTTGACATTGTTGAGAATGCACAGGCAACATATCCTATTTATAAAGACATTACTGCGTGTGATGTACCTGCAGATGCAATTATTGATTTCTCTTCTGCAAATGAGATTGAAAAAAGAATTGATTATGCAATGGAAAAGCAGATTCCTTTGGTGGAATGTTCGACAGGACTTTCACAGGAACAGACAGATTACCTTCTGAATGCAGGAAAAAAGGTAGCCGTACTGCGCTCAGCCAATATGTCTGTTGGTGTCAATCTGTTAATCAAGTTAGTAAAAGAAGCAGCACAGAAACTGGCAGGAGAAGGTTTTGATATTGAAATCGTAGAAAAGCATCATAACCAGAAACTGGATGCACCATCAGGAACAGCCCTTGCATTGGCAGATTCTATTAACGAAGCAATGGACAACCAGTATGAATATGTTTATGACCGTTCCCAGGTACGTCAGAAAAGAGGCAAAAAAGAACTTGGTATATCTGCTGTCCGTGGTGGCACAATTGTCGGTGACCATGATGTTATTTTTGCCGGAACGGATGAAGTAGTTACTTTTTCACATACAGCATATTCACGTGGCGTTTTTGCCAAAGGTTCCGTTGTCGCTGCAAAATATCTTAAAGGAAAGGGTGCCGGTCTGTATGATATGGCAGATGTAGTATTATAATGCAGTTAACAGTAGGCAATTGGATTGACATTGCATTTGCTGTCTGCCTGCTGGTTGCCATTATCAAAGGATGGCACCGGGGGCTGGTAATGAAACTGGCACATCTGGCTGCGATGTTGATAGCGTATGCGCTTGCATATGGCATTGCAACATCATTAAAAAGCCAAATGGGAAGCAAAGTGATTTTGCCAATGATAGAAAAAAAGGCAGGCAAAGAAGTGCTGTCAATTCCTTATGCAAAAGAAAGTATTACTATGGCAGCAGATAATTTGGCATATTATCTGATTATGGCTGTCAGCTTTTTTGTCATACTGATTATTTTATATCAGCTTATAAAAGTTCTGCACATTGTAGATTATATTCCGGTTATAGGGAAAGTAAATAAACTGGGAGGCGCAGTGGCAGGTTTTCTGGTAGAGTTTCTCTTCCTGTTTATGATATGTGCCATTTTATCAGGGGTAGTTCCGCAAACCGTTCTGGACCAGTGGGGATTGACAAAAGATGTGATTTCCCATACATACCTGTTGCAGGCATTTATGTCATAGTAAAAAATAGTATACGCGTGAAATGACAGATTAGAAAAGAGGATTATTTTGAATAAAGTAAATTATCAGTTAGCATTAGACAGGATAATTGAAAAAAATCAACAGGAAAACAAAGTGCCGACACTATTGCTGCACAGCTGCTGTGCTCCGTGCAGCAGTTATTGCCTGAGTTACCTGGCTGAATATTTCAGGATTACCGTTTTATACTATAATCCTAATATTTCGCCACGGGAAGAATATGACAAAAGGGTGCAGGAACAGATACGGCTGATACAGCAGTTACCGGTAAAATATCCGGTATCTTTTGTGGAAGGACGTTATGAACCGGAGCGTTTTTATGAAATGGCAAAAGGTTTAGAACAGTGCAAAGAAGGTGGCAGCAGGTGCTTTCAGTGTTATGAAATGCGTCAGAGAGAGGCAGCAGTTTATGCAAAAGAACACGGATTTGATTATTTTTGTACAACATTATCCGTCAGTCCACATAAAAATGCGCAGAAATTAAACGAGATTGGTCTTGCATTGGAAGAAGAATACGGAGTGCGTTATCTGGTTTCTGATTTTAAGAAACGGGACGGGTATTTGAAATCCATTGCATTTTCAAAGGAATATGATTTATATCGTCAGAATTATTGTGGGTGTGAATTTAGTAAACAACAGGCAGCAGGAAATGAGGAAGATATGACAGAAATATGGGATGTTTATGATGAGAATGGTAATCTGACAGGAAAGACGATGCAAAGAGGTGTACCAAAAAAGGGAGAGTATATGCTTTGCGTTCATGTTTACCTGCATACACCCGAAGGAAAGTTTCTGGTGCAGAAACGTTCCAGCACAAAAGAAAGCCATCCGGGAGAATGGGATGTAACAGTAGGTGCTGTTCTTCGTGGAGAAGACAGTCTGAAAGGTGCCAGAAGAGAAACATTGGAAGAAGTTGGCATTGACATCACAAATGCGAAGATTCGTTTTATCGGCAGAGTGAAGAAGAGAAAAAGTTTTGCAGACATTTATTTTGCTGAGAAAGAGTTTTCGATAGAAGATTGTGTATTGCAAAAAGAAGAGGTAGATGCTGTCCGGTTTGTGGACGGAAAGGAATTGCTGGCACTGCAGAAAAACGAAAGACTGCGTGAAGACAGTTATATGGAAGTCCTGAATAAAGCCGTACAGGAAATGTCTTGACATTTTTCTGGTTTTATGATAGAAATGATTAGAAAGCGTTGATTAGAAATAGTAAGCATTTGAAAATCACAGAGAGAAGCTGGATGGTGCGAAGCTTTGATGGGAGGATGCTGAACCAGTCTATGAGTTGTAAGATGAAAGCACAGATTTGTTAGGAACAGGTATTTCTGTGAAGAAATCTTATCGGCAGCCTCCGTTATCATAGGCAGATAAGTGATAGGCTTATAGTGAGAGCAGACATAGTCTGAAGTTAGGTGGTAACACGGAGAAATTCGCCCTAAACCGTTTATTCGGTTTAGGGTTTTTATTTTATGAAAAAAGATACGGCAAAAGCAGTATATTTTTAAAATCAGCAAGGAGGATTTATCGTTATTATGAAAGTTTCAAAGTTAATTGGTTCCAGATTTAAGGAAAGACCGGCAGATTGTGTGATTGACAGCCATGCACTGATGGTACGTGGCGGATACATGAAAAATGTGGGAAATGGTATTTTTTCAGAGTTTCCGACATTAAAAAGAATTACGGCAAAAATCGAAAATATTATTCGTCAGGAGATGGATGCCATTGATGGACAGGAAGTATTATTCCCTGTTGTTTTGCCGGCAGATTTGTGGGATGAATCTGGAAGATATGAATCGGTAGGAAGTGAACTGCTGCGTTTTACAGACCGTAACGACTCAAAAATGGTTTTGGCAATGACGCATGAAGAGGCAGCCGTACATTTAGTCAGAGAGTATGCACAGTCTTATACAAAATATCCGTTTATGATATATCAGATTCAGAGAAAGTTCCGTGATGAAGCAAGACCAAGAGCCGGTATGATTCGTGTTCGTGAATTTACAATGAAAGATGCGTATTCTTTCCATACTTCACAGGAAGATTTGGAGCGTTACTATAACAAATGTTATGATGCATACAACCGTATTTTTGCAAGGGCAGGAATCCCAGAGGTTGTGACAGTGGCTTCTGACTCTGGTATGATGGGGGGAAATATCTCTCACGAATATATGCTTCTGACACCGGTTGGAGAAGATTCTATTGTACTTTGTACAGAATGTGACTACCGTGCCAATATGGAGGCAGCAGAAAATAAAATAGACGATAATGTGTCAGGCGAATTAGAAGAATTACAGTGTATTGAAACACCGGACTGCAAGACAATTGAGGATGTCTGCAAGTTCTTAAAGAGTGATGTGACTTCTTCCTGCAAAGCTGTTGTATATCAGAAGAATGCAGATGATACATTTGTCGTAGCATTTGTGCGTGGTGATTATGAAGTAAATGAAACGAAACTTCGTAACCTGGTAGGCGAAGAAATCCATCCTGCTGAGATTACGGAAGAGGATTGTCTGGTAGCGGGTTATATCGGACCATATGATATTGCAAAAGAAGCAGAATTTTATCTTGATGTCACATTAAAGGGAATCCCTTCTTTAGTGGCTGGTGCAAACAAAGAAGGATATCATTATACAGGATTAAATCTGGAAAGAGATTTGGAAAAAGCAGAGTATGTTGATATTTCCAAAATACAGGAGGGAAGTATCTGCCCGTGCTGTGGAAAGAAAGCCATTACAATTCAGCGTGGTATTGAAGTAGGAAATATTTTCCAGCTTGGTACAAAATATACAGAGTCTATGGGAATGCAGTATACAGACGAAAATGGAAAGCAGCAGTATCCGATTATGGGATGTTATGGTATTGGTGTAGGCCGTCTGGCAGCGTCTATTTGTGAAGCACATCATGATGATTTCGGACCAATCTGGCCGATTTCCATTGCACCGTGGGAAGTTCACGTATGTTGTCTGCGTGCTGATGATGAAGAAACAAAGCAGACAGCTGACAAACTGTATCAGGATTTGCTAAATGCCGGCGTGGAAGTTATTTATGACGACAGAGAGGGGATTCGTCCAGGGGCAATGTTCTCAGATGCTGACTTGCTGGGTGTTCCAATTCGTGTTGTTGTCAGCCCTAGAAATTTAAAAGAGTCCTGTGTTGAGATTACAACAAGAGATAAATCTGTCAAGGAAATGGTTCCTGTAGAGGAAGCAATGGCATTTATCCAGAATCTGAAAAATGACCTGTATCAGAAAATCCAGGATAAGGTTGAGCCTTATAAAGAATAAAGAGCAGGTTTTCGTCTTAGAAAAATAGCAAATGAATAACAAAGCAAAATGGAAAGCGTATGGCAAAATACTTGCAATACGCTTTCGTTTCGTGTAAAATAATTATGTTTATGTCTAAAAGTGTCTTCCTTTTCAGGAAAGACATTCTTTATAAAAATGATACGAAAGGCGGAAAGCAGCATGTTTAAAATTAATGACAACTATTTGAAATTACCGGGAAGTTACCTTTTTTCTAACATTGCAAAGAAAGTAGCAGCCTATTCGGAAGCCCATCCGGAAAAAGCAGATAATATCATCCGTTTGGGAATTGGTGATGTTACATTACCATTGGCTCCAGCAGTTATTGACAGACTGCACGGTGCTGTCGATGAAATGGCGGACCAGAGCACATTTAAAGGATATGCCCCTGATTTGGGATATGAGTTTTTACGTACAACGATAGTAGAGAATGATTATAAAACCCGTGGCTGTGATATTACGGCAGATGAGATATTTGTCAGTGACGGAGCAAAAAGTGATTCCGGAAATATCGGTGATATTTTCAGCGTAGACAATAAGATAGCAGTATGTGACCCTGTTTATCCTGTTTATGTAGATTCCAATGCGATGGCCGGACGTACCGGTGTATATAATCCGGAAACAGAAAAGTGGTCTAATGTTATTTATATGCCATGTACAAGGGAAAATGATTTTTGTCCGGAACTTCCAGAGGAGACACCGGATATTATTTATCTTTGCTTCCCTAACAATCCTACTGGTACGACGATTACAAAAGACCAGTTGCAGGTATGGGTTGATTACGCATTAAAGGTTGGTGCCGTTATCATTTATGATGCAGCATATGAGGCATATATCACATCAGAAAATGTACCTCATTCTATTTATGAATGTGAAGGCGCAAAAGGCTGTGCAATTGAAATCAGAAGTTTTTCAAAAAATGCAGGATTCACGGGAACACGTCTTGGATTTACGGTAGTACCAAAGGATTTGAAGTGTGGAGATGTTTCTTTACATTCTTTATGGGCACGCCGTCATGGTACAAAATTTAATGGTGCACCTTATATCATCCAGGCTGCAGGTGCTGCTGTTTACACAGAAGAAGGTAAAAAGCAGACACAGGAGCAGATTGCATATTATATGAATAATGCAAAGACAATTCGTGAAGGTCTGGTTGCAGCAGGTTATGAAGTTTATGGTGGAGTAGATGCACCATATATCTGGTTAAAGACACCGGACAATATGAAGTCTTGGGATTTCTTTGACTATCTGTTAGAAGACTTAAATGTAGTTGGTACACCTGGTTCAGGATTTGGTCCAAGTGGAGAAGGATATTTCCGTCTGACAGCATTTGGCAGTGCCGAGAATACGGTAAAAGCAATGGAACGTATTAAAAGTGGCAAAGCAGACTAAAAGGAAAGCATAATATCTGTGATATTGCAGGTATTACAAAATAAAGAAAAATAATGTGGTCAGAATCCGTATGGTTCTGGCTACATTCATTCAGAAAACTGCCGGAACATAACAACAGTTTTCTGAAAGGCAACCGAATATGGAAAGGGAGCAGATTATGAGAAAATTCAAAAATATCATTTTGGCAGGATTACTATCATTTGCAGTACTGGTGCCGGGTGGAATGGCTTCGGCAGATGCAGTTGTAGAAGAAGAAGATACCAGTTTTGACCGTTATATTGCGTTTGGTGCTGATTTGTCAGCATCTGACAAGCAGAAGGTACTGGATAACTTCGGCATTACAAAAGCAGATTTGGATGATTATAAAACAATAGAAATTACAAACAAAGAAGAGCATGAATATCTTGGAGATTATATTGATGCTTCCCTGATTGGCAAGAGAGCACTTTCTTCTGTTATGATTGTCAAAACAGAAAAAGGAAGTGGTATTGATGTCAGTACGGAAAACATTACATATTGTACTTCCGGAATGTACTGTAACGCATTGGTAACGGCAGGTATGACAGATGCCCAGGTTACGGTTACAGGTCCTTTTGAAATTTCAGGAACATCTGCCCTGGTAGGAGCAATGAAAGCATACGCTACTATGACAGGACAGGAAATATCAGAAAGTACAATGGATACGGCAACAAATGAGCTGGTTGCAACAGCAGAACTGGCAGACAGTCTGGGGGATAAAGAGCAGGCAGCAGAACTGGTAGCAGCTGTAAAGCAAAAGGTATTTTCTGATGGCCTGACAACGCCAACAGATATCCGGGATGCTGTTACATCTTCAGCAGATGCGTTAAATATGAATATTTCTGACGAAGATGTAGACAAGATTGTTGATATGATGGAAAAAGTTTCAAGAGAAGACATTGATGTAGATGCCATTACAGAACAGGCAAAAGAAATTTATGATAAATTAAAAGATGAAGGCATCGATTTTGGTGATGTCGATACGAGCGGCTTAATCGAAACGGTAGGAGATTTCTTTGCAAATATTTTTGAAGCAATTGCAGATTTCTTTACCGGATTATTTGGCTAGTCGCCAGAAAGGAAGGAAAATATGGCAAACATTATTTCAGACGAAACAATCGAATATGTAGGAATCCTTGCAAAATTAGAACTGGATGAGCAGGAAAAGGAACGTGCCAAAAAAGATATTGGCGAGATGTTAGATTATATTGATAAATTAAATGAACTGGACACATCCAATGTAGAACCAATGTCCCATGTATTTCCTGTAAAGAATGTATTTCGAGAAGATGTGGTAGAAAATGAAGATGGACGCAGCCAGACGCTTGCCAACGCACCGGAGTGCAAGGAAGACAGTTTTGTTGTGCCAAAGACAATCTAGAATGACAGGAAAAAAGAGTAGGAGGATTGGTTTATGTCTTTAATGAGTTTAACGGCAGTTGAATTAGGCAAAAAAATAAGGGCAAAAGAAGTATCCGTAGCAGAGGCAACGCAGGCTGCATTGGACGCAATCGCTGCCAAAGAAAGCAGTATCAACAGTTTTGTAACAGTTGATGCAAAAGGTGCATTGGAACGTGCAGCAAAAATTCAGGCAGGAATTGATGATGGAAGTCTGACAAGCCCTCTTGCGGGTGTTCCGGTAGCCATCAAGGATAATATGTGTACAAAGGGAATGCTGACAACCTGCAGTTCCAAAATATTAGGAAATTTCATTCCGACTTATACTTCAGAAGCAGTAGTAAATCTGGAGAAGGCAGGAGCAGTTATTCTGGGAAAAACAAATATGGATGAGTTTGCGATGGGAAGTACAACAGAAACTTCTGCTTATGGCCCGACAAAAAATCCATGGAATACAGAACATGTTCCAGGAGGTTCTTCCGGTGGTTCCTGTGCAGCAGTAGCAGCAGAAGAATGTCCGTATGCACTTGGTTCTGATACGGGTGGTTCTATCCGTCAGCCAAGTTCATTTTGTGGAGTTACCGGTATCAAACCAACGTATGGTACGGTATCACGTTATGGTCTGATTGCATATGGTTCTTCTTTGGACCAGATTGGACCGGTTGCAAAAGATGTAACAGACTGTGCAACAGTTCTGGAAACAATTGCATCCCACGATAAAAAAGATTCTACTTCGGTAAAACGTGATTCCTATGATTTTACATCTGCATTAAAAGATGATGTCAAAGGAATGAAGATTGGTATTCCAAGAGATTATTTTGGTGATGGTCTGGATGCAGAAGTTCGTGATGCAGTGATGGCTGCAGCAAAGGAACTGGAAAAGAAAGGGGCTATTGTCGAAGAGTTTGATTTAAGCCTGGTAGAATATGCGATTCCGGCATATTATGTAATTGCCTGTGCAGAAGCAAGTTCTAACCTTGCACGTTTTGACGGCGTGAAATATGGATACCGTACAGAAGAATTCAATGGTCTTCATAATATGTATAAAAAATCACGTTCGGAAGGTTTTGGAACAGAAGTAAAACGCCGTATTATGTTAGGTTCTTTCGTATTGAGTTCTGGATATTATGATGCATACTATCTGAAAGCACTTCGTACAAAAGCGTTGATTAAACAGGCGTTTGATAAGGCTTTTGAAAAGTATGACGTAATTCTGGGACCGGCAGCACCGACAACGGCACCACGCATTGGCGACAGTTTAAGTGACCCGATTAAAATGTATCTGGGAGATATCTATACGATTTCTGTCAATCTTGCCGGACTTCCGGGAATTTCACTTCCATGTGGTACAGATTCAAAGGGACTTCCGATAGGATTACAGTTAATTGGTAATTGTTTTGAAGAAAAGAAAATCATTCGTGCAGCATATGCTTTTGAACAGACAAGAGATTATGTGCACAGCCCTATGGCAGATTAAAATATTGCAGCAATATGGCTTGAAATTGATGAAAGAGTAGTAATTTGAGCGTGTCGGGACAGCATTTTGCAAAGAATGTCATAAAAGTACACCGGCACAGAAAAGAGGAAAGCATGAAACAGTTTGAAACCGTAATTGGACTTGAGGTACATGTGGAATTGGCAACAAAAACCAAGATTTTCTGTTCCTGTTCCACAGAGTTTGGAGGAGAACCAAATTCCCATACCTGTCCGGTATGTACCGGTATGCCGGGTTCTTTGCCGGTATTAAATAAACAGGTGGTAGAATATGCAGTTGCCGTCGGACTTGCGACAAATTGCAAGATTACACAGAATTGCAAATTTGACCGAAAAAATTATTTTTATCCGGATAATCCACAGAATTATCAGATTTCTCAATTATATCTGCCAATCTGCCGGGATGGTGGAATCGAAATCGAAACAGAAGATGGCACCAAAAAGACAATCGGCATTCACGAAATCCATATGGAAGAGGATGCAGGTAAATTAGTACATGATGAATGGGGAGAAAATTCATTAGTTGACTTTAACCGTTCTGGCGTTCCATTGATTGAAATTGTATCAGAACCGGATATGCGCTCAGCAGATGAAGTGATTGCCTATCTTGAAAAACTGCGTCTGATTATTCAATATCTGGGTGCGTCAGATTGTAAATTACAGGAAGGTTCGATGAGAGCCGATGTAAACCTGTCTGTTCGTGAAGCAGGCTCTACGGAATTTGGAACACGTACGGAAATGAAAAACTTAAATTCATTCAAGGCGATACGCAGGGCAATCGAAGGAGAAACAGAGCGTCAGATAGATTTGATTGAGTCAGGTCAGAAAGTGATTCAGGAAACAAGACGTTGGGATGATGCAAAAGAATATTCTTATGCGATGCGTTCTAAAGAAGATGCACAGGATTACCGTTATTTTCCAGAACCTGATTTGGTTCCAATTGTTATCAGTGATGAATGGCTTGCAGAAATTAAAAGCTGTCAGCCAGAGTTAAGAACAGAAAAACTGGAGCGTTATAAGAAGGAATTTAATATTCCGGATTATGATGCCAAGATAATTACTTCTAATAAAAAACTGGCTGATATTTTTGAAGAAACAACAGCAATTTGCAACAACCCAAAGAAAGCAGCTAACTGGCTGATGGGCGAAACCATGCGTTTGTTAAAGGAACATGAGATGGACGTTGAAGACATCTCCTTTGCACCTGCAAATCTGGCAAAACTGATTCAGCTGACAGAGGACAGGGCAATTAACAGTTCGGTTGCAAAAGAAGTATTTGAAAAGATTTTTGAAGAAAATATTGACCCGGAGAAATATGTAGAAGAGAATGGACTAAAAACAGTAGCAGATGACGGGGCATTGCGCAGCACTATCGAGAAGATTGTTGCAGAAAATCCACAGTCGGTAGAAGATTATAAGAGTGGCAAGAAAAAAGCTATCGGATTCCTGGTTGGACAGACAATGAAAGCAACACAGGGAAAAGCAGACCCTGGTATGGTCAACCAGATTCTGACAGAATTATTGAAGTAGCGTATGTGTTAGTTCTTTCACAAAAGGAGGGAGTGCCAGTATGGAAAAGATGGAGCAGAGAAGGGCAAAGAGAATACCGGTTTCTTTAAGTCTGGAAGTTTCGTCACTTTTTAAGCAGGACAATGTAAAAGTAAATAATATCAATGCACCGATTATAGTGCATGATATTTCCAAAAGTGGAATTGGCTTTTCCACGGAAAGTACATTGCCGATTGGTTATTATTTTAATGCCAGATTAGAGTTCGCCAGAAAGGATGAAGTGCTAAATTGTGTTGTCCGGATTATCAGACAGGGCAATACGGAAGATGGCAGAAAATTCTACGGATGTGAATTTGTAGGTCTGTCACCTGTTTTAGACTATATCTTTGAAAATATCGAAAAAGAAAGCGAAAAAAAGGAATAAAAAGAAAAACCTTCACAGGAAAAGTCTTGTGAAGGTTTTTTATATCTTTCTAAGATAATCTATGCACGAATATCGAAAGAAAAGCGTTTCATATCTGCCGTTGCATGCGTATTTACTTTTGTATTAATAAAGTCGTCTACGGTAGGAGATGGCTGTTCTTTTTCCTGCACATGCATCCTGCACTGGTATCCATGACGACTTAAAGCATCTTTTAACATATCAGCATTGACTTCGAGCAAATGCACAGAATCCGAATCATTTAATAAAAAGTCGGCATTGATATCCTGTCTGTTTTTATCGATTTTAATATCGATTTTTCCTAAATGCTCCATATCTAGATGGAGAAGAATGCTTGCCTTGTCCGGATTCTGCTGTAATTTCTCTTTTTTTGTATAAACATATAAATCTCCGTGTGCATCCTGACTTGGCAGTTTTAAAGGCACCTGAAAATAAGAAAAGGTTTCATTTAATGTTTTCATAAAAGAAATATTTTGTTCGATATTTTTTGCAAAACCACTTAACTGTGAGGAATCAGAACCACTCAGTGTACTTTGAATCAGATGCCGGTATTCTTTGACCTGAGAATGCATTTTCGTATAAAAATCGGACAAATTTTCTTTTTGTAATTGTTCCGGAGTAACAGTCCAGGAACTTTGCAATTCACGCGCAAAGAGTTTTTCAAATACATTTGTCTGGAATAGTGCGCGTACGGATTCGCTGTCAGTCAGGGAAATGGTATTGTAGATAACCGTCAATACTTCCTTTGTGGTCGCTTCACCGGACACAATCTTTGACAGCAGGAAACGGCTGATTGGCATATTTTGTAAGGAATCGGCCAGTTGTGTTCTTTCTTTATCGGAAAGATAGCTGTTTAATAAGTCATTGCTGCGTGCGTAATTTTCATAAGTTCTTATTAAGGTATCCAAAGCGTGGTTTCCTGTTGTAGTACCGGAATAATCTGTTGCGGTGTTGCTTTTTAAAGAATTGAGTGTATCAGAAAACGTATTTTTGGCATTTTCTGATAATGTCTGCAACAATTTTCCGGCAAAAGAAAACCTGTTTTCTGATTTTCCTTCTATATTTTCGGCATCCTGTTCTGCATTGGCAGTCTGATTGGAAATATTTTCTTCTGCACCCACGTCGGAAGTATCAGTTGTGGATAACTGAAGGATATTTTTGACATAATTTTCCGAAACGACAGGAGTGTCTGCTACTGTCGGCTCCAGTATTTCGCTTAACTGTGAAAATTGGGAAGCCAGGACAGAAGGGGAAGTATCCTGTGGCAGTTTTATGGTACCACCCGATACGGCATCCCGGAGAAGTGTTACGGCATCCTGCAAAGATAATGTTTTCTGGTTTAACTGTGCCGTGATATCCTCTGTCAGTGGAGTATCGGATAACATATCAGCAATTTCCGTTTGCACATCAGACGGAAGAAGGGCAATGGTAGCCGGCTCAGAACCGGAAGAAGACAGCCCGATAGAGAGCATGCTTTTTCCAAAGTTTGCTACGGCATCAGCCTGACTGTTTGCTGCCAGTGCACTTAATAAAGAAGGAATATCTTTTGAAAAATTCTGTAACTGTTCTAATAACTGATAGTTATCATTACGGTAATTGCTGAACTGACGGACAGAATCTTCGTTAATTTCCATCATAAGACGGTTCATTACAGCAAGTGTATTCATATCGGTTGTGTGGCAGTCATATGCCTGCTGCATTAAATTCTGAATGGAATCCCTGTTGATAGGCAGTAAATTGTCCATAAGGGCTTTTACTGTTGTCTGATTGTGCTCTGTGGCAGGAAGGTTTGCCTCGCTTAGTGCTTTATTGATTAAGGTACGTTCAGTATCGGTATATCCCTTTGTGACATTTTCAAGATAGAGCGTGCCCCCAGCAATATCAATCAGGCGAAATGCGCGTGTCTGTCCGATGGCATAGGTTGCACTGTCTGGAATGCATCCACGCACAATTGTATTATTTTCCAATGTGATAGAAATTTCATTGTTTCTTAAATCTGTAATTTCACCACGCAGAATATCGCCCACATGCAGGGAAGAAGCACCTCTGGCTACGCCGTAATTGCTTGACATTCCAACGGTTCTGCCGGGCTGGGAAGAAGCATTGTGCTGATTGGCAATCCGGCGTTGTGCTGCGTGCTGTGTACTGTTGCCGGATTGTTTATTCTGATTTGTCTGAAGTGGATTAACGCGCTGTTCCATAAATTACCATGCCTTTCTGTGTTCTATCCTATAAAATGCGTATTATTTCTATAAAAGTACAATGGCATATTTTGAAAGGAAAAGTCATTGCATTTTTATAGAAAGCAGTGTGTCTGCCAGAATAAATTTCTCGAAAATAGTATACCATATGTATATTTATCGTCAAACAGGAAAAAAAATAAAAGAAATTTGAGAAAAAACTTGACAAGAAATATAATGCGTGTTATCGTACTAGATAGAAATTAGCACTCTACATTATTGAGTGCTAACAAAAACAGAAGGGAGAGGTTGCATGGAGTTAGACGAAAGAAAGTTAAAGATTCTGCAGGCAATTATCCGTACTTATCTTGATACAGGCGAGCCGGTTGGTTCCCGTACGATTTCAAAATATTCGGATTTGAACCTGAGTTCAGCAACGATTCGCAATGAAATGTCTGATTTGGAAGAAATGGGATATATTATCCAGCCTCATACATCAGCAGGGCGAATTCCTTCTGATAAAGGTTATCGCCTTTATGTAGATACGATGTTGGATGCAAAGACCAGTGAAGTAGAAAACCTTAGGGAAGAGCTGGAAGAAAAGGCAGGCAAGATTGATGATGTCTTAAAGCAGGTTGCTAAGGTGCTGGCAGCCAACACAAATTATGCAACAATGGTTTCCGGACCACGTTATCAGACAAAGCGTGTTAAGTTTATTCAAATCACAACCGTGGATGAAGAAAATCTGCTGGCCGTCATTGTCTTAGATAACAATGTTGTAAAGAATCAGATGATTCATATTGAAGATACCATTGAAGAAGAGATGATAGTGAAGTTAAACTTCATTTTGAATACGACATTAAATGGTTTAGATGTATTAGATATGAATCTGGCAGTGATTCAGAAAATCAAAGAGCAGGTTGGTGCTCATACACAGGTAATTGACTCCGTTCTTGAAGTCATTGGAAAGACTCTGGTTGAGGAAGATGACTTGGAAGTATATACAAGTGGAGCTACTAATATTTTGAAGTATCCTGAGTTGTCAGACAAGGCAAAAGCTGCTGAAATTATCAATGCTTTTGAAGAAAAGCAGATTGTTCACAACTGGCTGGGGCTTCCGGACAAAGACAATAAAGCCGATAATGAAACACATGATATTCAAGTCTATATTGGCAATGAAACACATATGGATTCTATGAAAGACTGTTCTATGGTAACAGCGACATACAAAATCCAGGAAGGTGTTTATGGAAAAATCGGTATTGTCGGACCAAAGCGAATGGATTATGACAAGGTTGTGGGTACATTAAATTCTTTGATGGGACAATTAGATGACATCTTCAAAGAGAAAAAATAATTAGAAAGTATAAGAGGTGATAGAAAAGTGGCAGAAGAAAAGAAAGAAGTAGAAGAAGAAATTTTGGAAAACAAAAACGAGGAAGAAACTTCTGAAAACGCGTCAGAAGAGGCAGTAAATGAAGCAGAAGATGCTAAGCCGGAAGAGAAAAAGAAATCTGGCAGAAAGAAAGATAAAAATATTGCTAAATTAGAAGAAAAACTTGCTGATTTGGAAGATAAACGGGTTCGCCAGCTTGCAGAATTTGAAAATTTCAGAAAACGTTCTGAAAAAGAAAAATCACAGATGTTTGAAGTTGGTGCAAAGACGGTTATCGAAAAGATGCTGCCGGTTATTGACAACTTTGAAAGAGGTTTACAGGCAGTACCGGAAGATGAAAAGGATACTCCGTTTGTACAGGGAGTAGAGTTAGTATATAAGCAGTTACTGACAGCTTTTGAAGAGTTAGGCGTACAGCCAATAGAGGCAGTAGGCAAAGAGTTTGACCCAAATCTTCACAATGCAGTTATGATGGTGGATGATGAAGATTTGGAAAGTGGCACCGTTGCTGAGGAAATGCAGAAAGGATATATGTTCAAGGAGAGCGTTGTCCGACATAGTATGGTAAAGGTAGTCAACTAAAAGCGTAACCCCCGGTTATCCGGATACAATAAATAAGTAAAAAATAAATTCATTTTATTAATTTGGAGGTAATCACTATGAGTAAGATTATTGGTATTGATTTAGGAACAACAAATTCATGCGTAGCTGTAATGGAAGGTGGTAAGCCGGTTGTTGTAGCAAACACAGAGGGAGCAAGAACAACACCATCTATCGTGGCATTTTCAAAAACAGGAGAAAGATTAGTTGGTGAACCTGCAAAACGTCAGGCAGTAACAAACGCAGATAAGACAATTTCTTCTATTAAAAGACATATGGGTACAGATTATCGTGTAGCGATTGATGATAAGAAATATTCTCCACAGGAAATTTCTGCTATGATTCTTCAGAAATTAAAAGCAGATGCTGAAAGTTATTTAGGAGAAAAGGTTTCAGAAGCAGTTATCACAGTACCAGCATATTTCAATGATGCACAGCGTCAGGCAACAAAAGATGCCGGTAAGATTGCAGGTCTTGATGTAAAGCGTATTATCAACGAGCCAACAGCAGCAGCGCTTGCATATGGTCTTGATAATGAAAAAGAGCAGAAAATTATGGTATACGATTTAGGTGGTGGTACATTTGATGTTTCCATTATCGAAATCGGTGACGGTGTTATCGAAGTTCTTGCAACATCAGGTGATAACAGACTTGGTGGTGATGACTTTGACCAGAAGATTACAGATTATATGATTGAAGAGTTTAAGAAAGCAGAAGGCATTGACTTATCAACAGATAAGATGGCTCTTCAGAGATTAAAAGAAGCTGCAGAGAAAGCAAAGAAAGAATTATCTTCTGCAACAACGACAAATATTAACCTGCCATTTATTACGGCAACAGCTGAAGGTCCAAAACATTTCGATATGAACCTGACCAGAGCAAAATTTGATGAGTTAACACATGATTTAGTTGAAAGAACTGCAACACCAGTTTCTAATGCACTTCGTGATGCAGGCATCACAGCATCAGAACTTGGTAAAGTATTGTTAGTAGGTGGTTCTACACGTATTCCGGCAGTTCAGGATAAGGTAAAACAGCTGACAGGTCATGAGCCAAGCAAATCATTAAACCCAGATGAGTGTGTTGCACTTGGTGCTTCCGTTCAGGGTGGTAAACTTGCAGGTGATGCAGGTGCCGGCGACATCCTTCTTCTTGATGTAACACCATTATCACTTTCTATCGAAACAATGGGTGGCGTTGCTACAAGACTGATTGAGAGAAATACAACAATCCCAACAAAGAAGAGCCAGATTTTCTCTACAGCTGCTGATAACCAGAGTGCAGTAGATATCAATGTATTACAGGGTGAGCGTCAGTTCGCAAAAGACAATAAGTCACTTGGTCAGTTCCGTCTGGATGGTATCCCACCAGCAAGAAGAGGTGTGCCACAGATTGAAGTTACATTTGATATTGATGCAAACGGTATCGTAAATGTTTCAGCAAAAGATTTAGGAACAGGTAAAGAGCAGCATATTACAATCACAGCAGGTTCTAATATGTCTGATGAGGAAATCGAGAAAGCTGTTCAGGAAGCTGCACAGTATGAAGCAGAAGATAAGCAGCGTAAGGAAGGCATTGATGCCCGTAACGAAGCTGACAGTCTTGTATTCCAGACACAGAAAGCTTTGGATGAAGTTGGTGACAAGGTTGACGCTGCTGAGAAAGAAAAAGTACAGGCAGATATTGACCACTTAAAGGAATTAGTTGAGAAAACAAATCCGGAATCTATTTCTGAGTCAGAAGTTTCAGAATTAAATGCAGCAAAAGAGCAGCTGATGCAGAGTGCACAGAATGTATTCCAGAAGATGTATGAAGGAGCACAGGCAGCAGGTGCCGGCCCGGATATGGGTGCAGCAGGAGCAGGTCCTGACATGGGTGCACAGGATGCAGCTGATGATGTTGTTGACGGAGATTACCGTGAAGTATAAAAAATAACAACTGAAAATATAGTGAAGATAGGCTACTGTAATTATTGCAGTAGCCTATACAAGATAGAATGAAAAAGCAGGGAGCAGTATTATGGCAGATAAAAGAGATTATTACGAGGTTCTTGGAGTTAGCAAGACGGCATCTGACTCGGAACTGAAGTCGGCTTATCGAAAGTTGGCAAAAAAATATCATCCGGACACAAATCCAGGAGATAAAGAAGCCGAAGCAAAGTTTAAAGAGGCATCTGAAGCGTATGCTGTATTAAGCGATCCGGATAAACGTCGTCAATATGATCAATTTGGTCATGCTGCCTTTGACGGTAGTGCCGGTGGTGGTGGATTTGATTTCAACAATATGGATATGGGCGATATCTTTGGCGATATTTTTGGCGATTTCTTCGGTGGTGGAAGCCGTTCACGTGCCAGAAATAATGGCCCAATGAAGGGACAAAACCTTCGTACATCAGTCCGTATTACTTTTCAGGAGGCATGCTTTGGTGTTGACAAGGAAATTGATATTGTCCTGAAAGATGAGTGTACTTCCTGTCATGGAACCGGTGCAAAAGCAGGAACAACGCCACAGACATGTTCTAAATGTGGAGGAAAAGGCCAGGTTGTATTTACGCAGCAGTCGCTTTTTGGTGTTGTGCGTAATGTGCAGTCATGTCCGGACTGTCACGGAACCGGTAAGATTATAAAAGAACGCTGCCCGGATTGTAGTGGTTCCGGTTACATCAGTAAGAAGAAAAATATTTCCGTATCAATTCCGGCTGGTATTGACAATGGACAGTGCGTCCGTATCCGTGAAAAAGGTGAGCCGGGTGTAAATGGTGGTGGAAGAGGCGATTTGCTGGTAGAAGTTATCGTCGGAAATGACCCGATTTTCAAACGTCAGGACAGAGATATTTACTCTACTGTACCAATTACTTTCCCGAAAGCTGCACTGGGTGGAGATATCCGTATCAAAACCATCGATGGTGATGTGATTTATAATGTCAAGCCGGGAACGCAGACGGATACCAAAGTCCGTTTACGTGGCAAGGGAGTTCCTTCATTGCGTAATAAGCAGATTCGTGGTGACCATTATGTTACATTAGTAGTTCAGGTCCCAACAAAAATGGATGCAGAGCAGAAAGAAGCATTAAAGGCATTTGAAAAAGCAATGTATGGAGAAGAACAGGAAGTTCCGGAAGAAGAAGCAGATGCCAGCAAACATAAAAAGAAAGGCTTCAAACGCAAAAAATAGTTATTGAATCAAAATATAAAATACGGTATACTGTTAAAAGAGAAATCCTTAGATAAGCTGTAAATGGGCAATGTATCAGATGACTGTCCCAGCTTATTATGAGGAAGGAGGCAGTGCTATGGGGAATGCAGCCCGTTCAATGAATATAGTTTCTCAAAAATATGATGCAACATTGGATTATCATGTTACAATGTATGATAATCTTCCTTATAAACGTGATGCAGAATATTGTAATATTGAAAAAGTTGCATTATATAGTGGAAGAGTGATTAAATACTATGCATGCGCTAATCAGCCAGACTGTGTTTTGATTGATAACAAGGACAATCAGATGGAACAGATATTGGCACGGTTACAGATGGAGATGGAGTCTTTAAAGGCACATCAGGAACCGGAAGTACTCAATGCAGTGCCGTCGGATGAGGTGACAGCCGAACAGATTCAGTCGCTTCTGGATGATAAAAATGACACACCGGACAGAGAGATTTCTGAAGAAGATGATAATCTGACGGATGCACCGGAAGATGCCGTAAATGCATTTAGTGATGTAGAAGACTGGTAAAAAAGCAGTCTATAAAATGAGATAAAAAGAATCAAAGCAGTTATTGTTTTGATTCTTTTTGTGTTGTTGACATTTTATGGGGGTGTGTTATAATAATGTGCGTATTGTCAAAATGAAAAACAGTTTTAGAAACAGTATTTTGGAGAGTGATTTCAAGGCAAAAAAAAAGCACTCTTTTCAAAATGCAGAAAGTAAAGATGGAGAGATTATGGCTATAAAAAGATATATGAAGAACTTTCTTCGTTATAAGTATTTATTATTTGAATTAGTGAAGAAAAATATTAAATTAAAATACCGTCGTTCCTATCTGGGTATTTTATGGACATTGATTGAACCGTTATTAACGATGATGGTATTGACATTAGTATTTGGAACATTTTTTGGAAATGACGACCCACAATATCCTGTATATATTCTTTGTGGACGCTTGTTATATAGTTTCTTTTCATCAGCAAGCAAGTCGGCATTAAAGTCAATTAGCAGCAATTCTTCTATGATAAAGAAAGTATATGTACCAAAATATATCTATGTCATTTCGACAATTATATCAAATTTTGTGACGTTCCTTATTTCTTTAATTGTATTAGTTGGAGTAGGAGCTGTCCTGAAGGTAAAAGTAACTCCGTATTTAGTGCAGGCGATTGTACCATTGCTGATTTTATTTGTACTGACACTCGGAATTGGTTTGATTTTAGCAACATTAAATGTATTCTTCCGTGATATTGAATATATCTGGACGGTAGCAACCATGCTGATTATGTATGCATCTGCTATTTTCTATCAGACAGACCGTGTTATTAATACAGGAAATGGCTGGATTTTTAATATCAATCCGGTATATATGTGTATTTCTAACTTCCGTGATGCTGTTTTGTATGGTGTGCCAATGAATATGACGTACTGTGTAACGTCTGCTATTGTGGCAGTTGTTATGTTAATATTTGGTTCCGTTTTGTTCTGCAAGGAGCAAGACAAGTTTATCTTGCATGTATAGGAGGCTGTTATGAAGAAAGATGTCGCAGTTAGTGTAAATAATGTTGGTATGCGATTTAATCTTAGTCAGGAAAGAGTAGACAACCTGAAAGAATTTGTTATCAAATTTCTGAGAAGAGATTTAAAGTATAATGAGTTCTGGGCTCTTAAAGATATTGATTTTGAAATTAAAAAAGGCGAACGTGTCGGTGTTTTAGGATTGAATGGTTCCGGCAAAAGTACATTGTTAAAAGTCGTTTCCGGCGTTTTAAAACCATCTGTAGGTTCGATTGAAACACGAGGTGTTATCGCTCCTTTGCTGGAGTTAGGTGCAGGATTCAGTGCCGAATATACCGGAAGAGAAAATATCTATCTGTATGGTTCGGTATTAGGATATACGAAAGAATTTCTGGATGAAAAATTTGATGAAATCGTAGATTTTTCCGGATTGGGAGAATTTATTGAAGTACCATTAAAAAATTATTCTTCTGGTATGAAAGCAAGACTTGGTTTTTCGATTGCTACGGTAGTAGAACCGGATATTTTGATTTTGGATGAAGTTTTATCCGTAGGAGATAAGAAGTTTCGTAAGAAGAGCGAAAACAAGATTATGAGTATGTTTGATGAAGGGGTTACTGTACTTTTCGTTTCACATTCTTTAGAGCAGGTAAAAAGACTTTGTGATAAAGCGATTATTCTGGATAGTGGCCGTCTTGTGGCAAAAGGACCAGTAGAAAAAGTTGCCAGAATCTACAAAAATATGACGGAATAGTAATAGATTTTTTGAGGAGGTTATCGAAAAAAATGATAGTATCAAAACAGTCACGAAACAAAATTAAATTACTGATTGCATTTACTTTTGGTATTTTTCTGGGAAGCCTTTGCTATCAGAACTCTGTAAAAGCAGCTTCCGATTACCTGGTTAAAATCAATAAGCAGGCAAACTGTGTTACCATTTACAAGCAAAAAAGCGATGGTACCTATAAGCCGGTAAAAGCACTGATTTGTTCCACCGGTCAGGCTACAAAACTGGGAACCTATTCATTAGGCGAAAAACTGCGCTGGCATACACTGGATGGCCCGTGCTATGGACAGTATTGTACAAGAATTTATGGTGGTGTCTTATTCCATTCGGTGTGGTATACTGGCAAAAACAATCCGGCCACGCTTTCCATTTCTTCGTACAACAAACTGGGAACAACGGCATCTCACGGATGTGTGCGTCTGACAGTAGCCGGTGCAAAATGGATATATAAAAATGTACCGTCCGGTACTAAGGTTGTGATTTATTCCAGCAAGAATCCGGGCCCATTAGGAAAACCTAAGGCAATTAAGCTGCCATATACATATGGCTGGGACCCTACCGATACCGACAACCCAAAGAATCCGTGGAATAAAAAGAAACCTGTTATTACAGGTGTTAAAAACCAGACAGTAGATTACAATTCTTCTTTTAACATTTTAAAAGGAGTCAAGGCAAAGAATACAACCGGTTTTAATGCAAAATCCCTTTTGAAGACGAAAATCACATATAGGGGAAAGAAAGTATCGAAAGTAGATACCAAAACACCGGGAACATATAAAGTAACTTATTCACTGACAGATGAAATCGGACGAAAAGCAAAAGCAAAAGCCGTATATAAAGTAACGGCACCGAAGAAAATGCCGGTGATTAGTGGAACCAAAAATGTATATGTTACATCTAAGAAGAAGTTAACAAAGAAATATCTGTTAAAGGGTGTAACCGTAAAACAGTCTGGTAAGAAACTGGCATCAAAATATATCAAGGTTTCCTTAAAGAAGATTAAGAAAAATGTATATAAAGTTACTTATACAGCGAAGAAAGCAAGTGTGCCTGCTGTAGCAACAGCAAAAGCGTATATTGATACAAAGGCACCTGCTATCAAGGGAATTGCAAATAATGCTTCTTATCGTGTAGACAAATCGACAGCGATTACAAAAGCATATGCAAAGAGCCTGATAAAGAGTGTAACAGACAATTATACAAAGTTAACGGTGTCAGATGTATCAGTTACCCTTACAAAGGTAAGTGCAGAGGATAAATACAAGGCTGTTTATAAGGTAAATGACCAGGCTGGAAATAAAACAACAATTACAGTTTATCTGATTCCTACGGAATTTGTTACGATTTCCGGACCGTCATCCATTAATGTATCTGCTGCAGCATTGGGATGTACAGAAACAACAACGACAGCACAGTTAGAGAGCAAGTTAAGAGCCTATTTATTAAACAATGCAGGAATTACGGCAAAGACTTATACGAATGCCAATATTACCGGACAGTTAGAAATCACTCTGGTACAAAATGGCACAAAGGTGTATGAGGCAACATTTACCGTGGCAGATGCTGCGAATCATAAGGCTACTAAGAAAGTACAGGTTACGGTAACAGAGTAGTAAGTAAAATTCATGTAAAAAAAGTAATGTAATATATAAAAATAAGTGGTATAATAATTCGTAGTCTGGACTATCATGCCACTTATTTTCTTGTTATGATTTACATCTGTTCTCAGATGTATTCTGAAAGGTAGTGACAGATACCGGCAGGATTTTTATGGATGAAAAAGGCTTCCATTCTGTGGAGTAAGAGAGGGGAAACTATGGAACAGAAGGATAGAAAAAGGTTTGACAAAAAAACAATAGAGAAATTTATTCAATATGGATTACGGTATTTAGGGATTCCTATTGTATTAGAATTGATTATTGAGTCGCTAAATAGGAAATCAGTAGTAGAAGGTTTTCTGTATATGGTACACTGGCCGTCGCTATTTGTATTTAATACATTGATTATTATGCTGACCGTTTCCATTGCTATGTTTTTTAAACGTGAAATATTTGTTTTTACTACGATTTCTGCAGTATGGCTGATATTTGGCATTGTAAATTTTGTGATTTTGAATTTCAGGGTAACGCCATTTTCGGCAGTTGATATTACGCTGCTAGACAGTGCGCTCAGTGTGTCCAATCACTATTTAAGTGCGCAGAATATAGCGATGATTGTACTGGCTGTCATAGTTGTAATTGTCAGTATTATCTGTTTATACCGGAAGGCACCAAAACATACGCATATGACGCAGAAAAAGTTAGTGATTGCCGGAATTTCAGTAGCATTAATTGTAATGGCAATTTTTATTTTAAAAAGCAAGAGCAATTCTGTGCAGGCATTGTCAACAAAATATACCAATATTTCCGAGGCATATGAAAATTATGGTTTTGTATATTGTTTTACCAACAGTATTATTGATACGGGTATTTCTAAACCGGAGGATTACTCTAAGGAAAGTGTACAGAAAGTGATTTCCGGTTTACAGCAAAGCGAAAAGACAAACACGGTAAAACCAAATATTATTTTTGTGCAGTTAGAATCATTTTTTGATGTGGATACCTTGAAATCCCTGAAATTGTCAGAGGATGCAATTCCGAATTTTCATAATTTACAGCAGAAGTATTCCGGTGGTCTTCTGACGGTGCCGACTGTCGGAGCAGGAACAGTAAATACAGAATTTGAAGTGCTTACCGGAATGAGCCAGAAGGACTTTGGAACATCGGAATATCCGTACAAAACGGTTTTGCGTGATACTACTTCAGAAAGTATTTGCTATGATTTGAAATCGCTGGGTTACAGCAGTCATTGTGTTCATAATAACGAAGGTACTTTTTATGGAAGAAACAAAGTATTTGCCAATCTTGGCTTTGATACATTTACTTCTATGGAATTTATGAATGGACTGGAAGATAATCCAAACGGATGGAAAAAAGATAAAACCCTGACGCAGGAAATTATCAATAAACTGGACTCTACGACGGGACCGGACTTTACAATGGGAATTACGGTGCAAAGTCACGGAAAATATGCCGGCTTTGAGGCAGATAAAAATGCAAAAATCAAAGTGAACCAGGCACCCGAAGGGATGGAAGATTCCTATGCATATTATGTTAATCAGCTGTATGAAGTAGACCAGATGATTGGAGAACTGGTTACGGCATTGAACAATCGTCAGGAAAAAACGATTCTTGTTTTGTATGGGGACCATCTGCCAAGTCTGGATATCAAAAAAGAAGATTTGAAAGATACCAACTTATACCAGACGCAATATGTTGTATGGGATAATATGGGCCTTGCTAAAGAAAATAAAAATTTGAGTTCTTATCAGTTATATGCTGAGATTCTTGACCGGGTGGGCATTCACGAAGGAAATATTACAAAGTTCCATCAGCAGGCAGAATGGAAGACGAAGACATATCATGAGAATTTAAAACTCTTAGAGTATGATATGTTATATGGTCAGAACTATGCTTATAATGAAAATAAACCATACCAGCCGACTAATTTACGGATGGGAACAAAGGCAATTACGATAAGTGATGTTTCTAAAAACGAAAAAGGTTATCTGGTGACAGGCACGGGCTTTACACCGTATTGTTATGTGCTCTTCCAGGGAGATGACCTTTCGGCAGAATGGATAGATGAAAATCATATGCAGATTACCGAAGAAATATCATATGATACAGAGGCACAGCAGGAGCAGAGCCAGGAAAATACAACACAGGAGCAGGTTGAAAAGAAAAAGATACCAAATGCCTTTCTGATACAGGTTCAGACGGATGGTGGAACTGTTTTGGGAGAGAGCGAAGTAAAAAAATGGGAAGAAACTTCTCTTGCCAGACAATAATTTATTTAAAATCAGAATGATAGAAGAGTCATATTTTGTCGAAGAACGGAATATGACTCTTTTTTTTCATACCTTCTTTTGACATCTTTCACAGTTTTTATCCGTTATACTGACTTCAGAAACAAATTGAAGAAAATGAATTGGTAATGAGGTTCCATCAAGGGGAGTAGAAAGCAGATGCGTGAAGTTAAAATAAAGGCGTGGAGGTTAAAATGAAGACATATTTATATCTTGACGTTTATATTTTTTTGAACTTCATTATGAATTTATTTTTAATTATGATTACGGCAATTGTCCGACAAAAGAAAAGCCGCATATTTTGTATGATTTTGGTATCTTTGGCCGTATCTTTGTTTTCGGCAGCAACTACGTGGCTTTTGTGGGGAAAAAATGGATGGCAGTTAGTCTGTGCAGTTTTCCAGATGATGATATTGGTTTTTTTCTCTTTTCCGTATGAAGGAAAAAGCGTATTTGCCGGTGATTTCCTTGCATTTTTGTTTCTGGCTTTTTTTTCGGGTGGCTGTATCGGGGCATGTATGAATTTTTTGTCGCGATGGACGCATTCGGGAAAGGGGATTGCATGTGGGGAAATTATAACAGCCGTAGTCATTTTATTCATTTTGTTTTTTCTGTTTCGCTGGGAAATTTTAAAGCAGCGAAATCAAAAAAGAAATGTTTTGTCGGCAAAAATCATACATAGGAAAAAAGAATATCAGATAAGGGCATTATTTGATACCGGAAACAGTCTGGTCAGCCCGTATACGGGAGAACGGGTTGCCGTAATTTCTAAAAAACTGGCACAGCAGATGGCACTGGAAAAAGAACAAAATCCGATTTTGATTCCTTATTCTTCCATAGGGGGAAAGGGATTGATGAAGGCCTATCGGATTGAGGAAATCTGTTTTGCAGATGACAGGACGGAAAAAGATTTTCTGGCTGCTGTCAGTGAAAATCTGGGAACAGAAAATGAAATACAAATGATATTTAATAACAGATAATTACCGTGGTACAAAATTTCATATTACCGTAATGGTCAGACAGAATGGAGGAAATTATGCTTAAGATATCAATGTCAAACCGGTTTCAGTTCCGGGTAATGCCGGAATTTCGAGGACTGTTTTGCTCACACAAAAACGGGGAAATTCATTATATTGGTGGCGCAGAAATATTGCCGGCACCTTTTACGGCAGAAGAAGAAAAAGAAGTATTAGGAAAACTAGGCAGTGCGCAGGATAAAGAAGCAAGAAGCAGACTGATTGAACATAATTTAAGACTTGTTGTATATATAGCAAAAAAATTTGATAATACGGGAATTGGTGTGGAGGACCTGATATCCATTGGCACGATAGGCTTAATTAAAGCCATTAATACCTTTAATCCGTTGAAAAACATTAAACTGGCAACGTATGCTTCCCGTTGCATTGAAAACGAAATTTTAATGTATTTGAGGCGAAATAACAGGATTCGGTATGAAGTGTCTATTGATGAACCACTGAATGTAGACTGGGACGGCAATGAATTGCTGCTATCGGATATTCTTGGAACGGATGAAAATATTATTTCTAAAGATATGGAAGAGGAAGTCGATAAAAGACTGTTACGGATGGCACTTGAAAAACTGAATGAACGGGAACGTGCCATTATTGAACTGCGTTTTGGCATTAACAGCCCGGATGGCAGGGAACGCACGCAGAAGGAAGTCGCCGATATGATGGGGATTTCCCAGTCGTATATCTCACGGCTAGAAAAAAAGATTATGAAACGGTTAAAAAAAGAAATTCTTAAGATGGAGCAGGTATAATTCATTTCTTTTGGTAAATCCTACTTTATATTAGCTTTGACGGAGGGAAGCATTATGGCGATGTATAAAGTGGAGATTTGTGGTGTGAATACGTCGAAATTACCACTCCTTACGGATGAAGAGAAAAAAGTGCTGATAGACAAGATTCAGAATGGAGATAAAAAAGCAAGGGAAGAATTTATTAAAGGCAATTTACGGCTGGTGCTGAGCATTATTCAGCGTTTTTCTAATTCCGGGGAAAACATTGATGATTTGTTTCAGATTGGCTGCATTGGCCTGATGAAGTCGATTGACCATTTTGATGTGACAATGAATGTGAAATTTAGCACATATGCAGTTCCGATGATTATCGGTGAAATCAGAAGATACCTGCGTGATAATAACAGCATCCGTGTCAGCCGTTCACTTCGGGATACAGCATATAAGGCAATATATGCGAAAGAAGCGATGATGAAGGAAAATGATAAAGAGCCTACTGTAGAAGAAATTGCAAAAAAAATCGGGACGACACCCGAGAATATAGTGGTTGCACTGGATGCCATTCAAAATCCGGTTTCTTTGTATGAGCCGGTTTTTGGGGAAAGTGGGGATACACTGCATATTATGGACCAGATTAGTGACAAGAAAAATAAAGAAGATTGCTGGATAGAAGAGATATCATTAAAAGCAGCGATTGAACGTCTGTCTGGCAGGGAACACAGGATTATACAGCTTCGCTATTTTGAAGGAAAGACACAAATGGAAGTGGCAGAAGAAATCCATATTTCGCAGGCGCAGGTCAGCAGACTGGAAAAAAAGGCCTTGCAATCGATGAAACAGTATTTAAACTGAATATGCCGTTTCTTTTCTCATATGATAGTAAAAATGAGATTAGGAGCAGAAAAAATGAGGTTATGCGAACTTCGGGAAAAAGAAGTAATTAATATTTGTGATGGGGAACGTCTGGGAAATGTGTGCGATATCGATTTTGAGGTGAAAACAGGGAGAATCTGCGCACTCATCATTCCCGGACCATGCAAAATATTTGGTATACTGGGACGGGACCACGAATATATTATCCCGTATTGCGATGTGCAACGGATAGGAACAGATGTGATTCTTGTGGAAGTAGACGCAGAAAAATGTCTTCATAAATGCAACTGGGGAGAGTGAAAATATTGTCTCTGCCAGCACAGTCTTCCTATTTTAACAAGGGCACGCTCTCGCTGCGCAAACTACGCAGCAGTACATAGTATCCTAAAAAACAGGATACAAGTACTGGCGAGTTTGTAAGCACCCTTTCATAGAATAGGAAGACTGTGCTGGCAGGCAATTTCTATTGTGGTTCGCTGGAAAAGTTTCAAGTCTACACTTTTGGCAAAACAGCCGGTTAACAGATATTGGTGTATAGTAGAAAGTAATTACAGAGAAGAATATTCTAGAGCAGCCAATTTGTAAATGGGCTGTGATGCAACCGGGGTTCCTGAAAGCAACTGTAAAAAAACACTGGTGCTTAGTTGGCGTATTTTGCCAACTTATGCACCACTGTGTTTTTTTCCAAGCGAGAGCGTGCTGCTATAGGAAATCTGTTTTATCACATGCCCCTTAAAAACAGCTGTAGCGTAAACAATCCCTTCTTCGCAGTTAACACTTGCATTGTCTGCAGGTAACGTGATATATTTACTATCAGAATAAGATGAAGGCACGACAGGCATCTGTTGTGTTACGGAAAGGTGGAAAACTATGAAGTGTCCATTTTGTGGAGAAGAAGATACCAGGGTAATTGATTCCCGTCCAGCTGATGAGGGAGCATCTATCAGACGAAGAAGACAGTGTGATAAATGCAGCAAGCGTTTTACTACATATGAAAAGGTGGAAGCAATTCCACTGGTTGTTATCAAAAAGGATTTGACGAGAGAACCGTATGACCGGACAAAAATTGAACGTGGAGTTTTCCGTTCCTGTCACAAAAGACCTGTTTCTGTTACCGAGATGAATGGTCTGGTGGACAGGGTAGAAGCAGAAGTGTTTAATCTGGGCACACGTGAAGTTAAGAGCAATCTGATTGGTGAACTGGTAATGAAAGAACTGGAAGAACTGGATGCTGTTGCTTATGTACGGTTTGCTTCTATATACAGAGAATTTAAGGATGTCAGTATTTTTATGGATGAAATTAAGAAGATACTGGATAAATAGTAGTATAAGCCGTTAAAGCAAAATAAGGTTTTTGAAAAATAAATTTTTTTGAAAATAGAAAAATAAGCACTTCTTTATAAAACAAATAAAATAAGAATTTTTTCAAAACAGATATTGATATTACATAACATATGTAGTATAATATATCGCAAGGGAGCTCCTTTTTGGGTAAGTGAAAGGAGCAATATGTATAGTTTGTCTTATTGTGCAGCGATTCGTGGAATTGAAGGCTGCATTATACAGGTAGAAGCGGATGTATCAGACGGTCTGCCTAATTTTTCTTTAGTAGGTTATTTGTCTTCGGAGGTAAAGGAAGCAAGGGAACGTGTACGGATTGCAGTTAAGAATGCCGGTTTTCGTTTGCCACCGAAGAAGATAACGGTCAATCTTTCTCCTGCCGACATCCGTAAGGACGGAACAGGGTATGATCTTGCTATTGCCGTGGCAATTCTGACGGCATTCGGGTATGTTTCCCAGGATTTTATTAAAGATATTGTCTTTTTGGGCGAACTGAGTTTAGAAGGAAAAATAAAAAGTGTACACGGCATTTTGCCAATGGTATATACAGCGTATGAAAATGGAAAAAAATACTGTATTCTGCCAAAGGATAATCTGAGAGAAGCCAGTGTAGTAAAAGGAATCAAAGCTATTGGTGTGTCAGATTTGCAGGAAGTCATTGCCATTTTGCAGACAGAAACCATTCCGGAACAGGAAACTATTTCTCCTTTTGATGACGGACACCAGAAATGTTCTTCTGATTTTCGGGATGTTATAGGACAGAAAATGGTTCGCCGTGCTGTGGAGGTAGCTGTGGCAGGTATGCACAATCTTCTTCTGATAGGCCCACCGGGTTCCGGAAAGACAATGATTGCCAAACGGATTCCTGGAATTATGCCGGATATGGAATTTGAGGAGCAAATGGAGATTTCAAAAATTTATAGCGTTGCAGGACTGCTGTCTTCTTCTACACCATTTGTAAAAGAACGTCCATTTCGTGACCCACATCATACGATTACACAAAAGGCACTGATTGGTGGAGGCCAGGTTCCAAAGCCGGGCGAAATCAGTCTTGCCAGTGGGGGTGTGCTTTTTCTGGACGAGTTGCCGGAGTTTCAGCGTCAGACCATAGAAATTCTTCGTCAGCCGTTAGAGGAGGGTTCTGTCAATATTTCAAGGCTAGACGGGAATTACCGGTATCCGGCTAAATTTCAACTGGTTGCTGCGATGAATCCGTGCCATTGTGGATATTATCCCAACCGAAAAAAATGTACCTGTACAGACTGGCAGATTAAACGATACCTTCAAAAAGTCAGTCAGCCTATGCTGGACAGAATGGATATCTGTGTGGAAACCCTGCCATTAGAATATCAGGAACTTCATGGCAATGAGAAAAATAATACAGGGGAAGACTCTGCATCCATACGGAAAAGAGTAGTGGCTGCCCAGAAAATTCAGACCAGACGCTACCGGAAGGAATCATTTTTTCATAATTCCCATCTGACACCTTCCCTGATAAAAAAGTATTGTATTCTGACACGGGAAGCATCGGAATATATTTCGGATGCGTTTGAAAAAATGGATTTTAGTGCAAGAGTGTACCATAAAATTCTGAAAGTCAGCAGAACTATTGCCGATTTGGAAGGAAGCACACGAATTGAAAAAAGACATATTGCAGAAGCAGTCTGTTATCGGACAATCGATAAAAAATATTGGAGTGAGGATTAGGAAACAGTATGAAAGATAAATTATATGCATTTTGGCTGTGTAACATACCAGGAATTGGCTGTCGTAAAATAGAGGCTCTTTTGCAGTACTTTGGTTCTCCAAAAGGAATTTTTGAAGCAAATCAGAACCATTTCGACGCAATACAAAATCTCAACCAGAAAGATAAAGAAAAAATATTTTGGAATAGAAAAGAAGAAAATGTCATACAACAGTATCACGAAACAAAACAGAAGGGAATCCGTTTCTGCTATCAGGCGGAAGAAGATTTCCCTGAAAATTTAAAACAAATTCCAGATGCACCATATGGTCTTTTTTATAAAGGAAATCTGCCCAAAAAGGAAATGCCTGCAGTTGCGATAGTAGGTGCAAGACAGGCCTCTTATGAGGCCAGACAGCTGGCTCAGAAGTTTGGAAAAGAACTGGCAGAAAATGGTATTCAGGTCATCAGTGGAATGGCAAGAGGTGTAGATATTTCGGCACAGAGAGGTGCTTTGGAAACAGTCCGTGGCAGAACCTATGCCGTGCTTGGCAATGGTGTTGACATCTGTTATCCCAGAGAACATATCGAAGAATATATGTTAATGCAGGAAAATGGTGGTGTAATTTCAGAATTTCCCATAAAAACACCATCCATGCCATATCATTTTCCAATGCGTAACAGGATTATCAGTGGACTTTCCGATGGTATTTTAGTAATCAGTGCAAAAAAGGGGAGTGGTTCCCTGATTACGGCAGAAGCAGGTTTAGAGCAGGGAAAAGAAATATTTGTGCTGCCGGGAAGCATTACGGATTCACAGTTTGAAGGCAGCAATCAGCTTATTCAGAACGGAGCTGCTTTAGTGACAAAAGTAAGGGATATTCTGGACGGACTTGGCCTGTTTTTTGATATGGATGCAACCGAAAGAAAGAAAAATTCTGAGGTTATGCTTGAAACAGCAGAAAAAATAGTGTATGCTATTTTAAGTTTAGAGCCTGTTCATATCTCACAGATTGCAGATGAAACAGGGTTAGAATTACAACAGATAATGGAAATACTGCTGTCTTTGCAAATGAAGCAGCTGGTACAGTCCATAGGAAATAATTATTACGCAATAAAATTATAAAGCGGATAAAGGGTTGAAAGGAAGGTAGTAAAATGGCAAAAAATCTTGTAATCGTTGAGTCTCCTTCAAAAGCAACGACAATTAAAAAGTTTTTGGGAAGTTCGTATGAAGTGGTTGCTTCTAACGGTCATGTCAGGGATTTGCCAAAAAGTCAGCTTGGAATTGATGTGGAAAATGATTTTGAACCGAAATATATTACGATTCGTGGAAAGGGAGAATTGCTGGCAAAACTTCGGCGTGAAGTAAAAAAAGCCGATAAAATTTATCTTGCAACTGACCCGGACCGTGAGGGAGAAGCGATTTCATGGCATTTATTTCATGCACTAAAATTAAATGAAAAAAATACCAGCCGTATTACTTTTAATGAAATCACAAAAAATGCAGTAAAGCAGTCTATTAAGCAGGCAAGAAAAATAGATATGAATCTGGTGGATGCACAGCAGGCAAGACGTGTGCTGGACCGTCTGGTAGGTTATCAGATTAGTCCGGTACTCTGGGCAAAAGTAAAGAGAGGTCTTAGTGCAGGTCGTGTACAGTCTGTTACATTGCGCATTATTGCAGACAGAGAAGAAGAAATCAATGCATTTATTTCAAAAGAATATTGGACTCTTTCAGGAGAGTTTGCCCTGGAAGGCGAGAAAAAAACGCTGACAGCCGATTTTTATGGAAAAAAAGATAAGAAAATGTCAATTGATTCTAAAGAGCAGTTAAATGAAATAGTAGATAAACTGCAGCAGTCAGATTTTGTAATTTCTGATATGAAAGAAACAGAAAGGACGAAGAAAAGTCCATTGCCATTTACAACAAGTACCCTTCAGCAGGAAGCAGCAAAAAGTCTGAACTTTTCAACGCAGAAGACGATGCGGCTGGCACAGAGCCTTTATGAAGGTGTTGCCGTAAAAGGAAGAGGAACAGTCGGTCTGATAACATATTTGAGAACAGATTCTACCAGAATTTCGGAAGATGCCAAGAAGATGGCATATGACTATATAGAAGAAAATTATGGTGCCGATTATCAGGCAGTTGGTGAAAAGCAGGAAAAGAGCAAGAAAAAAATTCAGGATGCCCATGAGGCGATTCGTCCGACCTATGTTGATATTACACCATCTTCTGTGAAAGACACGCTTTCCAGGGACCAGTTCCGGTTATATCAGCTGATTTGGAAAAGATTTCTGGCAAGCCGTATGGCACCGGCCAAGTTTGCGACCACTACGGTGAAAATTGATTCAGATGAGTACCGTTTTACATCAGCAGCATCGAAAGTTACATTTTCGGGATATTTAGCAATTTATCAGACAGAAGATGATAAGGTAGATAAGAAAGTGCTGCCAAAGAAGATTGCAGTAGGACTTCCATTAACGGCAGTGCAGTTTGATAAAAAGCAGCATTTTACGCAGCCACCGGCACATTTTACAGAGGCGTCTTTAGTAAAAACGCTGGAGGAACTGGGAATTGGACGTCCAAGCACATATGCACCGACCATTTCAACGATTATCAATCGTCATTATGTTGCAAAGGAGCAGAAAAATCTTTACATTACGGAACTTGGTGAAGTTGTCAATTCGATTATGAAAAAGTCTTTTGCAAGTATTGTGGATGTTAATTTCACAGCATATATGGAAGGATTGTTAGACCGTGTAGAGGATGGTTCTGTCCGTTGGAAGACAGTAGTTGAGAATTTCTATCCGGATTTAGATGCGGCTGTGCAGGTAGCACAGAAAGAATTAGAAGAAGTCACGATAGAAGATGAAGTGACTGACGTAATTTGCGAAGAATGTGGACGGAATATGGTAGTAAAATATGGTCCACATGGAAAATTTTTAGCTTGTCCCGGATTCCCGGAATGCCGCAATACAAAACCGTATTTAGAAAAAATCGGTGTATCCTGTCCAAAATGTGGGGCAGATATTGTCGGAAGAAAAACGAAAAAAGGCCGTAGATATTATGGATGTATCAGTTATCCGGAATGTGATTTTATGTCATGGCAGAAACCTTCCGAAAAGAAATGTCCAAAGTGTCATGGACCGATGGTAGAAAAAGGCAGCCGTATTGTATGTATGGATGAACAGTGTGGATATGTAGAAAATAAAACTTCTGTTCAAAATACGGAAGAAAGGTAAATGCATATCCGTAAGAAAAGGATAAGCAGGATAACATATATTGTGAACAGATACCGGTAAAACAAAACGGTACCGGTAGGGTGAAAGTATATCGTCAAGAAAAGGTATAGGTAAAATACATGAGTTTAGAGTTATTAGATAAAACGCGCAAACTGAATCAGTTATTAAATGCAAAAGAATCGGAAACGGTAGATTTTACGGATTTTTGCAGGATTCTCTCCCAGACTTTGGAAGTAAATGTTGTTTTGGTCAGCAGAAAAGGAAAAGTGCTGGGACTGAAAAAGAAAAAAGATATTCAGGTGATTCCACAACTGGAGAAGGTTCAGTACGGAGATTATATTGAAGAGTCTTTACAGATGCGATTCAGCAATATATTGTCCACACAGGAAAATGTAAACCTGCTGACGCTGGGATTTTCTTTTGAAAACGTGTCAGAATATCAGGCTATGATTGCGCCGGTCAGTATGGCAGGAAGTCGTCTGGGAACCTTATTTGTTTACCGGCATGCAGAACCATTTTCCATAGATGATATTATTCTGGCAGAATACAGTACAACTGTAATTGGTCTGGCGATGCAAAGGGCAGAGTCTGAGGAAACTTCGGAAGAATATCATAAGGCACAGGATGTTACAGCTGCGTTAAAGACACTTTCACGACTGGAAACAAAGGCCGTGCTGACAGTATTAAAAGAACTGGATGGAAGTTACGAAGGTATTTTGGTTACCAGCCGTCTGGCTGACCAAATAGGAATGACACGTTCCGTAATTGTCAATGCCCTCAAAAAGTGTGAGAGTGCAGGAGTAATACAGACAAAATCTTCCGGAATGAAAGGAACTACCGTAAAAGTATTAAACGATTTATTTACATACGACCAGATTAAGCAATATATGGATAAAGAATTGCAGGCAAATGAATAGGGATGAATGGATTCAGAGAGGAATTGAAAGATATTTGAAATTTGTGAAACGACATGAGGTTTTTTCAAATATTTTTCAATTCCTCTTGTAATTTCTCCGTTTTTCTCTATACTTATATATGTAAGACTAGGGAATTTATGCAAATAAGGGTTGAAAGGAGTTTTGATATGACAAAGACAGGCGCATTTGATTACATCAATGTACTTGAAAAGGCATGCGACGCAGGATGGACGAGAAACTCTGTACTTGCAAATAATATAGCAAATGTTGACACGCCGGGATTCAAACGGGAAGATGTCCAGTTTGAGGAATATCTTATGGGAGAACTTGGCTATACAGACTCTCTGGATGATGAAGTGGCAAACGCAGAACTGGATGCATTAAATGCAACGACATATACAGATTATGCAACCGTCAGTTATCGTTTGGACGGCAATAACGTAGATATTGATACGGAAAATGCAGAACTGGCAAAAAACCAGATTAAGTATTACACCATGATAGATTCCGTTTCCCAGGAATTTTCAAGATTAAAAATGGTAACAAAAGGAAATTCATAATATGGAGTAAGGCTAGGAGGTACATATGGGAGTATTTTCAGGTATGGATATTAGTGCGTCAGGTATGACAGCACAAAGAACAAGATTAGATATTATTTCAGAAAATATAGCAAATGTAAATTCGACCAGAGATGCAGATGGAAATATTTATAAAAGAAAATCTGTCATCTTTCACGAAAAAGGATATCCTTCTTTTCAGGAAACATTGCTGGGAACTACCGGCTATGTAGGAAAGGGTGTTAAAATCACAGAGATTATAGAAGATGATGAAACAGAGTGCCGGATGGTTTATGACCCATCTCATCCGGATGCAGATGAAAATGGTTATGTAACATATCCGAATGTCAATACCGTAACGGAAATGACAGATATGATTGATGCCAGTCGTTCTTATGAAGCCAACGTAACGGCGTTTAATGCATCAAAAAATATGCAGTTAAAAGCTTTAGAGATTGGCAAATAATAATTACGTTTAATTTAGGAGGAAGTTATGAGTATATCAGCATTATCAGGGGTTGATTTCGATTCCGTATTTCAAACACCTTCAATAACATCTTCTCTGGCATCTGATTCAGATTCACTTCTGATTGATGGAAAAGAAGACCAGAGTCCATTTGGTACAATTTTAGATTCTGCAGTCAGACTGGTAAGTGAAACAAATGCTTACAGCAATGCAGCAGAAGAAGAAGAAATAAAATATGCACTTGGCGAAACTGACAGTATACATGATTTACAGATTGCACAGCAAAAAGCAAATGTTTCTTTGCAGTATACGGTGGCAGTGCGAGATGCTTTTGTGAACGCATATAAAGAAATTATGAATATGCAGTTCTAAGATTAAAGAAAAAAGATATTAAGGGAGCATGTTATGCAGGAAAGATTGAAAGAAATTCCAACCAGAATTGTGGAATTTTGGAAAAAATATTCGAGCAAACAGAAAACAATTATTATTGCTGTAATTTGTCTGGTTCTGGTTGCGATTGGGATTACGGCGTATTTAGTATCCAGACCGACATGGACAAAGTTTCAGACGTTTAGCAAATTAGAAGATGCAAGCGCTATGAAAAATGTTCTGGAAGAGAAAAGTATCAAATATAGTTCTTCTAATGATGGTCTGACATTATACGTTCAGGAAAAGGATATGACAGATGCACTGTATGCGATGAGTGATAATGGTCTTACAGACACAGGTTATACCTGGGACAAGGCTTTTGATAATTCTATGTCAACTACGGAAGACGAAAAGAGCCAGAAGAGAATCCTCGCACTGCAGTCAGAAATCAAAAAAAGTCTGGTAGATTATTCTTTTATTGATGATGCAGATGTTTTTATTAATGTTCCAAAGACTACATATAGCGTATTAGACGAAGAGGGAGATACTTCCATTACAGCAAGTATCAAAGTAGATGAATCAAAAAAAGACCAGTTAACAGAAAGTACGGCACAGGCACTGGCAAGTTGGCTGGCAAATGCGGTAGGAACCGATGTGGAACATGTGATTATCAATGATACAGAAGGAAATTGCATTTATAATGGTTCTACAGCAGATTCGTTAGGTGGAAGCATTACCGGAGGTTCTACAGAATATTGTGAGAAATTGCGCAACACGATCGCGTCCAATGTCACAGACCTGTTAATCAAGAGTGGGTATAATGATATTCAGGTTGGTACGCAGGGTATTCGTTTCAATATGAATAAAATAGAAACGCTGACGAAGAAGTATTCCGTTGCAGAGGGACGTGAATATGGATATCCGACGAATTTTTATTCTTACAAATCAGAAGGTGGAGCAAACGGCTCCGGAGGGGAACCGGGAACAGCTTCCAATGATGATGATACGGATTATGTTATAGAGCAGGGAAATGGTTCTTCCAGCAGTCTTGAAATTGAAAAACTGCAGGATTTGCTGACAGATGAAACTGTTGAAAATATCAAGCAGGAAACACCGGCGATAGAGTATGATGAGTCTTCCCTGGCTGTTGTGGCACTTCGTTATAAAGTGTATGACGAAAGTGCACTGGAAGCTGATGGAACGCTTGATAATATGACATTTGATGAGTTTATGGCACAGAATAGTGACAGACAGGCAATTACGCTTTCGGCAGATGAGATTAATCTGATTGCTCAGGCAACCGGTGTTGATTCTGCAAAGATTTCTGTTATGGCATACGAAGTACCAAAATTCGTAGAAAAAACAGATGATGCAAAAGGAATTGCTGATTATCTGATGATTATTCTGGCAGTTCTGATTATCGCGCTTTTGATTTTCGTAGTAGTTCGTGGAACTGCTCCGGTAAAGGTATCAGAAGAAGAACCGGAACTTTCTGTCGAGCAGTTGCTTGCAACAACGAAAGAGAACCAGTCATTGGATGATATTGAATTTAGTGACAAGTCAGAAACCAGAAAGATGATTGAAAAGTTTGTAGATGAAAACCCAGAAGCCGTTGCCCAGCTGTTACGAAACTGGTTGAATGACGAGTGGGATATGTAAGATAAAATAGAATGAAAAGGTAAAGTTATTTACTGCATATATAGTAAATAAAGCGTGAAAGGATGGTTGTATTATGGCAAAATCAGAGGAAATTACAGGAGTACAGAAAGCAGCGATTTTGCTGATTGCTTTAGGTCCTGAAAAGTCTTCAAATGTTTTTAAACATTTGAAGGAAGATGAGATTGAGCAGCTGACACTTGAGATTGCCAATACAAGAAGTGTTTCTCCGGCAATGAAGGATGCTGTTTTAGATGAGTTTTATGAAGTTTGTCTGGCTCAGCAGTATATTGCTGAGGGTGGTATTGCCTATGCAAAGGATTTGCTGGAAAAATCGCTTGGTGCCGAAAGAGCAAAGGATGTTATTGGCAAATTAACAGCATCCCTGCAGGTGCGTCCGTTTGAATTTGTCCGTAAGACAGATGCCAGCCAGTTGCTGAACTTTATTCAGGACGAGCACCCACAGACGATTGCACTGATTCTTTCTTATCTGCCTGCTGCACAGTCATCTGCCATTATTTCGGCATTGACACCGGATAAGCAGACGGATGTTGCAAAACGTATTGCACAGATGGACCGTACGGCACCGGATGTTATTAAAGAAGTAGAAAAAGTATTAGAGCAGAAACTGGCATCCTTAGTAAATCAGGATTACACAATTGTTGGTGGTGTAGATTCTATCGTTGAAATTTTAAATACGGTAGACCGTGGAACAGAAAAACATATTATGGAAAGTCTGGAAATCGAAGACCCAGAACTTGCTGATGAAATCAGAAAGAAGATGTTCGTATTCGAGGATATCTTATCTCTGGACGACCGTTCTATTCAGCGTGTATTGCGTGAAGTTGATAACAATGAACTTGCTATCGCCTTGAAGGGCTCTAATGAGGAAGTTCAGAACCTTATCTTTAGCAACCTGTCATCAAGACTGGCTACTATGATTCGCGAGGATATGGACTTTATGGGACCTGTCCGTATGAAGGATGTAGAAGAAGCACAGCAGAAAATTGTTAATATTATACGTAAGTTAGAGGATTCAGCTGAGATTATCATCTCTAGAGGTGGAGGTGACGAAATCGTTGTCTAATTTAATCAAATCTGTTTATTTTAATGTAGACCCTTCTGAAACTCGTGTGATTGATTCGGATGAAAAAGTAGAAGAATTTATTCCGGACATCTTCAAACAGGAACCGAAGGCAGAACCATTTACATTTCCGAATTTGGAAGCACAGCAGCTGCCAGAGGACGGAATGCAGGCAGAGTTTGAAGACGGCTTATCTGTTATTCATATGGATGATGTGGTAAATCAGGAAAGAGAAAAAGTAGAACAGCAGATGCAGGAAGAAAAAGAGCAGATGCTTGAGAAAGCACGAAATCAGGCAGATGCCATGCTGGAAGAAGCCAAAGGACAGGTTGATTCTATTACAGAATCAGCTTATCAGGAAGGAATGCAAAAAGGTCTGGAAGATGGAAGAAACCAGGCAGAGCAGGAACTGTTGCAAAGACAGCAGGAACTGGAGCAGGAATATGAAAGACGTTTTAGCGAGTTAGAGGAGCAGGAAAAGAATTTAGAACCGGCTTTTGCTGATTTGACGATTTCATTAGTCCGTAAACTGACAGGTATTCTTTGTGAAGATAAAAAAGGAATTATTTTATATTTAATAGGCAGTGCCATGCGAAATCTGGAAAGCACAAAATCAATCGTATTGCGTGTGTCAAAAGCAGACATTGGACGCATTACGGCAAAAAAAGCTACATTTCAGGCACTTGCAAAAGGGGTGTCAGAATTTGAAATTATGGAAGATGACAGCCTGACAGAGAACCAGTGCATTATCGAAACAGATAATAAAGTGATTGACTGCAGTCTGGATGCACAATTGCAAAATCTGGAAGAACATATCAAAATGCTGGCATTTTGAGAGAAAACATAAGGAGCGTACTGGTATGGTGGATATAGATATTTCAAAATATAATATGCTTTTGAACCAGACCTATGAGAAACGTCTTGGAAAAGTGGCAAAAGTTGTAGGACTTACCATAGAATCAATAGGACCGGCAGCAAAGTTAAATGATTTGTGCCATATTATTACAAAGGATACGAATCAGGTCATTAATGCTGAAGTGGTTGGATTCCGTGATGACCGTGTGTTGCTGATGCCATATGACGATACGGAAGGTGTTGCTTTGGGATGCCGCGTTGAAAATACCAATGCACCACTGAAAGTAAAAGTAGGGGATGAACTGCTGGGAAAGACATTAGATGGTCTTGGAAATCCGATTGACCATTCAACACTTCCTAATATGCCCGGTTATTCGGTTGAGGCTGAGCCACCGGACCCGTTGACAAGGGAAATTATTGATGAGGTATTGCCTTTGGGCGTAAAAGCTGTTGACGGTCTGATAACAGTGGGAAAAGGTCAGCGAATCGGAATATTTGCCGGCAGTGGTGTTGGAAAAAGTACGCTTCTTGGAATGTTTGCCAGAAATACAAAAGCTGATATCAATGTAATTGCTTTGATTGGTGAGCGAGGCAGAGAAGTACGAGAGTTTATCGAAAGAGATTTGGGACCGGAAGGAATGGCCCGTTCGGTTGTGGTAGTAGCGACATCTGACAAACCGGCTCTGATACGAAATAAAGCAGCAAAAACAGCAACTGCCATTGCAGAATATTTCAGAGACCAGGGAAAAGATGTG
>JAQYCU010000025.1 GCA_028724545.1 bacterium
ATGTTGATGCCGTATGTAGCTTAGCATAAATGGGACAGGGGAGTGTTCCACTATTCTCCCCATGCTCCTTGTAACTTATCAACCATATCAGTTCATTATAAAAATCTTAGATTTTTGTCTTGACAACTGAGCCACTATAATCTTCAGCTTTTTTCTATTCCCAACATAATGACGTCACTAAATAAATTCTTAGCCATATCCCTAAAACAATTATAATTCTTAGTAACAAAAAAATCTAGCAACTTAACATCGTTTTTATAAAAGTAAAATCCATTCAAAGAAACCTTCATTTTAGACTCGCCTTTAATAATTAATCTCTCTATTCCAATTCTTTTCCGATACAATATTTTCCCTTTTTTGCTATTTCTTGCTACTCTGCTGAATACACACCTGTCTTTTTAACGGTATTTAAAAAATCCTCTTATCATGATATCTCGGCTAAAGCCCATACCGATTACATTCCCTGTTTTATCATATCCTCAATATAGCAGTTCTATTTTTTCTCCTGCTTCATTTACAAAAGTTTCCTTAACCTCGCTGTTTGCTGCCTTTATTACTTTGAAATCTACCAACAGCTCATAAGTCGCATTTTTTTATACTTCCCCTTCCCGCCCTGCCTTTTCCTAAAACTCCCGTCGGATAACGCCACAGGCAATCTTTGCACCGGAATCTCCCGATGGCTGTGTAGTAAAATCATCTCTTCTTTCGTGGATAATAAGTGAACGTCCTTCTACATCAGAAAGTTCCAGAAATCCGTCGTAGAAAACGATATAAGCATACCCATTGCTATTTAAAATCGCAGGCAAATCTCCCAAATGATAAGGATGCACTGCCATTGTCGGATTGTAGTGCATCCCTATGTTCTGAAAATCTTGATTGCAATTTCCGTTTTCGTGAATGTGCATCCCCAGGAAACGTGGCGAATATGCCATATCATTCGGCAGTCCCGAAAGTTCTACTTCTATCATCAGACCACTCTTCCATTTTGTCTGATAAAAATTCGCAATTCCCCTTAATCCGGGATATTGCACGTCACCCCTGATAATGGCCATTGCATCTGGTGTTTCACTCAAAATCAACATTGAAAAAATAGTTTTGCTTTTCACGATTCTCTCTCATTTTCTATTTTTTCTTATTATATTCACTGGTAACAGATATGACACCCGATTTGTACAAAGTTTTTTGCTCGCCTAATGCTTCCTGCTTAGCCAAATATTCCTCTGCTCACCCAGCATTTTTCTCACTTAACCATCTGTTTTCTCTGCTCGCCTGGTGCTTTCCCTGCTCAGCCACATGTTCCTCTGCTCGCCCGGCATTTTTCTCACTTAACCACCTGTTCCTCTGCTCGCCTGATGCTTTCCCTTAATATCCATATTTCTTTCTATTCTTTAGCAGCATAACAGCTGCCACCAGCACACCCAGAAATTCTGCAGCCGGCAAAGCAAACCACACGCCATCGCTCCCAAAAATCATTGGAAGGAAAACGAGCGCAGCGATTAAAAACAGTATTGTTCGCGCAAAAGAAATCACTGCTGAAGTCATACCGTCTGACAATGCCGTAAACAGCGAGGATGCATAAATGCTGATTCCCATAAACAGGAAGGAAATGGCAAACATCCAGAATCCACTTAACGTAATCTGGTACACATTGGAGCCTGTCTGCGTAAACACGGACGTAACCGGGCCAATCAATATTTCCGACAAAATGTATGATATCACGGAACAAACCCCGACAAATCCTATGCTGCTTCGATGGATTTTCTTTAACTGCTTCTTGTCTTTCGCACCATATTTATAGCCTATAACCGGTGCCACGCCCATAGAGTATCCAAAGAAAATGGCAACCAGCACAAACTGAAAATACAGCACAATTGTAATTGCTGCAACACCATCTTCCCCATAAAATCTCATAAAATTCCAGTTAAACAAAAAGGTCGAAATTCCTTCCGATAAATGTGTCAGCATTTCAGAAGTACCATTTGTTATCGATTTCAGCATCATTTTTCCATCCCATTTTGGTTTAACAAAATGCAAACTGCCTTTTCGGCAAAATCCAAAATAGACCAGCCCGATAATAGCCGGAATCATATATCCAATGCCTGTTGCCACGGCAGCACCAACAATTCCCGTTGAGAGCACTCCCATAAAAAGGTAGTCCAAAACCATATTGGCTACTCCACCCAGAACGGTTGCTGCCAGCCCCAGCGTCGGCTTGCCTGCCGTAATAAACAATGTCTGAAACGCAGTCTGAAGGAACAAAAATGGTGCAAACAGTATCATAACGCGACCATATTCCATACAATACGGAAACTGTGCTTCGTTAGTTCCCAGCAGCCAGACCAGCTGCTCCAAAAAAAGATTTCCGACAATCGCAATTACCACGCCTATAATAAATTCGGAAAGAATAACCAGAGAAAAATTTTCTCTTGCCTCCTGCTCCTTCTTTTCTCCCAAACGAATGGCAATAACTGCACTTCCTCCGGTAGCCAGCATAAATCCCACTGCCATTTCCAGCGTAAATACCGGATAAACCATATTGACAGCCGATAATGCTGTTGTTCCTATATAGCGTGAAATAAAAATCCCGTCCACAATTGTATAAATGGACAAAAATATCATCATAATAATATTCGGAAATGCAAATAACAGTAATCGTGGAAAATTATATTGACGTGCTAATGAATCCTTCATTCCAATCTCCTCAGTTTATTATCTTAAATATTTTTTGTTCTTCCTGAAAATTTTTGTTCCTATTTTCGCTCCTACATTTATTTTTCGCTCTTAATCCGAAATAATTCTTTCTCCCTGTAAATACAACGCATTGTAGCACATCTTACTATAATTAGCAAATCTATCCTGAATATTAATTTACCAACTATACAAATCACGCTTAGTAGCAGTTATTTAAGAAACCATTCTTTCTATTCTGCAGGATTCACGTGAATCATAATATGTTTCGTATTTGAAAATTGTTTTTCTACATTTGCATGAACCTGTTCTGCGATATCATGACTTTCACGCAACGATTTATTTCCATCCACCTGAATTTCGGTATCTATATATACTTTATTGCCAAACATACGAGTCTGAATCCTGTCTACGCAAACGACATCCGGCTGAGTTTCGATAAACTTTCTTACTTCGGTTTCATAGTCCTCGCCACAGGAGGTATCGACCATTTTTGTAATTGAATCCTTGAGAATGTCGAATGACACTTTAAAAATAAATGCGCAGATTACAAGACTTGCGATGCTGTCCATAATTGGAAAACCTAACATTGCGCCAGCGATACCGACCAGAGAACCAACGGACGAAAGAGCATCGGAACGATGGTGCCACGCATCAGCCATAAATGCAGCTGAACCGATAATCTTTGCATAGTGACGAGTATACCAAAACATTGCTTCTTTCCCAACAATAGAAATGATTGCAGCAATCAAAGCAATCACACCGGGAACCGTCAGGGAACTGTAGTTTCCAGAAATGATGTTTTTCAATCCCACCTTACCAACGCCTAAGCCTGTTACCATAAGTAAAAGACCTAAAAATAGTGATGCCACACATTCAAAACGCTCATGTCCATATGGGTGTGTATCATCTGCTGCTTTTTTAGAAACCTTCACGCCAATAAAAGCTATGATTGTTGTAAGTACATCCGAAAATGAATGAATCGCATCTGAAATCATAGCACCGGAATGTCCAAAAATTCCGGCAAAAAACTTGAATCCAGATAGTATAGCATTTCCAGCAATACTTACCAGTGAAAGATTTTTGATTACTTTTGCCTCATCAATGATGGCTCCGTCTGTTTTTGTGTTTACTTCTTTTTTGGTTGTCATAAAAGAATCCTCCTTTTCTACCTTTATGTAGTTGTGATTTTTCTCTTATCGGCACCCCATTTGAGATAGTTGTTTCCAAAGATATAAAAAAAAGCACATCTGTGGAAACATACAACTGTCCCACAGATGTGCTGAAATTGCACTCTGCTGCCGCAAAAGTGGCCCGGCCCCATGACCAAAAAGGTTCATCGCCTGCTCAGTTTGTACTGTTGTTCTCGCATTCCTTCCGAAATGTAATGCAGTGCAAAGAGTTATTTTATTATATGATGCATATATTCACTTGTCAATAAAAAAATGCGCACTCTAGTTTTTAAAGAAAAATACATCTGCTGGTGTTCCGTCTTCATAATCAACTTCGCTATTCGGATAAGCACTTTCACAAAAAGCTGCCTAACAAAAAAAGCTGCCACTTCACGAATTGCAATTCGTGAATGCGACAGCTTACATTTTTACAGTTTCCTTAGCAAATTTCTGCACCGGCTGGCATTTCTTTTTCTGGTGTAACCAAAGCAAGATTGCCTTCTGCATCTTCTGCACAAAGCAACATTCCTTCAGAAAGAACACCGGCTAATTTTGCAGGTTTTAAGTTAACAAGAACCATTACCTTTTTGCCTACCATTTCTTCAGCTGAATAATGCTGTTTGATACCTGACACAATCTGTTTTACCTCGCTGCCCACTTTAACCTGGGAACAAAGCAGTTTCTTTGAGTTTTTCACTTCTTCGCAGGCAATAATTTCGCCTACCTGGAACTGCATTTTCATAAAGTCATCAAATGTAATCTCAGGTTTTGCTTCAATATCAATTACCTCTTCCTCTGTTTCGCCAGATTCTTTCTTTGCTTCTGCAATCTGGGCCTGCTTAATTTCTTCTGCTTTTTCCAGAATTTCTTTTGGGTCTAAACGCATAAACAGAATTTCCGGTTTTTCTGTTACTTTTGTACCAGAAACATATTTTCCGAAAGTACCCATCTCATCCAGACCACGCTTTGTTGTATTTAACTGCGCAAGAATTTTTTCTGTTGTTTCTGGCATAAATGCCTCCAGAAGACTTGCGCCAATTGTTATACTTTCTACCAGATTGTAAAGCACGGTAGAAAGTCTGTCTTTCTTTGACTCATCCTTGCCCAATACCCACGGCTCTGTTTCGTCGATATATTTGTTGCAACGTTTGAACAGAGAGAAGACTTCTGTAATCGCATCTGCAACACGGAGTTTGTCCATTTTCTCTTCTACTGCTTTTGGTGTTTCCAGCACTTTCGCCTTCAGGCTGTCATCAACAGGCTCTGTTACACCTTTATCCTCAACCACACCGTCCAGATATTTGTTTGTCATAGAAATGGTACGGTTTACTAAATTTCCTAATACGTTTGCAAGGTCTGAGTTCATGCGCTCTGTCATCAATTCCCAGCTAATAACACCATCATTTTCAAATGGCATCTCGTGAAGTACGAAATAACGGACAGCATCTACACCAAAAATACGAACCAAATCATCTGCATAAATTACATTGCCTTTTGATTTGCTCATTTTGCCGTCGCCCTGCAGCAGCCACGGATGACCAAATACCTGTTTTGGAAGAGGCAGGTCAAGTGCCATCAGCATAATTGGCCAGTAAATTGTATGGAAACGAAGAATATCTTTACCAATCAGATGCAAATCAGCAGGCCAGAATTTCTGATAAAGGTCTGTTCCATCTGCATCCAGCGTGTTGTTGCCGTCCAAATCAAATCCAAGTCCTGTGATATAGTTGCTTAACGCATCAATCCACACATAAACAACGTGGTCTGGGTCGAAATCTACCGGGATGCCCCACTTAAAGGAAGTACGGGATACACATAAATCCTGAAGTCCCGGCAGTAAAAAGTTGTTCATCATCTCATTTTTACGTGATTCCGGCTGGATAAATTCCGGATGTGTATTAATATGCTCAATCAAACGGTCTGCATATTTACTTAACTTCAAGAAATAAGCCTCTTCTTTTGCCGGCTGACACTCTCTGCCACAATCCGGACATTTACCATCTACTAACTGTGATGATGTGAAGAAAGACTCACAAGGCGTACAATACATTCCTTCATAATATCCTTTATAGATATCGCCCTGCTCATACAATTTTTTGAAAATTTTCTGTACCTGTTTCTCATGGTAGTCATCTGTTGTACGGATAAATTTGTCATATGATGTATTCACTAAATCCCAGATTGACTTGATTTCTCCCGAAACATCATCCACAAATTTCTTTGGCGTTACTCCTGCTTCTTCTGCCTTTAACTCTATCTTCTGACCGTGCTCATCCGTACCCGTCTGAAAACGGACATCATATCCCTGCTGTCTTTTGAAACGTGCAATACTATCAGCAAGCACTGCTTCATAAGTATTTCCGATATGTGGCTTACCAGATGTGTAAGCAATCGCTGTTGTTAAATAAAATGTTTTTTTCTCGTTCATAGTGTCCTCCATTTTTAATAATAAAAACAAAAAACGCCTTTAAGATATTTTCTTAAAGACGACTTACTCGTGTTACCACTTTAATTTATCTCTGCCTCACAGCAGAAACCTCATTCACTGCAATTTAATACGATACAGTGTGACGCTTTAACGGGCGCACCCGTCGTAGCCTGACAACCATCCTTTTCATTATGACTGGTTGTTTCGGTACGCAACTCCGAGGCCATTTTCCATCATGAAACGCAATCCCCTTTCGCAGCAGCCGGGTTCTCTGTAAAAGTTTCCATCATGTACTCTTCTCTTCCCTGTCTTTTTCATATGCTGTATTATTTTAATCTACTATTTTCTTTTTGTCAATCCCTCTGGATTTTGAGTCTTTTTCATCCAGAATCTGAATCATTTTCGCTATTTATTAAGAAATTTGAATTATTTTCACTGTACGCCTTTTATCACAACCCATATACAAACTGGCTGCTCAGCTAATTTTTTCTTGCATATGTCAGGTTATTGAGCAACTTTATTTCTAAAAAAATTCTTCTTGCCCAGACCTCACCTTACTGGTTTCTCCAACGGCTTTCATCTTCGTCTTTTTCTCATACATATGCGCATCTGCACGAGCAAATACTGCCTCGTAGCTGTTATCCATATCTTTCTCGTACACAGCACTGCCAATCGCAGCAGAAGGTCTGACATTTCCTGAGATTTTCTTCAGCCCTTCTTCAAACGCCTGCTCCATTTCGTCATTAGCCAAACTGCCGGTAAAGCGCAGAATGATTGCAAACTCATCTCCACCAATACGGTAAACATTTTCTCTTCCAAACACGTCTGCAGCCACCTGTGAAACAGCAATAATCAACTCATTTCCATAACTGTGTCCATATGCATCATTTATATTTTTCAGTCCATTCACGTCTATTACAAATGTGGCAAAACTTTCCTTCTGCTCTTTCATTCCTTCTTCTATTGATGCAATCTCAGCCAGATACGCTGTGTTATTTTTGGTATCTGTCAGTTTATCCATATATGCCAGATTATTGATATAGTTAATTCTCTGTTTCAATTGACGCACGGTTTCTTCCAGACTTTTTGCTAATGTTCCAACCTCATCCCGGGATTCACATTCCAAAGAAACATCCAGATTTCCTTTTGCAATCTCCTTTGCAGCATCATTTAATTTTCTTAATGGCTTAACAATAGTTTCAGCAATTGACATTCCTAAAATAACAAATGCCAATACTACTACCAGCGCAATCGCTACAATTTGCAATATCAGTTTGTTTTTCGTGGCATCAATCTCCGACACCGGAACGGTTACTGCCAGAATCATACCATTATCCAGCGACTGGAACACCATCTTCTTCTTTATTCCGTCCAGTTCATGCTCATACATCGTATCGTTACGCATCAGTTCTTCAGTATCTGCCCCTGCCAGGCTTTCACTTAATTCATTTATAACCGTTCCCGTTTTATAATGCTTACTATGCACAATTGTAAAATCTTTATCCATTATAAAAGCATGACCGGTATCATATATTTTGATATCATCCACCAGTTTTGCAATATAATCAAAATCAATATCCATTCCTACAACACCAAAAAGTTCTCCGTTTTTATATACCGGAATGACATAGGAAATCATATAAATACCAATATTTTTATTTTTGTACGGCTGCAGCCACATTGCATGTCCTGCATTTACCGGTATGTAATACCAGCCTACGTGTTCATCATCATCCTTACTGTACTTAGAGAAATCCGTAAGCGGCTCCTCTTTAAATTTACCCGTACTTTCATCCTTTATCTCAAAAATCCCATCCGTGCAGGATGTGATATCCGGACTAAAGCGCACATATACTGCTACTGCTCCATTTGTGGCATTGGCAACCGTAAGGCTCAGTTCTCTCAGAGTATTGGTATAATCCTTCAGATATTCAGAATCAGCACCTAACTGGTCAATACTTGCCAGATTATCTGTCGTATACTCTGACAATATTTTCACAGACTGTTCGACCCTTCCCAAAACTGTATTAAATTCCTGCGCTTTCTCACTGCACGTCAGATTCATTTCACGCACAGAATTTTCATTGGTAGCTTTTCCCAGACTGGCAATTCCCGTCAGACCGATAATGGATGTAGCCACAATAATAGCCGTTATTATGATAAGAATAATCTTTGACTGAATTGATTTCATTATCCAAATCCCCACTATATTCTTTGTGTATATTACTTCCCGTCTGCTTATCATGCGCCTTTGAAAATTTTATACCATTTTCCCTGCTATCGAAAAATCATTTTTCTTACTGCAAGGCACATATATTATGTTTATTTTATCACATATCTGTCGAAAAAAGAACATACTGGGAATTTTTTGTAAAATTTTCTACAATTATTTACAATTTCTTCCTGCAAACCTTTTCCAATTCTTTGCTATCTTTTGCAATCTTTTTCACAAATCATTTGTAGATTTTTTCATTCTCAAATTCCGTCATATGCTTACGATAATGTAAAGGCAGCATATTCATTTGCCGTTTTCTGCTAATTCTTTCCACAATGGCGATATTTTCAAAGAATGTTTTCCACAAATCTGCATACTCCTCCTCTTGTTCTGTGCATTTTTCCAATTCAACGGCTTCCTGTTCTGTTAAAATCCGGATTTCCCATTTACCATCTGCATAGTGAAAGGACGCCTCCCTATGCGTCTTGTCATAAATAACAAACCATTCTTCCAAAAAACGGTCTGCAAAATGCTCTGTTACCATCGGCACAATCCTATGCTTTGGCTCTATCACTGCAAATAGCATGGACGGCTCTTTATGCACTTTCTGAAAACGAAGGATTTCCCGAAAAAAATGTGCTTCATTTCCTACTTCCCTCTGTATTTCAAATACTCTTTTCACACAAGGAATCTGTAGCGCACTGCACACTCTGCTTCCCATCGTAAAACCATAAGTAATAAACTGATATACGGCATCTGCTCTGTCGGAATAGCACGAAGCAAGCACATACATCATATACCAGTAAGCCTGCTGTGAAATCTTGCTTCTGACTGCCGTGATGACACTCTCAGCTTTCTTTTCATCTGTATCACTCATAACATATTCCGAAAAAAGTTCAAAATTATCTGCCTCGCCACTTTTCTGTGGCTGAATACGGATAAACCGGTGTCCATATCCCGACAGTCCTGCATCATATATCGCACTTAATATTCCATTTACCGTATTTTCGCACTGATAAATTCTTATTGGTTTTTCTGATATATTATCCATAATTTTCCACTCCGAAATCATCAAACAAGGTCAATTGTTTATAAGTTACTTTTGTATCAAATCCTTTCATAACGTCTTTATCATTTTCTAACAGATGTCTGGTAATGTAATCTTCATCAATTTTCAAAAACTGATACATCATCTTTCCATTACAGGTAATAAAATAAATTGCACGTTTCATCACCACTCCGACTGCTTTTAACGTCTGATAGTCCAGTTTTCCCGTCCGTCTGGCTGCAACAATTCTTCTGGCAGATTTTGTACCAATCCCCGGCACCCGGAGCAGTGTATTAAAATCTGCCGTATTGATTTCTACCGGAAACTGTTCTAAATGACTCAATGCCCAGTCACATTTCGGGTCTAAATATGTGTTAAAAAATGGTCTTTTCTCCGTCAGTAACTCGTCAGCCCGAAAACCATAATAACGCAATAAAAAATCTGCCTGATAAAGCCGATGCTCCCTGCGCAGTGATGGCTGCCCGTTTAGTGCCGGAAGCGACGCATCCTGATTCACATTAATAAATGCCGAGTAAAATACCCGTTTCAAATCAAAACGCTGATATAATGCCTCCGTTACTGCCATAATTTCATAATCACTTTCCCCAGTTGCTCCTATAATCATCTGGGTACTCTGTCCACTTGGTACAAACCCTCTGCTTTTATCACGTTGCTTCCATGTAGACAGAGCAGTATTCTTTCCCTGACATTCCAAAGCAGAAACTGTAGTTTCCGGCAACGGTCTATCTAATCGTTTCTGCGTATACCAGTAAGCACTCTGATTGCCACCTTTCATCCCCAGCAATTCCCTGCTCTCAGCCACACCATTCTGAATCTGACGCATAGGGGTAAGAATGGATTTTCTGCTTTTATTCGGTGCCAGTTCTTTTAGTCCTCTCGCTGTCGGCAGTTCCAGATTCACACTCATACGGTCTGCATACCATCCGGCTTCCTCTACCAGTTCCGGCGAAGCACCGGGAATCGCCTTACAATGAATATATCCATTAAAGCGATGCACCCTGCGCAAGTCCTGAAGCGTTTTACAAATTAGTTCCATCGTGTAATCGGGTGACTCAATAATTCCAGAACTCAGAAAAAGTCCCTCGATATAATTTCTTCTATAAAACTCCATTGTCAGTGTACATACTTCCTCCGGTGTAAAAGTGGCACGTGGCACATCATTCGTACAACGGTTAATACAGTACTTGCAATTATAGATACATTCGTTTGTATAAAGAATCTTCAGCAGGGAAATACACCTTCCATCTGCTGAAAAACTATGACAAATTCCACTTGCCGATGTATTTCCTGTCTGTCCTTTCTTTCCCTTTCTGTCAACACCACTGGAAGTACATGCCACATCATATTTGGCTGCATCCGAAAGAATCGCCAGTTTCTCCTGCAATGTAATATTTTCCTGAAAAATCATATGAATCCCTCCAATAGCACCCAAAATAAATAAATTTCACATCCGAACATCTGTTTGTTTTATCATATCACGCTCAATCCAAAAAGTCAACCATATGTTCGATTTTAAAAACGAACAGTTGCGAAATCACGCTACGCATACTATAATTGCTATAAAATAAAAAATGGAGGCAGCAATATGTATCAGACTGTTATTTTTGACTTAGATGGAACGCTATTAAACACTTTAGAGGATTTGACCGACAGTACCAATTATGCCTTGACTTCCTGTGGCTATCCCGAACGCACACTGGAAGAAGTCAGGCAATTTGTCGGAAATGGCATTCGCAAATTAATTGAACGGGCAGTACCTGCCGGCACAAACGTGGAACAAACTGACAAAGTATTTGACATTTTTCGTTCCTACTATTTTGAACATTGCCAGATAAAAACACGTCCTTATGACGGCATTATGGACTTATTACAATATCTTAAAGAACATAGTTTCCAGATGGCAATTGTATCCAATAAAAATGACGCTGCCGTTAAGGAACTGGCAAAAGATTATTTTTCTGAATATATTGACGTTGCAATAGGCGAACGGGAAGGCATTCAGAAAAAACCGGCACCGGACTCTGTTTTTGAAGCGATGCGCCTGCTGGGTGCCGAGCCGGAAACTACTGTATATGTTGGTGATTCTGATGTCGATTATCAGACAGCCACAAACGCCGGACTCGACTGTGTTTCTGTAACCTGGGGATTCCGTAACGAAGAGGAATTGCGAAGCCTTCACCCTGCATACCTTATTCACAAGCCGGAAGAACTAAAACAAATAGTATAAAATAATTGAAAAATCTGTATTACCTGGCATACATTTTGATATATAGTTTTGACATCCGGCATAAATTTTACAAATCTTCTCATTTGTCATAAAAATGCCATCATAACCTTAGATAATACATTACAAATATTCTTTATTATGTTACAATGCTTAAAAGAATGTACTGCACTACGCAGAGAAATGGAGATGAATTATGAAAAGAAACCTTTTAGCACTTGCAACAGCTGCAGCACTTGCTGTCACTGCCCTTCCGGCCAATGGAAATTTTGCTGCCGCTGCCACCGAGGAAACCAGCCAGTCTGTCAGTCCTTTTACAGATTCTACATACACACATTCCAGTGCTTTTGATAACCAGAACATATATAACGGCATTGACGTTTCACGCTATCAGGGTGATATCGACTGGGTAAAGGCAAAAGCAGACGGCGTTGATTACGCTTTCATCCGTGCCGGCTATCGTGGAAGTTCACTTGGCACATTAACAACTGACCCTAAGTTTCAGGACAATGTCACAGGTGCTATCGCAGCCGGTGTAAAAGTCGGACTTTATTTCTATACGGAAGCCATCAATACGGCAGAAGCAAAGGAAGAGGCAGAATATTGTATTGAACTGGCAAAAGATTACGACATTACCCTCCCGATTGCGTATGATATTGAGTACAGCAACAAATCCGGACGTATGGTAAGAGCAAAACTTTCCAAAACAGCTGCCACAAATAACTGTAAAGCATTCTGTGATGCGATTGAAGCTGCCGGATACACTGCTGCCGTATATTCCAGCAAAAGCTTCCTTACCTCTACAATCGACGGTGCTGCTCTGGAAAAATCATACAAAATCTGGCTTGCCAATTATACATCGAAAACAACATACGAAGGCAAATATGAATTTTGGCAATATAGCAGCAGTGGAAAAGTGGACGGTATCTCCGGACGGGTTGACTGTAACTTCTGGTACACCGATTCTACGCTTGACTCACTGAATGCTACCAGCATTTCAACTGCCAAGTTTTCTTCTGTAAAAAACAGAACCTATACCGGAAAAGCCATCCAGCCTGTTCCGACATTGACACTAAATGGAGAAAAACTAAAGAAAGGCGTTGATTACCGTCTTGTTTACTCCAACAACAAAAATGTCGGTACAGCCACAATCAAAGCAAAAGGATTAGGAAAATATAAAGGCACAAAAACAGTTACCTTTAAGATTCTTCCGAAGAAAGTAACTTCTTTCAAAAAGAAATCCGGCAAAAAGCAGATTACGCTGTCGTGGGCAAAAAACAGCAAAGCAACCGGCTATCAGATTTACCGAAAAGCTACCTACAACAGCAAAAAGTATGTCAAGGTAAAAACTATTAAAAAGAATAAAACAACAACCTGGCTAAATACCAAATTAAAGTCAGACCGTGAATATTTTTACGCTATCCGTTCTTACACAAAGGTAAACGGTAAAAACTATTACAGCGATTACACCTATCTGACAGCCCCTACCCTTCCGGGTGGCACAAAAACTGCACTCACGAAAAAGGTCAAACTCTACCAGACACCTGATTTATCCGGAAAATCTCTGGTAACCGTTCCTAAAAAGACAAAAGTAACATATCTGGGACGCACTTATACAAGTGGCAAAAAATATGTTTACCACATAAAATGTACCGTAAAAGGCAAGACTTATAAGGGATATATTTCTGCTTAAACTGCATTGCCAATAAATGCAGCAGCATTTACTTTTCATACTGATATCTATTTCTTCTGAAACAGTAAATACCAATAAACTGTTTAGAATCGGAACAGAAAAAAAGAAATAACCATATTCGCACAACTTTTTTGGAGTCACTTCACAAGTTTTGCCGAATATGGTTATTTTGGTTATACTTACTATTTTTTACTTACTATTTTCTAATTACTATTTTTTCTATCGTTACTGCTTTTTCTAAAATAATTTTCCTGCTAATCCAGAGTTTCTTTTCTGCCCTGATATTCTATTCTTTATAATCAAAACGATATACCGTTACAGACAAAGGTGGCAGATGCATTGCAAGAGAATACTCTTTACCATCACACTCTTCTTTCTTTGCCGTAATGACTTTTTTGTTCTTTACGCCGGTACCACCAAAACATTCGTCATCCGAAGAAAGAATCTGAGTATATTTACCGGCACAAGGTACGCCTGTAATAAAGTCATCATACTGAACCGGTGTAAAGTTGCAGATAAAGAGCAGCTGGTTTTTCTTCGACGCACCACGTCTGACAAAACTAACCGTACTCATCTCGGCATTTTCACAACTCATCCACTCAAATCCCATCGGGTCATAATCATTGACATACAGAGCGTCATACTCCTGATACATATGGTTCAATTCTTTTACAAAATCCTGCATCTGTTTATTTCGCTCTTCACCTAACAGTTCCCAGTCAAGACTCCGTTCCTCGCTCCACTCACGGTACTGTGCAAATTCCTGTCCCATAAAGAGAAGTTTTTTACCCGGATGGCCATACATAAATCCGTATGCTGTCCTAAGATTTGCAAATTTATCATCCAGTTCACCCGGCATCTTATTAATCATAGAACATTTTCCATGCACAACCTCATCATGAGATAGTACCTGAATAAAATTCTCACTATACGCATACTGCATACTGAAAGTAAGGTGATTATGATTGAAGGAACGGAAATACGGGTCCAGTTTCATATATTCCAGAAAATCATTCATCCAGCCCATATTCCACTTAAACAAAAATCCCAATCCTTTTAACTCAACTGGAGCAGTTACACCTGCCCAGGCCGTAGACTCTTCAGCAATAATCATAGTACCCGGTGCCTGTTTTTCAAACTGCTCATTCATATGACGGAACAAACGGATGGCATCATAATTTTCCTTGCCACCATCTTCATTTGGCAGCCACTCGCCATCATCCTTGCCATAATCCAGATAAAGCATAGAGGCAACAGCATCCACTCTGAGTCCGTCCACGTGGAACTTTTTGAGCCAGAACAAGCCATTTGCCAAAAGGAAGTTTTCTACCTCCCGTTTACTGTAATTAAAAATCAAAGTACCCCAGTGAGGATGCTCGCCCCTGCGTTTGTCAGGGTGCTCATACAACGGCTGTCCGTCAAAATTAGCCAGACCATACGCATCTCTTGGAAAATGCGCCGGTACCCAGTCCAGAATAACAGAAATACCACGCTGATGCATATAATCCACAAAATACATAAAATCCTGTGGGTCGCCGTAGCGTCTTGTCGGTGCATAATATCCTGTTACCTGGTATCCCCAGGAGCCGTCAAACGGATGCTCTGCAATTCCCATCAATTCAACGTGGGTATAGCCCATTTCCTCCAGATAATCGGCTAACATTGGTGCCATTTCCCGGTATGTATAAAAACCATCTTCTGTACCGTCATCCTTCTTGCGCCATGAGCCAAGATGTACCTCATAGACAGACATCGGTTTTTGGCGCAAAGAATTTCTGGTTTCCTGCTTTCTTGCCTCCATCCATTTCTGGTCTGTCCAGTGATAATCACGAATGTCCGTAACAACAGAAGCATTGTTTGGACGAAGTTCAGCACAGTTTGCATATGGGTCTGATTTCATCAGAATATCGCCTGTGCGTGTTAATATCTGATATTTGTAGATAGAGCCAACCTGGACACCCGGTATGAAAAGTTCATACACGCCAGACACTTCTAACGTGCGCATTGGGTGCAGTCTGCCATCCCACATATTAAAATTGCCGACTACACTGACAGCCCTGGCATGTGGTGCCCATACAGCAAAATATACACCGTCCACACCATCAATTGTCATCGGATGCGCTCCCAGTTTTTCATAAATCTGATAATGTTTTCCCTCAGCAAAATAGTACAAATCGTGACTGCTGATTTGTGGTTGGAAAGAATACGGGTCTGCCGTTACGACAACATCATTCTCTCCATATTGTATATGTAAAAGATACCTTGAAGTATATTGTTTTCCTTCCACATAAAGGCCGAAAAATCCACTTCCCTCTTCTACCTGCTCCAATTCAATTTTGTGATTTCCTTCACTGTCTGTCACAAAAACCTTTTGTGCCGCCGGACGATATACGGTAAAAACCTGTCCTTTGCCAAAATCGTGTAAACCTAACAGGTTGTGTGGTGCATTGTGCTGACCGGCAAGCAATTCATCATATTCAACCCAATTAATCCATTGATCCAGTTTTTCCTGCATATAACTTACCCCCATTATTCATAGTTTTTTGGTAATGTACTGTCTTTTTCTGCGTCTCCCATAAAATGACCAAAAATCAGAAATCAACTATATAGTACTTTTATTTTACCATAAATCACTAGTGTTATCCACTATTTTTATGTGTTTTCAGATATCTGTTTTAGCACGTTCTGAATATTCATTTTAGCAAATATCCAGATATCTGTTTTAGCACACCCCCGGATATTCACGATAACACAACAGGGACTGTTCCTCTCTTATCCGAAGGAACAATCCCTGTAAAAATATACAATATTAATTTATGACATAGATGCAACCATCTCTGTAACTGCCTTTGCCATCTCTTCTGACTGCTTATCAGCATCTTCCATTGAACTGCCGACAACACCATAGTAGAATTTAATCTTAGGCTCTGTACCGGATGGGCGTACACACATCCATACATTGTCAGACATATCAAAATAAAGTACGTTAGACTTTGGAAGTCCGGTTGGCTTTACAGCACCCGTTGCCAGTTCTGTTATGGTATCAGCCTGATAGTCACGGAATGAAGTAACCTTGTGTCCGCAGAACTCTTTTGGTGGGTTCGTACGAAGTGTTGTCATAATTTCCTGAATCTTCTCAAGACCTTCGATACCCTTCATTGTTACTGCCTGAACACCATCTTTATAGTAACCATATCTTTCATACATCGCAATCATGGCATCCCAGAGTGTCATATTCTTTGTCTTATAATATGCTGCTGCCTCACAAAGTGCCATTGTTGCCACAATCGCATCCTTGTCACGCGCATGGGTACCAATCAGGCATCCGTAACTCTCTTCAAATCCAAAGAGATACGTTCCTTTTCCTGTTGTTTCAAATCCCAGAATCTGCTGTCCGATAAACTTAAATCCAGTCAGCACCTCAATCAGGTCAACATCATAATATTCTGCAATGGCATCTGCCAGATTAGAAGTAACAATCGTTTTGATTAACTTTCCATCTTCCGGCAGTCCTTTTGTTTCTTTTATCTGTGAAATCTCATAATCTGCAAGAAGACATCCTGACATATTACCAGTCAGTGTGATATATTCGCCACTCTTTGTATCTTTTACATACACACCAAGACGGTCAGCATCCGGGTCAGTAGCCAGTACCAGGTCGGCATCTTTTTCTTTTGCCAGTTTCAAGGCCAGTTCAAATGCTTCTTCTGCTTCCGGGTTTGGATAACTTACCGTAGGAAATTCTCCATCCGGAAGTTCCTGCTCAGGTACTACATATACATTTTCAAAACCAATTTCCTTTAACACCCTTCTTGCAGGAATATTTCCCGTACCGTGAAGTGGTGTATAAACAATCTTTAAGTCTTTTCCAACTTCCTTGATGCTGTCCCAGTGAATAACCTGTTTCTTTAACTCTTCAATATATTTATCATCAATAGCAGCACCAATCTGTTCATAAAGGCCTTCAGCGACTGCTTTTTCCTTATCCATTGTCTTAACCGTCTGGTAATCTGTAACGGCTTTTACCTCATCCATAATACCGGAGTCATGTGGTGGCGTAATCTGTGCTCCATCTTCCCAGTATACTTTGTATCCGTTATATTCCGGTGGATTGTGACTTGCTGTAATGTTAATGCCGGCTACACATCCCAGTTCTCTGACTGCAAAGGAAAGTTCCGGAGTAGGACGAAGTGATTCAAAAACATATGCCTTGATTCCGTTTGCTGCCAGGCAAAGTGCTGCCTCATCTGCAAATTCCGGCGACATACGTCTGGAATCATATGCAATAGCAACTCCCTGTGCTGCTTTTCCGGACTTTGTAATATAATTTGCAAGTCCCTGTGTTGCCTTACGGACTGTGTAAATATTCATACGGTTTGTACCGGCACCAATGATTCCACGGAGTCCTGCCGTACCAAATTCGAGTTCTGTATAAAAACGCTCTTTGATTTCATTGTCATCATCTGCAATCGCCTGCAATTCTTTTTTTGTATCCTCGTCAAAATATGGATTTGATAACCAGGCCTCATAGTTTTCTTTGTAATTCATGAATTTGTCCTCCTATTAATGTCTTCTAAAACTGAAAATGCCTTCGTGTATTCTGACACGTTAATCGGCTTCCTCCTTTACCAAATCGGCAAAAGATAATTTTGCATTTTTGTCATCATCGATAATATCAACGGAGTAACTTTTTGTTACATAACCCGTTTCCCGTAATGTTATCGTCTGGGAACCAATCACTTTCGTAAAAGTACATGGCGCCAACCCTTTATACACATTGTCCAGATAAACCTCTGCACCCTCCGGTGCCGAAACAGTAATCGTGTGGTCGCTGTCTATCTGCTTGGTAACAGTTTCTGAATCACTGTCATTACTATCACTTGCAGATGACGAAGACGGTGTCGCTGTCGCACTGCTGTCATCACTCGCAGTCGCTACTTCTTCAATCAAATCAATATTAATCGTTTTGGAAGCTTCTTCTACGTCCAGAACACCGGTATACGTTTCATAACCCGTCAGCGATACTGTAACATTATACTTTCCATATTGCAATGATATCGGCTTGTCATAATTGACGGCTGTATTATTAATATACAAATCAGCCCCATCCGGTTCAATTGCAAAAGTAACTTCTCCAATATTGCGTCCCGTCACGACATAATCGCTGAAATCAACGACAGTTTCTTTGTCATTTTGCACTGTCACAGTTTTTGTCACGGCAACACCTTTCTTACACAAGGTAAGGCGATACGTTCCTTCTCCGGCAGTAATCAGCATATTCTCTGAAATAGGAACAATGATATTCTTGCTTACCTCAGCCATTCCCCCCACAAAATCTTCATAGTTCGTCAGACGGATATAACCGTGGCCGGATGTTCTGACTACAGAATACACCTTAATTCCAACTCCCCGTATCGTGAGAATGTCGTGGTTGTTAAACTCCATCGGCTCAACTTCATTGCCCGAAGAACTGCAGTATGTTATATCAGAATACTGATATTTCTTTCCTGCTACTTTCAGCATATTGTCATCAGCGACAAAAGAAAACTTCGTCACATCCTGGTATTCCCATACTTCCTCCGGTACTTCTGCCGTAACCAGTTTTGCATCACTTGTCCGGTACGTCGCCTTCAAAATCTGCCCTACCGGAACCCGGCTTCCATCCTGCTCTGTCTTGTAACGGTCTGTAATAACAGACGTTGCTCCATATGTCAGAGTGGATATGATGTCGGAATCCATATCGCGTATCTGCAACTGGCTTTTTTCCGTATCATTTTTGATTACAATGCCCTGCATGGTCTGTACATCAGATGACGGAGAGGCAGTAACACTTCCCTGACGTCTGTTCATGGAAATACTGCAAGAAGAAAACACTGCCATAACCAAAATGCACATACAAAAGCATACCGGCATCCGGTACATTTTTTTCTTTCCTGACATATTTACTCCATTCCGTTTCTTTCTGTATTCTTATGCGAAATCCGTGTCTGTTTCCATAAATTCAGACACATTCCACTTTATTCTATCATAATCCCGAGTAAAATAAAAGACCTTTTGCCTCTGTAAGAAATTTTCTTCTTTTTTGCTCCTGCTCCTTAATTTTCAAAAGTTTGTCATAGTTTTTCACAGACATCCACGATTTTTTACCATTATAATAAAAGTTTATCTGTTTCCAGAACTTCTCCGGGAACAAAAAAAGCAGATATAAAAAGGCTGCTTCTTCTTTTTGCATCATACGCACCTGACAGTAACTGTCTAATATTTTTATGCCCTGCTTTGTATCCCAGTTATTTTTCTCCATAATTTTTCGCAGAAAGTCGTACAGGTCGGTAATCTGGATACCCAGGCCGGCTCCCTCAAAATTTGTCGTAACAATCTGTTTTTCCTGAAACAGAACATTGTGATAATTATAGTTTCCGTGGTATACCCTGCCCTGATGAATACAGTTCTGCCAGAGGCTGTCACAATCTATTTTTGAAAAATACTCCTGCACGCTGCCTGCCTGCTCATAAAATTCCGGGAACAATTGTAATATGCACAATTCCATTTCGTTTCTTTGCTTTTTATTCCGGATGTAATTATATACCCGTTTCATTTCCCGGATATGACGCTCCATTGCCTGCGTAACGCTTTTACTCTCCGGCATTACCTTCTCTATTTTCGATACCTCTTTTTCTGTTTCCGACATTACCTTCTCTGTTTCCGATACCTCTTTTTCTGTTTTCGGCAACGGCATCATCTCTCCGGATTCCGGATATGACGGCACCTGCATGATGTTGTGCAGTTTTGCTAAATGGCGCACGGCAGGTTCAATATCATTTTCATCATACAAATTACATTCTCTTGCACGAAACCATTTTTTCAAAAGCCACCGGTTTCCCCGTCCGTCCTTCGTCAGCAGTTCCCCCGTTTCATTTGGTATTCCCGTGTCAATGTACGTATACCCACTTTCTTCTATTATCTGTTTGACCTGTTCCTGAAATTCCAGTTTTTTTATGCTGTCCTGATACTGCTGTAACGAAAAAAGGCCTTCTTTCGTTTCCAAAAGGATTGCGCCACGTATTCTCCTCTTTGCAACCAACCGGACGGGATACTGTTTCATAATTTCTTCTATTTTTTCTTCCATTTCACAATTCTCCTTAAAAAGCAGGTACTTTTTACTCCTTTCATTTTATGCATTGAAGAAAGAAAAAATGATTGCAACAGGGACAAAAAAACAGAACCTGCCACAGCATATGCTGCTACAGATTCTGTTTTACAGGACTTTTGACGGTCCATTTTATTTTTATGATACAGTCCCACAACCGGTACTGTTTTTTGTTAACAATTATGCAAGTTCGTCAACAAGTTTCTTAAGAGCTGCAAGAGCTTCATCAGGAAGTTTGTCATAACCGTCTTTGTTTGTTGCGAATCCTTCTACAGCATCCACACGGTTCTGCATAGCATCTCTTAATGCCTTCTTGTAATCTGCATCATCAAGGTTAGGGATAAATCCTTCCCAATCCATAATTTCGATATCCTCGAAGTTACCCCACTTCTTGAACTCTGCTTTGCCTTCTACGATAGTTTCAAGGATTCCAAGTGTATCCTTAGGCTGAACTTTCTTGCCCATGAAATCACCAGTATTTACAATGTAGCAGTCAACGTTCTTCTCTTCTACTAACTTTTTGAACTTCTCATAGTCATTTACTAATGGGTATGTTCTGAATGGGTTAGCATAAGGAACGATACGAAGTGCGTTCATATCTGTACCAGCTTTTACACGCTCAGCTGTAGATGTCTTAGTTGCAAGAGTTGCACCCATAACAGATGCAAGTGCTGCACCTTTTAACTTAACTACAGGTGGGATTGTAGGGTCTTTCATAATCCAGATGATAGAGTTAACAGGGCTGTCAATCTTGTCCACACGGTTTGGTGACCAGAGTTTAGACTTGATAGCACGTCCGTTACCGTTACGGATATCTTCTGTTACTAACTGAATCTTACCATCCTCATCCATTGTTGCTGAACAGTTCTGTGCAGAAAGCAGATATTTGTTATCAGGGCATCCTGTAGGATAATCTGCTGTCTTATCAAAGTAAGTAGGCTCCAGTGCGATAGATGCACAAGTATCTGTATTGATGATAAATGCATCATCATGAAGAACTGTGATTGCCTTGTCGCCATATTTGTTGTTGTGTTTTGCATGTGTAAGTGTTGACTTACCTGAACCAGACAGACCAAATACAGATGCAACATATTTTCTTCCATCTGGTAATGTGTACTCTTTCTGTCCACCGTGGCATGAAGCATAACCATTACGGTTTGCAATAGCCCAAGCCATTGTAAGAGTACCTTTCTTGTGCTCACCAAAGTATTTCATACCCAGGATTGCTGCACAGTTTTCGTTTGTATCAAAGTAGCAAAGTGTCTGGTCATCACTTAAGCAGCTGTAATCAACGTCCGGACTTGGAGTTGGTGCCCACTGTGGGTTAGAGAAGATGTAGATATCAGCTTCTTTTCCATCTCCAACAGGCTTTGACTCTTTGTACATTTTTACATATTCATCAGACATATACTGGAAGTTAATCATCCAGTTGTACATTAAGTTCTCTTCTCCTTCTGGAATCAGAAGATGAGCTTTTACCATAAATTCTGGGTCAAGACCAACAAATACCTGTGCATGATATAACTTCTTAAAACGAGTCTTATAAATGGCATCCATTACTACCTTATCAAGTTTACCGGCATCAACACCCGGCTCACCTTTGATACGACGTGCTGCTGCATAACGTCCTGTTACGGCACCATCGTTGAAAAGTAATACCTTTGCGTCTGCATCTAGACCAAATTCTTCTCCTCTGTATACAGGCATATCTGTAACGATAGTTCCTGGTGAATTTTTTGCTAAGTTATAGGCTTCTTTTAAGGAATTAACCTTTACAACGTTATTTCCGTAAAATGCAGCTTCGATGATGGCACGAGTATTTGTAACTGCTTCGCCAGTCTTAGGGAAACCTACCTTACCTGCACCGATGTCTTCTAACTTGTAATTTGCCTTTGTTGCCATGTCTAAAAACCTCCTAATGTTGTATTTTATTACTGCCAGCTAAAATTTTAGGTAATGACAGTATAGATTAACTACAGTATGGGAAACCATTCTGTAGATGTAAACCAAAAATCCTAGTTAGGCATTTTTAACTAAGTATAGATTTTTTTGAAAAAAAAGTCAACGAAAAACTGTGATATTTCTTCGTTTTACATAATTTGTACAAAAACGACACCATTATTTTACATCTTTTGAGTATTTTTTCGCGTCTTCCGGCTGCCAGTTTTTTCTTCTTTTACCATTATTTTCTGCCTATTGCCGTTTTTTTCCTATTACCATAATTTTCTACCGATTCCCGTTATTTTCTGCCTGCTGCCGGTTTTCTTCATCACTTGCCTTTTTGTTCTGCCACCCACGCTTCCATCTGATTTTGTAAAACAGAAAACGGTGCCGGTCCTGTCGACAAAAAGAATTGATGAAAATCCTTCAGCACAAACGCATCTCCCAACTGTTTTTTGGCACTTTCTATCATTTCCTCTATCTCAAGATAACCGATAGTATATTTCATATAATCTGCCGGCTCGGCTACCATCGAATCAAAAATAGTACGGCTGATGCTTTTGCTAAAGCCAAAATCAGACAAATAACTTTGCAGTTTCTTTTCGTTCCAGCCCAAATAATTGACACCCAAATCTGCTTTCGCATAAATACAAAGAGTCAGCACCGTATTCTTCTGGAGCAAATCAGCTACCTCTTTATCAATGCCTGCCAAATCATAACTGTATAATTCTGCATACGTTCCCCAGCCTTCCGTATAACCACCTACATTGACTGCGCTCCGGACGGGTGCCGGATTTGTAGACTGGAAATAGCAGGTCTGATACAGGTGACCGGGATAACTTTCGTGCCCAATCGTTGCAAATGCCTTCGATAAGTCATACTTCTCATTCTGATTCATATAGACAACATTATTCTGGTAATTGTCAATGGCCGGTGTCAGGTAAAAAGCCGGACTCATACTTTCTTCCAGTGATTTGTCAACATATTTTATTTCACAGGCAATGCTGTCATCCAGAGCCGGAAAATCCTTCTGTATTGCTTCCTTCAAATGCTCCATCGCCTTTTTTGGTTCATGATACGGATAGGAAATATCCTGCGCATCATAATACACGTCCGGCGAATCTGCCATAATATTTGCCATTTCTTTTTTCAGCAGGGTAATATTGTCATCCAGCATTGTATTGATATCATCCAGCGAACGGCTGGAACCGGTTGCTGCTTTTACCAGATAGGCATAATACGCTTTGCCCTTTTTAAAATGGCACAAACCATTTTTATTCTTTCCCGTTCCCTTTAACTTCGTCAGACCTTCTGTCAACTTCTGATAAGCCGGTATCACGCTTTTTAATACGGCCTCTTTATTTTTCTCCTGAAATGCCTTTTGTTCGGCACTGCTTATCCCCTCAACTTCTGCAATTTTCTTATTAAATACCGTAATCAGATAGTTCTTTTCGGGATTTTTGACAAAAGCAGAACACTGCTCAATAATCGCCTGTGCTGTTGTGTCCGACATAAAAATTCCTTCTTTGGACTTTTCCTGCTCAAAAGCAAGAATCTGCTCAAAATATTTCGGGACCAGTCCAAGCAGCTGTATGTAATCTTCGACATCCTCCCTGCCATAAAAATGATACTCAGCAAAATATACCGGCAGTTGCGCCTGAATGCCGGTTGTCGGTCCTAAACACTCTGTATATTCCAAAAAGTCAGCTGCCTCCAGATTTTGTTTAGACAGCGTATATACAATGTCATAAACCAGTTGCTGCTCTTTTGTTAATTTTTCATAGTCATACGTTTCCAGCGTTGCAATCCGGTTTTCCGATACCAGAAGACTGTTTTTCAGTTCCGACATAGAAACCTCACCTAATGTCGGTTCGCTTTCCTGGATACCGTAAGCTGCCTTATCCTTTACCATATAATTTAAAGTAATCGTATTGTCAGTCACTTCCTCCTGAAACATCTCATCCATCAGCTTGTCAAAGTCACGCTGCGCCTCTTCCTTTGTTCTGCTGTCATTTACGTGAGAATGCGTCAGGGCGTCCTGTGCGAAAGGACCGATTTTGCTTTGGTAGCAAAACATCCCCAGTAATGCAAAAATGCATACGAAAAGTGCCAGATATGTTAATTTACCCGGCCTTTTTCTTTTATTTTTTCTTATTTCAATATTTTCAAAATCATTTTGCCTTTTTTGATAATTGTTTTTTGGATATTCCAATCTGTCACACTCCTTCATACGCCATTCTGTTTCCTCTGCAAATATTGCAGTATATGAATTATAACTCCTATGTTCTCACGATATGCAGAACTTGTCAACTCGCAGAAAATATCTGTAATATACGCAAAAAATATCTGCATTGCACACATAACAGGCAAACGCCCTTTGTGTTACGCCGGGGAGGAAATGCAATCTATGCACCTTTTCCCATCATTCTACATATATATGAATTAATAAAGGATTCTATTCCTGATATTTTAAGAATTACCGGAGGTAAAAAATGAGAAACATGAACCAGAATATGGGAAATTGCAACTCTAACCGTGATGCTTACAAAAACAGACCTGCCAATGTCTGTGAAAAGAAGTGTCAGTGCGAAGACAAATCCACAAAATGCAATGACCCGCTTCGTGGCATGCCAATCGGCATCGGCTACGTTCCGTGGCAGACCTGGGGCTGTGTCTATGATTACGCAGAGGGATTGTCGCGTGGAACTATTTTTCCACCACTGGATTTGCCATTTTATGGCTGTATTCCACGTGGTTTTCACACAAACAAAGGAGGTAACGCATGAACCAGAAACAACTTCTTATGTATATTACACAAGTCAGTTTTGCCCTGGACGATACTGTTCTTTTCCTCGACACGCATCCGTGTGACAAGGAAGCACTGGAATATTACCACAAAGTAAAAGAGTTACGGGAAAATGCTGTCAGACGATACACGGAAGAGTTTGGTCCTCTTACCAAAGATACCAACGAAAGCACCTGCACTTGGGAGTGGGTGCATTCTCCGTGGCCGTGGGAATAACTTTTTTGCTTTTGTTTTGAATAAATGATTTTTTAACTTCTAGAATGGAGGAACAATATGTGGAATTATGAAAGACGCCTGCAATATCCGGTCAATATTACCCGTTGTAACCCGCAGGCTGCACAAATCATCATCAGCCAGTACGGTGGGCCTGACGGAGAAATGGGTGCTTCTATGCGATATCTTTCACAAAGATATTCTATGAAAAATAAAACTGTCGTCGGGACTCTGACCGATATCGGCACAGAAGAACTGGCACACCTCGAGATTGTGGCTGCCATCGTGCATCAGCTGACCAGAAACCTGACACCGGAGGAAATCAAAGCCTCTGGATTTGACAAATATTATGTAGACCATACGCTTGCCATCTGGCCACAGGCTGCCGGAGGTATCCCGTTTAACGCCTGCGAATTTCAATCAAAAGGCGATACCATTACCGATTTGTATGAAGATATGGCTGCCGAGCAGAAAGCACGCACCACCTATGACAATATTTTACGGCTCATTAAAGACCCGGAAATCTGCGACCCCATCCGTTATTTAAGAGAACGTGAAATCGTACATTTCCAGCGTTTTGGAGAAAGTTTGCGCCGTGTTCAGGATGATTTGGACTCCAGAAACTTCTATGCCTTTAACGGGCAGATTGATACCAAAAACTGTTAACGCACCGTCACAAATGCAATTTGCCGGATAGTGGCAAAGCAAGGCATCAAACGATTACACCTTGCAAACTATTTTGGAAAAGATGCTACAAAACTTCAATTCCAAATTCTCTTTTTGCTTTTATGCGAAACATTTTTGCATAAAAAACCTCCTGAGCAGATTTTGGTTATTACCTTGTCTGCTTAGGAGGTATTCTTTTACATCAGGCACGAAAGCCCTCTGTTATTATTCTTCCGACTCACTTTCTGTCGGTTCCACATACTTATTTAATGTGACATTTCCACTATAATCGAACAGGAAATAGTAGGTTGTGCCGGCTTTCAGTTCCACATCAATTTTCGTCGTGGAGTCTGCACTTGCTTCTGAATAATCCAAAGAATTTCTTTCTTCATCATAAACCGACAATTCCTGATAACGGTCACAAGTATACTCATAATAACCCGTTTCGGAAGGTGTGAATGTATAATAGTAATCGTTATAGTCGTCATAATAAGGGTCTATCGCTCTTTCTTCCCCTATCGTAAGTGGTGTATCATCAACGGAATAATAATCATAGGAGTAACCTGTCTTTGTAGCAGTCAGCGTCACACTCTGGTTTCTACTTACTGTAAACTTTGCTGTAAACTGATATTCTACTTTTTTCGCAGAAAAGCCAGTTCCTTCCTTCACATAATCCGTATCATCTACCGTATACGTTCCCTTCGGCAGATAAATTACTTCTTCACAATCTGACCCTATATAAGAACCTGTTTTCGAATAAATCTTCACATCAACTTGAGCCATATTTATGTTTGCCGCACTTAATGTAACCTTATACAATGGTAATGTAACATTCAGAGTACGGGCAGTATTACCCGGATTATAATTAGAAACACCACGGACAACACCAGCTTTTGAAGCTACAATTTCGTATGACTTGGAAGGATATACCACAAGAGAATAATCTCCTGTCTTGGTTTTTTCTTCTGTATCTTCATAGTATTGTGAATATCCATACAGAGTATCCGAATAATATGCATTATTGGTATCCTCAAAACTTGCAGCGACCGTCACCCCTTCAATTGGAGTGCCATCTGCAGCCGTCGCTTTTCCACTGATTTTGACACCATTTACAGCAGTAACTGATATTGTGCCGGTAGCCTTTCTGTTGCTGCTATCCGTTACGGTATATGATACATTGTAATTTCCTGCCGGTATATACTTCTTTGCACCATTTACATATATATAATCAAATCCAATATCTCCATCACTGTCAATGAAGATATAATCGCTTTTATTATTATTCAGTGAATATGTATAATCTCCACTGCCACCTACCGTATAGACACTAAAATATTTCTTACGGTCATCATTTGTCAGAATCGTTCTTCCTTCTGTTTTCGTATAAGCTACAAGCTGTGTAGCACTTCCGATATAGAAATAAATCTTCTGCGTCAGTGACTTACCCATTTCATCTTTCGCTGTCATAGTAGCTACTTTTCCTCTGGTTACTGCCGTTGGCTTACCTTTGATTCTAACATAATTACTATGTACTTTCGCAGTCAGTCCTGCCGGCAGACCGGTAACTTTCACACTACTTAAATAACCTTTATAGGACATATTAAAGTAAACTGCTGTATTAATACTATCTCCGGTTTCACCACTGATGTATTCGTTTGCCGGAACATTCGTTTTGTAATACAGCGTTTCCTTTACTTTTGCACCATTCAGTGTTGGAATATTTACCCTTACATAATCATTATCATTAATTTCATTTGCGTCTTCGCTATAATAATCACCATCATATCTGTCATAATAAATACTGTCATAATCAGTAGACAGTACCAGGTCATAGACAGTATTATTACTGTTATTCACTCTGGCAACAGATAAGGTACGGTAACATTTCGCATTACTATTTTCTTTCTTTGACAGAGAGAAATTAGAAGCTTTCAGACTTCTTGCCTTATCCAGTGTCACACGGACTACTTTCGGGTTAATTACCTGTACAGATTTGATATTATAAATCTGTTTTACCGTTACTTTACAGGTAGCTTTCTTCTTGCCGGAAGTTACCGTAATCGTAGTTGTACCGGCTGCCTTGCCTTTTACAACACCTTTTTTGGTTACAGTTGCTACCTTTTTCTTGCTGGATTTCCATTTCAGTGGAGCTTTCTTTGGCTTCACTGTGGCTTTCAGCGTTACTGTTTTGCCTACAGTAATCGTTACTTTCTTTTTCTTGAGTTTTAATGTCTTAGCCACTACTTTTTTCTTTGTTGCAGTAGTTTTTTTCTTGGCTGCGGCAGTCTTGGTCGTAAATGTTGCGCCAACCCCTGCAGTCAATGCAAAGACTAATAACAATAACCCAAATGTTTTTAGTTTCTTTTGCATCTTTTTCACTCCTCTCATATGCTCGATGCCTGAGCATAGTTGCCGGCGAAAAGCCGTTGCCTAGTACAGTTTTTCGTCATTAATAATAGTAACATTTTTTATTATACCACTGCATCAAGCATATGACAAGTGCGTTTCGGGGACTAGTGCTCCCGTTCCCATTCTCCAATTAATTTGTCTGACATCAGAATATGATTGGTCAGCCAGTCCAGCAGATATGTAATCAAATCTTCCAAGTATTCCTGCTGATTATCATCGATATAATCCAGTTCGCCTAAATCGATATTAACCAGTTTATCTACAAATGCACTATGTGCTGCTTTCTGCTGTGGAAGTTTCGGATATCCGATTTTTTCCATATATTCTTCTTCGTCGCTAAAATGCTTCTCTGTGTATTCACGCAGCTCTGTTAAGATTTCGATGATTTTATCATATTTGTCGTGAAGCACCTTTGTCTGAATCAAATCATTTGCCTGACGGATAATGTCAAATAACATCTGGTGCTCTTCATCAATCAGAGTAATTCCTGTTCTATATTTGTCCGAAAACGCAAACACATCCGTTTCGCCTGCTTCCATTTTTCCAATCATCATATCGCTGTGCAAAATGTGATGGAACAGCCAGCGTACCCAGTACTGCATCATTTCTTCCAGTGACTGCACGCTTACTGTTTCGTCCACTGAAAAATCACTTACTTTTTTCATAAATGCTGCATGTTCCTTCTTCTGTTTTGGAAGTTCCGGGTCCTGTATACTCTGCATATAACTTTCTTCGTGTGCAAAATGGGTGTTGGCATATTCCTGCAGATTTGCTTTTAACTGTGTCGCAAACGCAGGCAAATCCAACTCTGGATTCTGAATCTTTTCCATTGCATCATTCAACATGGCAACCAGTTTTTCATGTTCCTCATCTATCGTGGAAATCCCCAGTTTATAATCATCTGTATACTCAAACATATTTTTGCCTCCTCTTCCTGTCACTTTCTTGACAACTATTTTACGTTTACATTTGTTCTTTCCGTTACTTTTCGCAACCTCTTTCAATTATAATATGTTTATGGTATTTTTTCAAATTTGTACTTTAGGGCTGCACAGGTGTACACGGGTGTACCTATGCTGGCAGGCAATCCAGGTTGTGGTTCCAACTTCTGCCCACCTTGAATTTCTGCAAATGCTGTACTATACTATAAATGCTTGATTTGAACCGGTAACGCTTGTCCCAAAATCGGGACAGGTAGCATAAAAACTTGTAACTGGATTTTAAATAAAAAATAATTAAAAAAAGATGGTATGTGAAAAATAACGTGACAGTTAATTTTTTGCAGAAGTCTTTCTGAATGGAGGTATATTATGGCTCAAGCACTTATTTTCTTAGCTCCCGGATATGAAGAAGTGGAGATGTTAACCGTTGTCGATTTATTGCGCCGCAGCAATATTACAATTGATATGGTTTCTATTACGGATTCGCTGGAAGTAACCAGTTCCCACAATGTAACCGTCAAAGCTGATATCTGCCTTGCAGATGCCGATTTTGACAGTGCACAGATGATTATTCTGCCGGGTGGCATTCCTGGAACACCAAATCTTTTGGCATGCACTGCCCTGACAGACAAAATCAAGGAATTTGCTGCACAAAAAAAATGGCTCTCTGCCATCTGCGCAGCCCCAACCATATATGACAAGTTAGGTCTGTATCAAGGCAAAAAAGCCACATGTTATCCAACATTTGCCGAAGAACTGACGGACGCTGTTTATGTGAAACAGCCTGTTGTAACAGATGATATTTTCATTACTTCCCGTGGCGCTGGTACCACTATCGAATTTGCTGCTGCCATTGTTGAGCGTTTTGCCGGCAAAGAAGCAGCTACAGCCGTTTTACAGAAAATCATTTACAATGATACGTATTAAAAATAAAAATTCAAATTAAAATTCTATTTTTTCAAGCACATTTTTCATATGTGCATCTGTCAGGCCATAATTTAATTCTTTATATGTCCACGCTGCTCTGCCTATTCCATAATAGGTAAAAGCTTCGTGGGCTGCCTGATACCACAAAAGTGTGCTCTCTTCATCTGCATTGTTAATCACACCGTATTCTCCACAATAAAGCAATGCATCTCTCTGCGTTGCAACAGCAACCGGTTCTTCCATCACTTTTTTCAGATATTGTGCGCCAATCGGCTCCTGACAGCCTTCCAGTCCCTCAAAAGTCATCAGCTCATTTGGCAGGATTTCTGCTGTTTTCTGCCGGTATTCTTCTACCGTATGGCAAAACGAATAACGGAAATCTGCCGGCATTCCTTCTGTCCAGTATGCCCCCTGATGCGTAAACAAAAGTGGTGCATAACAATGAAAATTATATACAATATTTTTATCCTGTGGCTCAGCAAGTGCCTTGACTGCTGCCACATTATTATTCCAGTAACCACCAACCAGTATTTTGGTATCCGGAGCAATCCTGCGAATACGCGTAATGCACTGGCTGACAATGCTGTTCCATTTTTCGGACACTTCTTTATCGGTTATTTCATTTAGCAGTTCAAATGCTATGCTGTCTTTATATGCTCCATAACGTCTTGCAAATTCTTCCCAAAGACAGTAAAACTGCTCCTGATATCTGCTATCCGTGAAAAATCCTTCTTCTTTTTCGTCGGCATCGAAAGAATATCCCGGCGTTTTATGCAAATCCAGTATCATATTCAAATGATATTTTTCACACCACGAAATTGCCCGTTCCAGATAAAAAAATCCTTCTTCCAGATAGTTTCCGTCGCTATCTTCTACCAGGTTGTAGTCAATCGGGATTCTCACGTGGTCAATACCCCATTGGGATACCCGTTTGAAATCTTCTTCTGTAATAAAATTCTCATAATGCTCTTTTGTATGTCCACATTGTGAGAACCATCCACCAAAATTAATTCCTTTTTGATATCCTTCCCATTTTCGCATAGGACACCCTCCCAAAATTCAAGACCAATACTATTCTCACGCACAAATCAACTTTTCACGCACAAATCATCCCACTGCTGAGGCAGTTTCAAATGCTTCCTTATAACTGAGTACTTTGGAAACATATGATTTACAATAAGATGGCACTCCACCATTTCTTTTAACAGCACCACTTCCGGCGTTGTAAGCTGCCAGTGCAAGTCTGACATTTCCATTGAACTCTTTTAATTTCTGCTTGATGCACTTTGCGCCACCCATAATATTATCTTCCGGGTCATAAGGATTATCCACGCCAAGACTCTTCGCTGTTGCCGGCATCAGCTGCATAACGCCAATAGCACCTGCGCTGGATACATCCTTTGCATTAAAATTCGACTCGGCTTTTGCAATCGCCTTTAACAGGCTTTCGGATACGCCATATCTTTTCGCTGCTTTCTTAAAATAAGCGTCATATTTTGTCTTTTTCATAGAATCCACGGAAGTCGCAGACTTTTTCGTTGCTGACGAAACTTTTTTTGCCGTATCAGATGCAACATCTTCATATGTTACTTTTTTTCCTGTTGACGGGTCTGTAAAAAGAACCACATCCTCTTCTTTATCGGCATTCGTCACACTGTCGGTATTGCTGGCAGTGTCTTTATCTTCCGTTTTGGAATCTTCTGTTTTTTTACTTTCTGACTCTTCTGAGGTCTTATTATTGCGCAACATATCTTCAAAACTGGTAATCGTTGTTTCTCTTTGAACTCCATCACTATACTGTTGCAAAGGCTGAATGTTGAGATATGATACATTCCGAATCACGGTAAGACCTCCTTTCTGTTGCTCATTTCTTCTAGATATTTATTGCTCATTTCTTCTATTTTTCTCTAATTATTGCTGAAATAAGTTATTTATTGTAATATCTTTTGATACATTCTGTACTGTTTTGCTATGTACTTCAGGCTCTGTCTTTCTGCAGGAAAGTGGCTTTACCGAAACTGCTGCCGTTGTTGTGGCAGAACTCACGGATGCTTTCTGAACGGCTCTGCTGTTACTGCCATCCTGTAGTACCACCTGCGAAACACTGGCTTTCGATACGGTTCTGGCATGCTTCGTGCCATCCTCTGTCTTTCCCCTGCCTGGAGATTTTGTTTTGGCTTTTACCGGCTTTGAGCAGGATGCCTTTTTGCAATATGTCACTTTTGCCTGCTGCCCTTTACGAATCATAAGAGCCACCTCCTAAACCATACGGCATTTCCTGTTGCCGTCTTCCCCAAAATGCAAACCTGTCTGACTATATATTTTACATTAAATGTAGAAAATGTGCAATTGCTATTTTGTGATGAAAAAGTTTTGTAGCAAAACTTTAAGGGGCATGTGATAAAACAGGTTTCCTGCAGCAGCACGCTCTCGCTTGGAAAAAAGCACAATGGATGCATAAATGGGCATACTACGCCCATTAAGCACCAGTGCTTTTTTAACAGCTGCTTTTAGGAAACTCTGTTTTTATCACAGCCCATTTACAAACTGGCTATTGTGCAAAAACTTTCTCTGCAAGTGTTGTTCTGTATAAGCCAAGAGTTTACTAATTGATAACTCTCAAAATTTTCTCAGGAATTACTTTTAACCCGAGTTTTACAAATCAATTGCTCTGCAAAACCTCACAAAGACTTTCATATAAGCCACAACCTGAATTACCTGACAGTACAGCCCTCCTGTTCTATAAAATGGTGCTTTCAAACTCGCCAGTACTTGTATCCTGTTTTTCAGGATACTATGTACTGCTGCGTAGTTTGAGCAGCGAGAGCGTGCCATTGTTAGAACAGAAGGGCTGTGCTGTCAGGTGCAATACTATTCTGTTAATATTTGATTGCTTTGTAGATTTCGCAACAGAGAAATCTTTTGCGCACTTTTCACAATTGCTATTTCACATTCTTTATGATAAGGTAGAGAAAACTGACGTGTGCAGAAATGGAGATGAGTAGTATGGAAGAAGCGATTCAGAAATTGGCCGAACTGGTTTCCAAAAGTGAACACATTGTTTTCTTCGGTGGCGCCGGTGTCAGTACCGAAAGTGGCATTCCTGATTTTAGAAGTGTCGATGGTCTGTACCATCAAAAGTACGACTATCCACCCGAAACCATTTTAAGCCATTCTTTTTTCTTACAACGGACAAAGGAATTTTATGATTTTTACAGAGATAAAATGATTTATCTGGATGCAAAGCCAAATGCAACGCATCTGAAACTGGCCACTTGGGAACAGCAGGGCAAATTAGAAGGAATTGTTACGCAAAACATTGACGGACTGCATCAGATGGCAGGCAACAAAAAAGTTTATGAACTGCATGGTTCTACTTACCGAAACTATTGTACCCGTTGCCATAAATTTCATCCTATCGAAGCAATTCTCGATAGCGAAGGCATCCCTTATTGTGAATGTGGTGGCATTATCAAGCCGGATGTGGTGCTTTACGAAGAAGGGCTGGATGATACAACGGTAACAAATGCCATTCAAGCCATTTCCCATGCAGATTTGATGATTGTTGGTGGGACATCCCTTTCTGTCTATCCGGCAGCCGGTATGCTTCAGTATTATCAGGGCAATCATCTGGCACTGATTAACAAATCAGCTACACCATATGATTCCAATGCCGATATCCTTATTCAGAAAGGTCTTGGCGAAGTTTTCGCACACCTTTAATCTGAAAACAATTAAACGGTCATTATTGTTAAGTAACATTATGCAAAATCAGCATAAAAACAGCAGTTCTGAAAAAAATAACCGACAAAACTGCTTAAAAACAGCAGTTCTGAAAAAATAACCGACAAAACTGCTTAAAAACGGTAACTCAAAAAATAACAATATACAAATCAAGAAAAATGGAGGTAAACTATGAAATATTCATACAAGACAAAAGGAACCTGTTCCAGCAGAATCGATTTTGACATTAACGGAGATGTGATTACAAATGTATCATTTCTCGGCGGATGCAATGGCAATACAAAAGGCGTAGCCTCTCTCGTAGACGGACTGACAGTAGCGCAGATAGAAGAACGCCTGAAAGGAATCCAGTGTGGTATGAAAGGCACTTCCTGCGTAGACCAGCTGGCATTAGCAGTTCGTGAAGCATACGAAAGCGAGCAGTAAATTTACCGAACAGCCAACTTATAAATAGGCTGTGATAAAAAACAGATTTCCTGAACGCGCAGCTGTAAAAGAACACGGGTGCTTAAAGAGCAAGAGATTCAATGAATCTCTTGCTCTTTTATGCATCCACTGTGTTTTTTTCCAAGCGAGAGCGTGCTGCCTAAAGGAAATCTGTTTTTATCACAGCCTTTTAAAAGCCCTTCAGCAAAGTTTCCCCCACCTCTAATTTGCTACAAAGTATTTCTCCTGTCGCTTTGCCTCATCAAACAAATAATAATATTGTACTATTTCATATTCTTTTAGCAATTCCTGATACTCTTCATCTTCCTCATAATGATAAAGTTTCCCCTGCGCATCATAATATCCGTTGGCGCTGACAGACGGCAATTGCTTTTGCAAATCCATCAGATAACGTTCATAGTAACTCGTCTTCAACCCGGCTGTTTTCAGCAAAAGCCCGGACAAATAATTGAGCGATGTCCTTTCTATCGTCTGCTCCGGTATATCATAATTTGCCCATATCATAAATGGAACCATATGCTTTTTCATAACTTCTTCCTGCGTAAAAAACTCAGGCAAAGTGCCGACGACCTTTTGGTAAAAACCGTCAGACAAATGTGGCTGATGGTCACCAAACAGTAAAATCACCGTTGGCTCTTCCTCTTTTTCAAAATAAGTTATCAGTTCACGGAGTGCATCATCCGACATTTTCATCAGGGACAAATACTGGTTTGCCGAAAAAGAAGCATTAAAACTCGTAATCTCTACCGGATTCTCAAATTGATATGTCTTATCCAGATATGGGTTGTGATTTTGCATCGTTACATTAAAAATGCAAAGCGACGTCCCCGACTCTTTTTCTTCATACAACTGCTCTATTTTCCTGTAATCCTCCATATCACCGACGTAATCCCGTACCGGTTGCTTCTTTGAAAAATCATTTAATGACAAAAATGTATCAAACCCTAATAACGGATAAACCGTATTTCTGTTATAGCCCGACGGATTATACGGATGTATCGCTGTTGCTTTCCCATACCCCGGCTGCGCCTTAATCGTATCAATAACAGTAGGAACGTAATCATCTACATATTGCAGATACGGATTGCCCGGAAGAAATGCCTTCGTCGCACCCGTCAGAAATTCAAACTCCGAATTTGCCGTGTAACCACCATATACAGAAGACTCTGCATACCCCTTAATGGTATTTTCTTTCAGACTGTTAAAAAACGGCAGTACTTCCTGATTGGTGTGAAGCGTCCCAAGCACACTCAAATCCGAAAAAGATTCATTCATTATCATAATAATATTCGGATTGCCTGTATTATCTGCATCATTCTCTTCATCCGGATTGCCTGTATTATCTGCATCATTCTCTTCATCCGGATTCTCTGCGTATCGCTCCAGAATAGTTTCTGCCTTTTCTGCCGAATATCCAACCGGCTCATCTATCGAAGCCTTCCCTGCATTAGACGCAAAATACAAAACATAGCCATATTTTCTCATCCCGATGCTATGGTCCCACGTCAGACCACTGACATCCCTGAAAAATACAACATCAAAAGAAATCCAGAAAAAGAACAGCATCCCTGCTGCCATCCCCATCAGGGAAAGCAGTGTCATTTTTACATTACGATATGTATGCTGTCTTTTTGGCAATAACATACACAATAGAAGCAGCATAACATCTGCTGCCACACCAGCAACAAAAGGCAGGTTTACGCTATAATCATAGCCACCTGCCACTGTTGCAGCCGTTTTCACGGCATATAAATCCATAAATACAATTCCGTATCCTCGAAATGCCATTACAAAATAATTTGCAATGCCTGTAATCAGGAAAAAGATAACGGAAAGTATCAGTGCCGGTCTGATTGCATGGAAAATGCCTGTCAGGAGCAGATTGACTGCTCCTATAATCAGCACATTTTTTAAAATAATTTCCATACTGTACTCCGTCAGCTTCACATCGAAAAAGAGTTCCAGCACGGCAAACTCTGCCACGGTAACCAGCACAAAAAATATACTTTGAAAAACGGGGTTTTTACTTAAAGAACTGATTCCAGTAGTCTTCCAGTGTTCCACCATTTCCCTGATTTTCTTCCGAACCGTTTCCATTGTTACTTCCTTTTTCATTATTTCCACTATTTCCACTATTCTGGTCAGAAGACGTGTCATCCGACAAATCATCTAATGACTCACTTCCCTGCAAAGTAACCGTCACTTTCTTCTCCACATATTTTCCATTGTCACTTCGCTTCAGGGTAATTTCTACTTTTGTTCCTTTCTTATAACTGTTAACTTTTTCCTGCAGGCTCTGAATGGTTGTTACTTCCATTTTGTTGACAGCTGTAATAATATCATTTGGCTTGATGCCTGCTTTGTCTGCTGCACCACCCTCTGCAACCTCTTTTACATAAACGCCATATGGCAGATTATATGCAGAACCTTCATCTGTTACTGTCTGTCCTGAAATGCCAAGATAACCCTTTTCATCATCATCAAGCACTTCACGGTTCATCAGTTCATCTATAATTGGTGTCGCAACCGAAATCGGGATGGCATAACCAACACCCTCTACGGAAGAATCTGCGATTTTTGCTGAATTGATACCGATAACCTGTCCCTGCATATTAATCAATGCGCCACCACTGTTACCAGGGTTGATGGCAGCATCCGTCTGGATTGCCTTGATTTTATTCTGTGTATTTCCGTTCTCAGAATCTTCTGTTATTTCACGGTCTTTTGCACTAACATAACCTACTGTTACTGACTGGCCATAGCCTAATGCATTGCCAATGGCAACTACCATTTCACCAACCTTAACATCAGAAGAATCTCCCATATCAGCTATCTTAATCTGGTTCATTGTAGATTTCTTTACTTTTGAAGTTTTTACGGCAATAACGGCCAAATCATTGGAAGAATCCGAACCTTTTTCTGTGGCTTCATAAATTTCCCCGTCAATGAACTGTACGGATATTGTTTTTGCACCGTCAATAACGTGATTATTCGTTGCTATCAGAAGTTCTTTATCATTCTGTCCGATAATGAAACCAGAACCACAACTGGTCGTGTCCTGTCCCTGATAATACTGTCCGAACAAATCATAATAATCGGTTCCTTCCGTTGTACTTGTGATTGCTACGACAGCCGGCATACACTGTTCTGTAATTGCTGTTACATCATTTGTAGCAACGGCACTGGCTGTAGCAGGAGTTGCCTTTTTAGAAGAATCCGATGTACTGCCGACGGCAACTGTGCTGTCATTGCCAGTTCCCAGAATCTTCTGTGATACAAAATTCACACCGACAAAGCATACTCCGGCGATTAAGCCAAAAAGCACGGCGCATACAGCCGTAACGGCTATTTTTTTACCAAACGTAAGTGGCTTTTTCTCTTTTTTCTTATTAGGAGTCTGCGACCAGTTTGTATTCTGCTGTCCGGCATTATTATACTGATAGCTATTCTGATAACCGTTCTGCGTTCCCGTACTGCTATTCTGATAACCACTCTGTGTT
>JAQYCU010000026.1 GCA_028724545.1 bacterium
ATCACAAATTTCATCCGTACAATTTTCACCAAAGTAATGTTCCCTGACTTTGTCTTTTGTGTTGGAATAACCTTGACAACCAGATTCAGCAGATGTTTCATAGACTTTTGCCGTATCACCGTTTAATGCCGGATAATACTGTCTTTCTCCCTCATTATCAATGTTCTGTCCCCAGACAGAACCGTCAAATGTTACGGTACTGACGCTGCTGTCCTGTGAAGAGGTAACCTCTGTCGTACAGCCCTGTGAAAGAAGGAATGCTACTTCACCATTAGCAAACTGGCAAGCTGATTTTGAAGTTGCATAATATTCTTTTTTTGTGCCTTCCAGAAAATAAGAGTGTACAACCGTTGAAAAAGAAGTATCACCTGCTATACCACCTACTTCACTAATTCCTTCTACCGTCCCAATATTATAACAGTTTGCAACCGTAGCCGAAGTGCTATAACCTACTACTCCACCTACGGTAATATCTCCTTTTACCAGTCCACTATTATAACAGTTTGTGACAACATTATCCTGATTCATACCTGCCACACCACCTACATAATCATTTCCTTTAATCTGCCCACTGTTATAACAGCCTGTGATTATATTATAATTGCTACCAGCAATGCCTCCTGCATAGTCGTTGTTAGCAAGCACTTTTCCGTCGTTGACAGAATCTTCTATAAGCCCTATATCAGCATTACCTCCACAAATTCCACCTGCTAATGAGTTTGTATTAGACGAATCAATAGTAATGGACATCCATGCTTCCACTGTTGCTTTATTATGACAACCTGTGACAGTTCCCCTGTTCCATCCACATATTCCCCCTATCGTCTGCTTTCCACAAAAATAGGAGTCTGCTATGACAGTATTCTGAATCACGGTTCCCGGAGCAGCATATCCAAAAAAGCCGGCAAACTTTCGATCTGTATCATAAAAATATAATCCACTAATTGTATAGTTGTTTCCATCAAACATACCACTATATGGATTTCCCAAGGCACCAATCGGCATCCATTCTGTATAGTGTGCCGTAACCGGGTTGCCCTCTTCATCCAGCACACCTTTATTTACTACAATATTATTTTTCAGTTCTGCATATGCCGAAGGGTTTTGCTGAATACCATCTGGCTTGCTTTCTTCATTGTAGTCACACACGGTACTGTCACCATTTACCAGCCCTGCAAACCAGTACAGTTCCCCCGTGGTCTTAATCTGATATGGACTTTCTTCTGTCCCTTCTCCAGTTGGTTTGACCGGTGTCGGGTCTTCCATCTGACAGCGTGAGCAGACACCATCCTCATAATGATGTCCCAATGCCGGAATGCCACTTAATACTTTACTGGTTTCCTTGCACTTTTTGCATGTCTGTATGTTATATCCGTCATGTATACAGTCCGGTTTCAGTGTCTCGGTTACCTCCCATTCATGATAACAAATATACTTTTCTGGATTTTCCATCACTTCTTCTGCCGAATCAGAAACCTCTTTGCCATTTACCTGTACCGTAACATTATCTTCTGTTGTCTTTGCTGATAACAACTCATAATCCTCGATACCAGTTATAGCAGGCCAGCCTTCAGGACTGCTTTCTGTACACCACGAACCTTTCATACAAACACCAAATGAATAGACCACACCTTCCTGTCCGTCCACGTCTATTTCCATCGTATTATCTCCATCCACAGACCGTAATGCTGTTTCTGCTATAATTTCTGGTGTACCGTCCACTCCAGAAGTATCGCCTTTTACCCACACATACAGATACCATATTCCATTTTGTGATGCTCCCAAACTCCTGAAATCATACGTTACTTTCTTTAATATCGGACCATCCATCTCGATAGCAACGCTCTTTTCTGATATCGCCATTGCACTCGCCTGTTTTACATTTCCAGGCAGACTGATTGTGGTAAGCATCATTGCGATTGCCAGAAACCACGCTGCCACCCTTTTCCCCCTTCTGCTTCTTTTCTTTCCTGTTACACCGTGGCCTTTTTCTTTTGTCATCATCTTTTTTTCTGTTGTTTTTGCCATTTGACTCCTCCTTCTTATACTTTTCTATTTTGCACTAATTCTCCATCACTTTTGCTACGTTTTTAATTTTTTAAAATATATCATCTTTCATTTTTTGCGTCAATCGGCTGCGACGCAGGAAGAAGGAGCGAATTTTTCATTCTCGCCTCATTTCCTATGTTTTTGGGGCGAACTCGGCACTTTTTTTGCCAAAAACCTGCGATTTTGTGATGAAAAAAAATTTGCAAATGTGAAATTTCTTTCTCCCGATTCCATATTAATACCATTTTCTTATTCCTCATGATTCCATATTGACACCATTTTCGCAGTTCGTTACAATGAAGAAGTATAAAATAATGAAAGTATATTAATTGCAAAAAGACGAATAATTCCTTACCGGCTGTAAGGGATATTCGCCATAAATATACTGTAGTAGAAAGAGGACTCATATGAAACAGGATAAAATACGTTCGCATTTCGGATTTATTGGCTTTGGTCTTATCGGTGGCTCTATTGCCCGTGCATTGCGAAGCCTCTATCCCGACAGCGAAATCATTGCATATAACTATTATGAAACGAAGCCACATAAAAAATTAGAACAGGCAAAAGACGAAGGCACATTAACTTCCATTTGTACCAGTCTTTCGGCTTTTTCTGCCTGTGATGTTATTTTTTTGTGCGCTCCTGTTATTACAAATGTAACTTACTTACAAAAACTGGCTCCGTACCTTTCTTCTGACTGCCTTATCACAGATGTCGGAAGTGTCAAAGGAAATATTCACAAAGCCGTTGACGAACTCGGACTGAACCGTCAGTTTGTCGGTGGACATCCTATGACAGGTTCAGAAAAGACCGGATATGCCAATTCGGATGCTGCTTTTCTCAAGGATGCCTATTATCTGTTGACACCAACAGACGAAACTTTGCCTGAATATATCGACTGGATGAAAACGTTCGTAGACAATGTCGGCTCTATCTGTATGGTTCTGGACTATGTTACCCACGACCAGATTACAGCCGGTATCAGCCACGGTCCACATATTATTTCTGCTGCCCTGGTCAATTCCGTTGCCGTAAGGGATTTTGACAGAAATTATGCCAAACTGGCAGCCGGTGGCTTTCGTGATATCACACGTATTTCTTCTTCTTCCCCTGAAATGTGGGAAAATATCTGTCTGACAAACCAGGAAGAAATTCTGCGTTTCTTAGATGAATATACAGACCGTTTAGAGCAGATTAAAAAAGACATCAAAAACGGTGATGCTGACGCACTGACTGCATTTTTTACAGAAGCAAAAACTTATCGCGACAGTATTCTGTAGTAACAGCAGGCAGAAGATAACAAATTATTTGTCAAATGAACGGAGGATTACATGAATATTTTAGAGGGATTAAACCCTGAACAGGAAAAAGCCGTAAAGCATTACAAAGGACCACTTCTTATTCTGGCCGGAGCAGGCTCTGGAAAAACCCGTGTGCTAACACACCGTGTTGCTTACTTAATCAGTGAACACCAAGTCAACCCCTGGAATATTTTGGCCCTTACCTTTACTAATAAAGCAGCAGGCGAAATGCGTGAACGAGTAGACCAGATTGTAGGAGAAGGCGCAAATGATATCTGGGTAAGCACCTTTCACTCTACCTGTGTGCGCATATTAAGACGTCATATTGAAGCACTGGGCTACGAGCGCAACTTTACCATTTACGATGGAGATGACCAGAAATCTCTGATGCGTGAGGTGCTAAAATATCTTCAGATTGACCCAAAAAAATTCCGGGAGCGTTCTGTTTTAAGTGCCATTTCCAGTGCAAAAGATGAGTTAATCACACCAGAAGAATATGAACTTCGGGCACAGGGTGACCATGTAAAAGAAATTTATGCGCGCTGCTATCGTGAATATGAAAAAAGGCTTCGCGATTCCAATGCACTCGACTTCGATGACCTTATCTGCAAAACCATTACTCTTTTTGAAGAAAACGAAGACGTTCTTGCCTATTATCAGAACCGTTTCCGTTTTATTATGGTTGACGAGTATCAGGATACCAATACAGCGCAGTTCCGTCTTATCAGCCTTTTGGCAAATACACGGGACGAGGACGGTTCTATCCTGCACAATCTTTGTGTTGTAGGTGATGATGACCAGTCGATTTACAAATTCCGTGGTGCCAATATTTATAACATTCTGAACTTTGAAAGCCAGTATCCGGAAGCCAAAGTCATCAAACTAGAAGAAAACTACCGTTCAACACAGAACATTCTGGATGCTGCCAATGCCGTAATTAAAAATAATAATGTCCGTAAAGATAAGTCGCTCTGGAGCCAGAAGCCAAAGGGGGATTTAATTTACTATACCCAGTTCCAAAATGAATATGAAGAAGCCGGAAGCATTGCCAGTGCCATTGCCAATGTCGTTTCTTCCGGTCTTGCTTCCTACAAAGATTTTGCAATTTTATACCGTACCAACGCACAGTCCCGTGTATTTGAAGAGAAACTGGTGATGCATAATATTCCTTATCGTATCGTCGGTGCCGTAAACTTTTACCAGCGCCGTGAAATCAAGGATTTGCTGGCATATTTAAGAACCATCGAAAACGGTCTGGATGATATCAGCGTCAAACGTATTATCAATGTACCAAAACGTGGCATCGGTCTTACTACGATTGACCGTGTTACAAATTATGCACTGGAACACGAAACAAGTTTTTACGGTGCCCTTGAAAATTATGAATATATTGACGGAATCGGACGCAGTGCATCCAAAATCGGCTCGTTTGTCAGCCTGATTGATTCCTTCAAACGTCATCTTGCAAATCCGGAATACAGTCTGGAAAATCTTGTCCGTGAAATTCTCGAAGAAACCGGATATATCCGTCTGCTTCAGGAAGAAGATACTGAGGAGGCACAGAACCGTATCGAAAATATAGAGGAATTTATCAGTAAAATCGTTGCTTATGAAGAGAACTGCGAAGACACACCGACATTAGCCGGATTTCTGGAGGAAGTTGCTTTGGTAGCTGACATTGACAATGTAGACGAAAGCAATGATATTGTACTTCTTATGACATTACACAGTGCAAAAGGTCTGGAATTTCCTTATGTTTATCTTGTCGGTATGGAAGATGGCATTTTCCCGGGTTATTCTGCTATCGCCGAGGACGATACGGAAGAATTGGAAGAAGAAAGACGCCTTTGCTATGTAGGCATTACCCGTGCCAAAGAAAAACTTTCGCTGAGCTGTGCACGTTCGCGTTTTCGCAACGGCGAGCAGCAATTTAACCGTCCGTCCCGTTTTATCAACGAGATTCCACGCTATCTGCTAAAGCAGAGTGGCACACCGGATACAACAACTGCTTCCAGAACATATAAAGCTGCCGATTTTCCGGCACCAAATATCAACAGACGGCCTGCTACCGATTATTCCTCAAAAGCAACAAAACATTATAGTGCTGCCGAGTTTTTACAAAACCAGTCCACTATCTTTGATAAGCCGAAAAAACAGGCCTGGGACCCTTCCGCACAAAAAACTGCCGAACAGCGTCAGCATAAAAACACGCCAGGAAAAGCACTGTTTGAGGGGAATCCAATGATTTCAAAAGGCTTTGGCAATACAGCAGGCAAAGCCGCACCTGCTATTGATTACAGTGTCGGTAACCGTGTTAAACACAGCCGTTTCGGAGAAGGCACAGTCACTGAAATCAAAGAAACCGGCAGCGATTATCAGGTCACTGTCGCTTTCGACAACAACGTAAACCGTAAAATGATGGCATCATTTGCAAAACTAAAAAAAATATAGATATTCCCTACTAGTTATGGTATACTATGATTATTCATAACATATTCGTACTTAAAAAAACAAGAACAGAAAGGATGTGTTTTTATGTCAAACAAAATGGAAGAATTTTTGAATGCTGCAAAAATCAATGAATTACTTCACAAAAAAGAGATAGAGGAAAAGAATAAAAATGTTATTTTAATTATTCTTGCTATCATCGGTGCAGTTGCTGCTGTAGCCGGTATTGCATATGCCGTATACAGACATATGACACCAGATTATCTTGATGATTATGATTCTGACGATATGTATGATAATTTTGAAGATGATTTTATTGAATTTTCTGACACAAAGCCAGAAGCAGAGGACTAATGCAACTGCGAAACTTTTGTTTTGCCTGCAGGATTACAAACTCATACCGAAATGGATTTTTCCATTTCGGTATTTTCTTGAATTGCAATAATCTGTTACCATCGGATTATTACAATTTCCTAACATAAACAGCTGAAAATAACTACACAGAAACGGAGGAACACTATGAAACTTTGGGGAGGACGGTTCACAAAAGAAACGAACCAGTTAGTACATAATTTTAATGCATCCCTTTCTTTTGACCAGAAATTTTTCAAAGAAGATATCGAAGGAAGTATTGCACACGTTACTATGCTTGCAAAACAGGGCATTTTGTCTGAGGAAGATAAAACAGCCATCATTCAGGGATTGCAGGGAATCTGCGAGGATATCGAATCAGGGAAACTGATGATTGACGAAGAACACGAAGATATCCACAGTTTTGTCGAGGCACATCTGATTGAGCGCATCGGTTTTGCCGGCAAACGGCTCCATACCGGACGCAGCCGTAACGACCAGGTTGCGCTGGATATGAAACTCTACACCAGAAAAGAAGTTCTGGAAATGGATTCTCTGTTAAAGGATTTACTGCAAAGCCTTTTAAAAATTATGAAGGAAAATACCGACACGATTATGCCGGGATTTACCCATTTGCAAAAAGCCCAGCCAATCACGCTGGCACATCATATGGGTGCTTATTTTGAAATGTTTAAAAGAGACCGTTCCCGTCTGCATGACATCTATGAACGTATGAACTACTGCCCTCTCGGCTCCGGTGCATTAGCCGGAACCACTTATCCACTTGACAGAGAGTATACGGCATCTTTATTAGATTTTTATGGTCCTACATTAAACAGTATGGATTCTGTTTCTGACCGTGACTACTTAATCGAATTCTGCTCTGCCATGTCTATTATTATGATGCATTTAAGCCGTTTCTGCGAAGAAATTATTATCTGGAACACAAATGAATACCAGTTTATCGAAATTGATGATTCCTATTCTACCGGAAGCAGCATTATGCCTCAGAAAAAGAATCCGGACATTGCTGAACTTGTCAGAGGAAAGACCGGACGTGTATATGGCTCCCTCACTTCCCTGCTGACTACAATGAAAGGACTTTCTCTTGCCTACAACAAAGATATGCAGGAAGATAAAGAATTTGTATTTGACGCCATTGATACAACAAAAGGCTGCATTGTCCTTTTCCGTGGAATGTTAGACACGCTGACATTCCGTAAAGATAAAATGCGTGCCAGTGCAGAGGGTGGTTTTACCAATGCAACAGACGCTGCTGATTATCTGGTAAACCACGGTGTGCCATTCCGTGATGCACACGGCATTGTCGGACAGCTTGTGCTTTATTGTATTGACAAAGGCATTTCTCTGGGCGAAATGTCAATCGAGGAATACAAGGCAATCAGTCCTGTATTTGAGGAAGATATTTATGATGCCATCAGTATGGAAACCTGCGTGGATAAACGAAATACCATCGGTGCACCGGGACCGGAAGCAATGAAAAAGGTAATTGCCATTTACGAAGAATATCTGGCAGACTAGCATCCTCCCGTATATAATTTTAAAATAAAAAAGGCAGCTGACTGCCATAAAAAAAGAGTATTTTGCCATATTTTCTGTTATCAGACAGCGACAAAATACTCTTTTTGTTTTACTATTTTTTGCTCATTTTACTAGAATGTACCTAGCTTTTCTTTCGGTTTATTCTACTGTAATTTTCATAAATTTCTTTTTACCACGTTTTAAGACAATTCCGTCACCGGCAATCTGGTCTTTTGTCAGAACAGTTTTTACATCTGTCACTTTTTCGCCATCTACCGAAACCCCACCCTGCTCTACATTACGGCGTGCCTCTCCATTAGAAGATGCAAGACCTGCTTTTACCAGAAGACGCAGGATGCCAATGCTGTCATCCTCAAAATCTTCCTCTGTCAGTGTCACTTCCGGCATCTGAGCTGCATTTCCACTGGAGAACAGTGCTTTTGCACCTTCCTGCGCCTTTTTGGCTTCCTCTTCTCCGTGAACAAGATTTGTTAATTCATATGCTAAAATCTCTTTTGCCTGATTTAACTGGCTGCCTTCCCATTTTTCCATTTCTTCAATCTGCTCTAATGGGAGGAATGTTAACATTCGCAGGCATTTTAATACATCTGCATCACTGACATTTCTCCAGTACTGATAGAAATCAAACGGACTTGTTTTATTCGGGTCAAGCCATACGGCACCAGACTGTGTCTTGCCCATTTTCTTGCCCTCAGAATTTAACAAAAGATTGATTGTCATAGCATAAGCATCTTTGCCCAGTTTGTAATGAATCAGTCTTGTTCCACCTAACATATTACTCCACTGGTCATCTCCACCAAACTGCATATTACAGCCATACTTCTGGAATAATGTATAGAAGTCAAAGCTCTGCATAATCATATAGTTGAACTCTAAGAAACTTAAACCTTTTTCCATACGCTGTTTATAGCACTCAGCATTCAGCATACGGTTAACAGAAAAATGAGGACCTACTTCTCTTAATACATCCACATAATTTAAATCCAGAAGCCAGTCTGCATTGTTAACCAGAAGTGCCTTATCATCTGAAAAGTCAATAAAACGGCTCATCTGCTTTTTAAAACATTCCACATTGTGGTTAATCGTTTCTTTTGTCATCATCTGTCGCATATCCGTACGTCCACTCGGGTCACCAATCATGGCAGTTCCACCACCAATCAGTGCAATCGGTTTGTTGCCTGCCATCTGCAATCTTTTCATCAGGCAAAGCGCCATAAAGTGTCCTACATGAAGACTGTCTGCCGTCGGGTCAAATCCAATATAAAAAACAGCCTTTCCTTCATTTACTAGTTTTTTGATTTCTTCTTCGTCTGTAACCTGGGCAATCAGTCCACGTGCCACTAACTCGTCATATACTGTCATCTTCATTCTCCTTTTCTGTTATTTTGCATAAAAAAAATCCTCCTGCCTAAGCAAAAGGACGACGATATCGTGTTACCACCTTTTATTCACATTCTGCTCACACAGAATGCCTCATCAGGATACACTGTGATATCCCTTGCACGCTAACGGGTGCATCACCGTCTAAACCTACCAAAACAGAAGTCTGATGCTCTGCTCCTTCAGCCAGATACTCCGAGATGTATTCATTGCAGGTATTCATGCTCCTCTCATCCAACGGCTGCTTTCTTTTTGAATATTTTCTGCAATTACTTGTTCTCTTCCACGCATATTATGTATATACTAACCAATAAAGCAGGTTTTGTCAACCAGAGAAATTTTCAAAATAGTAAACAAAAACCATAAAGAAGATACCATTTTTTATATGCTTTTTTAACAATTTGTGATACAATAAATGAAGATGGGAGGAGTTAAGGAAGAAATGAAAATATTTATTGTAGGAAAATACAACACTTTTATCAATGCATTAATACAAAAATTTCACAAAGAGAACGATAAAATTTATGTTCTGACAGGTGAAAAATATAATGGTCCGAAGCCTCATCAGGTATTTGAACAATATGTATTCCCTTATTCCGGGGACAGTATTATTGAAATTCTTGACAGCGTACAGCCGGATGTCATTCTGTTTACCGGTGCTTATGATTCTAACTTTCAGTGGCACAATGTCCGTAATGAATCTATGCACTACATTTCCGGTCTGATTAACATTATTATGTCTGCTGAAATGCACCATATTAAGCGTTTTGTCTATCTGTCTTCTCACGAAGTTTTTGAGCAGCATTCCGACGCTCTGATTACACCGTCAGAACCAGTCAATGCAACCGATTACCGTGGCATTGCCCTTGCACAAGGCGAGGAACTCTGTCGGCATTTCAACGAAACAACCGATTTGGATATTTCCATTCTCCGTATTGACCACCTCTATAAAACACCAGAGAATCTGGAAGAAGTCAACGATACCGTATCTTCTCTCTGTTTAGAAGCCATCAAAAATGGAACGGCAACTGTCAACCAGAACAATACATTTTCTATGATTCATGTGTCGGATGCTGTTTTCGGTATTTATCAGTTCCTTCACACGAAAGAACATAAACATACTTTTTATCATTTGTCTTCTTCTGAACCGATTACCGAATTTACGATTGCAGAAGAAATACGAAAAGTTGACGACTCCGTTATGATTGTAGATAACACTGTCGGCATGAAACATAAAGCCATTTTAGACAACAGCGAATTTAACGAGGAATTTCAGTTTAAGGTATTTAACGGATATGAAAAAATGATTCCTGCTGTCTACAAGAAAATGCGAAAAAATAAAAAGAACTATAAAGTAGAAAAGAAACATGCAGCGAAAGGATTTGGAAAATTTACAGAAAGAATGAAAGCACTCGCATTTGCTTTGATTCCATTTTTGGAAAATATCCTTATCTTTATTCCTGTATTTATGATTAATAACCGTGCAGTTGGAAGCCAGTATTTTGACCGTCTTGACTTTTTCCTGCTGTATGTATTGCTGTTTGCCGGCATTTATGGAACCAAGCAGGCCGTGTTGTCGGCTACCCTTAGTGTTGCAGGATACTGTTTCCGTCAGTTGTATTTCCGTACCGGTATTGAACTGTTAGTTGATTTTAATACCTATTTATGGATTGCACAGCTCTTTATTGTTGCTATGGCCGTAGGACGTCTGCGCGACAGCACAAAATCCATTTCTTACGAAAAAGACGAAGAAATCAGTTTCTTGAACAGTCAGTTAGATGATTTGCTGAGTATTAATGACAGCAACAGCCGTATTAAAAATATCTACCAGAACCAGATTTTGGATTACGACGACAGCCTTGTAAAGATTTACAATATCACTTCTAAACTGGACAATGTGGAAGCCGGTGCCGTTCTCTTCTACGCAGCCGATACTATCGGCCAGATTCTCGGCACGGAAGATGTTGCCATTTATCAGATAGCAAACGGCGATTACTGCCGACTCTTTTCTGCTACCTCTGATACAGCGAAAAGTTTAGGAAAATCCGTAAAATACTCTGATATGACAGAAATGTTACGTGCGATTCAGAACAAACAGGTATATGTCAACAAAACAATGGATGCAGATTGTCCTCTTATGGCAAGAGCCATCTATCGTAGTGATGAACCAATCGAAATCATTATGCTTTGGGGAATTCCATTTGAGAAAATGACACAATATGAATGTAACCTGTTAACCGTATTAAGCTATATGATTTACAACTCCGTTGAACGTGCAGACCGTTATCTGGATGCATTGTCTACGACCCGTTTTATTGCCAATACGCGTCTGCTTGCCAAAGATGCTTTTGAAGAACTCCGTGCCATCTATCAGGATGCCATGGAAAAGAATTTCACGGAATATACACTTCTTACGGCATCTTCGGATGAAGATAAAACTTATGAAGAATGGAGCAATATTCTTTCTTCCAAATTGCGTTATACAGATTATATCGGAATCAACAAAGATGATAATGTCTGCATTCTGCTGACAAACTCAAATCTGCAGGATGCCCAGTTCATTATCCAGCGCTTTGCTGAGATAAACATTACCTGTACACCTGTAGACTAAATCAGGAGGTTTATGTTATGACACCAGAGCAGGAATTAAGACTTATCCTATCCATTTTGATTATTAATACCATTATCGTCATTGCGTATTTTATCTATGGATGCATTGTTACAAGAGAAAAAGGGGCTTTATCCAAATATGTCATTTTGTCCATATTTATGTTTTTATGCCCGGTTGTCGGCGTACTTTTTCTAGGTTTTGGTACGCTCTTTTACCGTATGTTTTATGACAGCAATATTGACCTTGCTGCCATCACCTTTTCCAAAGAACGTGTTGAAGTTTTAGAGCGTCCCGACGAAGAAACAGAACTGAATTTAGTTCCTATGGAAGAAGCGATTATGATTGACGACAAAGAAAGCCTGCGCCAGTTATTGTTAAACGTGCTGCGTGGCGATATGTCTAAATCAATTAATGCCGTTACAAAGGCACTCAACAGTTCAGATTCAGAAGCATCCCACTATGCTGCTTCTGCGATTATGGATATTATGAATGATTTTCAAAATACCATACAGAAATTTCAGGCACAGTTGGAATCCAATCCTAATGATATTGAAGTAATCCAGTTATATATTGAGTACTTAATCAAAATGCTGTGCACCAATTTCCTGTCTGATTTGGAGCAGAAAACTTATGTATATATGCTGTTGCATATCTGTGAGGACCTTTATGATAAGAACCCGAAGGCCGTTAAAGTATTTTACGAAACAAATCTGATTGATCTTTTGGTAAAAATCGGTGATATCCAGACTGCACAGAATTGGATTGAGCATCTGATAACAGATTATCCGGATGACCAGGAAATGTATCGTTGCGTATTGCATTTCTATTACAGCCAGAAAGATAGAAATAATTTTTTCACATATCTGGAGCAATTAAAGAAATCAGATATTGATATTGATAAAGACCTGCTGGACTTAATTCGTATATTCAGCTAGGTCTGTAAATAAAATGAAGGGAGAAAAGTGTGATGTCAATGGAATTTCAAACCATTTTGGAACTGATACAGGTATGCCTTGCCTATGTCTTCAGCGTTTATTGCGTTCCTTGTGTTGTATTCCACAACTACCTTCGCAATAAAACACTTTCTTCCAAGTTTATTATCAGCACTTTGATTGGTAATTTCTATATTATCAATGTTGTTTTTGTTATTTTTTTATTTCACATTCCAGGGAGAATTTCTCTTTATCTCTTTACTATCCTTCCTGTTATTTTAGGCTGGATTAAGATAAACAGACCGCGCATCCGCCGTTACTTTTCCCTGCTTGCAACAGCCTTTTCCAGACTGTTTCTTGGTGAAGCCAAAATCAGGACAGTGCTCAGCGTACTGTTTTACCAGCCAAAAAAGATATTGCGCAAAACCCGTCACAATATCTTTTCCCACTTAAAACACCATTTCGTGGAGTGGGTGATGATGGGTGGACTGCTGGCTTTTGACGTCTGGTATTACAGTTATCAGACCGTTACAAAATATGTGTATGGTGCTTCTGACCTTGTCGTACACCACGAATGGATTAATCAGATGGATGAAGGTGTTATTTTCTATCATGGTATTTATCCATTTGGTTTCCATAATACCGTTTACTTTTTGCATAATTTCTTCGGACTGGAAATATTATCCATCCTTCGCGTTTTTAACGTTGTAATTATGCTATATGTGTATATTATGCTGTACTTATTACTGCGTAAAGTCTGCCGTTCCAGATACCTTCCGATTTTCGGCGTATTTTTATTTACACTGCCACATATTTTTAACTTTCAGGGCACTATGCGTTACCAGTGGTCACTTCCACAGGAATTTGCAATGGTATTCCTATACCCGTGTGCCTATTTCCTGATTCAGTTTTTTGAACGGAAAAAACAGGAACTGCAGACAGAGAAGGAATTAGCAAAACAGAAAAAACTATATACCTGGGTTGCGCAATATTTCGTACGCCCCAGCACCAGAAGCCTTATCTTCTGTGGCATTTCTTTTTCGCTGACGCTGGCAATTCATTTCTATATTACTATTATTGCAGTTTTCCTGATGCTCGCGATTTTTTTGGCTTATTTTCCAATCGGTTTTCATTACCGTTACTTTCTGCCTATTGCGACAGCAGCGATTTTAAGTGTCTGTGCTGCCGTTCTGCCAATGGGTGCCGGATATCTGCAGGGAACTGATATTGAAGGTTCTTTGCGCTGGGCACTGAGTGCCATGTCTTCCGGAGAAGAACAGGAAGAAGAAACCGTACAGGAAACACCGGCACCGGAAACAAAGAAGCAGAACGATGCAAAAAACAACACGATAACTCCAAAGCTGAATACTTCCCCGGATGTATCTTCTGATATGACACCCGGTTCAGCCCCTGTGGAAGAAAAAAATATAGGGGAACGCATTCTGGATACAGTGTCCCAAAAATGGGACACCATTTGCCATTATTCTGTTGCTGCATTTCAGTTTGCAAAAACAAAACTGCTTCATTTCAATAAAGCAGCAAAAGATGTTTTACTGAACGTGTATGATTTACCGGAAATCATACTGCCGATTCTGATTTCACTTGAAATTTTGTTTGTTTTTCTGTTTTTGGCAATTATCATCCGGAAACTGTTTTATTACCGGAACCAATTTGGTATCTGCATCTATATGTTCTTTATGATTATGCTGATGTGTGCACCGGATTTTTCCCTGCCATCCGTTATGGACAATGCACGTGCCAGACTGTTTCTGACCTATGCCACACCACTTTACATAGCGTGTGCTGTTGATATCATTTATGTCATTTTATGCAAGCCTTTCCGTTATCACCGGATAACAGAAATCCTTCCTATCGGACTGACGCTGGCACTGACATATCTGACAATAACAAATAATTTAGTGAAACCGTTAAATATTCTTTATGCCCTCCAGTTACCGGGCGAAATGAAATGCAATTATCAGATTATGGACGAATATCCGGATAAAACCTGGACTCTGGTAACTACAACAAATACGTATTCCCAGGTACGCCAGCACGGCTGGCATTATGAAGTCTGTACTTTTTTGGAAAAAATGGACCACTATACCAAAAATAAGCAGATTACAATTCCTACAAAATATGTATTTTTCTATATTGAAAAATATCCTATTGATTATGGCAGTTTCAACCTGGTTACAGAGCCGGTCAATAATATCGGCTATGTTTCCGAATCTGCTGCCCGTTCAGAGGCTTTTTATTCCGGTGGTGATGTTTATACAGCTACCAACCGTTACATTTTAGAAAGTAAATTATTTTACTGGGCAAAAGCATACGAGAAAAAATATCCTCGCGAATTTCAGGTATATTACGAAGACGAACAATTTATATGTTATCGTATCATTCAAAATGAATATCATTTGTATAATTTTGCAATTGACTATAACTATAACAACTAGGGGAGGGATTTTTTGACAATATCAAAATCAAACTTTATGGTAATATCCATTACGATGGTTGTCATTTTGTTTCTGTTTCAGTTTTCCAATCTGTCAACCATGTATACTTCAAGAGCGACCAATAACAGCAGTCAGAAAGAAACAGCTCCGATTACGCAGGAGCAGACACTGACCTCTTCGGATTTGTTCTCAGACATTTCTTATTCAACAGCTGTTATCGGTGACAAAAAGAATATTGAAACACAGATTGCAACCGAATGGTGCGTGTATATTAAGCGTTATTACTGCCATTACAACGATTTGCAGGCACTCAACGAAAATCTTTCGCAACACTGTAAACTCGTAATTCTAAATGCTGATGTTGTCAACACAAAAGAAGATATCCATATTCTTGCCGAAATGACAAAACTTGGTATCAATATTATTTTTACAAGTCTGCCGGATACTTCCATCATTGAAAGTTCACAGACACTGCAGAAAATACTCGGTATCAAAAAAGTACTTTCTGAAAACTTTTATACAAACGGCATGACATTTTTTGATGGCTTTTTGCTGGGTGGTAAAACAACTTACCATAAACTCAAAAAGCATATTCCATACTTTGAACTGACTTCCGGCACAAAAGCATATGCCGTGGGCGAAATGAAAAACCAGACAGCAAAAAAGGTCAAAAACGAAGAACTTCCTCCTGTTATATGGAGAGCTTATTACGATAACAGTTTTGTTTTTTCTGTAAACAGCGACTTTTTCAAGGACCACACCGGTCTGGGTATGCTGACTTCTATGCTGTCGGAAATGAATGAATATTTCATTTATCCGATTGTAAATGCACAAAATATCGTCTGTCAGAATTACCCATACCTGTCCAATGAAAATTCTGCCGAAATCCAGAAACGCTACTACCACTCTACCAAGTCCTTCTGTGAAAATGTATTGTGGCCGGATTTAGCGCAGATATTAGATTCTACCGGTGACAAACTGACCGGTATGATTGCACCAAAGTTTGAATATAGTGATTCGGAGGAAGAAATTCTTGCTGATTCGGTAAATTACTGTTTCCGACAGACGGAAAAAATTTCCGGTGAAGTCGGTATTTCCGGTGACCAGATGGAAAGTAAGTCATTCTATACCGAAAAAATCGACGAAGACTCTGCCACTTTATCCGAACTGCTTCCAGACTACCATTTTAAAGTATTTTCGCCTGGTGAAATGCCTGAGTCCATTTACAAACAATACGTTGGCAATACACAAAAAGATACGGTTCTTTCTAATATCAGAACCATTGTGACGCAAAAGGAAGCAGACCAGCGTCCTGTCCTTTCTTTCTACAATAATGATATTCTGTCTATGGCAAATACCATTGACGGTTTTTCTCATACGGATGAAGAAGACCTGTATTTGCGAAGCATAGAAACGGCACTGGGATATTCCTCTGCATCACTGGACTTTTCCCATGTCATCTATCCTACTTCCATGCAGGATGACTGGACAAAATTATCCAGAAACTTCTCGCGTTATCTGACAACATACTGGGCAGAATTTCGGGAAGTTTTTGACCAGGTTACCGTATCGGATGCTGATACGAAAGCACGACGCTTTCTGTCGCTGACCTACAATTCCTTCCGGCAGAATAATAACATTACGTTATCCATTTCCGATTTTCAGAAAGAAGCATCCTTTATTCTGAATCTGTCGAATGAGCGTATTACTTCTGTTTCTGATGGAACTTTTGCTGAAATTGAACCAAACAAATTTCTTGTAACGGCAACGGCAAAAGATGTTGTAATCAAAGTAACTGCTGACATTGAATAAGCGTATCTGCTACGTGGAAACGAGGAACTATGAAAGTATGTATTATTGTTGAGGGTTGTTACCCTTATGTAGTCGGTGGTGTATCCAGCTGGGTTCACAGTCTGATACGACAATTTCCAAATGTAGAATTTGTCTTGCAGACAATTGTTGCCGACAGGGATATGCGTGGAAAATTTGTATATGATATTCCTGAAAATGTTACGGAAATCCGTGAAATCTATGTACAGGATACCGACTGGGTAGGCAAGAAAAAACACAGAAAAAAACTGCATCTGCAAAAAAAGGACTTTCAGGCTCTGCAAAGTCTGATTTTAAATAAAGACGTTGACTGGCCGGGTATATTTGAATTTTTTCATACACAGAAATTTTCTTTAAACGACCTGTTAATGGGAAAAGACTTTTTCTTAATGGCAAAAGCATTGTACGAAGAGCGATATAGCAATATTACTTTTTCCGACTTTTTGTGGTCGCTTCGCTCTATGTACCTCCCACTCTTCCTTTGCCTGAAATCGCCTATGCCAAAAGCCGATTTGTATCACTGCGTGGCCACAGGATATTCCGGCATTATGGGAAGTATGGCAAAATCCCTGTATGGTGGGACTTTGCTGATTTCAGAACATGGTATTTACTCCAGAGAGCGTGAAGAGGATATTATCAAAGCAAACTGGGTACAGGGTGTTTACAAAAATATCTGGATTGAATATTTCAAAAAAATGTCAACCTGCGCATACCAGATGGCAGATACTGTAACTTCCCTGTTTGAATATGCACGCAGCCTGCAGATTGATTTGGGCTGTCCTGCTGAAAAGACGAAAGTTACCCCGAACGGAATCGACCCGGAACGTTTCGCTTCTATTCCGGGCAAAAAAGAAGAAGACAAAGGATTCTTTAACATTGGTGCCGTTCTCCGAATTGCCCCAATCAAAGATGTGAAAACGTTAATAAATGCATATTATTATGCAAAAGAAAGAGAACCTTCCCTGAAATTATGGATTATGGGTCCCTGGGAAGAAGATGACCCTTATGCAAAAGATGTCTTTTCCCTGGTAGAAAGCTTACAGCCAAAAGACCTTGTTTTCACGGGAAGAATTAATGTTACCGAATATTTAGGGCGTATGGATGCCACGATTTTATCCAGTATCAGTGAAGGCCAGCCATTAACCATTCTGGAAGGTTTTGCCGCAAAATGTCCTGCGATTGCAACGAATGTTGGTAACTGCGAAGGACTGATTTATGGCGAAGGTGATGATACACTGGGAGATGCCGGTATCGTTGTTGATACTATGTCGGTTGCCGGCCTGTCAGATGCTATGGTAAAACTGGCCCGTAATCCGGAATTAGCAAAGCATATGGGCGAAATCGGCTATCAGCGTCTTATGAATAAGTATCAGTTGTCACAGATGAAAGAAACCTATCGCCAGTTATATATAAAAATGGCTGAAATCAGTGGATGTGAATGGAAGGAGGACGATTATGGCAAGTCTGGGCAAGACAATTAAAAAATCTTTTTCCAAGAAAACAATATCCTCTACTCTGTTTGGTATCGTAATCAGCACATTTACAACAGTTGCACCGATGTTTCTGATTATGGGTGGCATTATGATTCTCTACGCTGTACTGGATTATAATACTATCATTTATTCCGAACGGTTACTGTTTACGACAAGCATTCTGTATATTTTTATTTTTGCGTTGCTTTGTACATCACCATTCAACTCCGTTATATCACGTTATATTACGGATAGGATTTTCGAGGAACGCTATGATACGATTCTGCCATGTTTTTATGGTGGACTTTTTCTGAACCTTACCGTATGCTGTGCCGTTGGTATTCCTTTCTACCTCTACGCTTATCTGGTGGGTGGCATTGATGTTGTTTTTGTTTTTGCATGTTTTTGTGCATTTATTGCACTATCGCTGGTCTTTTACTGTATGCTCTTTCTGTCCATCACAAAAGACTATACAAAAATATCACTTTTCTTTGCCATTGGTGTCATAGCTATGGTACTTTCTGCACTGCTTCTTGTAAAAGTGCTTCATATGTCTGTTACATTAGGTATGATGTTTGCCCTTGTGATTGGTTTTCTTACGATTGCCATTTGCGAATGCGCTTATATCAAAGGATATTTTCACAACAACAACGAAAAATATTTTGCCTTTTTATCCTACTTCAAACAGCATTGGGCATTGGCATTAACAAACCTTTTTTATACCGTGGCTTTGTACTCTCACAACTTTATCTTCTGGACATTGGATGACCATATTGTTGTGAAAGATACTTATATTTGTTATCCTCCGTATGATATGGCAACCTGTATCGCTATGTTTACCAACATATCGGCAAGTGTGATACTGATTACACAGATAGAGTTACATTTTCACGAACGTTATAAGGCATACTCCGAAGCAGTTATCGGTGGACGCCTGCGTGATATCGAAAAAGCGAAAAACCGTATGTTTTCTCTTCTGTCCTATCAGCTGATGGATGTTGTCAGAAACCAGTTTATTATTTCCGTTATCCTGTACTTACTCTGTATGGTCTTTCTTCCACGCTTTGGTTTTGCAGGAACGGTAATGGAAATCTATCCTTGCCTTGCTGCAGGTTATTTTGTAATTTTCTTACTGTATTCCGGCATCATCTTCCTGTTTTACTTTAATGACAAAACAGGCGCTTTCTTAACGACATTTACTTTCCTTGTACTTACTTCTGTCATCAGTATCTTTGCAAGGGACTTAAATCCTATCTGGTATGGAATCGGTACTTTTGTCGGTGCATTTGCCGGATGGTGTATCGCATATTTCCGTTTGCGCTGGGTAGAGCGAAATCTGGATGAACATATCTTCTGTCAGGGTACCCTGATACCAACAACCTATGATGATATGCCAAGCAGCATAGTCTTCCCTGTAGATGATACGAAAAAACCAGAGGAAAATGCTGCTGAGGAAGAAAAAGAGGAATCTTCTGATAAATCGGAAAAGAAAGAGTCTGATAAAGAAGATGATAAAACCTCTGATACGCCAGAAAAGAAAAACTCCGATAAAGAAAAAAAGAAAACTTCTGATACGCCGAAAAAAGGCAAAAAGAAAGAAAAAAAGAAAAGGAGGTAAGGAAACGTTATGACATTACCAGTTCAAATCACAATTATTGCACTTGGATTTATTCTCCTGATTGCCATTATGAAAGCAACCGTTCAGCAGAAAATCTCTGAGCCTCACGCATTATTATGGATTCTGCCGTGTATTCTGATTATTATTGGTGGTTTTTTTCCACAATTAACCTATCTGCTGTCTGATTTTTTTAACACGGAATATCCACCCGCCATCATTTTTGCATTTGCGATTATTATGGCTTACCTGATTTTGTTCCAGTGTTTCAAATCCTTATCCATATTAACCAGAAAAAATAAGGAACTTGCTTCCCAGACAGCACTGTTGGCACATCAGGTAGAGCAATTAGAAAAACAATTACAACAGTTACAAAAAGACAAGAAAAAGGAACCAGAATCGTGAAGAAAAAAATATTATTTGTAATCAATACAATGGGGCGTGCTGGTGCAGAACGGGCACTCATCTCTTTCATCAACAGTCTGCCACGGGAGGAATATGATATTTCTCTCCTCTCGCTGATTAACCGTGGTGAAACTTTTGATGAAGTTCCCGAATATGTAACCATATTAAATAAAAAACCAGATAACCGTTCCGTCCTTTCCTTCCGTGGTAAACTGGCACTTATTTATACAACACTCCGGTGCTTTTTTTACCACTTACGGGGCGTTACCTTAATTGGTTATTTTTTGAAAAATCTCTGGCTGCAATGCAAAAAACATCAGTTTTCACTTGATAAACTGCTTTGGCGAATCATTGCAAAAGGAACAAAAGCCCCGGAAGAAACTTATGACGTAGCCGTTGCCTATCTGGAAGGAGGCAGCACCTATTTCGTGGCAGATTCTGTCCACGCCAGAAAAAAAGCTGCTTTTATTCATATTGACTATAAAAAAGCCGGATATGGTCCAGCCCTTGACTTGAATGCCTATGATAAGATAGACCGTGTATTTTCTGTTTCTGAAGAAGCCGGAAACAGTTTTCTGCAGCTCTATCCTCAGCATAGCAAAAAATTATTTCTCTTTCGCAATATTATCGATAAAGAGAGAATCCAGAAAAAAAGCGAACTGCCTTTGCCGGCAGATGACCCTTTTATGCAAAGCACAGCTGATATAAAACTTCTGACAGTTGGACGCCTGCACCCACAAAAAGCATATGACATTGCGATTCCGTCACTTCGGATGCTACGGGAACGTGGTCTGTCAGCAGACTGGTTTGTTCTTGGGGAAGGCGCATTGGAAAAAGAGTTGAAACGGCAGATTCAAAGCGAACAGCTACAGGAACATTTTATCCTGCTTGGCAGCAAAGAAAATCCCTATCCGTACTACCGTCTTGCTACCCTTTATATTCATGCTACCCGTTTTGAGGGAAAAAGTATTGCGATTGAGGAAGCACAGATATTGGGTAAAGCCATTATCGCCTCTGACTGTACCGGAAACCGTGAACAGATTCAGAACAATGAAAACGGCTTGCTGATTCCACTGACATCAGAAGCTATTGCCGATGCTGTGGTACAGCTTTTGCAACACCCGGAGCAGAAAACAGCCTTTGAAAAGGCAAATGCTGCTATTGACTTGTCCCACAAGGAAGATTTTTCTGCTTTTTATGAACTGTTTTCCTGACAGCAGAGATATGAAAAACGGATAACAGATAGATTGAAAAAATTATGCTATCCTATCTGTTGTTTTTGCATTTTGATATCATTTATCATACAATAAAAAGAAAACACAATATGACTCAAATCTTTTAATTTTTTAAAGGAGTTATTTCCATGAGAAAAGAAGTATTACTTATTATTCCGGCATACAACGAAGAAGCTTCTATCGGAAATTTTTTGGATTCCGTTCTGGCTTCTGACGTAACGGATTTTGCAGATATCATCGTCATTAATGATGCCTCTGCCGATACAACAGCAGAAATTGTAAAAAGCAAACAGATTAAACTAATCAGCCACCCTTACAATCTGGGATATGGTACTGCCTTGCAGAGTGGCTATAAATATGCCGTAAAATACGGCTATCAGTATGTTATTCAGATTGATGGCGACGGTCAGCATGATGTCTGTAATATCAAGCGTATTTACCAGACCTTATGCCAGAATACATCAGGAAGTTCCCCCGACCTTATCATCGGTTCCCGGTTTTTAAAAGACAGCCAGAGTTTTTCAATATCTTTCTTTAAAAAACTGGCAATGTCATTTTTCCGGAAGTTTATAAAAATAACCAGTTCCCAGATTATTACAGACCCAACTTCCGGTTTGCAGGGACTTTCCTATCCTGTGTTCTCTTATTATGCAACATTTGGGAATTTTGACAATGACTATCCGGATGCCAATATGATTGTGCAGATGTCCTTGCTGGGATTTAAAATCGAAGAAATTCCGGCAGTAATGCACGCCCGGACAGCAGGTAAAAGTATGCATTTTGGTATTATTGAACCGATTTTATATATGTTCATTATGGTATTTAGTACCTGCAATGCATTCTTTCGCAGCAAATTCCATATATACCCTGCTCCAAAGAAATTACGAGGTGACATAAATCTTGACAAAAAATAAGACAAAAAAGAGTGTTGCACGCCGTGTCTTCCGGATTTTGAAAATATTTCTGTTCTGCACGGCAGGCATTCTGCTCATTGGAGGTGGTAGTTTTTTGTATTATTACAAAACACATTACATTACCGCAACATTAGACAATATACAGCAAAATGAAATCACGGATATACTCAGCCGTCCTGACTGTGGATGGTATCAGTTATATTCCTACTATCTTCAGCCCGAAAAAGAGCTGACAGCAGATGAAAAATATATTGAAACGACTGACGCAGACGGTTACCAGTACCGTCTTTCCCTGTTGGAATTTAACATAAAAGACTATGCTGCACGTCCTCTGGATGCAGCTGCCAAAAAGAATATCGAAACAGTTCTGCAGCAATTTTCCAATACAAAATCTAAAGTTATCATTCGCTTTTTGTATGACTGGGACGGACAAGGCATGGCAAATGAACCGTCACAGATAAAATGGATTAAAAAGCATATGACGCAGGCTGCAGCATTGCTAAACAAATACAAGGACTGTATCTATACCACACAGGGTATTTTCGTGGGCAGCTGGGCTGAAATGCACGATTCCAAATATTTATCGGACACGGAAATGACAACCCTTCTGTTGCATTTTGCCAGCGTAACAGATTCCTCTATCTATCTGGCAGTCCGTACACCGGCTCAGTACCGTACTATTTTTAATGAATTAGAAAAACATCCGAAGCGTTATGAGAAATATAATATTTCTGCTGAAACATTAAAAAAACGTCTGGGACTATTTAATGACGGTATGCTTGGCTCGGTTTCCGACGTCGGAACGTACCATGATGCAGACCTGGCAGCTTCTTCAAAAGAAAAACGTGCCATTCGCAAAAAAGAACTGGATTTTCAGAATCAGTTGGCCCTGCGCGTGCCAAACGGTGGGGAAGTCATTCACGACAATCCTATTAACGATACGGATTCTGCCATTGCTTCTTTATCAAAAATGCACATTTCCTATCTGAACCAGATGTATGATGAAGAAGTCATTAACAAGTGGAAACAAAGCACTTACAGGAATAAAAACAGCCTTTATGACGGTTTCAGCACCTATGACTATATTACAGCCCATTTAGGTGCACGTTTCGTTCTGAAAGACTGCTCTCTTTCTTATGAACCGTTTCAGGAAGGCGATGCCACAGGAAGCATCACTTTGGAAAATGTCGGATTCTCCAACCTTTATCACACAAAAGATTTTACACTGACACTCATCAATAAAGAAACTGACACAACCCATACACTGCTTTCTTCCAAAAAAGATACGGCAATTAACCCTTGCCACTGGGATGCCGGTACTGCTGTCGCACTGCCGTTTTCCTTTTCCCCTTTTTCACTGGAAGATGGTGTCTATTACCTGACAGCTAATCTGAAAGATTCTGCTACCGGCGAACAGATTTCTTTCGCCAATGACAGTTATGATGACAGTCTGGGTGGTTACTGTCTTGGAAAAATAACGATACAACGGTAAACTTTTAACAGGCTAAGAAAGGAGGCATGCATATGAAGATTATGAAAAACTTTATGTATAATATTGCATATCAGATTTTAGTAATGATAATCCCTCTGATTACCATGCCTTACATTTCGCGTATTATCGGCGCTACGGGATATGGTATCTACTCCTACCACTATTCCATTGCCTGCTATTTTGGTCTGTTCAGTCTTTTAGGCATTACCAATTATGGTGTCCGTACCATTGCTACCTGCTTTGATGATAAAGACAAACGGACAACAAACTTTTTTAATATCTATATTATCCAGTTTATTGCCTCGTTACTCGTTATCCTGTGCTATCTCGGATATGTTTGTTTCTTTGTAACACAAAATCAGGATGTTGCCTATTTGCAGGTTATTTACCTGATTTCCGTGATTTTTGACATCAACTGGTTTTATTTTGGCATGGAACTTTTTTCACTGACAGTTGTATGGAATATTGTTGTCAAAATTCTGTCAACAGTATCCATCTTTGTCTTTGTCAAAAAACCATCTGATGTAACAATTTATACCATTATTATGCTTGGCGGTATGCTTCTAAGCCAGTTAGGACTCTGGGCAGCACTGCCACGCTATATTCATTTTGAAAAACCATCCTTTGCGAAAATCAAAATACATCTTGGAC
>JAQYCU010000027.1 GCA_028724545.1 bacterium
ATCAGCCCAAGCCATGATACGGCCAAATTCACCAGCGATTGTAGCATCTACAGTTGGGATAATTCCGTCATAAATGTTACCTGTTGTACCATCGATAGAAATTTCAGAACCTTCTGTAAATGTCTTACCAGCTAATGTAAACTTCTTGTTGTCTTCATCCATAGCGATGTCGCCACAACCAGATACACAGCATGTACCCATACCACGAGCAACTACGGCAGCGTGTGATGTCATACCACCGCGAACTGTTAAGATACCCTGTGCAGACTTCATACCTGTGATATCTTCTGGAGATGTTTCAAGACGAACAAGTACAACCTTCTCGCCCTTAGCAGCCCATTCTACAGCGTCTTCTGCTGTAAATACAACCTTACCACAAGCAGCTCCAGGAGAAGCGCCAAGACCCTTTCCAATTGGAGTAGCTGCCTTTAAGGAAGCTGCATCAAACTGTGGATGAAGAAGTGTATCTAAGTTACGAGGGTCAATCATTGCAACTGCCTCTTCCTCACTTCTCATACCTTCATCAACAAGGTCACAAGCAATCTTTAATGCTGCCTGAGCAGTTCTCTTACCATTACGTGTCTGTAACATATAGAGTTTCTTGTTCTCAACAGTGAACTCCATATCCTGCATATCTCTATAGTGATTTTCCAAAGTCTTACAAACATCTTTGAACTGAGCGAATGCCTCTGGGAACTCCTCTTCCATCTTAGCGATAGGCATTGGAGTACGAACACCGGCAACTACGTCCTCGCCCTGTGCGTTGATAAGGAACTCACCCATAAGTTTCTTCTCACCTGTAGCAGGGTCACGAGTAAATGCAACACCTGTACCACAGTCATCACCCATATTACCAAATGCCATACTCTGTACGTTTACAGCAGTACCCCAAGAATAAGGGATATCGTTGTCACGACGGTATACATTTGCACGAGGGTTGTCCCAAGAACGGAATACAGCCTTAACGGCTCCCATTAACTGCTCCTTAGGATCATCTGGGAAGTCCTCACCGATTTTGTTCTTATACTCAGCCTTGAACTGACCAGCTAATTCTTTTAAATCATCAGCAGTAAGGTCTACATCATATGTAACACCTTTCTCTGCTTTCATCTTGTCGATAAGCTCTTCAAAATATTTCTTACCAACTTCCATAACTACGTCAGAATACATCTGGATGAATCTTCTGTAGCAGTCCCAAGCCCAACGTGGGTTACCAGACTTTTCAGCGATAACGTTAACAACTGTTTCATTTAAACCGAGGTTAAGGATTGTATCCATCATACCCGGCATAGAAGCACGAGCACCTGAACGTACAGATACAAGAAGTGGATTTTCTTTATCACCAAACTTCTTACCTGTAATCTCTTCCATTTTTACAATGTACTCATTAATCTGTCCCTGAATCTCATCATTGATTTCACGACCATCCTCATAATACTGAGTACAAGCCTCTGTTGTAATAGTGAAACCCTGTGGTACCGGAAGACCTAAGCTAGTCATCTCAGCAAGGTTAGCACCTTTACCACCAAGAAGTTCACGCATGTTTGCATTTCCTTCACTGAACAAATAGACCCATTTGTTTGCCATTGAAATATTACCTCCTAAAAATAGTATATTGCGATACAACCATCGCTCCTTTTGACATATGACATTCTGAGGGCACACTTCGCCCACAAACTGCCAAGTCGCTATGAATTAGTATAACATAGATTGAACTGCTGTGAAAAGAGTTTTTTCATATTTTTCCAAAAAACTTTCACCTTTTCTAAAAACCTCTGCTTTTTTCCATAAAGTTTTTCGCAAATTCACCAAAAAACCCTACATTTTTGTAACACTCCGAAGCTGCAAAGATTTTTCACTCGCCACTAACCTATGAATGTTACCCGGATTTTTCACATATCGGTAACGCTCAAAAGTTCCCGGATTTACAGTTCTTCTTCCGGAATATCTCCGTCACCCATATATTCACGGTTTGTCACACGCTTTTTATCCCGGTTTTCTTCCACAAGTGCCGATAACTGCTCTTTGACCTGATTTGGATTTTTAATATTTTTCAGTTCAAACTCACCTAGCGTCTTATCTGCTGAGGAAACCGTAATTGTGCCGATACCAAAAATTTTCTGCAACAATGTTTTGCTCAATGTCAAATCCAGAATCCGGTACAAACGCACTTCATCCTCTACCGTTTTCAGCAAGCCACTCGTCACAAAAAGACGGTCCTCCGAAAATGCATATGTTGTAAATGTCCACGGCAACCCAAAGATATTTCTCTTACGGTCTTTCCATAAAAATGTTGTACTGCTTTCCATAATAAACCTCATTTCTTATCAACTCTAAACTACCTGCCGGTAATACACTCTTACCTCTTCTAGTTTAGCAAACTCCTATCTAAAAAGAAAGCAGAAAATCCAAGCCAGACATATAAATCCAGACCAAACAGATAAATCCAGACCAAACAGATAAATCCAGGTCAAACACATAAATCCAAATCGGGTATATAAATGATTTTTCTTTACAACTTTTTCCTTATCCATTATGATTGATTTAACAATTTTGGCAATTGGCTATCTTGCAGGGAGCGTCGCAAATAGCCTGAAAGGCAGCAAAAAATCAAATTTTCGCCTTGTTGTACAGACGCTCCAGAATGGAGATTACTATGAAACAATTTTTTTCAAAGCCTGTGACCTGTTTATGCGTTCTGACAGTTCTTTGCCTGACGCCATTTTTTACTTCGGGTTGTGAAAATTCCGTTGAAACAGACAGTTCAAATGTACAATCCACTTCCCAAACAAATGCGTCTGCTGCCCCAACTTCTACTCCACTGTCTGAAGATACTGTGACTTCATCTGCTGCGTCATCCTCTCCATTGCCCGAAGATGCTGTGGCTTCACCTGCTACGTCATCCTCTCCTCTTCCCGAAGATGCTGTGGCTTCACCTGCTGCCCCGACTGCTTCTCCTGAAACAGTTTCCATTACTATCAGTGCAGCCGGCGACTGTACTTTCGGCACAGACAAAAGTTCTCCTGCCAGCGTAAATTTTTACAGTGTTTATAACCGTAAGAAAAACGATTCGTACTTCTTTAAAAATGTCAAAAAATATTTTGAGAAAGATGATTTGACACTTGTAAATTTTGAAGGTACGCTGACAGACAGTAATTCCCGTGCCGACAAAAGATTTGCCTTCAAGGGCGCACCTTCTTATGTAAATATTCTGAAAAAAGCTTCGATTGAAGCCGTTGCTTTTGCCAACAACCATTGCCGTGACTATGGCGAAAAAAGTTATGCTGACACAATTGCCACTTTCAAAAAGTCCGATATCACTTTTTCGTCCTATGACAAAGTTGCTATTTACAAAGTGAAAGGCAAAAAAATCGGTATGATTTCGGTTAACGGCTTGGAAGGACTTGACTATTGCAAAGGTCTGATAAAAAGAGGAATGAAAAAACTCAGAAAAAAGAATGCCGACCTTTTTATTGTCAGTATGCACGCAGGTATTGAGCATACCAAAACACTAAATGCCACCCAGACTGCGTTAGCGCATTATGCCGTAGACAAGGGTGCCAATCTCGTTCTCGGACACCACCCTCACACCTTGCAGGGCATTGAAAAATACAAAGATTCTTATATCGTTTACAGCCTTGCTAATTTCTGCTTTGGTGGCAACACAAATCCTTCTGACAAGGACACGATGATTTACCAACAGACATTTACGTTTGAGAATGACACACTAAAAAAGGATGACGCAGTACGCATCATCCCTTGTCGTATTTCTTCCACAACGGCAATTAATAATTACCAGCCAACTCCACTAAAAGGAGAGGAAAAGAAACGAATCATCCAAAATATCAATTCCTACAGCCGTGATTTTGGCATTGCCTTTCGTAAAAATGGCAAAATCAAGAAAAAGTAAATCAAATCGAACGGATATATCATAATCTGAATAAGACTACTCAAAATGGTAGGTGCAGAGTTTTCCTTTGCCCTGCCATTTTATTGTTAAAGTAAATTCTTCCCCGACAGGTATCTCCCGGACTGGCAGCACAATCTCTGCAAAACCTTTTTCTCTGTCTTTGGTAAGCCAGTTCTGATGTGCCTGAAAAGCCCCATCTCCATTTGCCTGTCCTGCTTCCAGCATTTTGCTTTCCCCCTGATTCGGACTTTCCAGCTCATAGGCAGCAATCTCTTTTCCATCGACTTCTACACGAATACTGCATTCGTATTCTTTCCAGAAATCGAGTACCAGTTTTTGTGGTGCTTTTTCAAAATACATTTTGTCATAATGAAGTTCCAGAACATCTGTCCCATTTTTGGTACACACGGCCGTATACCCCAAATGTCCCGGACGAAGAACATAGTTGCAGGCACGGTCATAACATTCTGCCTTACTTCTCTTCCTTCCGTTTCGCCGTGGCCGTCTTGTTCCATCTACAGTAACATCCATACACGCATCAATCATCTCACTGGAACGTCCTGCCATAATCTGATATGTCCCCGGCTCTAACAGCATTTTTTCAGAAATCACATCAAAATACTGTAAATCATCTAACAGCACTTCAAAGGAAACGGTTCTTGTTTCGTGTGGTGCCAGTGCCTTGACACGACGGAAGCCAACCAGTTTTTTCGTTGCACGGCTAATCTCGGAATCTGCCTTTCCTGCATAAATCTGCACGACTTCATCCGTAGTTATTTCGCCATCATTGCAGACGTCTGTTTCGATACTGATTTTCTTATCATCAACGCAAAGCAGGCGAAGATTTTTGCATTTCGTCCTGCCATAATTCAGCCCATATCCAAATGGATACAAAACCTCTCCCTGATAATACTGGTAGGTTCTCTTTCCCTGAATAATATCATAATCCTCTATCGGTGGCAGGTCCTCTGCCGACTGATACCAGGTCATATTCAATTTTCCGGACGGGCTTGTTTTTCCAAAAAGCACATCAGCAATGCCATTCCCTAATTCCATTGAACCAGTCGCACATTGCATAATTCCGGCAATATTCTCTTTAGCGTAAGAAATCGCAAAAGGAACACTGCTGACTAAAACCAGTACCACATTTTTGTTAGCCCTGCTGACACGGCGAAGCATCTCCTCCTGATAAGAAGGCAGGTCAAGGTGCGTCCGGTCAATCTCTTCTTTGCAGGTTATCATAGGATTTGCTCCCAGGAACAGCACGACTTTGTCTGCTTCTTTCGCTGTCTTTTCTGCTGCTGCCAGACCGTCTTTTTGTATAACCAGTTCCACTTGTATTCCCTGGTTTTTCTCAGTCTGCATATGCTCACTTTCTGCGCTTAGTATTCCCTGATTTTTCTCAGTTTGCATATGCTCATTTTCTGCGTTTTGCTTTCCCTGATTTTTCTCAGTCTGCGCATACTTGCTTTCCGTAATTTTCTTTAGCACGCCGTTACCGTCAATCTCCATCGGCTGCTTATCCCACGACAGAAGCCTGCCATCCTGATAATAAAATATTTCTTTTACAAACCAACCAAACGCCTCTTCTTTCGTAGCAGCCACGCTTCCATCTTCGCCATTTTCACTGTCATCCTGCGTCGTCAGAAGTTTTCCATTTCCGGTTGCACGCAATGTTACCTTGCCATCGCCCCAGTCATCCACACGAAATGTTTCGGCCTTTTCTTCCGGCACGCAGCCAATTGTTCTGCCATCTCCCAGAAGCCCCAGATACAGATTGTCACGGCAATCATTGTTGTCACCAACACCTGCACAACAGGCATTTTCACGGCAATCGCTTTCACCACCGACGTTTTCACAAATACGGATTTTAATATAGGAAACGCCCTCTTCTTCCAGAATCCCGTCTTCAACCACATTCCGGATTCCCTGCGCCGGCGTCACATAATATGGTGGGATGCCTGAATACCAGTCCTTAAACCACACATCACTAACCGGTCCTATCACGGCCAGTTTTTCTTTGCCCGTACCAAATTTCTCCGGATTTAACGGCAAAATCTCTTCGTTCTTTAATAAAACAACCGACTCCTGTGTGACCTTTCTGGCCAGATTGTGATTTTCTTCCGTTCCAACATCCTGCAAGCCAATATTACGATACGGATTTTCCCCATCTTTGTCAAAAAAGCCAAGACGCAGTAAAACACGAAAATAGTTTTTTAATGCTGCATCTATCTGCTTCTCCGAAATCATTTTGTGCTCATATGCCTCTCTGGCAGCCTCTTCTATCATTTCCTTATCATCCGTAAGGCAGTCAACGTGTGCATCCAGACTGGCAGCAATGGTTTCCGAATGTCTTGAAAAATATTTATGGAAATCCACTGTCTGTCCAAAATCGCCTCCGTCACAAACCACATGCCCGATACCCCATTCTTTTAATTGTGCAATATCCTCTTTTAATAAAATTGCCGGGACACCATTGACTTCATTATATGCTGTCATCACACCTTCTGCGTGATGTTCCTGTGCCAGACGACGGAACGGCTCCAGATAATATTCATATTTGTTGCGCAAATCAATCGAACTGGATACATAAGTCCGGCCTTCCTCTGCATTGTTTGCATAAAAATGTTTCAATGTCGCGCCACAACGCAGATATCGTGCGTCATCTCCCTGAATACCTTCTGTATACGCACCCGCCATTTTGCCTGTCAGATACGGGTCTTCTCCATATCCCTCTTCTGTCCGTCCCCAGCGAGGGTCACGTTCCATATCGACGGTTGGTGCCCACAGACACAGACTGCCGTGCTTTCCGGTATGGTAAAGCCCACGCGCCTCCGTTCCAACCATAGCACCGGCCTTTTTTATCAGTTCTTCATCCCAGGTTGCACTCATTCCTATTGGGTTGGGCAGAATCGTTGTCGGAACCGGAGTTCCTAAATCATAGGACTGGTCCTTTCGTGCCTGAATGCCATGCGCCCCTTCGCCTCCAACGCCAAATGCCGGAATGCCCAGACGTGGAATTTCTATATTTCCTGTTCCCAGACATTGGAATTTTTCTTCCAGCGTCAGTTCGCTCAGGAGATAATCCAATCTCTCATCTTCTGATTTATTGTTATCCCATAATGGAGTTTCTAAATACTTCTTCATATCGGTCAGCTCCTTTCCGAATCATTGTTCTTTACTCTACCATAAAATCGCTTTTTCTGCTACCTATTTATGCAGCGAATCATTTTCGCTGTACCCTTTTTAGGGGCATGTGATAAAACAGGTTCCCTACAGCAGCACGCTCTCGCTTGGAAAAAAGCACAATGGATGCATAAATGGGCAAAATACGCCCATTAAGCACCACTGTGCTTTTTTCCAAGCGAAAGCGTGTTGCTGCAAGAAAATCTGCATTATCCTATGCCCCTTAAAAAAGGTACAGCGAAACTGATTCGCCAGAAAATGATTCTTGACACCTCTCCCCTCAATCTTTATAATAAAGTAGTAAAATTTAATAATTAACAATGTCGTTACCTGTTACCTCATAAAAGGATTGCGTGAGTAATAGGTTTTTTTTACGACAAAAAGGAGGAGTTTATGAAATTTTCTAAAAAACTTGTATCCGTTCTTACTGCAACTGCATTAGTTGCCAGCTTAACCGGATGTGGCTCAAGCAGTAGTTCTTCAGCAGAATATACTGTTGGTATCTGTCAGTTAGTAGAGCACGAAGCTCTCGATGCAGCTACAAAAGGTTTTAAGGATGCATTGAATGACAAATTCGGCAAAGGCAAAGTTGAATTTGACGAGCAGAACACACAGGGCGAATCTACAAACTGTTCTACTATCTGTAACGGCTTCGTTACAAAAAATGTAGACTTAATTCTTGCGAATGCAACAGGTGCACTTCAGGCTGCTACTCAGGCAACAACTGAGATTCCTATTCTCGGAACTTCCGTTACAGATTACGGCAGTGCACTGAACATCAAAGACTGGTCTGGAAAAACAGGTACAAACGTATCCGGTACTTCTGACCTTGCTCCAATCGAGCAGCAGGAAGATATGATTTTAGAATTAGTTCCTGATGCAAAGAAAGTTGGTATTCTTTATTGCTCATCAGAGCCAAACTCAGCATACCAGTCTGAATTAATGATGAAAGCATTAGACGAAGACAATCTCGAATACAAAGAATATACTGCTGCCGATTCAAACGAAATCCAGTCCGTTACAACAACAGCATGCAACGAATGTGACGTACTGTATGTTCCAACTGATAACACAATGGCATCTGGTGTTGAAACTATCAAAAACGTTGCCATCCCTGCCGGAATCCCTATGATTGCCGGTGAATCCGGAATCTGTGCCGGTGGTATTGGTACTCTTTCTATTGATTACTATGACCTCGGATACAAAACAGGTGAAATGGCATACGAAATTCTGAAGAACAAGAAAAACCCTGGTGATATGGAAGTTGAGTTCGCTGACAAATTCACAAAGAAATATAACGAAGAGAACTGCAAAGCTTTAAATATTACAGTTCCAGAAGGATATGAAAAATTAGAGGACTAAGATAAGGCTTTAAAAAGCCTGGCTTTTCAAAAAAACTGACTTAAAAACCAGAATTTATAAAAAAGTAGGAGTCATCATATGTATGATAACTCCTACTTTTTATTGCCCTAATCAATCTTTCTGACAGAAGCGCCCTTCTTCAATTCCGTCTTTACGATATACGGTTTTAAAGATACATTTTTCTTCTCAATTAATGAAATCAGCTTTTCGGCTGCTTTTTTACCAATGCACTCCGTGTCCTGTGCCACGGTTGTCAGTCTTGGCTGCATCTGACCCGCAATAAAAATATCATCATAGCCTGCCACTGAAATATCTTCCGGAATGCGCAGCCCCATCGCACGAATCTGACCAATTCCTCCAACTGCTGAATAGTCATCGGAATAGATAATACAAGTGGGTGGCTCTTTCAGTTCCAGCAACTGCTTCGTATATATCGCTGCCTTTTTCAGATTACGATACTCAGAAGAAATCTGGTATTCCTCCGGCAATGGCAACGAATGTGCCTTCATTGTTTTCTGGAAACTTTCGACACGCTTCGATGTAACATTTGTGACATCTCCCGAAATATAAGCAATTTTCTTATGCCCCATAGAAATAATATATTCTACCAATTCCTGCATACCGACTGTGTTATTAGACAAAACAGAAATCACATCTTTGCTTTCATAATCAATCGCAACCACCGGAATATCACTTTTCATCAATTCGACAACTTCCGGATTGTCAAAATGGATACAGGCAATCACCACACCGTCCAGACCACGATAACGACAGTGCTCCAGATAAGTCTTTCCCTTTTTATATTTTTTGCTGCTGTTAATAAAAGTAATATCATATCCTTTACTCTCAGCAGTCACTTTGAAACTATTTAAAATATTTGCAAAATAATCATGCGTCAGACCACTCATTGCTTCGTCCATAAAAAGCACACCGATGTTAAAACTCTTATTCATACGAATCGCGCGTGCGTAGTACTGTGGAAAATATCCCATCTGCTTTGCAACTTCTTTAATTCGTTTCTTAGTTTCTTCACCAATGTCATCTTTGTCATTTAATGCCTTGCTGACTGTAGCAACTGACACCCCACAAATTTTTGCAATATCCTTAATTGAAGCCATATCAATCCTCATTTCTAACTTGCTGCGAAGAGGAAATACAGCTATCTGATTTGATTATTTTCCTCTGATATACTCGCTCCAAGTTCTCTTCTTAACTGTTTTCGTAAAAAGTATATCACAATTTTCTCTGCGCCGCAATGTTTCTTCCCTAAAAATTCACACCTGCCCTAAAAATTTCACACTTTCCACAAACATTTTGCAAACAGACTTACTTCTATATCTGATTTGGGAAATAAACCAGCAACAGATAGCACCAGCGCAGTCCCATTCCCGTCAGAATCCACGCTCCCTGCAAAATCAATTCAAACCATTTTCCACGGAAACGTGTTTTCTTCTTTCTGCTGTCAGACTCAATCAGCGAAATCGGACTGGAATTTTTCCGAATCACATACACATAAACAGCTGCCAGCACAAACCAAAGTACAAAAAGAGCGAAACCGGCAAGCCAGGACAACAGTTGATTTTCAATGCGATAAATTCCTGTCGTATTTTCTGCATGAATCAACAACCGAAATGCATAAAACAAGTATTCCAGCGAAACAAAGCCAAAAATCAGACTGACGACAGAAAAAATCAAACGTTTCCACCACTTCACGCAATCAACCTCCAATGACGGATGGCAGCATACACATTTCAAACGGTGCTAACTTCTGCTGATATTCTTTCCCTGCCATTTCACCGTTAATTACCTGTGCCGAAAATGATACTTCCTTATCTGTATTATTAAACAAAAATGTCCATTTATCCGTACCTTTTTCCCGTACCGTTCGCTCAACGCCAACCGGCAGATTGACGACATATTCCATACCAGACTCCTGTGCTATCATTTCTGCCAGTGCAATCATCCCTTTGCGTGTAAGCACCGTTCCGACATAGTACACATTGCCTTTTTCGTACAGGTTTCGTGTAATTGCTGCGCTTCCTTTATAAAAATTTTCATTATAACGTGCCAATACTTCTGCACCTTCTGATTCTATAATATCACACCACAAAGTTCCTGCAATGGAGTTTATGGAATTTTCATTTTTCTCTCCCAGACTTTGACCAATTTTCTCTGCAAATCTGTCTGCTGCCTGCTCTCCCATTCTCCGGCAAACCACCTCTGCAAATCTGCCTTCCGGCTGCAAAAGCTGCTTTTTCGACCCTATCGGGTCATATTCAGTAACAGAGATTCCAGCCATTTCAGCAAAAACAGTTGGCAGTGGTGCCATAATACAACGGTTGTCAGCATTTTTTACACCCGAACGGTTTGTCAGCACCAGATGTCCCCCTTTTCGGACAAACTGCTCCAGTTTTTCTGCAATTTCATCATTCGTCACAAACAGCGTCGGTGCCACCACCACACGATACTGCGACAAGTCGCTCATCCAGTTTACGATATCCACGCCTGCCCCCAGACAGGTAAATGCGTCGTGATACGCCTTGAGTTGCGTAAAATAATGCATCCCCTCGACCTGTGGCTGTATTTTAAAAGCATATTCCTGCTCCGAAGAATATAAAATAGCAACATCATTTTTGATAACAGAGCCATCCAGCATATCCAGCTGATTCACGGTTTCACACAAATCACAAAACTCCTGATAACGTCTGCCCGGCACATTATTATGGTCTAAAATGCCATGCCAGAACATCTCAGCACCGGCAACAGCCGTTCGCCAGCGAAAATGCAACACCGTGTCTGCACCATGCGCAATCGCCTGCATTGCATACCCTTTTAGCATACCGGACTGCAAAGCCGGACTCATCGGTGTCCAGCTGCCCAAACTGCCACTTAACTGCTCCATTATCCAGAAATTCTTTTGTTTGATGCCACGCATAAAATCCAGATGAAACGCATGGGAGTAGAGTTCTTCTTCATCCTCTGGAATAACCGTCGTAGGATAATTATCATACGAAACAAAATCAAGATTTTCAAACAAATCATAAAAATCCGGCATATTTTCACAAAACCAGTTATTTGTTGTAATCAGGGCTTTCTCATCCAAACTGTGAATCAGTTCACGCTGAAAAGTCACATAATCAACCGTGCTCTGTGAAGCATAACGGTTAAAATCCAGCATATAGGACGGATTCAGCCACGTCTGATGCTCACCAAAAGGTGGCCTGATTTGCGAAAAAGAAGAATACTCGCCACTCCATACCTGATTGCCATATGCCCGGTTTACTTCCTCTATCGTGCCATATTTCTGTCGCACAAAATCACGGAATTTCTCCTCACACACCGGACAACAGCAATGGTTTGCCTCCAGTTCATTATCTATCTGATAGCCAATAACCCACTCATTGTCCCGATAACGGCTTACCATCTGCGTAATGATTTCCTTGCACTTCTGACGATAAACCGGACTGTTCATACAGCGATGGCCACGGATTCCAATGGAAATCCTTCTGCCATCCTTTCCCACCTGTATTGTTTCGGGATATTTTTCAAAAAGCCACAGTGGGGGCGTGCAGGTCGGCGTGCACAAAAAAACCTGTATCCTGCGTTTTGCAAAAATTTCTACTGCTTTATCCAGCCATTCAAAACAATATTCGTGTTCCTTTGGCTCCAGACGGCTCCACGCAAATTCTGCCATCCGGACAACCTTCACACCTGCCTCTTTCATTTTGTCGGCATCTTCTTCCCAAAGCCTTTCATCCCATTGCTCCGGATAATAATCTACACCAATCTTCATATATCAGTTACTCCATCTCCTGTATTTACTCCCCATTGGTTACTATGTCTGCCACTCTGCTTCCTGTATCAATTACGCCATTTCCTGCATTTGTTTCTTGATTTCCAGCATCTGGTCACGAAGCATCGCAGCCTCCTCAAAGTTCAAATCTGCTGCAGCCAGATTCATCTTTTTCTGAATCTTCTTTAATACAATTTCCAGTTCCTTACGGTTCATCGATTCGATATCCTTTTCCAAATCAAAGTTTTTAGAATCCACCTTCTTGGAAATGCGTACAATATCACGGACAGCTTTCTTAATCGTCTGTGGCGTAATGCCGTGCTCCTCATTGTATTTCTCCTGAATGCTGCGTCGCCTGTTGGTTTCATCAATCGCTTTTCTCATCGAATCCGTAATCGTATCTGCATACATAATAACGTGACCTTCCGCATTTCGCGCTGCACGTCCTATCGTCTGCACCAGTGAAGTTTCCGAGCGCAAAAATCCTTCCTTGTCTGCGTCCAGAATCGCCACCAGAGAAATTTCCGGTATATCCAGTCCCTCACGCAGCAGGTTGATTCCCACCAGCACGTCAAACACATCCAGACGCATATCGCGGATAATTTCCGAACGCTCCAGCGTATCAATATCCGAATGCAGATATTTCACACGGACGCCAACCTCTTTCATATAGTCCGTCAAATCTTCTGCCATTTTTTTAGTCAGTGTCGTAACCAGCACCTTATTGCCTTCAGCAACCGTCTTGCGAATCTCACCAATCAAATCATCAATCTGTCCCTCTACCGGACGCACCGTTACTTCTGGGTCTAACAGTCCTGTCGGACGGATAATCTGCTCAGCCCGTGCCAGCTCATGCTCCTGCTCATATACATTTGGCGTCGCCGACACAAAAAGCATCTGGTTGATATAGCCTTCAAACTCTTCAAAATTCAACGGTCTGTTGTCAAGTGCCGACGGCAGACGGAATCCGTATTCTACAAGTGTCTCCTTGCGTGCCCTGTCGCCTGCATACATTCCACGAATCTGTGGCACGGTTATATGTGACTCGTCAATCATAATCAAATAATCATCCGGGAAATAGTTTAGCAGCGTATTTGGCGTTTCACCCGGTTTTAATCCCGACAAATGCCTGGAATAATTTTCGATACCAGAGCAGAATCCCGTTTCCCGAAGCATTTCGATATCAAAATTGGTTCGCTCTGAAATGCGCTGTGCCTCAATCAACTTATCTTCACTTTTGAAATAATTGACACGCTCCTCTAACTCCTCTTCTATGGTATGAATCGCCCGTTCCATCGCTTCCGGCTCAACGACATAATGTGATGCCGGAAATACAACGATATGCTCCAGTTCGCTCTTGACGTGCCCTGTCAACGGGTCGATTTCCGTAATACGGTCCACTTCATCGCCAAAAAATTCTACACGGATTGCCTTTTCAGATTCATTGACCGGGAAGATTTCCAGCACATCTCCACGAACCCGGAAAGTTCCACGCTTGAAATCCAAATCGCTGCGTGTATACTGTATGTCCACCAGTTTGCGTATCACATCATCACGGTCTTTTATCATTCCAGGTCTTAATGAAACTGTCATATTCTGGTAATCCACCGGACTTCCCAGACCAAATATGCAGGAAACACTGGCCACGATAATAACATCCCGTCGTTCTGACAACGCAGCTGTTGCCGAGTGTCGCAGTTTATCAATTTCATCATTGACTGAGGAATCTTTTTCTATATAAGTATCCGAAGACGGCACATAAGCCTCCGGCTGATAATAGTCATAATAGGACACAAAATATTCGACTGCATTTTCCGGAAAAAATTCCTTAAACTCAGAATACAGCTGTGCTGCCAGCGTCTTATTATGTGCAATAACCAATGTTGGTTTGTTTAACTGCTCAATGACATTTGCCATTGTAAACGTCTTCCCTGAACCGGTAACACCAAGAAGTGTCTGGAACTGATTGCCTTCTTTGAAACCATCCACCAGGGCTTTGATTGCCTCCGGCTGGTCACCAGTAGGAGCATATTCCGAATGCAAAATGAATTTATCCATGATTTGTTCCTCCCATTTGAACTATTTCCATTTTGGAAACAGTTGCCTCTTTAAAAAGTTCCCCTTCCTCAAATATATTAGATAAATGTTTTGAAATCGCTGGGACATTGACATCAAATAATTCGGCCATAGCCTTTTGCGTCATCCAAAATGTTTCATCTTTAAAAACAACATTCACACATATATTAGTATCATCTACTTGATATAAAACAATTTCATGCTCTTGAACCATATAAACCATCCCCTTCAAGCCTATCTGTTATCATTCTCCTTCCACATTACGAAATTTTATCACAAAAAGTCACAGGCAGCCATAGGGCTGCTCTGCAATTCGTAACGAAATTCTCAAAATAATAGTCATTGAACTAATCACACTAATACCTCAACATACTTCATAACTTCATCCCGAATTCCAAACTTATCTGCGTAAAAAATCAATTGCGAAAGCTTTTTGTCTTTTAATGACATATATTCCTTAATAGCCGTTTGAAACAATTGAACTTCATACTTATTACGATTCATTATTAAATCACAAATGCAACGTTCCTTATCGTAAGTTCTAACAGAATTTCCACTGCTAGACGGAATTTCACAAATTCCAGTATCATAAATTTCTGTTGCTACATATTTCACGGAAACCTCAAAGTTATTATTTTTCAAATGACTGGCATTATATCCCTGTGGCACGGTAACACAAACAGATGAATATTCCTTATCTGTTAACCCATGCAAATACAAAGCAGTTTCACCCGAATAAACAATTACACTATTTCTTTGTTGTAAAATAAACAAATCATCCGGCCACACATCATCAGTAATATATACACCCCTTGCCACTTTCTCCATGCCATATTCTTTAATATATTTTGCAACGTATGTCTTAGAAACATCTTCTTTACATACCAAAGAGGTGATAAGATAACCATTATATTTTTCAATAAATTCTTTGATTTTTTCCTTTTTAGTCATTTTAGTCACCTCTAATTTTACTTTCTCGCTTTAATTATACCTTTTTAAAGCGAGAAAGTAAACTATTTTTTCACAAATCCCTTTTCCATTTTATCTTCACCCCAACAACCTCTTACAGTTCCAGACTGTTCTCTTTTAATAAAAAGTCATAAATGCTCATCGTAGTAATTCCGTCTTCATCTCTTGTAACATTTATAATGTCCTTAACAACAATAATCTTCTTAAAAGAATCATTGACATTCACAAGAGAGGCTTTTTCCTGAGTACGTTTTTCTTCCGTTGGCATACTAAATGCTGATTGAATGTAATAACGTCTGCTTCCAAGATTAGCCACAAAGTCAATTTCCAGCTGGTTCTTGTACTCTTTGCCGTTTTCATCTGTTCCACGCTTTTCTACAACACCAACATCGACAGAGTAACCTCTGCTTCGCAATTCATTATAAATAATATTTTCCATCAAATGTGTTTCTTCCACTTGTCTAAAACCTAATCTTGCATTTCTGAGTCCCACATCTTCAAAATAATATTTTAACGGTGTACCGATATATTTTCTGCCTTTTACATTATAGCGATTTGCTTTATTGATAATAAACGCATCTTCCAGATATTCGATATACTGCCTAATGGTATTCATACTAATTGTCGATTGAATTGCACTTTTAAATGTAGCTTCGATTTTTGGTGGATTTGTCAACGAACCAATCGCAGAAGCAAGAATATTAACTAAGTCCTCTAGTTCTTGTGTCTTTTCAATATGATGCCTTTCAATAATATCCTTCAAATACGTTTCCTGAAAAAGATTTGTCAGATAGTTGATTTTTTGCTCTTCTGTTTTCATTGTAACAGTAAGAGGAAGCCCACCATATATAACATACTCTGCCCAGCCATGATACATATCACCATCATAAGCCTCCATAAATTCCTTAAAGGTCAACGGATAAATGTGAATTTCATCACCTCTTCCTCTAAATTCAGTAATTACATCTTTTGATAAAAATTTAGAATTACTTCCAGTTACATATACGTCGGCATTTCTAATGTGGAGCAGTGAATTTAGAACTTCTTCAAATTCCTCCAGCATCTGCACTTCATCAAGCATAATATAATATTGCTCATCATCTTCTATCAATGATTCAATATAATCCAGAATTGTATCGGGATTACGATATTTTTTATTCTTTCGCTGGTCCAACTCAATAGATATAATATGAGATTCCGGTACTCCCTGTTCTAACAAATATTTCTTAAAAATCGTAAATAACAGATAAGACTTTCCACATCGTCTAATGCCAGTTACCACCTTTATCATTCCATTGTGCATACGGTTAATCAAATCATACAAGTATTTGTCTCTTTTAATATCCATAAATCATTCTCCTTTATAGCACATTTTGGACGATTTCGTAACTTTTATTCAAATTAGCACTTTCTTTTTCTAATATAAGTTCCATTGAATATTTTTTACAGTTCCGACCTTTTTATTCAATACAATTATACATCTTGCAAACATAAAAAGCAAATCACATTGAACATTTTTTACAGTTCCGTAAAAAATGTTCAATGGGATTCAAGTAAAGAAACTATCTGTATAAACGAAAAACCGGGATATTTGCATATCCCGGTTTTTATGAAACATCATTGTTCAAGAATCGTTATGTTATCTCATAATTTTGAATAAATCATTTCAATGAATTATTTAAATTTCTTGTATCCACATTTCTTTAATTTCTTAAGACTTGCTTTCTTAATAGATTTCTTAGCAGATACTTTGATTGTCTTCTTACATCCCTTGAATGCACCCTTCTTAACAGATGTAACTTTTGCGTTAAGAACAAGTTTGCTTAACTTCTTGCAGTTTACAAATGCCTTTGCAGGTACTTTCTTCATACATTTGTTTAATGTAACAGTTGTAAGAGCTTTTGCTCCGGAGAATGCTCCAGTTGGCAGAGATTTAAGGTATGTAGCACTCTTGAAGCTTACAGACTTAACTTTCTTAGCCTTAGCAAATGTCTTAGCACTTAATGATGTTACTTTGTATACTCCACCAGACTTGCTTACAGTCTTAGGTACTTTGATAGAAGTTTTCTTCTTACCTGTTGCAGATAAACCAACTACCTGTACTTTACCAGCTGTAACCTTGCTGCCTAACTTAGTAGCACCAGTTGTTACTTTGTATTTTAAGTTTCCAGCTGAGAATGTCTTTCCTTTAGCAACACCAGTAGCTTCTGTCTTGATAACCTGCTGGTCTTTTGTGAAGTCGATTCCACTTACAGTAAACTTAATTTCAATGCTGTCTTTCTGCATTACTAAGCCCTTGATGTCATCCATAGTTACCTTTGTACCATCTTTTTTACTGCCATAAGGGTTAACAATCATCATCTGGTAGTAACCATATGTTTCTGCAGCATCTTTCTTATTGTACATAGGTGCTGTAGCAACTGTCTTACCATCTACAACGATAGTAGCGTTAGAGAACTTAACGTTTGTCTGAGATGTAGCGATATCAGTAGATACATATAACATGTTCCATTTTTCTTTGCTGAAGTCTGCACCACTCATCTTTACAGAGTACTGTTTACCATTCTCTGTGATGGTTGCATTTGTGAATGTTGCATTGTATGTACCAGCCTTAGCATAAGGAGCTGTACCACTTCCTGTTTTGTAGAACTGCTTATTGAAGTCATAAGCAACTTCAACTGTCTTAGAATCATCATCTGGAGCACTTACAGTAATAGTCTTAACGTTTAATCCGTTACCATTAACCATTTTCTTCTTAGCTGCTGTACTCTGGTTTGCACACCAAGCATCTCTTACTAACCAGTTTACATTTGTCTGGAATCCAAGATATGCATGGTAATCTTTTGCCTGAGCAACCGGTTTGTCAAATCCAGGGTCCTGTGATGGAGATGGCTTTGGAGTTGCAGGACTAGGACCACCATTGTCGCCACTACCTGTAGGTAATGTAATTACAAATGAAATCTCTAAAGAATTGAATGCTTCATATTTAGAGAATACTTCTTTATCTTCTTCGATGCCTCCCCATCTGTTTGCAAGTGTGATTCTTAAGTTGCCATCATCGTTTTTTCCTACAATAGCTTTAGAAGCATCAGCATAATCACATTCAGCACCATCTACTTTGATAGATGTAATCTTAGCTTTAATGCCTTCCTCATATGGAAGTTCTGTGTCAATTCCGACAAAGTTTCCACTGAAGCATGCATTAGTAGTTGCATTTGCCCACTTAATTGTAGACTCAACACCTGATGCAAACCATGCAGATGCTTCAAAGCCCCACTCTTTAGTTGTACACTTATCAGTGTTCATCTGTCCACTAAGTTTTGCTTTGTTGGTTGGAATTGGATTAGAAGCATCACCGATTGCAAGAGTAATCTCGATAGACTTGAATCCCTTATACTCAGAGAATACTTCTTTATCTTCTTCGATGCCTCCCCATCTGTTTGCAAGTGTGATTCTTAAGTTGCCATCATCGTTTTTTCCTACAATAGCTTTAGAAGCATCAGCATAAGCACATTCCTCACCGTCTACTTTGATAGAGTAAATCTTTGCTGTCTGTCCCTCTTCATATGTTATGTTTGTGTCAATTCCGATAAAGTTTCCACTAAAACAAGCTGTAGAAGTTGCGCTTGCCCATGAAATTGTTGTCATTTTTCCCATCTCAACTGGTGCAGTAGCATCGAATTTCCACTCGCCAACTGTAGCAATATCAGTGTTCATCTGTCCACTAAGTTTTGCTTCGAAGCCTTCCTCTGCAGCACCTGCAGTCTTAAAACTGATGCCACTGCCAAGAGAAAGAACCATAGCAGCTGTCAAGACCATTGACAACGCTTTTTTTAATTGTTTTCTCATCTCATATCCTCCTTATTCTTTATTGCAATGATTATGAGTTCAAACCATTTGCAAATTCTTGAACATTACACTATTGTATTATACAAAACTTTCACAAAAAATACTAGTCCTTTTTATGATTTTTCTCTTTTTTCTACAATATTTTCTCGACATTTCCCTCTGTGGCTTGATTCTTTTATTGCTTTTCACACTTTATTCGCCATATTTTTTCTTTTCTTTTTACTATTTGGAGATTATAAAAGGAGTATGGATTTGCTTTCTTTCCTCGCACCAGTTCCTGTCAACCCAAAAAAGGCACTGCCCTGAAAGCAATGCCTTTTGATTATTTACAACCATTATTTATTTTTATCTGATTAGTCGCTGATAAAGCCTCTGTAATGACGAACCAGCATCTGTGACTCAATCTGCTTTAATGTTTCCAGTACAACACCTACGATAATGATAAGGGATGTACCACCGAAGGAAACATCTGCGCCAAACGCACCTGAGAAGAAGATTGGGATAATCGCTACAATAGAAAGGCCGACTGCACCGATAAATACGATACTGTTTAATACCTTTGTTAAGTAGTCAACCGTTGGTTTACCCGGACGGATACCCGGAATAAATCCACCCTGCTTCTTCATATTCATAGATACTTCCTGTGGATTGAAAGTAATGGATGTATAGAAATATGCAAAGAAGATTAATAATACAACATATACCACTAATCCTAATGTATATTTAAACTCTCCAAAGCTTTCAAAATTGCACCATGAGTTCTGGTTCAGCACTTTCAAAATCTTCTGTGTCAGAGTTGCCCCTGCGCCGGATGCCGGCTGAACGCCTGCGAATCCTGCGATAACAATTGGCATCTGGAATAAAGAACCAGCGAAAATTACCGGAATAACACCTGCTGTATTTACCTTTAACGGAATGTGGGATGACTGTCCACCAACAAGTTTTCTTCCCTGTGTTTTCTTAGAATACTGTACGTTGATTCTTCTCTCGCCATCAGAAAGGATAACGATGAATACCATTGTGCCAATGATAACTGCTAAAATGATGACTGCTGCTAACAAACCATTTGTTACATTCGTTGCACCGGCTACAAACTTCTCATAGAGAGATGCCATATCTTCCGGAATACGCGATACGATGTTGTATAAAAGGATAATGGAAATACCATTTCCAACTCCCTTTTCTGTGATTTGCTCACCAACCCACATCAGGAATGCAGCACCTGCTGTCAGGGAAACGATAATAACAGAAACAGATGTGAATGAAACACCTTCTGTCAGGTAACCACCGTTTCCAAAACCGATTGCCATAGCAGCACTTTCGATAACTGCAAGGACAATGGATACATACCTTGTATACTCAGCTATTTTCTTTCTGCCTTCTTCACCATCTTTATGCAACTCTTCCAAACGAGGAATTGCAATGGTAAGCAGCTGTAAAATAATGGACGCTGTAATGTATGGTGTGATATTTAACGCAAAGATGGACATCTGTGAGAAAGAACCACCTGTCAACTGATTGAAGAAATCAAGTGAGTTGTTCTGCTCAAACCACTGTGAGATGACATCTGCATCAACACCAGGTACCGGAAGCTGACAACCGATACGGACTACAACGAGTACTAATAATGTGTAAATAATTTTCTTTCTTAAATCTTTTATCTTGAATGCATTACGGACTGTTTCAAACATCCTAGATCACCTCAGCTTTTCCACCAAGAGCCTCAATCTTTTCTTTTGCACTCTTACTGAATGCATTGACCTGAACAGTGAGTTTCTTAGTTAATTCTCCATTTCCGAGTATCTTAACTCCATCCTTAGGGTTGCTGATAATTCTCTTTTCTAACAATGCTTCTACTGTTACAACATCACCATCGTTGAATTTCTCTAATTTGTCAACGTTGATTGCAACAATTTCCTTAGAGTTGATATTTGTAAATCCTCTCTTTGGAAGACGCATATAAAGTGGTAACTGTCCACCTTCAAACCCTGGACGTGGTGCACCTGAACGTGCCTTCTGACCTTTGTGTCCCTTACCTGCTGTCTTTCCATTTCCTGAACCGTGTCCACGACCTCTTCTAAAGTTGTCGCTCTGTTTTGAACCCTTTGCCGGGCTTAAGTTTGATAAATTCATGATAAACCTCCTAAAACTGGTGGCTGTTTCCAGCCATAATCACTAACGGGCTTCGGCATCGCCCTCGCTACAAATCAATATTTTATCACAAAACACATAGCCTTGACTAGTCTTTTTTGCGATTTTGCCGAATATTCCGGTTATATTCTGGTTTAACCCTGCAACCGGTACATAAAAAAGTATTCACTTTTCTATTCCATAAAATAATAACGCGCCGGGAAAACTCAAGGGAAACCTTGAATTTTCACACGCGCGTTTTATGAATGTTACTTTTAGATTTCTTCTACTTTTACAAGATGTCTTACATGCCAAACCATGCCTCTTACTGCATCATTGTCTGGTAATTCAACTGTCTTACCAATCTTCTTTAATCCTAAAGCTTCAACAGTTGCACGATGCTTTGGAATGGCACCAATTGTAGACTTTACTAAAGTAATTCTTAACTTATCTGCCATAATAAACCTCATTTCTGCGCTGCATTTACGCGTCTTCTAGCCCAAAAGCTCTTCAACAGAAATTCCACGAGCCTTAGCAACTTCTTCCGGTGTCTTTAAGTTTTTAAGACCTTCGATAGCTGCAAGTACAACATTCTGCTTATTATTAGAACCAAGAGACTTTGTACGAATGTTCTTGTATCCTGCAAGTTCAAGTACGGAACGAACAGGACCTCCGGCGATGATACCTGTACCTTCTGGAGCTTTCTTGATTAAAACGGAAGCACTTCCGAATTTACCTGTGAAGTCATGTGGTACACTACCGTTCTCGTCCATAGGAACTTCTACTAAAGCCTTTGTAGCTGCTTCTTTTCCCTTACGGATTGCTTCTGGGATTTCAGCTGCCTTACCAAGACCTACGCCTACATGACCGTTTTTATCGCCAACTACTACTAATGCAGTAAATCTCATGTTACGTCCACCTTTAACAACTTTGGTTACACGCTTAATCGTTACTACATTATCTTCCAGCTCTAAATTGCTAGTATCAATAATTGTACGTTTCATGAGTTGTTTTCCTCCTATTTTATTTATAATTCCTAGAATTCCAAGCCTGCTTCTCTTGCTGCTTCAGCTAAAGCTTTAATCTTACCCTGATATATGAAACCGCCTCTGTCAAAGACTACATTTGTAATACCCTTATCTAAGGCTTTCTTAGCGATTACTTCGCCAAGTTTTGCAGCTGCTGCTACATTGTTAGTCTTATCTAAGTCTGCATTAACATCCTTCTGAAGAGTGGATGCTGATACTAAAGTATTCTGGGCCGTATCATCAATAATCTGAGCGTACATATGATTATTTCTTCTAAATACAGCTAAACGTGGTCTCTCGGCTGTGCCTGAAAGACGATTACGAACTTTCATGTGTTTTTTCACACGAATTTCTGCTCTTGACTGTTTCTTAATCATCGTATAATCACTCCTTTAATTATTTTTTACCTGTCTTACCAACTTTACGTCTAATAACTTCATCAGCATACTTGATACCCTTGCCCTTGTAAGGTTCCGGAGCTCTCTTCTCTCTGATTTCAGCAGCGTATTGGCCAACTTTTTCTTTATCAATACCTTTTACGATAATCTTGTTCTGTCCATCAACGATAACTTCAAGACCATCTGGATCTTCCATCTCTACCGGATGAGAATATCCTAATGAAAGAATTAATTTCTTTCCCTGTTTCTGAGCTCTGTAACCACCACCGTTTACTTCAAGCTCTTTCTGATATCCCTCTGTTACACCAATAACCATGTTATTGATAAGAGTTCTTGTAAGACCGTGTAAAGACTTCATCTTCTTTAAATCATTTGGACGGGAAACGATAATTTCTTCTCCCTCTTTCTTGATTTCCATCTCTGCAGGTAATACTCTTTCGAGTGTTCCCTTTGGTCCTTTTACAGTCACTTTATTATTTTCTGCAATATCAACAGTTACGCCTGCTGGTACCGCGATAGGCATTTTTCCGATTCGTGACATGCCGTGCACCTCCATATTCTTGGTAATGTAGCGAATAACTTGATTTGTCTGTGACTACCAGACAAATGCAAGTACCTCGCCGCCAACGTTTTCTTTTCTTGCTTCCTTATCTGTCATAACGCCCTTATTTGTAGAAATAATTGCGATACCCAGACCACCGAGAACGCGTGGAAGCTCATCTTTACCAGCGTAAACACGAAGACCTGGTTTAGAAATTCTCTTTAAACCTGTAATAATCTTGTCGTTCTTATCTACGCCATATTTTAATGTGATATGAATCATTTTGATACCATCAACGTCAATCATATCATATTTTTTGATGTAACCTTCTTTTAAGAGGATTTCTGCGATAGAAACCTTCATCTTTGAGCTAGGTACATCTACTGTATCATGCTTTGCAGTATTTGCATTACGGATTCTTGTAAGCATATCTGCAATAGGATCGCTCGTCATCATCTTAGTTTTACCTCCTTACCAGCTTGCTTTCTTCACGCCTGGAATCTGTCCCTTATAAGCTAACTCACGGAAGCAGATTCTGCAAATTCCGTATTTTCTTAAATAAGCATGTGGACGACCACAAATTCTGCAACGGCTATATTCTCTAGTAGAGAACTTAGCTTTGCGCTGCTGCTTTACTTTCATAGAAGTCTTAGCCATG
>JAQYCU010000028.1 GCA_028724545.1 bacterium
TAGATATACTGCAATATGCCATATGGGATTTCATATCCTTCCTGTTTGAACTGATAGTAACAGTGTCTTGCTTTTACAGAATCACTTTGCTTTGCTGCCTGATAAAATGTCTTAATAAAATCAATTTCTAATTGTGTCATATGAAAAATCTGCTGATAATTTTCAATCACTTTGTTGCAATAATCCAGTGACCAGACCGCCCTGCCCTGCAACATATACAAATCTGCCAGAAAACAATATTGCACTTCCTTTGTTTTCAAAACACCGATACATTCTGTCAGGCGAAATTCAAAATGATTGTTAATGTCCGTTATGATTTTATCTCTCTGTTCTTTCGGCAAAGCAATGCATTCCAGAAAAAAATCATACGCATCTTTTAATTCCGTAATCGCTTTCATATTGCCTAGAGCCAGAACGCCTATCCCATAGGCATACAAATAACGAAACGAAACACTCTTTGCTGCAAAAGGGTGATTGACTCTCTCTAATTCATTTTGCCGTTTTTTTAAATACTCCAGAACATCCATTTCTTGCATCTTTTTCATTTCCTTCCCAAACCACTACTATATTGTCTACTTTTTTCTATCCGTTCTGCATTACATTATTTATTTCATTATACCCTCTAACATTTTCCTGTGCAAGGGAAGAAATCCCTTTGCGTACCCGTAAAATATTTTTCCTCACCATCTGGCTGGCACGCTTTGCATATCGGATAAAATATTCATTTTCCATATCGGATGGTTTGTAATAATTACGGTTCAAATACTGCAGAAGATGCCCCTGCAGCATAGCATCATGAAGTTCCATATTAAACGGAATGATGCCTATTTTGTCTTTTGGAATGTGAAATTCTTTGCAGATTTTTCCCACATCCCACGGAAGTTCCGGCTTGTAATTCCCTATCAGGTATACGGCTTTTTCCCTGATGGATGTATAATTTGTAAAATATTCTTTTAGATGAACGGGATTCTGGTCAAGATTAACGACTACCATATCTGCCTTTGAAAGAATCACACTAGAACTGAGATTTTGATTTGTTTCCGTATCAATGAATATGTAATCTGATATTTCAGACAACGCATCAAACAGATTTTCCTGCACCAGATTAAATTCATAAGCAAATACTTCTTTATTGACAATCTTTGCCTGTGGCAAATAATACATTGTCGAAAAAAGCAACGGAATTGTTGCATGATGCACCAGTTTATCTGCTTTTTCTCCTGAATATAATCTTTTTAATACATATTCTATTCCGTAATGACTAAAATATTCTCCCTCCTCCCGAAGTCGTCCTATCTTCTCCGGAAGCAGCAAAATATCTCCAATCCCCTGCATACTATAATGGTTCTCCAGTAACACAGACTTTCCCTGTCCACTGATTGATGTCAAAGCTGATACACATGCCAGATTTGTTGTTACTCCTGCTGTTCCCCTTACATTACTCCAAAACGATATTTTCATTTTTCCTCCACACCACATACAAAAATCTCCCCTTTTTTTGTATGACTCTTCTGCTGTATTTCTGGCCCTGCAGTTGGCAAAGGCCTCTCCTTTTCCTTTGCAACTGCCGGATACTGATTTGTTATCCCAAGTAATTTTCTATTCCGTATTTATGTTTATCATATAAAAGGTTTCTGCATTCGTAAAGTACTTTTCTTCCATTTCTTTGTTTTCTCTTATTTTACTAAAATTACCGTTCTGTTTTTGTACATTACATAAAAAAATACCCTGAATAACAGGGTATTTTTCTTCAACTAAACCTTTTTATTATGGCTTCTATATTTTAACCAAAACCTTACTTATAGTTTTCTATTTTCCATAATAAAACCTTTTTATTGTTGTTTCGATTTTCTTCCATAAAAAACTTTTTCTCACAATTTCCATTCTACGATAATAAAAGTTTCCAGATAGTTTCATCTGAAAAAAGCAAAGATGCTGTCTGATGAAAAGCCTGCGATACTTTTTTGCCGTGTGCACAAAACCGGTATGCCATTTGCACAACATCGCACCAATCGTCATCCGATAAATGTGATGTAACAGCATATCTGCCAAAAGCAAGCACCCTGATAAGAAACAATTCCCCCAGCGTCTGAACTTCTATTTCTTTTTCTGCTTCGTCAGGCATTTCTATCTTACGGCTTACAAGCCGGTAGCAAAGATAATTTTGGCACAGTTTTTCCCATTTTGCCCTGCTCACAGAAAAGAATTTCTCTATAAGACGGCATAAATCCTCTTCTGAAATGTCCTGCTCAAAAATCGCAAATTCATCCAACAGATATATTCCTTCCCGGCTGGAAAGAATAATATCCAGTATACTATCAGTTAATTTTTCTGCCCCCGTAAGAAACGACCTGCTGCTGCACTTCTTTTCTTCCTGCATCCTGTCCCATTTTGAAAAAAAGTTTTTCCACATTTCCCCAAATGGCTGGACTTTATTCTGCACACTGGCTGTTTCCATTCTGTCCTCTTCAAAAGACGCAGGCCATATTACACTATCACTATAAGACACAGACTGTATTACATTGTCATTATAAGAGGCAGACCACATTACACTGTCATTTACCAGATAGGATGCCACCACCGGGCACGAAGCTGCCATCGACAGATACAACATATCCCCTGTTTTATTTATCAGACGGGGATATTTTCTGCACGTATTACATAATGTTTTTTCGTCCGTATTCCTTTGAATCCTGCACAAGCCATCCTCGTCAAGCATAGCACACCTGCCATCTTTTCTATTTTGGAAATAATATGTGCTGTCTTTTTGTTCAATATGTGATAACACATCCTGACGCAGCCATTCCGGCGACAGATTTTGAAAACGTCTGTAATCCTCCTCTGCTATCCGTATTTTCCAGCCGGAACAACAGGTAGACGGACACTCTCCTGCCAGACAGGAAAATTTGTCATAAATCCCTAATGTAACCGTTTTCATTAAAATGTCAGCTCAGATTTACGTTTGAGCAGTTTGGCACCTTTCGCAATAATAACAACGCCAAAAGCGATTCCTGATATAATCATCAGGATTCCCATTACAATATTAAAAGCACCTACCGATTTCATAGTCTTATATACTTTTTCCAAAATGACCTCTTTTCTGCAGACTGTCTTTTCAACACTCCTATTTTGCTGCAAATCATCTGTCTTTTTGACAATTTTTGCTTTGCTCAAATCTCCTGTCTTTTCAGCAATCTTCTTTACTGCAAATTTCCTGTCTGATTGCCAATTGTCTGCCTTTTTTCTTTTATTACCCTTGCCAGAAACGAAAATTTATTTTACACCATATTCTGCATAATATGCATCAATTGCTTTCTTTCTCTCATCATCAATCAGAATCTGTCCCTTATATTCTTTCTGATACAGACATTCTACTACATCTTCCATTGTAACAATGGCATTTGCCGGGAATCCATATTTTTCCTGAATCTCGTCCAGTGCTGATGCATTAGAGGAAAGACCTCTTTCCATACGGTTTAAAGAAACCATCAGACCAACAATTTCTACATCTGCCTGTGCTTTGATAATTGGGAATGTTTCTTCAATGGATTTGCCGGAAGTTGTAACATCTTCGATAATAACAACTTTATCGCCGTCATTTATCTTGCTTCCCAGAAGGATTCCTGTGTCGCCGTGGTCTTTTACTTCTTTACGGTTTGAGCAATAACGGATTTCCTTGCCATATAATTCACTGAATGCAATTGTTGTTGCCACACTTAAAGGAATACCCTTATAGGCCGGTCCAAACAATACATCAAAATCATCACCATAATGCTCATAAATTGCTTTTGCATAGTACTGTCCTAACTGACGAAGCTGGGCACCTGTTACATATGCTCCTGCATTCATAAAAAATGGTGACTTTCTTCCACTCTTTAATGTAAATTCACCAAATTTCAGAACATTGCTGTCTACCATAAACTCGATAAACTCTTTCTTGTAACTTTCCATAATAATAAATCCTCCTTATTTTAAGCCATTTTATGGGTATTTTTTTCTAATTTGTCATTTCATATATTACACCATATTAACACCATATTTCAACCACCAGAATCATTTTCACTACAGACTTTTAATGAACATAAGATAACAGCAGACTCCCTATAGCAGATTTTCTGATAAATCTATAATAAAAGCAGTTTTCTTCGTATTTACAAAAAATTCTTTCCGTGCTATTATGTTCCCTGGACAAAACAGACAGACGAAAGTGGCGAAGAGAAATCACTTTCTTGCATTTCTCTTCGCCTTTTTATGTCTTACTGTCAAAATACCAGAAATGAGGTTTACTATGAAACAACATCTTTCAAAACAATGGATACAAAGTTTTTTTATTATGCTGATTGCCGTTTTACTAATGGGCTTTTCCCTTTCCCTTCTTGTTTTAACACATTTTGGAACTGACCCATGCTCTGCCATGAATTATGGCATTTCCAAATTAATTGGCATTTCTTTTGGTAATTATCAGGTAATCTTTAACCTTGTATTATTAATAGCCGTTATCCTGTTCCACCGTTCCAGTATCGGATTCGGAACACTGGGAAATATGTTTTTGGTCGGATACACGGCAGACTTTTTTGCCTATATCTGGCATAATGTATGCCAGATTCCACAGGAACTGCCATTTGGTGTCCGTGTCGGCATACTAATTCCGGCATTGCTGCTCTTCGTTTTTGCTGCTGCCTGCTATATGCAGAGTGGGCAGGGAATGGCTCCTTATGATGCAATCCCTTTTATTATTGATGAGAAAATTATGGAAAAAACAAAAGGTTCCAGCCATTTCAAACCAATCCGACTCAGCATTGACCTGTTAGCCTCTCTAGTCGGTTTCTTTACCGGTGGAGAGTTTGGAGCAATTACCGTACTAATGGTGCTGACGCTTGCCCCAACTGTGCAATTTGTAGGAACCATCTTCCAAAAAAGAAACGCAAAAGCAGCATAGGTTTTATCCGGTTATTGCATCAGTAATACTGTACCGGAATTTGGGGCCAGTGTAACACAAATTTTTCCATCCCGAAAAGTTATTTTTTCTGCTATTCCAAGCAAATCCGTAACTTCTTCTGCTACTACCGGTGCTTTGATTTCCAGTACAGCCGGCTCATCATCGCAATTGAGTGCTGTAATGGCTGCTGATTTCTCCAGTACTCTTCCAAATGCAAACTGCCGGTTCGTCAGAAGAAGTTCCTGATATGTGCCGGATGTCAGTTCTTCGTACTCTTTCTTTAATTCTCCCAGCTGCATACAGAGTTTTGTAATCGGATTTTCTTCATATGCCGTTTCATAATCAGCAAGAGAAAGACACGGTCTTAGATTCCAGTCAGAGCCTTTTTCTTTTTTGCCCTCTATGGCAAATTCCGAGCCATAATATACAGACGGAATCCCATATATCGTATACAAAAGTATCGTTACCAGTGGCAAATGTTCCTTATTATTTAATTTGCTGGCAATACGCTCCACATCATGGTTATCAATGAAAGTATATAACTTTCTACCACGGCACAAATCATTCAATCTCTTAATCGAATGTGCTATCTCAAAATAATTGTGGTCGTTATGACCGGAATACAGTCCTTTGTGCAATTCATAATTAGTAACAGAATGCAACATCTCATCGTTCGCCCAACGGCTATAGTCACCATGAATTACTTCACCCATCAGCCAGAAATCTTCTTTTACACCATTTGCAAGCTGTCGCAGACCTTTCATAAAATCAAAGTCCAGCACATCAGCAGCATCCAAACGGATTCCGTCAATATCAAATTCTGATACCCAGAAACGGATAACATCAAAAATATACTGTTGCACTTCTGGATTTTTCTGGTTTAACTTGACTAATAAATTATAGCCACCCCAGTTATCATAGGAAAAACCGTCATTGTATTCATTGTTTCCCCCAAAATTCAAATTGCAAAACCAGCTGCAATAACGCGACTGCTCTCTGTTTGCCTGTACATCTTCAAAAGCAAAAAACTTTCTGCCAACATGATTAAAGACACCATCGACAATAACCTTAATGCCTAACTTATGGCAATATCTGACATACTCTTTAAATTCCTCGTTGCTTCCAAGCCGGCAGTCTACTTTTTTATAATCTGTTGTTTCATATCCGTGTCCAACCGACTCAAACAGAGGTCCAATATAAATTGCCGTAAAATTCATCTTGTGGGCATGGTCTGTCCACTCCTTTAATTTATCAAAATGATGCTCTTCTTTTCCTGTATTTTCTTTGTCACAACCACATAATCCTAAAGGATATATGTGATAAAATACTGCGCTGTCATACCAAGCCATCTTTTTTCTTCCTTTCGCTGTCAGTTTTCTTCAAATTAAAAGCCCTGTAACTTATGTAATTAGTTTTCGTCAAACTAAAACCATCTATCTTACATAAATAGTTTGCTTCATACTAAAAGCCCTGTATCTTGCATAAGTAGTTTTCTTCAAACTCTTGAGCCGGAACAGGCTTTGCAAAATAATATCCCTGAATGTAATCCGGATGCAGTTCCAATACACACTGAAGCTCTTCTACCGTTTCCACGCCCTCATAACACACCTGCAGATTCAGGCTGTGTGCCAGCTCAGTAAACTGTTTGACAACCATATAATCATACTGACTCTGTGTAATGTTACGGATAAAACTCTGGTCAATCTTTACCAGATGGAACATCATTTCTTTTACATACCGGAAATTGGAATATCCTGTTCCAAAATCATCAATTGCCAGATTCAGATTTCTTTTCTGGAATGACTGCAGGATTTTCTTTGTCATATTTCCTTCTTCCAATTCGCCACTCTCTGTCACTTCAAACAGAATGTTTCGGCTGCTTAAATGCAGTTCATCCATATATCCGTCAATATCTTTTATAACATCACTTTTCTTTAGCTGAATAAACGATAAGTTGATATTAACACGGAAATCCGGGTCCTCTTTCTGCCATTTCTGACACTGTTTCATAGCCGTCTTCATAATCCATCTTCCCACCGGAATAATCAGACCACTTTCCTCCAGAAGAGGAATAAATTCAGCTGGCGAAACTCTTCCAAAAACTTCATCCTGCCAGCGAAGCAATGCTTCTGCTCCTAGTATTTTATGTTTTTCAATATTAACAATCGGCTGGTAATATAACTCAAAACCACGGAAATTGTCTTCTACTGCCTGACGCAGTCTTTCCTGCATATCCAGACGTTTTACAAACAATTCATATTCCTCTTTGTTATATTTTACATATGTATTTTTCCCTTTTATTTTCGCCTGATGCAGGGCAAATTCAGCCTGCTTGATAAAATCCTCGTCTATGTCAGTCTGCCCATCAAAGTAGACACTTCCACCGGATATAGTATAAAAATGCTGATAACCACTTTTGGAAATAGATTCGTCTACCTTCTGGCGTATTCTGTGATATAACTTTCTTGCCGGGTCTACTTCACTGGCCGACGGCTTTTCCATTACAACCAGCATTTCATCTCCATCCATACGATAAATACTGCCTTCGTCATTTACGCACACACGGACGCAATCTGCTATGGTTAACAAAATATCATCACCATATGCCTTGCCATATTTATCGTTGATTTCTTTAAAATTATCAATACCTACCTGCAAAAGATAACCGTGTTTTTCCGGCTCTTTTGCTATCTTAGACAAATCAGACCACAATCTCGGTTCACGGTAAAGCCCCGTTACATTATCGATAATATTACGTCTTCCTAATTCCGTAATTCTGCCTACCATATATTTTGCCTTGCCATTGTCATCCAGAATAATCTGACCACGGCAGCTAATCCAGATAGGATGTCCACTACTGCTTAACCAGCGATATTCCATATTATGCTCATATACGGTTCCATCTATAATGCCCTGAATATTCTCCTGCAACATCTGCCAGTCGTCCGGGTAGCAGACAGCCTGTAATCTGTCCGTTGCCTGATAAAACGTAGATTCTGACAAAGAAAAACGCTCTACGGCTGCCTCCGATATCGTATATAAATCCTGCTGTAAATCATATACAAATAAATAATCTTCTGTACATCTTCCCAATAAAGTGAACACCTGATGAAAATGTTCAAAATTAAATTTTTCAATGCCTTCCTGCATTTTATTACCTCCTCCGTATTAGTTACCGGCGACAATCTGACCTGAACTTGGCCGTTCTGCTCGCGTGATGTCCACACTTGCAGTCATACATCATATCATCTGCCTTTTTCATTAATACGTCGATATCTTTAAAATTTGTAATGCTTCCATAAATTGTGCCTACACTCACCCCAATTTCATATGGCTTATTGCTCTTTTGTTCAAATCTGCTGACTCGTTTTTGCAATAATTCGCTATATTGTTCGTAAAAAGGAATATCTGCATTCTCTTCATCCGTAATAATAGCAACCATATATTCATCACCACCGAAACGTGCACAGACTCCCTGATGTCCTTCCAGACTTTCCTTCAGAAAATGAGCTACTGTTTTGATAGCATAATCGCCTTCTGAATGCCCATATGTGTCGTTGATGAATTTTAATCCGTCCATATCTACAGAAGCCAGGAACAGCACTGCCTTTTTCGGTGATATCATTTCCATATTCTGCTCCAGAATATTATAAAAGCCTCTTCTGTTATACAGTTCTGTCAGCATATCCGTAATATACATATTGTGAAGAAGTGACTGCTTGCGAATCGTTCCCAATACCTGTTCAAATCCCAGAACAAACTCGTAAAATGCTCCTAAGTCTTTGTCACAATCCTTATACGAAACTACCATAAATCCGTATACCTCTTCCTGCCAGTGCAATGGAATACACAAAATCTGTCCCACCGTATCCATCATCCACTGCAATTCGCTGTATTCTGTACACGGCTTAATTTCTTTTAATGGTGTCGAATATTTTCCATCACGAATCTGCGTTAATAAGAGCATAGAACCCTGCTCAAAATTATCACTATAAATATCTGTTGCCGAATAAAATGCACTGTTTAAAATTATCATCATAGAATCCACAGATATCATATTCTGATAAGTTTCCAGTTTCTTCGCCATTTCTACTGCAGAATAACCGTCCGTCAATACTGTCATCATAAGAAATGTATCCGTAGACTGGCCTCGCATCAGAGCCGACCTTCCATACAAAAACATAATCTGCTCATTCGGATTACACGGTGCAATTTCGGTACAGCCACAGGATTCTGAAAATTTCGTTTGGAATGGAATCCATCTGTCATATGGAGGAATCGCATCATTCTCTTCATAATCCCGAAGAATACTTACGATTTCTTTTCCCAGCAGTTCGATGTCATCACATGCCGTTGTCAGTCTTGGCGTACAATACTGCTCCAGTTCCAGTCCATCAAAGCCCGTCAGCAAAACATCTTCTGGAACACGAATCCCGTGATTGTTCAGTACATTTAACACGGTCAATGCCATAATATCATTGGCACAGATAATCGCATCCGGTCTTTCCTGGATGCCGTCTTCCCACATTTTGACCCAACGTTCGCAATTATGCCTTGCCGGCATCTCCCAGAACTGACCATATGCCAAACGTTCTTCTTCAAAAGAAATGCCATTTTCTTTTAATACTTTCTTGCAAGTATTGATTCTGACATCGGAAAACTCATTATCCTTAAATCCTGCCATAAAGTTAATTTTTTTGCAGTGATGATGCTCAACAATATGACGCACAATCCGTTCAAATGACTCTTCATAAGCAAATAAAACATTAAAGCAACCGTCTATCTTATTATCCACAGAAATAACAGGAAGTCCCTTCTGATGGGCACGCTGCACCAGTTCATTTGTTACATCCGTATTCAAAAACGATTCTGTGAAAATGACCAATGCCGATAATGCAAACATTGGAATCCGTTCCAAAATATCTGCCTCTCCTTTTTTAAAACTGTCCATCGCATCCAACTGCAGAAATGTATTAAATATCATAACGCGAAAACCATTTTCTTCTAAATGACTGCAAATGGCTCTGACCTGTTTCTGTCGCGTATCATCCTGCATCTTGGCAACGCAAATCCCTATAATATTACCCTTCTTTTCCAAAACAGCCTCCTCATATTTTAGTCAGTCTTTCCCCAATCTTATCGCTTTTTACACTATTAATTAAATTATACCATATGCTGAAAAAAGATGATAACCTTTTTTTTAGATTTACCGATATTTTCCTATATTTTTCTCAGGATTTGATTATGCTATCATTCCTTTTTACTATTCTGTATTTCACTATCATTCTGTTTGCTTTCTGCCTTTGAAAAATCTGCCAGATAACGGATGCTCCATACAAGAAATGCAATGCCTGCAACACCCAACAGACAAATAACATAATTTCGCATTCTCGTATCCTGTGGCAGAAAATAATCCTGAAAATAAGATGTTGCATTAAAGAGAATGTGTGTCAGCATACAGGGAATGATACTTCCCGTCTTCTTCCTTATGCCTCCCAGAAACAATCCCAGTAAAAATGCATAAAGTCCCTGAATCAGATTCATATGATAGATTCCAAATAAAGCAGCCTGACAGATGTTGGCAATCCAATAAGGAAATGCCAAATAAAAACGGTCTAATATCGCTCCACGGAAAATCAATTCCTCTGATACCGGTCCGACAATCAAAAGATACAAGGCTGCCAGAGTGCTTCCGGTTGTCAGATTTTCCATTGTGCTGTTATATGAGGAAAAAAGGTCCGGAAAAATCATACAAAACACTGTCAGGACTATCGAAATCACCATACAGCCACCGATTCCACCACTTATCATTGCCAATATGTTTTTACCGGAAAAAGCACGTTTATAGTTAAACGGTCTTTCCCTCCAGCTTGATTTTTTATATAAAATACCACACCATATCATAGAAAGTACAGCGCTGACCAGCGAAATAGTAACAGCAAACGCCGGATTCTGCGCATTTGCCCTTGTCAGTTCTTCCCACGCCTTCGCATTATCCGAATGAAAAAGCATAATATCTGCCATCAAAACAACCGTGCAGACCATATAGGCTAACATCTGCATCAAAATAATTCCTGCAAATATCATAAGTGCCCTCAGACACGCTCTGTTTCTGACAATTTTCCAATTTTCTTCCATAGAAATCTCCTTTCTTCTATGAGCAAAAAAGGACACCACATTGGATGGTGCCCTCATTTTAATGTTTACTTTTATTTTTCCATTTTATTATCTTTTTCTCTGCAAAAATTCTGGAATCTTAATACCACTGTCATCAGCTGACTGACGGCTAAAGTTTCCACCCTGCATATTTGCTCCGGTTCCTGCCGGTGCTGTCTGTTTCATCGTATTTCCTGCCGGTGCTGTTTTTGGCACTGCAGTGCGCTGTGGAGTTGCCATCTGACCTTCTCTTGTAGGGAAGTTCGTCTTAGGCTGTGCTGGTTTTCCAAAAGAAGGTTTTGCAAAAGAATTTCCTAAACCATCATTTTCTAATCCGGTAGCAATAACCGTAATCTGTACTGCATCATTGCTGTCATCTCCGTCTACCACACCAAAGATAATGTTGGTATCTTCGCCGGTTAATTCCTGTATGTAAGATACCGCTTCGTTTGCTTCCAATAAAGCAACGGCACCTGAAATATTAACAATAACATGAGATGCACCATTGATAGTTGTTTCCAATAATGGACTGGAAATAGCCTGTTTTACTGCATCCAGACACTTCTCGTCGCCTGTTCCAACACCAATACCGATGTGGGCAATACCTTTGTCTTTCATAACAGTTTCAACGTCAGCAAAATCAAGGTTAATTGTTCCCGGAACATTAATCAAATCTGTGATACCCTGAACACCCTGCTGTAATACTTCATCAGCCTTTAATAAGGCATCTTCCATAGAAGTACGACGGTCTACGATTTCAAGCAGACGGTCATTCGGAATAACAATTAAAGTATCTACGCTTTCTTTTAAGCGTTCAATACCTGACAATGCATTGTTCATACGGCTTCTTGCCTCAAATGTGAATGGCTTTGTCACAACACCTACTGTCAGGATTCCAAGACTCTTGGCAATCTGCGCTACAACCGGTGCTGCACCTGTACCGGTACCACCACCCATTCCACAAGTTACAAAGAGCATATCTGCTCCTTTAATCATCTCTGTGATTTCTTCTTTATTCTCTTCTGCTGCTGCCTGTCCTACTTCCGGATTTGCACCGGCACCAAGTCCTTTTGTCAACTTTTCGCCAATCTGCAATGTAGTAGGTGCTTTACAGTTCATCAGATGCTGTCTGTCTGTATTAATAGCAATAAACTCTACTCCGACAATTCCTTCATCTATCATTCGGTTAACGGCGTTATTTCCGGCACCACCGACTCCTACAACAATAATCTTTGCTGTAAATTCTGCATTTCCTGATTTGATTTCTAACAAAACTGCTCCTCCTTCATTTATGCTTACGCATTTTCGCTTAAACTATATTTCTAACTTATAATCAATTTTCCCTAAACTATATAATACCTATTTAGTGCTTAATAATCAAGAGAATATATGTTCTTTTTTGCGTTTTTTTATTATTTTTTTTCATTTTTCTTTTTCACGTCAGGCGTCTGCTTTAATATTACCTGGTCGCCCCGTTCAAAATTTTCCATATTGATTGTTCCACTGAAATTCTTATCTTTATAATCTCCTAAAATACTGGAAAGTGCCGATATTTCATCATCATACAGCTCTTTTTTTCCAAGTGACACCGTAATATCAGATGTATAGAGCAAAATCTTTTTGCTTTCGATATGAATACGGTCTATGTCCACTTTATAATGCGAAATCAGCTGGGACAAATTCATAATCGTCGAAAACAGGGAATCATCTTTTACATTGAAAGGTTTGCCTATCGTAAAAGTTCCAAAACGGATTCCGGTAACAACCGGAACGCCTTCTTTCTTCTCCGTCATACTCTGTAAAACAGTGCCGTCTTTGTCAAAATAAACATATTGTCCCATATAACGGATACAGCCACTAATGGTTTTGTCGTATACATGAAGGGTTACTTCATTCCTGCTGTTATAAGTCACATCAATGTCTTCTACAAAAGGAAGTTTTTCAATACCAAAGAATTTATTGTAAATCCAGAAGAATAATTCATTATCTGAAAATTTTCTGGTAAATACAGACTCTTTAATCTCCTTTTCCGAATATATCTTTGTTCCTTCTACATGCACTGTGTCAATTCGCAGTCCGAAAAAAACAAACAACGCAAACAAACCTAATATTGCTATGATGACAAGCACTTTCTGATACCATCTCATATTTTTCTCCATTCTGCTTTTTGCACTTCATTTTCTTGTGTCCCGTTCTTCTATTTTTGTTTTATCTGACGGGATACGCCCAGAACCAGTCCCATTTCTACCATAATAATCGCAGCTGATGTTCCACCATAACTAATCAGTGGCAATGGAATACCGGTAGACGGAATAGTATTTGTTACAACGGCAATGTTAATCACAACCTGTATCGCCAACTGTATCATAACGCCGGTGCAAAGCATTGTGCCAAACAAATCCGGTGCATGGCATGCAATGACAACAATACGCCAGAACAGCACCAAAAATGCCAGAATAACAAGGCCTGCTCCTACTACACCCAGTTCCTCGCATATTACTGAAAAAATCATATCATTGTATGCTTCCGGGATGAATCCCAGCTTCTGCATACTCTGCCCTAATCCTTTGCCGAAAAGGCCACCTGATGCTATTGCATACAAGCCCTGCCGTATCTGAAAGGCTCCGGCATCATTTTCCACATCACGCCACATCCGGATTCTTGCCAGACGAAATCCTTCTCCGAAGAAAATAACGGCAGCAAGAAGAAGCACACCTGCTATAATGATAACGAAAAAATAGCCTTTTTTCTTGCTTGCAACAAAGCACATACCAAATGTGATACCCATAACAATAATGGCTGAACTCATATTTTCCAGCAAAATCAAGAAAATCAACGGGGACATATAAATCATAATCCGGACAAAGCCCAGAAAATGGTCTAAGTCGCGCCGTTTCTGATAAACTGCATAAGCAATAAACAAAATTGCTGCTATTTTAGAAACTTCTGACGGCTGAAACTGAATCGGTCCGATACGCAGCCATCGCTTGGCACCATTCAAATCAACACCGATAACAAGTACAATGGTCTGCAGAAAAATTGCCAGTATATACAGTAAATGTACCAGCGTAATTTTGGTATTGAGAATTTTCTGCATAAATACCTGATAATCAACCATCGATACCACTATCATCGCACCAATTCCCAGCATCAGGCTGAATACCTGCGACTTTACATAACGGTACGGATTATTCTGCAGTGATGCCGTATAATATCCTGCACTATAAATCATAATTACGCCAAACAGCGCAATCCCTATTGTAAGAAACAGCAACGCAAAATCATACTGTCGTGTAAAAACAGTCCGTTCCCGATTTCTATTTGGATTTGCAGAACGCACCTGCTGTCTTGGCCTGCCACTCTGCGTTCTGGCATTATTCCGGTAGCGATACTCTGAATTTTCCATAGAACCTCCATTCTGCCTCTTCTATCTCTTACATCCTGTGCAAAATCTATAACTCCTGCACATACTGTTTAAAGAGTTTTCCTCTCTCTTCGTAACTTTTAAACATATCCCAGCTTGCACATGCCGGCGATAACAAAACAGCATCTCCTTCTTTTGCCTGTCTGCTGCTTTCCATAACAGCTTCTTTGAGGCTGTCAGTCATAATGATATTCGTAAATCCTGCCTCTCTTGCTGTTTTTGCAATGGCTTCCTTGGTTTCCCCTAACAGTACCAGACACTTTACTTTGTTACCAAACGAGGCAATCCACTCTTCATAGGATGACTGCTTATCATAACCACCACCAATTACGACGGTTGGTCTTACCATTGCTTCTACTGCTTTGATGGCAGCATCCGGGTTTGTTCCTTTAGAATCATTATAATATTTTACGCCATTTACTTCTTTTACATATTCAATACGGTGTTCGACAGCGTCAAATTCCTTCACTGCCTTTCTGATGCAATCAATCGGAACACCGGCATGCATAGCAATAGCAATGGCAGCCATAACATTTTCGTAATTGTGTTTTCCTAATAATTTCATATCGTGAATGGTGCAGATTGGAATCCTTTCCGTATCACAATAAATAATCTGCTCGCCTTCCAGCCAGATACCACGTTCTAATATATGTTCACTGCTAAACCAAAATACATCTGCCGGAATTTCTTTTGCGATTTTCTGCAGATAGGCATCTTCATAATTCAGCACACAGACCTGGTCTTTCGTCTGATTTTTGGCGATGAATGATTTTGTTTCCACATAACATTCCATCGTATGATGACGATTTAAATGGTCTGGTGTAATATTCAAAATAGCACTGACCTGTGGACAAAACTTGTGAATCGTTTCTAACTGAAAACTGCTGACTTCTGCTACCGTCACAGAATCTTCCGTTGTATCCAGTGCATATTCTGTATATGGAAGACCAATATTTCCTACGACAAAAACGCTGTCATAATATGTCTTCATAATTTCGCCGGTTAAAGCAGTTGTTGTTGTCTTTCCATTTGTACCGGTAATGGCAATTAATTTTCCTTTGCCACAAAGATATGCCAGTTCAATTTCTCCCCAGATTGGAATATTACGTTCCTGCATTTTCTGCACAAATGGCAAATCTAATGGCACTCCCGGACTAAGTACGGCAATATCCACTCTATCCATCACATTTTCCGGTAATTCTCCCAGAATAAAATCCATTTCTAAATCATCTGAAAACTTTTTGCGAACAGCATCACAATCCAATTTGGAATTGCTGTCAAAAAGAATGATATTTGCTTCTTTTTGCGCCAATAATTTCACGGCAGCAATGCCACTAATTCCTGTTCCGACTACTAAAAAAGTCTTGTCCTTCCAATCCATTTTTCTCCTCATTTCTGCATACGTTTCCTGTCCTGTCATATTTTTGCGTGCTTCGTATGCCAAGCATTATTTTCTGCCATCAGGCTTTCATTTGATACTCTAACTTTATTATTGTAATGCAACCGTTACCAGAAATCAACACTGGAATCGCTGGAATCACTTTCACAGGAATCGCTGGAATCACTTTCACAATGGAATCCTTTTGGCTTTTGTCAGTTTCCATCACTGCTTTCTTTTTTTGTTGCGCGCTCCACGCCCAGATATGGTAACGCATCATCTAACAGTTCAGAAATAACGGGGGCTGCAATCTGTCCTCCATAATAAATGCCTTCCGGCTCATCTATCAGCACGATTGCCAGCAACACCGGATTGTCTGCCGGTGCAAAGCCCAGCGTAGATGCAATATAACGTTTGCTGCTTCGTGGCAGTTTTTCAGAAGTACCCGTTTTGGCACCCACTTCGTATCCGGATACAGCTGCCTTTTTCCCGGAACCTTCTGAAACTACAGATGCCAGAATCGTTTTCATCACTTCTGATGTGTCTTTCGACAGCGCACCGTCCTTTTCTTGATAGTGCAATTTCTTTACTGCTGTTCCGTCTGCGCTTTCCAGACGGATGCCAAAATGTGGCGTAACAAGCCTGCCTCCGTTGATTACTGCACTTACAGAAGTCAGTAAACGTAACGGCGTCAGTTGGAACGACTGTCCAAATGACATAGTTGCCAGTTCTACTGCCCCGACGTTTTTCTTCTGATGCATAATAGTCACTGCTTCCCCCGGAACATCTACCCCTGTTTTTTCCAAAATCCCCAGCTGATTCATATACCGGTACATACCATCAACTCCAAGCCTTGCGCCAACTTCAATGAATACCGGATTACAGGAATTTTGCACTCCCTGCACAAATGTTTCTGCGCCGTGACCGGTTGTTTTGTGGCACCGGATTCTTCTGTCTTCCACTACTCTGTATCCCGGACAGCTAAATGTGTCCGTCGTTTTCACGACACCGGCTTCCAGTGCCGATGCTGCTGTAATGACCTTGAATGTAGAACCCGGTTCATATGTATCACTGATACAATGATTTCTCCACATCTGGTTGAGCAGCTCCTCTTTTTCCTTTTCGGTTACATTCTTTTTTTCCAGTTCATACGGCTCATTCAGATTAAACTCCGGCTCATTCACCATTGCATAAATCTCTCCGTTTTGTGGATTCATCATAATAATACGGACATTCTTGGCATTTTTAGACTTCATTACTTTTTGCGCTGCCTGCTGGGCAAACTTCTGCAAATTGACATCCAGACTACAATACAGATTATCTCCAGCCACCGGCTCAATCCTGTCCTCCGTGGCACCATCTATTTCCAGTCCTTTTGCATTTGTTGTTGTAAGAATACTTCCGTCCTGTCCCGACAAGTTTTCATCATATTTTACTTCCAGTCCCAAAATCCCCTGATTATCTCCACCTGCAAAGCCAATCACTTTTGACGCAAGTTCATTATAGGGGTAATATCGCTTATAGTCTTCATCCACCATCACGCCGTCTAAATTCATCTGACGGATTTTATCTGAAATCTCTTTTTCTACGTTTGTCTTGATTTTTTCTCTGGACGATTTCTTCTCGACACGTTTTCTGACATCCTCTTCCTTCAGTTCCAACAGTTCTGAAAGCACACGGATAACCTGCTCTTTGTCCGTAATCTGGTTATGAATTACCGATATCGTTGATACTGGTTTGTTTCCGGCAAGCACAACTCCGTTTCTGTCATATATCACACCACGTTCTGCTTTGATGGCACGTTCCCTCTGCTGTACTTCTTTTGCTTTTTTACCATAATAATCTGCTTTTCCTATCATCAGATAGGCCAGCCTTCCGACTAATCCCAAAGTCATTACGCAAATCACAGCAAAAGAAAAGAAAATTCTCTGTCGCTGTGCTGTTTTACAATTTCTCATACCGGCTCCCAAAAAAGTATTCTTTATTATTTTTATTTCCGGCTCAGCACAGTTATTCCCTTTCCTGTTATTTTCCTGTCTGTCACTGCTTTCTTTTTTACAATGCTATTTCTTGTAATATTCTGCTTTATTTTTTGCGATACTATTTCTTAATCATATTCTGCTTTGTTTTCTCTACAATACGTTATGGTATTATTCTGTCTGGTCTTCCTTTTCGTCACTTTCTGCGACTTCATAACTGCCTTCTGAATATCCTCCGTCCGGCACCTCTTTTGTCGATGGAATCGTAATATCTGTCGCTTTTGTCTTGTCTTTCTTCTTTACATCTTCACTCTGGTAATATCCCAGAAGAGGAAGAACTTCTTTCATCACTTTGCTGGAAAACTCTGTTGCATACATACTGTGTGCCTGGTCTTCAACATTTGGTTCATCAATAACAACATAAATCATTACTTCCGGCTTATCAATCGGCGTAAATCCGGCAAATGATACCAGATAATTTCCCTGTCCCGTAGGATGCTTTTCTGCCGTACCGGTTTTTCCACCGATTTGATACCCTGCTACCTGCGCAGGATTTGCAGTTCCTTCTTCTACTGTTTTATATAAGTATTTTCTAATTTTGCTGCTTGTGTTTTCTGTTATGACACGGCGCACCAGCGCATTATCTTTTGAAGAAACAACAGCACCACTCTCGCTTTGCACTTCCTTTACAACGTGTGGCTCATAATAATTTCCGCCATTAATCGTTGCACAAAATGCTGATGCCAACTGTATCATCGTCACTGTCTGTCCCTGTCCAAAACTAGAAGTTGCCAGTTCTACAGAGTGCATATTATCTTTTGTGAAAATGCCACCAGTTGCCTCGCCCGGCAGGTCAATCCCTGTCTTCCGGCCAAATCCAAAGTTATTGACGTAATCTAAGAATTTGTTTCTTCCTAATTTTTCACTAATCTGCATCATGACATCATTGCAGGACTCCATCAGAGCCTGGCAAAGATTGATATTGCCATGACCACCTCTTGCGTTGGCAACGCATTTAATTTTTACACCACCAATTGTCTGATAACCATCGCACTTATAGTAAGTTTTTGCTGTGGCTGCGCCCTCATCCAGACAGGCTGCAACCGTCATTGGTTTAAAAGTAGAACCCGGTTCAAACGCATCACTGATGCAATAGTTTCTCCATAACTGGTTCAGTTTTTCTGCCTTCTTTTTATCCGACATTTTTTCTATTTTTTCCTGCGAATACAGTACGGACAAATCCTGTGGATTATTTAAGTCATATTCCGGATAAGAAGACATCGCATAAATCTCACCATTTTGTGGATTCATAATGATGCATCCCATATTCAGGGAACCTGTTTCTTCCTGAAACTCCTTCATATGACGCTCCAGAATCCCCTGTACATTGACATCTATCGTAGAAACGATATTATTTCCGTTGACAGGCTCTTTTACGGTTTCCACCAAATTAAGCCCCGAATCAAAATAACCGTATTTTCTTCCATTTACTCCGGAAAGTTGCTCATCATACTGGTTTTCAACACCCCAGATTCCTTTGTTTTCCGAAGAGCAAAATCCTATTACTTTGCTTGCCACGGTAGAATATGGATATTTTCGCTCATACCGTTCATCAAAAGTAACACCTTTGATATTACTGTCCTCTTTTGCAAGTGCTTTGAACTTTTTGACTTTGTCCTTGGCAAGTCCTTTGTATTTTTTCATAACATAATATTGCAAATCTGCTTTCTTTTTGAGAATGTTTTCAAATTTGCTTTCTTTGATGTCAAACACTTCCAGCAATGCTTTTCCGGTTGCCTCAACGTATTTTTCGTCTGTCAGAATCAGTGCCGGGTCCAGCACCAAATCGTATACTTTCTTACTGGTTGCCAGTTTATTGCCATTTCGGTCCGTAATATCTCCTCTTTTGTAACTCAATTCATTGCTACTGTAACTTCTCTGTGATAATACTTTCTTTTCATATCTGTTTCCTCTGGTATAATTCAGATACCAGACTCTGCCTACCAGAAAAAGGCAGACAGCCAGAATAAGCAAAAAAACGATTAACACGCGACCATATAACTTTCTTGTTCCAATTCTATTTTGTTTTCTTGTATCTACTGCTCTTCTTCCCATAAATCTTTCCCATCTGTACATATGATTTCGTACTGTCTTATACTGCCTGATTTTTCTTCTATTGAAAAAAAGGTACTTAACGCTTTTTTCTCTAACGGAACAAAGCACAACTACCTTTCCTTCTGTTATCTATTCTATCATAAATATACTACATATGACAAACTTTTCTTATTTTTTCCATTATTTGCATATCAGCATATTGTTTTATCATACCGATTTTTCCGTATCTGGAATATCAGCACATTGTTTTATCATCCTATTTTTCCGTATTCGGAATATCAGCATACTGTTTTACCATATCACTCTTTTTGTTCGTGTAGGTATAAATCTGATTGCTTTCTGCCTGCACCATTTTCAACTTTTTGGTGGCTTTTTCATAGATTTCTGATAAATCCACGGTTTCCATAACGGCCTGATATGCCTCTTCATTTTCCTCTCTCTGCTCTTCGTTTACTGACTGAAGCCGAATCACTTCTGCCTTTTTCGTCCGAAGTTCATTCTGTGTTGATAAATAGGAAAAGCAGGAAAAAATAACAGCACCTAATAAAACAGTCATAAAAGCGAATCCTTTCAAACTGATTCCCGGCATACGCACCGGTTTTCTCTGTGGATACTCTTTTGGTGCCCGTTTCGGCTCTACTTCTTCTCTTCTTTTCGGTACTGCACTCATTTTCCGTACCGTATTTCCTTCTACATAAGAATTTTCACGGTATGCAGAGGACTGTGTATTTTCTCTTGTGTATCTATCTCTACCATAATTTTCCCAGTCAATGGCCATACCTATCTCTCCTTTCAATTACTTTTGCTTTTCGCCATTATTTCCGGCGTTTTTCAAAAGTGTATCTATTTTTAAATGCTTAAATATGTTCAAATACCCTTAATTTGGCACTTTTTGAACGTGGATTCTGCTCCATCTCTTCTTCAGACGGCAAAATCGGTTTCCGATTTACCATTTTGCCTCTGCTCACATTGCCACATACACAAACCGGAAAATCCGGTGGGCATGTGCAAGGGTCCTGTGCTTTGCGAAATGCTTTTTTCACAATACGGTCTTCCAGAGAGTGAAACGTGATAATGCAAAATCTTCCTCCCGGATTCAGCAAATCAATCATATCACTAATTGTTCTTTCCAATACATCCAGTTCGTGATTGACTTCAATTCTGATTGCCTGAAATGTTCTCTTGGCAGGATGTCCACCCTGCTTTTTTATCTTCATCGGAATAGAATAACTTACAATGTCGGCAAGTTGTCCCGTTGTCCGAATCGGCTCTTTTTGACGTGCTATTACAATATTCTTTGCAATATTTTTAGCGAATTTATCTTCTCCATAATCGCGTATAATATGAAATAATTCACTTTCTGAATATTCATTTACCACAATCTCAGCTGTCAGTTCCTGCCGGTTGTCCATACGCATATCCAATGGTGCATCAAACCGGTACGAGAACCCTCTCTGCGTTGTATCTAATTGAAAAGAAGAAACGCCGAGGTCAAGCGTGATTCCATCTACTTTTTCAATTCCCAGACTGTGTACTACATTTACCATATCGGAATAGTTGCTTCTGACGATAGAAACGCTTTCTCCAAACGGTGCCAACCGTTCTGTGCTGACGCGAATGGCATCTTCATCCTGGTCGATACCAATAAACCGGCCATCTTTGCCTAATAAAGAGCAAACAGCCTTGCCATGTCCTGCACCTCCCAGAGTGCCATCGACATAAACACCGTCTTCTTTGATATTCAGATTTGTAATGACTTCATCTAACAGTACCGACTTGTGATTAAATTCCATATGTTCTCCATCCTTACAATGAAATATCTAACTCATCCATCGTAATTTCTAATGCCTCGTCATCTTCCTGTGACTCCTGCTCCATCAGACGAGTTTTATCCCAGACTTCTACACGGTTCATCATACCCACAAAGGCGATTTCCTTTTCTAATGCTGCTTCTTTTCGCAATAAAGCCGGAATCAATATGCGTCCCTGCTTGTCCAAAGTAACTTCCATTGCCTTAGATAAGAACTGTCTTTGAATCTTTCTCGTATTCTGGTTTGAAGGCAGCTGCTGCAGTTTGTCTACAAAATTCTGCCATTCATTTTGGGGATATAGGAAAAGGCAGCCATCCAGTCCTCGTGTTACGACAAATGTTTCTCCCAAATCATCTCTGTACTTAACCGGTATGATAGTTCTGCCTTTTGCATCAATCGAATGCTCGTATTGACCCATAAACATAACTATCACCACCTTCCCACGTATGAAAAACATTTCCCACTTTTTTGGATTTTGTTACCACTTCTTCCCACTTTCCACCACTTTATATGTAATTCTATCGCTTTTTTGGGAATTTATCAAGTATTTTTTTCGTTTTCCTGCAATTTCTCCCTACATTTTTCGTCTTTTTGGGTTTTGACAATCATGACCACCGGCTAAGCCGGTGGTTTGCTCTGCCCCTATAAGGGGCTGTTTCCTGCTTGAGCCTTAAGGCTCACCGAAATGTCCGCCTCACGCACTACATTTACCTGCTAGCCCTAAAGGGCTTATTTTTTCTTGCTTACGTTTAC
>JAQYCU010000029.1 GCA_028724545.1 bacterium
ATGTTGATGCCGTATGTAGCTTAGCATAAATGGGACAGGGGAGTGTTCCACTATTCTCCCCATGCTCCTTGTAACTTATCAACCATATCAGTTCATTATAAAAATCTTAGATTTTTGTCTTGACAACTGAGCCACTATAATAATGCTTCCAGACCGGGCAGAAAAGGAATCGATTCCCTGCGCAGCGTGTTGGAACAGAACAGCGAAATTGATATGGTAATTCTTATGCTGGGAACAAATGACTGCAAAAAGTATTACAAAAATTCAGCAGTTGAGATAGCAAAAGGGATTGCTGATTGCCTGGATATCATATTAGAATATGTCGCGCCGGAAAATGTTCTTCTGGTATCGCCGATTTTACTGGGAAAAGATGTGTGGAAAGACGAATTTGACCCGGAATTTGACAAAGAATCTGTACAGATATCAAAAAAACTAAAATATGAATATAGCAAAGTAGCGAATCAGAAAAAGGTTCATTTTTTGGCTGCGTCAGAATATGCATCGCCAAGTGTCGCTGACCAGGAACATTTGGATGAGTCAGGACACGCCAGACTTGCAGATGCCATATATGACTGTATTCGGAGTTAGTTTAGTTACAAAGAAATTTTTTAAATTCAACGATATGAGAAGAAAATTCATCCATAGGCTTAATATAGTGCAATGTCTTTTCATACATTTCTTTTGCAAAACGAACAACTTCCTCACATTCTTTTTTGTCTGCAATATAGAAATCGTCATAATCGGAAATGTTTCGGATACGTTCGACAGATGCGATACGTTTGTAATCCCCTTTTTGAAATTCACCTTCTTCATTACGAATAAAATGCATATTAAATTGTAATAAGCAGCCATTGTGTGACTCTGCACTTATTTCCTTTATTGCCAATAATGCTTTCATAGCCTTTTCGATAGAATAAAAGGCTCTATTATTTGCCGATTTGTACTTGTCGTGATTTAATAATTCTATAGCTTCTTCTAGCAATTCGCCAGAGCGATATAATCTAGCGATTGCCAGACCAATAAATGTTTCTTTATCCATAAATTACAAGCCCTTCTTTCTCGATGTTTTTAAAATATCCGTACCACGTCTTTTTTTCGTTATATTCATTTAGTGGAATACAAATATATTCAACTATAGTACCTAGTTCCATTGCTATATCGGTCACAATATCCATAAGAGAATCGTCATATTTTTTTGCTTCCATTCTGTCACAATTGGTAATCAAAGCGATATCGATGTCGGAGAGTTCTCCATAATCACCTCTGGCACAAGAACCATACATTACAATCTGAACTAAGTCTGCTTTGAGGACTTTTGGCATGTGAGTCTTTAAATATTCTTTTGTTTTGTCGATTTGCATTTGATTCATACATACCATCTCCTTTTTCAATATAGTATAGCATATAAAATAAAAATATCCATTTATTTTGCCAGAAATTGTGAATAAAATTAAGTCAGAAAATGTGAATAAAAAGGCGTGTTTCGTGTTATGATAGAAAAAACGAGAATGTAACATTCTTTATAAATTGTTACATTCTCGTTCTTGTTTTTTATATCGGATGCATTTTTTAAAAACTTAACCTCAAATTTCAAAAAAATTTCAAAAAATTCAAATTATTATAAATTTTGAATTTTTTTCTTGTAATGTATGAAAAGACGTTTGTACTTTGACGCAAATATTTTCAGTTGTAAAAAATTCTATAAATTCAGATTTTTAAAAATCTGGTCTTTATCATCTTGTTCAATTCCCAAATAGCGTTTCGTTATCTGAAATGAAGAATGATTGTAAATAATCATAAGCACGGCAGGGCTCGCACCGGATACCCATGCGTGATATCCAAAAGTTTTTCTGAGGGAATGACAACTAATGTTGTCGGGAAGGTGCAAGGCAGTTGCAGCCTGTTTGATAATGCGATATGCCTGTGTCCTTGATATAGGTGTTTCAGGATGTCTTCCGAAGAATATAAAATGTTCTGGCAAGACAGTAGATAACTCGTTTTTATATCGGGTAAGAGCATCAAGCATACTGTCATTAATAACAATCATATTTTTTTTGCCCGTCTTACGCTCAGTCACAACGAGATGCTTGCGAAATGCGTTGGCATCAAAATCGAATACATCTGCCCAGACAAGATGTAATATATCTCCGATACGGAGTGCCGTATTGATGCCGGTACAGATGAGTGCGTAGTTTCGCAAGTTTGGTTTTTGAGTAAGGTAATAATTTTTTAATGCATCCAAATCCTCCATGTTGCGTATTGGTTGTGTCGTAGCCATGTGATTTCCTCCTTATTGGTATCCAATATAAATGAGCGTCAAAATCACGTCTTTTTTCCTTTGTCCTTTTGCCACACTTTGCTGGTGCAATTGTTTCTTTGCATGTATCTTGTCTGACGGGCAAGGCAGTCTGCTTTCGTACATTTAATCATTATATCACATTGTGCAACTGCATTGCGAGGGGGGTGTGGTTCTGGCACCATTTATATGGAAAAATTCACAAGGTGGCAGTCTGTATTCTTGCTGTCAGTTAAAACGTGGTATGTAACAATTTATAAAGAATGTTACATACCTGTTTTTATATCCGGTAAGGACGGCTAAATGGAACAGATTGCCAGAAAAACGCATGGACTGGCGAAGGAAAAAGCAAGGAGGTTTGATACTATGTTAAATTTGACAATTAAAGCTGGCGAATATTTCACGATTGGGGAAGACATAAAAGTTGTTATTGTAGGGGGAACGAGAAACCATTACAGAGTTATGGTAGAGGCCCCAAGAAGTTACAACATTGTCAGGGAAAATGTTTTAGAAAGAAACGCTGCAACAAAAGAAGAGAAAGAAAAGTTAAAGAAATATTACCCGGAGCCGGAAATATCGGCAGAAGATATGCAGCGCATTATGGCAAAGCAGAAAAAAGAATAACAATACGAACCTGCTAAAAAGACAGAAAATAAGGAAAAGAGAAAAGGGGTAAATCACCCCAAAAAAACAGGGGAAACAAGAAGGGTACTTCATATAGAAAAAATAAAAGTAATGGTTCAAAGTACACGGCGAAAAGAGCTGAAAGTACAGGCAAAAGTGATAGCAGTTTATGGATTAGCCTAGGGATTCATAAATTTCTATAAATAAATAAGTACAGCAATGTACACAAACAAAAAGTGGCCGGCAACGGATGACCGGCTAAGAATCAAACACATGGAGGTACAAAATTATGGTAATTCAACACAATATGCAGGCAGCAAATGCCAACAGAATGTTAGGTTTAACATCAGGTAGTCTTAGCAAATCATCAGAGAAGTTATCTTCTGGTTACAGAATCAACCGTGCAGCAGATGATGCGGCAGGTCTTACGATTTCTGAAAAGATGAGAAAGCAGATCAAGGGTCTTGATCAGGCTTCAACCAATGCACAGGATGGTATTTCTTGTGTGCAGACAGCTGAAGGTGCATTAACAGAAGTACATTCTATGCTTCAGCGTATGAATGAGCTTGCAGTGCAGGCATCAAACGGTACAATGTCAGCAGATGACCGTAAGGCAGTTCAGGATGAGATTGATCAGCTGGTTACAGAGATTGACCGTGTTTCTGAGACTACAAAGTTTAATGAGATTTATCTCTTAAAGGGCGATGGCACAGAGACAAAGACCAGAATCGTAGGGCAGACGCCAATGACAGCTGAGTACAAAAATGCTCTAACATCAGTTGCCGCATTAAAGGCAGGTGTAACCGGAACAGACAATTCTGCATTTTACGACAAGGGTGGTACTGTATTGCTTACAAAGGATGAAGTATTAGCTAAGTTGGAAGTTAAAGATGGAGCGATTGCCTTCAAAGAGGGAGAAGCTTTGTATAAAGAGGCTGCTAAGACAGGTCAGGAATGGGGCGCTCAGCTGACAGAAGTTCAACTTTCAGACCTTACGGAATATGTGGTGTCAACTACAGCCTTATTTGATTTTACAAGCGGCGACGAAGTTGATGCAGAAGATTTAAAGGACTACTTCAATGAAGATGGTACATATAAGGGTGGTCTGGCAAAACCAAAGTCAGCTGACGGAACGAAGGCAGAAGTCGGTGCAGACCGCATCGCAGAGTTCGTTACGGTAACTGCAGCAGCTGATGGAACTGAGGAAGAATATCAGGCACCAAAGGCACTGAACTTTAGTCTTCATGTTGGTTCAGAGTCTGCAAATGCCAATAAGATTAGTGTAAAGATTGACGCAATGTCTTCACAGGGAATCGGTGTCGATGTCTTAAAGGGTACTGGTCTTACAACAGAAGATGGTGCAACTAAGGCAATCGATACAATCAGTTCAGCAATCGCTAAGGTTTCTGAGCAGCGTTCCGCTCTTGGTGCTGTACAGAACCGCTTAGAGCACACCATTGCAAACTTAGACAATGTTGTTGAGAACACAACTGCTGCTGAGTCACGCATCCGTGATGTAGACATGGCAGAAGAGATGGTAGAGTACAGCAAGAACAACATCCTTCAGCAGGCTGGTCAGTCTATGCTCGCACAGGCAAACCAGGCAAATCAGGGTGTACTTTCACTCTTACAGTAATTACCAGATGGTTACAACAAGATAACCGTGGTTTCTTGAAAACAGGAATAGTAATAGGCAGGTATTGTATATCTGCCTATTATTTTTATGGATAGCAGAGTGAAAGATTCCATAATATGTGTGAAGAAAAACTTAAATTTATCGTGCCCAAAGGAAAAGGAAGCGACTGCGAAGCAGGCATTTACTTTTCCAGGCACGATACCGACAGAAACAGAAGTAGCACGAAGTGCTACAGAAGATGCATAGCATCTGGTTTCTGGAGGTGATAGTAAGAAAAACTTAAATTTATTCTAAAGGAGGATTTTACCATGAAACGTATCACTAGTTTTTTTGTTATTGTTGCCATATTATTTTCATCGGTTTCTTTCGTCGGTACTGTCTCGGAAGCTAAAGTTAGAGAATTTACTTTTGAGAATACTGACATTCCTGAGCGAAGTGTGGAGTATACTGGTAATGACAAAAATTTGATTGTTACTGTTGAAAACGTTTCCTATACGATTACTTGCCCTTCAATAGTAGATGCGTGTTTCTGTGATGTTTACGGAACTGCTTGGATTTCAGCTACAGCTGATGATTCATCTAAGCAAATTTATTGGGTAAACTATGAAATTGAAGGAAGTAATATGTCCCCTCATTATTTTACTAAAGGTGAAGTGTGGATTTCTGAAGTTAACTATGAGTATGCTACTCATTATTCAACAGGAGAATATGATTATAATTTGATTCCTTTGCCTTCACCAGATGAATTACGGAAGACGTTAGAAACTAATAATCAGACAAACTCTTCCAACTCTTCCGACGCAAACGTAGACAGCTCTGATAAAAATACAACGACATCAACTACACCAAAAACAAATACTACTACTTCTACCAAAAAGACGACTACGAAGTATTCTAAAGTAAAAAAGAGTGGTAGCAAAATTAAGCTTTTGAACAGTAACGGTAAGGCTGTCAGAACAGTAACATTTGATAAGAAAAAGAAAGTTTTGACTTACAAAGGAAAGAAAATCAAAAATGTCAAGGCAGTTTACTTTACAAAAAAAGGAAACATTGTATATTTGAAAACAAACAAAAAAGCATATTACCTTATCGGTAAGAAAAGTACATTCATTAAAAAGTCGGTTTCTTCTATAAAGACTAAAAATGGATTTGCCACGCAGTTAAAACTAAAAAATGGCAAAAAGGTTACTCTAAAAAAGTAAAATGGAGGATGCATACAAATAATCTAGTAATGCAAAATTTATTTTGACTACTGGCATATAATATTGTATAATAAAATAACAGAAGAGATATACTTATTATGGTCGGAACAGAGACCTTAAACCTGTTCCAGTGGTCGGGATGGAGACCGAAACCCCATTCCAATAGCAGAATAAACTGTGAAAAATTAATAGAAGAATGGCTGCAAAGCCATTCTTTTATTTTACGCAAAAATAACTTCCTGCAACGTGCAACTTTTTCCTTTTATAGCGATACAGTTCGTCCACTGTGACAAACTGATATCCCTTTTTCTTCAGACCTTTTAGCATCCTTAATGCAGCATTGGCCGTAGCATCGTGGATATCGTGCATTAATACAATCGAACCGTCCTTTGCATTTCGCATAATGCAGCGATAGGTGCTGTTGGCATTGCGTGTTTTCCAGTCTAGGGTGTCAACGCTCCACATAATATTAGGTTTTGCCGAAATTTTTCGTGTTACAGCTGACATAGCACCATAAGGAGGACGAAACAGTGTCGGTTTTACGCCAAGCAGTTTTTGAAGCCGACGGTCTGTTGTTCGGATTTCCCTTCTGACCTCGGCTGAAGTAATCCGTGTCAGATTCTTATGACTCTGTGTGTGGTTGGCAATTTCATTGCCATAGTCAAAAGACTGCTTCAGAATTTTTCGGTTTTTGGCAGAAGCCGTATTGCTTCCGACAGTGAAAAAAGTTGCAACGGCTTTCTCCTGCTTTAATGCTCGTAAGATTTTTCTGGTGCTGCTGTAACGGGGACCATCATCATAAGTCAGGGCAATCATTTTTTTCTTCGGATTAATTTTTGGAAGAATCGTCAGTGTGATGCCACCCTTCGCGTTGCCACACGCTGCGACAATCCGTACCGTTTTTCCGATGCCTGCTCTTTTTGCACGGACAATCCCTTTTTTAGAAACGATTGCATATTTTTCATTTCGGGATACCCACCGAATCGGCTTTTCCTTCGTGCCGGTTACTTTTGCGCGCAATGCGAAATCTGTTCCGACGCGAACCGGTGCCGTAGCCTCTTTTCTGGTAACCGTCACTTTCGTTGCTGCGGATGTTTTACTTCCAGAGCAGCAAAAGAGCATTTCGATGCTAAAAAATAATATAAATAATTTAAGAATCTTTTTCATAATCATTATGTCCTCCGATATCATTTGTATCGGCATTTCTGCCGTTAACATATTCTTACAAATTATATATCGGCTCTGAAAGAAAAGCAACACGGCAAAGGCTGATTCTTTTTTTACTTCCCTTTTGCAGTTATTTTATGTCTGGTAAAGAGTTCTTTCCAGATGGCCGGGTGGAACAAAATCAGCAGTGGGAACAGTTCCAGCCTTCCGGCAATCATATCAAACATCAGCACATATTTGGATATGCCACTAAATGCACCGAAATTCTGCGTCGGCCCAACACCTTCCAGTCCCGGTCCCATATTATTAATCGTAGCAAGGACAGCCGTAAAGTTTGTCACAAGGTCCTTGCCGTCAAACGAAATGACAAAAACGGAAACGGCAAAGACAATCATAAATGTGACGAAATAAACATTTGTCGCACGGACAACATCATGTTCTACCGGCTTTCCGTCGATTTTGATTTTCTGAATACTCTTTGGATGGATATAAGAAGTCAGTTCCTTTTTAATCGTTTTGACTAAAATAATGATACGGGAAACCTTGATACCACCACCTGTACTGCCGGCACACGCCCCGACAAACATCAGCAGCACCAGAACGGTTTTTGCCGTTTGTGACCAAAGGTTAAAATCCACGGTAGAGTAACCGGTGGAAGTAATCAGCGTAGCCACCTGGAAAGATGCGTGACGCAAGGCATCCAGGGCAGAATTGGTTGTATTTACAATATTAAGGAAAATGATTCCGACGGCCAATATAATAATGATGAAATAAGTGCGCACTTCTTCCATGCTGAGTGCTTTTTTCCATTTGCGATAAATGATGTAGTAGTAAGCGTTAAAATTCACGCCGAATAAAATCATAAATATGGCAACAACCCACTGGACATAAGGAGAATATCCACCAATGCTGCTGTTGACAATGCCGAAACCACCGGTACCTGCCGTACCGAAAGAAATGGTCAGGGATTCAAAGAGATTCATGCCACCGGCGAGCAGAAACAGAATCTCGATAATGGTCATTCCAAGATATATCAGGTAAAGAAGACGTGCTGTACTTTTTGACTTGGGAACCAGTTTTCCAACAGATGGTCCGGGACTTTCTGCACGCATCAGGTTAATCTGCGAGCCACCACTAAGTGGGACGATGGCAAGCAAAAAGACGAGAACACCCATACCACCAATCCAGTGTGTAAAACTGCGCCAAAAAAGGTTGCAGTAAGACAGTGCTTCTACGTCGCTCAGAATGGATGCACCGGTTGTCGTAAAACCGGAAATCGTTTCAAACAAAGCGTTTGTAAAGCTTGGAATTTCGCCACTAAGCCAAAAAGGAAGGGCACCAAACAGACTCATCACAATCCAGCTCAGGGCAGTTGCAACGCTGCCTTCTTTTAAATAGAAAACAAAGCTCTGAGGTTTTTTCAAAGTCAGAAGTATTCCCAGAATGCCACAAAGAATGGCTGTCAGCAAATGGTACCAGCCGGCCTGTTCGTGGTAAATCAGTGCCACCAGACAGGATGGCAGCAGCAGGATAGATTCAATTTTTAGTACATATCCTAAAATGTATCGGATTACAGAACGATTCATAATACGCCTCCTAAAAGTATCGGATGATACGATTTCTATAATAAAATGTCCTGAATTTCATCAAAACCGGTATGTGTTGTTACAATAACAACGGTATCGCCCACCATAATGCAGTCGGTTCCGGACGGAATGATAACTTTTCCGTTTCGGTGAATACAGCATATCAGAAGGTTTTTCTTTAAGTTCATATTCATAAGAGGAAGATTTGTCACCTCGGACTCTTTTTCTACAAGAAATTCAATCGCTTCCACACGGGAATCAAACATATGGTGTAAGGTTTCAATATTGCTGTTCATCGATGCTTTCTTTGCACGCACATACGCAATAATGGCTTCTGCCGTAATATATTTCGGATAAACGACACTGCCCAAATCCAGATGACTGATAACGCTTTTGAAGTTAATTCTGTTGATTTTTGTAATTATTTTTGCGTTGGAAACTTCCCGTGCGTAGAGTGTCAAAAGAATATTTTCCTCATCAATTCCGGTCAGTGGAACAAAAGATTCTACATATTCTATGCCCTCTTCCTTCAGAAGTTCTTCGTTTGTGCCGTCGCCATTAATGATGATGGCTTTTGGCAGCAGTGTGCTGAGTTCTTCGCAGCGCGCTCTGTCACTTTCGATAATTTTAACGGAAATTCCCATATCAATAAGGCGTTTGGCAAGATAATAGGCAGCTTTTCCACCACCGATAATCATAGTGTCGCGCACCTGTTTTGTGTGAAAACCGATTTTTGTCAGAAAACTGCGTGTATCTTCGCGTGAGGCAATCAGGGAAACGACATCTCCGGCAGCAAATTGAAAATCACCGGCTGGAATCGTAACATTGCCATCACGTTCTACGGCTGAGAACAAAACATTTCCTGCAAAAGCTTCTTTGCCGAGCGTGGCAATGGTCTTCCCTGTCAGAATGTTGTCTTCAGGAAGTTTGAATTTGACTAATTCAGCCTGTCCACGAGCAAAAGAGTTTACTTCCAAAGCTGTCGGAAGGCAAAGAACACGGGTAATCTCTCTGGCAGCTTCCAGTTCAGGATTGATAATCAGGGCAAGACCTAATTTCTCGCGAAGATAAGCAGCCTCTTCGCTATAATCCGGGGTACGGACACGGGCAATTGCTGCGCAGTCACCAACACGTTTTGCTACGGTACAGCAGAGCAGATTGAGCTCATCCGAGTCTGTAACGGCAATCAGAAGGTCGGCATCTTCAATGCCTGCCTCCATTTGTACTTTATAACTTGCGCCATTACCGACTAAGCCCATAACATCATATGTACCGGCAAGTGCCTGTATTTTCTGGGCGTTTTTGTCAACCAGGGTAATATCGTGTCCTTCTTTTGACAGTTGTTCGGTCAGCGTGGCACCGACTTTTCCACAACCAACGATAATAATATTTAATCCCTCTTTTTTATGGGATTCTGTTCCAAACATTTCATTTCCTCCTCAATAAAGCTGCACTGTTATTATATGTTAAAAAAACATAAAGAAAATAGTTTTGACATAAAGATTTCTTTATGCACACATCATATATTAGCACTATCTTGGAAGAAATGCTATGATTATTTGTGGAGATAGGAAGAATTATTATGAGGATTTGTGGAAAAAGAAAAAACCCCTATAGTAATCTGTGAAAACTATAGAGGCTGCCCCTGCCAAGGATTTATATTTTTGAAAACAACAGAATGAAATCCTTGTGCAGTCGGGGTAACAGGATTCGAACCTGCGACCTCGTCGTCCCGAACGACGCGCTCTAGCCAAACTGAGCCATACCCCGAAACACAAATATCATTGTAACGCATTTGGGGAGAAATAGCAATGGCTAATTTTGTGGCACTTTCTTTTAAAAGGGCATGTGATAAAACAGGTTTCCTACAGCAGCACGCTCTCGCTTTGTTGCATTTTAGGAAATGCTGTTTATTTGCGTAGTTTGTGCAGCGAAAGCGTGCCATTGCTAGAAGGGGGAGTTTGTGCTGTCAGGTACATAGCCTTGTTCTGGAAAAATACCAGTTGACAATCTGCTGCATATCATTTATTCTTTTATAGATATATCGTCAACCACATTTACAAAAGGGTTGACAAACCACGACACATAGAAAGGATATCGTATGAACAAACATTTTACGACTCATTCGCTGGTTATCATGGCACTATTTGCTGCCATTTTAAGTATTTCTGCCTATATCAGCATTCCACTTCCGGCAGGTTCGCATCTCACATTGCTGAATTTTATGGTTGTGCTGATTGCTTTGATTTTCCCTGTGCGGCAGGCGTTTCTGATTACGCTGGTATGGCTTTTGCTGGGGGCAGCAGGTGTGCCTGTATACATCGCCGGGGCAGCAGGCATCGGATATTTGCTGAGTGGCTGGGGTGGATATACTTTTTCGTTTTTAGTGATTTCGCTAGTCATTCCTTTGCTGCGTCGGAAAAAATACAGCCGTTTTTATTATACCTGCCTTGCTGTTCTTGCTGTTGTGCTAATTGATGTGCTGGGCGCAGGCTGGTTAATGTTTATTACAAAAATTTCGCTCAGACAGGCATTTCTGACGGGCGTTCTGACTTTTCTGCCACTGGATTTGCTGAAAGCCGTTGCTGCTGCGCAAATAGCACCACAGTTTCGCAGAATTGTGGAAAATGATAATTTATAAAATAGGACTTTACAACGAACATATGTTCTGATATAATAAAAGCATATTACCATATTATTGTAGTAAAAATACGAATATTCCGAAAAAGCAGAGGAGGGGTGGCTATGGCAGAAAAAGTGATTTATCATATTGATGTAAATTCTGCCTTTCTGTCCTGGCAGGCCTGCCATCAGTTGCAAAACAACCCGGATGCCACAGATTTGCGTACCATTCCCTCTGTTATTGGTGGCAGCGAAGAGTCGCGTCACGGCATTGTTCTTGCAAAGTCAGTTCCTGCTAAGGCATACCACATACAGACAGGCGAGCCGCTTGTCAGCGCACGGAAGAAATGTCCGGGACTGACAGTGGCATCTCCAAATTTTCCTGTTTATGTAGAATATTCCAATGCCTTTATTGCTACATTAAAGAAACATTCGCCGATAGTAGAGCAATATAGCATTGACGAAGCATTTTGCGATATGACTGGTATGGAAATTTTGCACGGGGACCCGGTGGTATTTGCGCGCAAACTTGCTGATGAGATTCGCGATACACTTGGTTTTACCGTAAATGTAGGTGTTTCCAATAACAAATTACTGGCAAAGATGGCATCGGATTTTACAAAACCGGACCGTGTTCACACGTTGTTTCCAGAGGAAATTCCTGACAAACTTTGGGTTCTTCCGATTGAAGACCTTTTTTATGTCGGAAAATCTTCTGCAAAGAAACTTCGTACTCTCGGCATTAAAACAATCGGTGACCTGGCACATAGTGATGTTAATATTATCAAATCACATTTGAAAAAGCATGGGGAAGTAATCTGGAACTATGCTAACGGCATTGATACTGATATACTAAAAGAACGTCCCGAAGCGAATAAAGGTTATGGGAACTCTGTCACGACGCATTTTGATGTGACAGACCGGGATACGGCGCATAAAATTATTTTATCGCTTTGCGAAACAGTAGGGGCACGCCTTCGTGCCGACCACGCTTATATCAGTGTTGTTTCTGTTTCGATAGTAACACACGAATTTCAGCATATGTCACGGCAGACCACACTTTCTTCGAGCACAGATATTACAGAAGAGATTTATGAAACTGCCCTGAAGTTGTTTGATGACTTGTGGGACAAGACGCCACTCCGTCTTCTGGGGGTCAGCACCAGCCACGCCAGTTCTGAAAAGTACGAGCAGTATAATTTGTTTGATATGGATAAATACGAAAAATTGTCGAAACTAAATACGGCTATTGACTCCATTCGTGACAGATACGGCGAAGATTCGGTGAAACGCGCCTGCTTTATCAACTCGGACACTTCGCATATGACAGGTGGCTTGCACAAAGCCAAGAGAGAGCAAAATAAGTAAAAATATAAGGGCAATAAGAAATAAAAAATAGATAATGATGTAGAAAGCAATAGGGAATAAAATAAGTAATGATATAAAAAGTAATAAGAAATAAAAATAGATAATGATACAGAAAGCAATAGGGAGTAAAATAGATAATGACACGGTAAAATACGAGGAGATTCTATGATGAAAGGTTTGACAAAGGAAAATTTCATAATAAAACAACGCCACACTACGGCAAAAATCGTTGCCTATATTTTAGCTATTTTTGCCAGCCTTTGGCTGTTGATTTTCATTTTGTCCGGCAGCAAAAGTGCGCAGCCTTCTTTTATGGTTACGGTTATCGGTATATGGTTTCTGTTTCTGGTCTTTTGCAGTTACAAAATTTATCGGGCCAGACAATATCGCAGCGTGTTTCGGAAAGGAACACTATCGGTAGGAGAACTGGACGATATGGATGGCATTGATTTTGAAGAACTTGCCTGTGAGATTTTAGTTGCAAATGGTTTTGAACTTGCCGAAAACACGCCAGCCACCGGAGATTTCGGGGTGGATATCCTGGCAATCAAAGATGGTATGACATATGCTATTCAGTGCAAGCGTTACCATGAACCGATAGGGATAGAAGCTGTCCAGCAGGTTTTTGCAGGAAGGGCCTATTATGAGTGTCACGTTGCTGTTGTGTTAGGCAACCAGCCTTTTACCCAGCCGGCACAGAAACTTGCCGACAAACTGGGTGTTGTACTGTGGGACAGGGAAACACTGCGTGAATTGCTCTAAAAGAGGAGGATTTTTATGACTGCCATAAAAATATCTGTACGAAATCTTGTGGAATTTATTATGCGTTCCGGCGATTTATCGGTGTCCTCTACCGGATTAAAAGATTCGGATGCGATGCAGGAAGGCACAAGGATTCATAAAAAATTACAGCGCAGAATGGGTTCCGGTTATCAGGCAGAAGTGCCTTTATCACTGGAAACGCCGGTTTCTTATGATGGCATTGATTTTGTTTTGACAGTAGAAGGCAGGGCAGATGGCATTTTCTCAGACGAAACAGGCGAGGTGATTGACGAAATCAAGGGCGTGTACCGGGACATTCATAAAATGAAGGAACCGGTTGCCGTACACCGTGCGCAGGCACTGTGCTATGCATATATCTATGCTGTTTTGAATGAACTTGATGGTATGGGGATTCGTATGACTTACTGTCACATTCCGACAGAAGAAATCCGTTATTTTACAGAGTATCTTGCTTTCGAGGCATTGGAAAAATGGTATCTGTCCCTCTTACAGGAGTACGCTAAATGGGCAGCCTGGCAAATACGGTGGCAGGAATGTCGTGACGATTCCATCAGAAAACTGGAGTTTCCTTTTCCATATCGTAAAGGACAAGGTTCTCTGGTAAAAGGAGTTTACCAAAGTATTATTCGCAAAAAACGGTTATATATAGAAGCACCTACCGGTGTTGGAAAAACAATTTCTACTGTTTTTCCTGCCGTCAAATCCATTGGGGAAGGTCTGACTGAAAAAATATTTTATCTGACGGCTAAGACAATTACACGGACCGTAGCGCAGGACACATTTCAGATATTAGAAGATTGTCATACAAGATTAAAGGCAGTTACTCTGACTGCCAAAGAAAAAATCTGTATTCTTGAAAAACCTGTTTGTAATCCTGCCACGTGCGAACGTGCCAAGGGGCATTTTGACCGTGTGAATGATGCCGTCTTTGATGTGCTGACACACGAAACAATGATTACAAGGGAAGTGATTTCTGCCTATGCCGAAAAACATATGGTTTGTCCGTTTGAAATGTCATTAGATATTGCAACGTGGTGTGATGTTATCATTGGTGATTATAATTATGTTTTTGACCCGACTGCCAGTTTGAAGAGATTTTTCTCTGTAGAAAAAGAAAATGATTATGTTCTGCTGATTGATGAAGCGCACAATTTGGTAGACCGTGCAAGGGAAATGTATTCTGCTTCTCTTGTCAAAGAAGACTTTCTGGCTATGAAGAAAATTACCAAAGTAAAAAACAGAAAAGTTACCAATGCATTGGAATCCTGCAACCGGAGTCTTTTGGAACTGAAACGGCAGTGTGACAGCCTGCAACAATATGACAGCATAGAAATAGAATCTTTTGTTTTGCGTTTGATGCGTCTTTGTACCGTATTGGAAGAATATTTTCAGACAGAAGAGCATGGCGATATTCGTCAGACAACGCCTCTTTTGCCAGAAGAAAAAGAGAAACTGTTAAATTTTTATTTTGAAGTACGCAATTTTCAGAGCATCTATGAACTGACAGACGAACATTATATTATATATGGAGATTATACGACGGATGGAAATTTTCGTCTGCATCTGCAATGTATGGACCCTTCGGTTAATCTGGACATCTGCCTGAAAAAAAGCCGGTGCAGTGTCTTCTTTTCAGCTACACTGCTTCCGATTCACTATTACCGGGAGCAGCTTGCAGGGCGCGAAGAGGACTATGCCGTGTATGCACCATCGCCTTTTCAGGCTGCCAACAGATTGCTGATGATTGGACGGGGTGTATCTACAAAATATACGTTACGCAGTCCGGCTATGTATCAGAAAATCGCACAGTATATTTTGAAATTTGTTCGCGCAAAACTTGGAAATTATATGATATTTTTCCCTTCCTATCAAATGCTGGAAACGATACAGATGTACTTGACTGAAACGGACGATTCGCTTGTGGTTTATGCCCAGAAAACTTCTATGAGTGAAGAAGAGAGAGAAGAGTTCTTGTCCCATTTTCAGGACACACCATCCCATACCACACTTGGTCTTTGCGTGATGGGTGGTATCTTCGGAGAAGGCATTGACTTAAAAGACAGCAGGCTGATTGGTGCCGTTATAGTAGGAACAGGCCTGCCTATGGTCTGTACCGAAAACGAATTGTTTAAAGAATATTTTGACAAAGAAAAGGGAACCGGTTTTTCGTATGCCTATCAGTACCCTGGTATGAATAAAGTGTTGCAGGCAGCAGGAAGAGTTATCCGCACCACAAGTGATGTCGGGGCGATTCTCCTGTTGGATGACCGTTTTCTGCAATCTTCCTATCAAAAATTGTTTCCGAGGGAATGGTTTCCATATGATGTTGTAACACTGGACAGTATGCCAGAGTATCTGGCACGTTTCTGGGACAGACATTCTTAAAGTTTGATTGCTAGACAAAATGCAAAGTAATATGATACAATAAATAAGTTAGTTTATTGTTGTAAAAATGGATTTTGTCGCTAATTTGCGAGAAAATAATTGGAGGTCAAAAAATGGTAGTTCAACCAAAGGTAAAAGGATTTATGTGTACTACGGCACATCCGGAAGGATGTAAGGCAGCAGTGAAAGCGCAGATTGATTATGTTAAGGCTCAGCCTAAGACAGAAGGACCTAAAAAAGTATTAGTGATTGGCGCGTCTATGGGATATGGTCTTGCCAGCAGAATTGCTGCTACTTATTCCTGTGGTGCAGATACAATCGGAATTATTTTTGATAAACCTGGCAAGGAAAAACGTACGGGAAGTGCCGGATGGTACAATACGGCAGCATTTGAAGAATTTGCAACAGCAGATGGTTATTATGCAAAAACCATTAATGGCGATGCGTTCTCACAGGAAATCAAGGACGAAACCATTGCTATGATTCAGAAAGACTGGGGCAAAGTAGATTTAGTGGTTTACAGTGTTGCAGCACCTCGCCGTAAAGCTCCTGATGGAGAAACATATCGTTCTACTCTGAAAACAACAAATGGAGAATACACAAACCAGACGATAGATTTATTGACGAATGAGATTTCAGAAGTTACGATTCCACCGGCTACCGAGCAGGAAATTCACGATACCGTCAAGGTAATGGGTGGCGAAGACTGGAAACTCTGGATGCAGGCATTGAAAGAGGCAGATGTTCTGGCAGATGGTGCCAAGACAGTTGCATATTCTTACATAGGACCAGAATTAACCCATCCGATTTATTATGATGGCTCCATTGGCCGTGCAAAACAGCATTTATATCAGACAGCTGATGAACTGAATGAAGAAATCGACGGTCTGGAAGCATATGTTTCCGTCAACAAAGCAGTTGTTACACAGTCAAGTGCAGCGATACCGATTGTTCCTCTTTACATTTCACTGCTTTTTAAAGTAATGAAAGAGAAAAATCTTCATGAGGACTGTATTGAGCAGATGTATCGTATGTTCCACGACAGACTTTGCAAGGAAACAGTTCCGACTGATGAGAAACGCTTAATCCGTATGGATGATTATGAAATGAAGCCGGAGGTTCAGCAGGCAGTAGAAGATTTATGGAAAAAAGTATCAAAAGATAATATTGAACAGATTGCTGACCTGGATGGCTACTGGCAGGAATTTTACGAAATTTTCGGATTCCGTATCGACGGCGTGGATTATGATGCAGATGTTGATATTCAGGGTACTATTCCGAGTTTGCAGGCATAATAATGTCAGAAAAGGGAGTCTATAAAAGAGAGGCATATTATGATAGTAAAAAACATAATTGATTTGATAGGTGATACACCACTTGTTAGTTTATATGAAACAACAGGATTGAATATTTATGCAAAGGCAGAGTTTTTAAATCCTGGTGGCAGTATCAAAGACCGTGTTGCAAAAAATATGATTCTTCAGGCAGAGAAGGAAGGCAAATTAAAACCCGGAATGACGATTATTGAACCGACTTCGGGAAACACAGGTATTGGTCTGTCACTGGTCGGCGTAAGAAAAGGATATCGTGTTATTATTGTGATGCCGGAAAATATGAGTGAGGAGCGCAAGAAACTGATTCGCTGTCTTGGAGCTGAACTTGTGCTGACACCAAAGGAACTCAGTATCGACGGTTCTGTTAAAAAAGCTGAAGAACTTTTACAGGAAATGGGAAGTGATAAGGCATTTATTCCTCAGCAGTTTAGCAATCCGAACAATCCGGACATTCATTATACAACAACAGGACACGAAATTTTTGACCAGTTAAATGGCAAAGTGGACATTTTTGTTTCAGGACTTGGCAGTGGTGGAACGTTGCAGGGAATTGGCAAATATCTCAAAGAAAAAAATCCGGATTTGAAAGTAGTTGCAGTAGAGCCAAAAAATGTTTCTGCACTGTTAGGACACGAACCGGGCCTTCACAGCATACAGGGTATCGGAGATGGCTTTATTCCGGAAGTGCTGGATACTTCCCTGATTGATGAAGTTGTGGAAGTGACAGATGAAGATGCGATTCGCACAACACGCGAACTGGCACAGGTACAGGGATTGTTGTGTGGTACTTCTTCCGGAGCAAATGTCTGGGCAAGTAAGCAGATGGCAGAGAAATATGGAAAAGACAAAGTGATTGCAACGATTATGGCTGACCGTATGGAACGTTATTTCAGCACAGGACTTCTGGACTAATATAGCCATAAGATGATATATAGGTATATGGAACAATGTTATCAGTACAGAACTTCCAGATTAGCAATACAAATTGCAGCATTGCAAAATAGTATTTGTAAAATAGTATTTGCAAAAGAGTATTTGTAAAAGAGTATTTGCAAAATGGCAGGATATAACGTAGGAGATAGGATATAAAAATGAAATATTGCAAAGCAGTAACATTTAGTTATGATGATGGAATTACGCAGGATAGAAAACTGGTTGAACTGTTCAACCGTTATGGATTAAAGGCAACATTTAATTTGAATACGGGGATTCAGTCGGAGGAAAGCAGATTTGAAATAGAAGGTGTTCCTATCTGCCGTATGAATCAGGAAGGACTGCCAGAATTATATGCTGGGCATGAGATAGCAGTACATGGCCTGACGCACGCTGCCCCGGAAAAAATGACACGGGAAGAATTAAAGCAGGAATTTCTGACAGATGCTGAAAATATCGAAAGGCTTTATGGAAAATACCCGGAAGGGATGGCATATGCCTATGGGTGTTATGATTCTGCAACTGTAGAATATCTAAAGGAAATCGGTATCTGGTACGGAAGAACGACGGGAAGTACTCATCGGTTCGACTTGCCGGATAATCCAATGCTATTAGAAGCTACCTGTCATCATAATGATGAAAAATTGTTTGAACTTGCCGAAGCATTTTTGAAAGCAGAGCCGGATGAAACAAAGCCTATGCTCTTTTACATCTGGGGACACAGTTATGAATTTGACGTAAACCAGAATTGGGACAGGATGGAGCGTCTGTGCGAAATGCTTGCTGGAAAAGATGATATATTTTATGGAACAAATGCAGAGTGTCTGCGTCTATTTGGCTCTACCTTCACAATATAATCCGGGGACAACGGTATATAAGTTAGTAGAAGACTTAAAACGTTATTTGGATGAATAAAAAAGTTAACTGTAATAAAAAAGTTAATCAATAAAAAGGTTCCTGCCTGCGATATTAAAATCGCAGGCAGGAACTTTTCTTGTTTACGGGTTTTACCCCAACTCTTGACAAAGAGCCTTTATTCATTATATTTTTTCAAAAATCACAGATTAATGTTTGCTCTGATATTCCAGTGCAGCACCGATAAATCCTTTGAATAACGGATGTGGTCTGTTTGGTCTTGACTTAAACTCAGGATGTGCCTGGGTTGCAATAAACCACGGATGAGAAGGAATCTCACACATTTCCACAATACGTCCGTCAGGAGAAAGACCGGAAAGCTTCATGCCGTTTTTCTCAAGGTCCTCACGGTAGTAGTTGTTTACTTCATAACGGTGACGGTGACGTTCTGAAATATTTTCAGAACCGTATACCTGATAAGCCAGAGAATCCTTGTCCAGTACACAAGGATATGCACCCAGACGTAACGTACCACCGATATCTTCCACGCCGTCCTGGTCAGCCATCAGATGAATAACCGGATGGGTTGTCTGAGGGTCTAATTCAATACTGTGTGCATCATTGAATCCACAGACATGTCTTGCAAATTCAACAATACTAAGCTGCATACCTAAGCAAAGTCCCAAATATGGTACATTATTTTCACGTGCATACTTAATAGCAGAAATCATACCGTCTGTTCCACGGTCACCAAAACCACCCGGAACAATAATACCACTGACATCTCCCAAAATTTCGGCAGCATTGTCATCATTGATTTCTTCCGAAGGAACCCACTTAATTGTTACATTACTCTTGTGGGCAAGTCCACCATGTTTGAGTGATTCCACAACACTGATATAAGCATCATGAAGAGTAGTATATTTTCCAACCAGTGCAACAGTCACATCTTTTTCCAGATGCTTTAATGTGTCTACCATAGTCTGCCATTCTTTCATATCCGGTTCCGGACAATCCAGATGCAGGCATTCGCAGGCAACATCAGCAAGATGCTCTTTTTCCATTGCAAGTGGGGCTTCATATAATGTTTCCACATCAAGGTTCTGCATAACACATTTATTAGGAACATTACAGAACAAAGCAATTTTATCTTTAATGCCCTCTTCCAGTGGACGCTCTGTACGGCAGACAATAATATCCGGCTGGATACCCATTCCCTGCAGTTCTTTAACACTTGCCTGTGTCGGCTTTGTTTTCATTTCACCGGAAGCGCCCAGATAAGGAATCAGGGTAACGTGAATCAGAATGGCATTGTCGCGACCAACATCATGCTGGAACTGGCGAATAGACTCTAAGAAAGGCTGGCTTTCGATATCACCAACAGTTCCACCTACTTCGATAATAGCAATCTGTGTATCCTTGCATCCGTCGTTACGGTAAAATCTGCTTTTAATTTCATTTGTAATATGAGGGATAACCTGAACGGTACCTCCACCAAAATCGCCACGACGTTCCTTTGACAAAACAGACCAGTAAACTTTACCTGTTGTAACATTAGACTGTTTGGTAAGTCTTTCATCAATAAAACGCTCATAGTGTCCGAGGTCTAAGTCTGTTTCAGCACCGTCATCTGTAACAAAAACTTCACCATGCTGTACCGGATTCATTGTTCCCGGGTCAATATTGATATATGGGTCGAATTTTTGCATTGTTACAGTATAACCTCGCATCTTTAACAATCGTCCCAGTGAGGCAGCTGTAATTCCCTTGCCCAATCCTGAAACTACACCACCAGTAACAAATACGTACTTGACAGCCATTTATTTATCCTCCTTGTAATATAAATCAGACTGAATTTACTTATTAAAATCAATATTACAATATTATACCTTAAAAAGCACCATATGTTCAATGGTTTTTTACATAATTTTGCAAATAAATTTTTTCTTTCTAAAAAGTTCACAAATTCTTCTTAATTACCCGTGTTGCTTTTTTAGGCACTTAGATTTATACTCTTAAATGTCAGTAAAAAAAGAATTTTTAAAAGTTATTTTGCAGAAGAGCCATATCTTAAAATTGGTGAAAAAGAAGATATGCAACAAGGAGGTCACAACTTGGATAATAATAGAAATCAAAGACCAAATAAAAAGGCAGGAAAAAGTGGAATCATAATTTGTTTAATTGCTGCAGTAGTTACATTTCTCCTGTTCTCGTTTATGAACAGTCAGGTCGATAGCATGACGAACAAAGAAATCACATATGACGAATTTCTGGAGATGTTAGACGAGGGCAAAGTAAAATCTGTCGTACTGACATCAGATGAACTGGAAATCACGCCCGTCAGCAAGAAAGATTCTTTGTATGAAATCAAATACCATACAGGACTGATTACAATGGACAGCCAGTTGATATCGCGCCTGGAGTCGGCAAATGTCAAGTTTTCAAGAGATACATCAGACAATGGTTCCGGCATCGGATATATGCTGTTAAGCACATTGCTTCCGTTTCTGCTGTTATGGGGAGGTCTTTTCTTCCTATACAGAACGATGTCAAAAAGTTCCGGTGGAATGATGGGTGGCGTAGGCAAGAGTACTGCTAAAATGTATGTGCAAAAGGAAACCGGTGTGTTATTTAAAGATGTTGCCGGACAGGAAGAGGCAATGGAGTCCCTGACAGAACTGGTTGATTTCCTGCACAATCCGAAGAAATATACCGACATTGGTGCAAAACTGCCAAAAGGAGCGCTTCTGGTAGGCCCGCCCGGTACCGGTAAGACATTGCTGGCAAAAGCTGTTGCCGGAGAAGCAGGAGTACCATTCTTTTCCCTGTCAGGTTCTGACTTTGTAGAAATGTTTGTCGGTGTAGGTGCTTCCCGTGTGCGTGACCTGTTCAAACAGGCACAGCAGATGGCACCGTGTATTATTTTTATTGATGAGATTGATGCAATCGGTAAGAGCCGTGATAGCCGTTACGGTGGCGGCAATGACGAGCGTGAACAGACATTAAACCAGTTATTGTCAGAGATGGACGGCTTTGACAGCTCCAAAGGTCTTGTTATCTTAGGTGCAACAAACCGTCCTGAGGTACTGGACAAAGCATTGCTCCGTCCGGGCCGTTTTGACAGAAGAATCATTGTTGAAAAGCCGGATTTAAAAGGCCGTGTTGATATATTAAAGGTTCATGCCAAAGATGTTTTGATGGATGAATCCGTTGACTTTGATGCAATTGCACTGGCAACCAGTGGTGCTGTTGGTGCAGACCTTGCGAATATGATTAACGAAGCTGCCATTATGGCAGTCAGAAACGGACGCCGTGCCGTCAACCAGCGCGACCTTTTTGAGGCCGTAGAGGTTGTCATTGCCGGTAAAGAAAAGAAAGACCGTATCCTGGGCAAAGAGGAAAAGAAAATCGTTGCTTACCACGAAGTGGGACACGCACTGGTTACGGCACTGGAGAAAAATGCAGAACCGGTACAGAAGATTACCATTGTCCCAAGAACAATGGGCTCACTTGGTTATGTTATGCAGGTGCCGGAAGAAGAGAAGTACCTGATGAGCAAAGAAGAGATACTGACGCGTATCGTAACACTGTTTGGTGGACGTGCAGCAGAAGAATTAGTGTTTGACTCCATTACAACCGGTGCATCAAACGATATTGAAAAAGCCACTTCGCTTGCCCGTTCTATGGTGACACAGTATGGTATGTCTGAGAAGTTTGGTCTGATTGGACTGGAAACAGTAGAAAGTAAATATCTGGACGGAAGCACCAGAATGAACTGTGGTGATGCGACAGAGGCAGAAGTTGACAAGGAAGTTATGCGCATTCTGAAGGAATGTTACGAAAAAGCCGTCAAACTTCTTTCCGGAAACCGTGAGGCATTGGATAAACTGGCTGAGTATCTGATTGAGCACGAAACCATTACCGGAAAAGAGTTTATGAAAATTTTCCGTAAGGTAAAAGGAATAGAAGAACCGGAAGGCGACTTTTATGACGCTTTGATTCTCGATATAGACGGAACACTGGTAAACTCGCAGAAAGTAGTATCTGATGCAACCAGAGAAGCTGTTATCGCTGCGCAGGAGAGAGGAAAAACCGTTGCCATTGCTTCGGGCCGTTCTATTTCCGGTATTCGCCGGACGGCTGCCAATATTAAATTAGAAGAATTTGGTGGTTACGTGATTGCTTATAACGGAACAACCGTTGTCAACTGCAAGACGGGAGAGTGTATTTATAACCAGACGATTTCACCGTCGATGATTGCACCTGTTTTTCAGGCTGCGAAAGATGCTAATGTAGGTATTTTGGTTTACAATGACCCGAAGAAGGAATTAGTATCCGGCAATGGTGTTGACAAATATATTGAGGCGGATGCAAAAGCATGCGAGATTTCCATCCGGGAAACAGATGATTTTGTAAAATCGGTTGATTTCCCGATTAATAAGTTCCTGCTGACGGGCGAACCGGACTATATGAAAGAAGTAGAAAAGACAATGCGTGAGAAGTTCGGTGGGGAGTTAAATGTATTCCGTTCCGACCCGTGCTATGTGGAATTGCTTCCGAAGTTTGTAGACAAAGGCGTGGCAGTAGAAAAATTAATCAAACATCTGGATTTGAAGAAGGATAAAGTAATCTGCGTCGGTGACAGTTACAATGATTTGCCAATGCTTCGCTGTGCAGGACTTGGCGTTGCAATGGGAAATGCGCAGGAAGACGTGAAAGAAACAGCTGATTATATTACGGACAGCAATGACGAAGATGGTATCGTCAAAGTTATTGAGAAATTTATGACAGCGAAAGAAAAATAAAAGCAGTAGCGAAAAAAATAACAGAAAAAAGACTTACATCAGAAAAAAGAATTTGTTATAATAGGCAATTGTGAACAGAAAATAGTAAACAAGATGTAAATCCAGCAAAATAATGCGTGTAATCTTTGACAGCAATGTCGGAAAAGGTTACACGCTTTTTTGTTGTGTAGAAAGAGGGAAGTAAAAAGTGGAAAACAAAACAGAAAAGAAAAAAGAAAACGGAACAAAAAACAAAATGGCAGTGATGTCCGTAGGAAAACTGATGCTGTCAATGGGCATTCCGATGATATTATCGATGATGCTGCAGGCAGTCTATAATATTGTGGATAGCGCATTCGTGTCGAATATTCCCGGAGTGGGAGAAGCAGCCTTAAATGCCCTGACACTGGCTTTTCCGGTGCAGATGTTGATGGTTGCTGTTTCCATAGGAACCGGTGTTGGTGCGAATGCACTTCTTTCCAGAAACCTAGGACAGGGCGATACCAGAAAAGCAAGCCAGGCAGCAGGCAATGCCGTTTTTCTGGCAACGGTTATTTACCTTGTCTTTCTGATTTTTGGATTTTTCGGGGCAAAAGCATATATTCTTTCCCAATCCGAAAACAAAATGATTGTAGAGATGGCAACAGAATATCTGAAAATCTGCTGCGTTTTGTCCTTTGGTATTGTCTATTTTTCGATTTTTGAAAAGTTATTGCAGGCGACAGGCAACTCACTGTATTCGACAATTGCTCAGGTAGCAGGTGCAATCGTGAATATTATACTGGACCCGGTTCTTATCTATGGATGGCTTGGCCTGTCGGCAATGGGAGTGAAGGGAGCAGCTCTCGCAACCGTCATCGGACAGTGCGTGTCCTTTGTCTGCGCCTTTTTATTTCATATCCGGTACAACAAAGAAATTGCCAACAAGCCGGAATATCTCCGTCCGTCCCTGCCAGTCATCAAGGGCATTTATATGATTGGCCTGCCGGCAATTATTGCGCAGGCACTGATGTCCTTTATGACCTATTTCCTAAATATCATTTTCGGCAGAATAGGGGAAAATGTGGTAACAGCGTACGGACTGTATTACAAAATCCAGCAGTTTATTCTGTTCGCTGCGTTTGGACTCAGAGATGCCATCACGCCAATCCTTTCTTATAACTATGGAATGCGAAGCAAAAAGAGGGTGCGTGACGGTATCCGGTATGGCATGCTGTATACACTTGCCATTATGCTGGCAGGTTTACTTGCGCTGGAAATTTTCGCAGAGCCAATTTCGTCGGTATTTGCTCTGACGGGAGAGACGGAGAGTTTGTGCATTAGTGCAATTCGCATTATCTCGTTGAGTTACTTATTTGCAGGTGCAAACATTGCATTTCAGGGGATTTTCCAGGCGTTGGAAAGTGGTGTCGAGTCTTTGGTCATATCTGTCTGCAGACAGTTTTTGTTTGTTCTGCCGGTAGCGTGGGGACTGACCGAACTGGTGCTAAGTGGATTTTCGTATACGGGAATTATTTGGATAACATTCCTGGTTGCCGAAACGTTGTCCGTTATCGTTGCGCTTCATTTTATGAAACGTGTCAGCCGGCAAAAAATCAAAAATCTGCAATAAAAGCAGGAAAACTGCCCATAAAAAATATACAAAAATTACACACGATTGTTGAAAATAATAATGATTTTGTTGAAATTTAAAGTTTTTTCAATGCAAAGATGAAAAAATGTACAAAAAAGGTATTGCATTTTTGCGCAAATATGTTAATATTTGAGTAGATTATGTAGATACGTTAAAAACCAGAGAGAAAGAAATGGCAATGCTATCTGCCTTTTTTATTGCCATTTTTAAAACAAAAACATAGGAAGCATACAAAGAGAACTGGCAAAACGATGTCGGTTGTTTCTTTGTTCGCATAAAACTACTCATGTAATGGTGCAGCTTTTTACTGGAGGTGTACACATTCTTGAATTTGCCGGTATCCCGGTATGCTGAAAATATCAGGATGCAGATTCGGAAAATAAATAAAGAAGGGAGATGGAAAGCAGAAAAAAGAGTAGCAAAGAGAAACAAACAGTAAAAAAAGAGAGGAGAAAAAACGTTGAAAAAAAGAATAGGAAAAATTTGTGCATTTGTCCTGACGTTAGCATTAGTATTAACTTCTGTTGCGTGACCGGATGTACAGAAGGCTTCTGCGGCAGTAACACCGCCGGCAGATAATTTAGTTGAAAAAAGTATTTTATCAGTATCAGGTGATGCATTAGTATCAAATGATACATCACATGACGGAGAGGAATATAAAGGTTATCTCCAATCGATTGATATCGGTGCTGCAACCGGTGACTACTTCAAAGTAACCTATAAGTCAGAAGCAGAACTGAAATCTACCGACGAAATTGTTACATTCCAGCCGTATGACACAGAGTGGGGAGGCTGGCAGCAGAATATTATTACCGTTGGTAATTCACAGTTAGACAGTGAAAAAGGGGAATATGTTGCCTATATCAAGATTAGTGATATCAAAGCTTCTTATACAGGCTCTTACACATTACAAGGAATCAATCTTGGTTTCTGTCAGAAAGAGCCGGCTGTTACACTGACCGGTCTGTATATGGCAACCATCGAAGACCCGGGAGAGGAGCCGAGCGAAGATGAATTAAATGAGCAGGCAGTAACGATTCCAAGTACAGAGGGTGACCATAATGACGGTCATGAAACACTTCAGGAATTCAAATTGTCTGACTTTGCAGCTGTAAACTCAAACCTGACACTCAGTACAATCGGCAGTGCAAAGGTAACGGTTTATATTCATGTTAAAAAGTGTTCGATTTATTCCAGATTAAAAGTACGTGGTGGAAACCTTGACTCTGAAAGTGGTAAGGGTAATTTCTCAAATAAGGAATTAATCGGAAAGAAATGTACGACAGGTGCCGGTAAGAATAATCCATATGCGCTGCATGCAGGATATCGTACAACCGGTGGCTATGGTTCCGGACAGGGTGTAGCAGAGAGTGGAAATTACAAATTCTATGACACCAGTGTGGACAAGGCAAATAAAAATACCAGCATTGCATCAACAGACGATTCCAACGGAATCCGTCTGACCCGTATGACAAATGATGTAGAAGCATACATTATCGGTATCGTATTTGGCTCCGTAGGTTCTGTTTCCATTAGTGAAGATGGTACGATTACAAAAGGATTTGACCCATCGAAAATCACATTAGAGTCAACAAGTTATGATGACAGTGACCTTACAGATGCTGAATATGAAGATGCATATGCAGAAGCAATTGAGCAGGCAAAGAAAGAAGCTGCAGCAGCAAGAGCAGGATTAAAATCAGCAATTGATGCGTGCAAATCTTTCACAGAAGATGATTATGAAGCAGAATCACTTGCAGCAGTAAAAGCAGCTATTCCGGCAGCAGAAGAAGTTTATGCGAAGGAAAGTGCTAAGAAAGCTGAGTATCGTGCAGCAAGAGATACTTTGGAAAATGTGCGTGCAACCCTTGTGCCTAAGATGACAACAGAGGAAGGCAATCCAAAAGATTTCCGTGTATTAAGCAAATCTGATGTTATCAAGGAAATGGGAGCCGGCATCAACTTAGGTAATACGATGGATGGTGGTTTAAATAACGCTTCCGAAACAAGCTGGCAGGCATACAAAACAACCAAAGCGTATATCAAAGCATTACATGATGCAGGTTACAATACTGTGCGTGTTCCTGTAACCTGGAATGGTTATATCAATGATGATTATACCATCGATGAAACATGGATGAACCGTGTACAGGAAATCGTTGATTACTGTATTGACCAGGATATGTACTGTATCATCAATATTCACCATGATGGTGCTGCAAACCACGACAACCGTGGCAACAACCCGGCATGCTGGCTGAATACTTATGCAGATGATATCGAGGGAGTATATCAGAAGTTTTCAGGAACGTGGAAAACGATTGCAAATCGTTTTAAAGATTATGACGAGCATTTGATTTTTGAATCTATGAATGAGGTAACAGATGCTCACGATGGAACAGCAAACGAAGATACAGAAGTTTTAAATAACTTAAACCAGATTTTTGTAAATGCCGTTCGTTCAACCGGTTCTAACAATACAAAACGTTGGCTGGCATTCACAGGACGTTTTGCAACATTTAACACCGGTCTGACAATGCCGGCTGACCCATTGGCAAGTGCAGAGGCAGAAACATCACGTCTGATGTTCTCTGTACATATCTACAAAGACAACAGTTCTGTAAGATGGACATACAGCCAGTTAAAGACATGGCAGAGTTCTCTTAGCAGCACAGTTAAGAATGTAGGAAACTTATCGAACGAAATTCCAATTTACGTTGGTGAGTATGGTGTAAGACAGCAGGCACAGTCTGGTTCAGAAACAGGATATAACAACACAGAAAGAGCATTAAACAGTGAGTTTGTCAACGCTGTATGTAAATTCTATGGTGTATGTCCGGTTGTATGGGACCAGGGTGATGGAAACTATGTTACAACAGAAACAAACACAGGATTGTTCAATTACTGGAACCGTCCGTCATTGAAACCGGTTTACGCTGATACGATTGAAGGTATGATGCGTGGTACTTATGTTGATGAAAACAGTGATTTAGGTACATTGATTTCCGGTATTTACACAAGCTATGGTCATGCTTCTACAAGTGACAATGGTGTATCTGTAAATCCGACTATCACGGAAATTACAGATATTGATACAGATGCCAGTGTTACAATGAAAGCAGGCGAGCACAAGACATTGACAGCTACCGTAGCACCAGAAGAAACAAATGACGTGCTTCTGTGGAGCACAGATGATGATGCTATTGTTACAGTATCAAATGGAAGACTCCATGCAAAAGGAGCAGGTGTTACTACAATTCATGCTTATTCACAGAGTGGCTCAGCTAAAAAAGATATTAAAGTAGTTGTAAGTCCAAGTGGAAAAGAAACAGCTACGGCAGTTAAGACAGATAAGGCATATTATGAAGTAGAAGAAGGAAAACAGGTTACCATCAAAACTTCTCTTCTTCCAGCCGACAGCAAAGATGCAGTTACTTACACATCTTCTAATACAGAGGTTGCTACCGTAAGCAGTACCGGTATCGTAACTGCTGAAGCAGCAGGAAATGCTTATATCATTGTTACGGCAGCAAGTGGTGTCAGCACAATTGTTAATATCCACGTAACAAAGAGTGGTTCAACAAGTTCTATCAATGTAGCATTACATGTATTAATTAATGGTAGAACAGAAAGAGGTGCTTCTGTAGCACTGACAGGTGACGGACAGTATACGGTATCTTATGATATGTCTGAACAGCTTTCTGACGCAGGTGCAGCAGCAGGTCTGACGGAACTGAAAGATATGACAGCTGTTTATATCAAAGACTTAAATACATTAAAGCCTTTAGCAGAAAAAGCACAGATTCGTTATGACAAGGTTGTTGTTAACGACCAGGAATTAACCATTACGAAAACAGACTTTAAAGATGCGATTAAATCAAACGGACAGTTTGATACAAATGACCCGATTAATGGATGGGACGGAAGTGCAGTAAAAGAAGTTGTAACAGATTCTAAGACACATACCGTAAGCTTTGATGGTATTGAGAATCCAACAAAGATTTCCGTTACATTTACGATTCAGGGAATGAAGTTCTTCCCAACAAGTGAGAAGAAGAATGAAGCAACAAAGATGACGGCAACAGGTGAAGACAAGATTACAATTCCTGCAGTAGGTGATTCTGTAGAAGTTGAGCTTTCATTAAAGCCTGCAGATACAGATTCTTATGTAACATTCTACTCTACAAATTCTTCTGTTATTGCAGTAGATAATACAGCACAGAAGGTAGATGAAAACGGAAATGTAACCATCAGCCTGACAGCTGTTAGTGATGGTGTTGCAACGATTACAGCGATTACAGAAAACGGATTAAAGGTATTCTATACCGTAGGTGTAGGCGATAAGGAATTATCTGACCCGACTGACCCAACACCAGGTGGACTGGACGGTTCAGAGCCAGAAGAACCAGAAAATCCAGACCCAGGAACAGACCCAGAACCGGGAACTGACCCAGAACCGGGAACTGACCCAGAACCAGGAACGGACCCAGAACCGGGAACAGACCCAACGCCGGGAGAGGACCCAACACCGGGAACTGACCCAGATAACGGAAATAATTCCGATAAACCGGGAACACAGAATCCGGGTGGAACAAACACGGTAACGAAAAAGGCACAGACGATTACAGTAGTAAAAACACTTAGCAAAGTACTCGGAAGCAAGAAGTTCAATCTTGGTGCCAAAGCAGCCGGTAAATTATCTTATGCAACTTCAGATGCCAAAGTGGCAACTGTAGATGCAAATGGTAATGTAACCGTAAAGAAATACGGAATTGCTAATATTACAGTAACAGCAGCTGCAACAGGAACATATCAGGCAGCAAAAACAGTCTGTGTTCTGAAAGTAGTACCAAAAGCTGTTAAGATAAGCAAAGTAAAAGCAATCAAGGGTAAGAAAGCAAAAGTAACATGGAAGAGTAACAAGACAGTTACCGGTTACCAGATTGTTTATGCAAAAGACAAGAAGTTTAAGAAATCCGTGAAGAAAGTAACAGTAAGCAAAGGCAAATCAAAATCTAAGGTAATTAAGAAGTTGAAAAAAGGTAATTGCTATGTGAAGATTCGTGCTTACAAGAAAGTTGGCAAGACAAAACTTTACGGTGGCTATTCAAAAGTTAAGAAAGTAAAAGTAAAATAAAGACAGCAGCTGCATTGCAATAGAAGCAGTGAACACTGTCACAAAACAGGAACAGCCCCTGCCGGGAATGGCAGGGGCTGTTCTTTGTTGAATTGTTAAATTGTCAGAATTACAATAGCAAAATGGATTGATTCTTAGTATCGAATCTTCTCTTTGCCGGTTACATTTTTGTAAACCAGCTTTTTGCCTGCATAAATCTTAGCTTTCTTGATGCTTGTTTTCATCAGCTGCTTTTTCAGCGATTTGGCTACTTTTTTATTCTTGACATATAGTTTGATACCCTTTGGACAATCTTTGAAAATCGTTCCTTTTTTCACAAACTTTGGAGCTGTTTTTGTGTTACGGAAAGTGATTTTCTTTAATTTTATGCAATTTTCAAAGGTGCTGGTACCAATAGAACGTAAATTCTTTGGTAATACTACTTCTTTTAAAGATGTGCAATCTCTAAAAACAGTCGAGCCAAAATAAGTTACGCTGTCGGGTATGACTATCTTTTTAAATTTTGCTCCGTCAAATGCATAGTCTTCTATTTTTTTCAGATGCTTAGGAAGCGTCAGTTTTTCTAAGCCAGAATCGGAGAAACTGAATTCCCCAATGGTTTTTAACTGCTTTGGCAATTTTACAGTAGTCAATTTCGCTGTATTGGAAAATGTGTGTGAACGAAGTTTTTTAATCTGTGTTTTTTCCATATTCACTGTCTTCAAGTTTTCGCAAGAGGAAAAAGTACTCTGACTAATGGCTGTTACACTTTTTGGCAACGTGATTTTCTTTACAACGCGATTTGAATTAAAGGAACAAATTTTGGTTGTGCCTTCAGCAACCGTGTAGTTTTCCGGTATTGCCAGTGGCAGGCACATAACGGTTGGCTCCTTTTTTGAATACAGAGCATTATTCTTTTCATAGTAATACTTCTGGTCTGCCGGTACAGTTATCTTTACGTTACTTCCTACAGTTATATAAATGAATTCTGCATTTTTCGGAATATTGATACTTTTCAAATTTGGAAGAAGCTTGGAACTCACAGAAACAGCTTCTATCGTGTCCGGCAAAATAATATGCTGGATTTTGCTAACAGGAGCGTTCCGGTTTTCAGTGGCAAGGTCTGATGCAAAATATCCTGTTACTGGATATTTTTTCCCTTCAAAAGTAATGCTTTCCGGAAGTACGAGCGTATCACCGGTTATTTTTTCTTCCCAAAACTGTGCTTTGTTGTCTTTAAAATCAATATTGTAACAAATATTATCTACCCAATAGAGTGCATTAATGCCGTCATAATCAGGAATGTAAGTTACGGCATTTGCTATGCTTGTGCCAGACAGGCATAGTGCCATCATTAGTACAAAACTAATTGCTTTTTTCATAAATTTCATCGATAAGCCCCCCTTATTTCGATATGGAATCGTATTCCATTTTTATTATATCCTTGTTTTTATGTGTATTATTTTAGTAGAAAATCTTTATCTTCTCTTTGCCGGTTACATTTTTATAAACCAGTTTTTTGCCTGCATAAATCTTAGCTTTCTTGATGCTTGTTTTCATCAGCTGCTTTTTCAGTGATTTCGCTACTTTTTTGTTTTTGACATATAGTTTGATACCCTTTGAACAACCTTTGAAAATCGTCCCCTTTTTCACAAACTTCGGAGCTGTTTTTGTGTTACGGAAAGTGATTTTCTTTAATTTTTTGCAATTTGCAAAGGTGTTGACATTAACAGAACGTAATTTCTTTGGTATTATTACTTCCTTTAGCGATTTGCAGTTAGCAAAAGCATCAGAACCAATATGTGTCACACTGTCGGGTATAATTGCTTTTTTCAGATTTGTATTTTTAAATGCTCCGTATACTATCTTTTTTAAGTGTTTTGGGAAAGTAACTTTTTCTATGCCAGAATTATAGAAAGCATACGAGTGGATGGTTTCTAACTGCGCTGGCAGTTTTACGCTAGTCAGTTTAGAAGTAAACTCAAAAGCATTTTCCGAGAGTTTCTTTATCTGGCTTTTTTCCATATTGACTTCTTTTAACTTTCTGCAATAGGAAAAGATTCTATCATCAATAGTTGTTACACTTTTTGGAAAAGTAACTTTTTCTATGACCTGATTTCTGTTGAAAGAACAGACTTTGGTTGTGCCTTCAGCAATGGTGTAGTCTTTCGGAATTGACAATGGCATATACATCACAGTCGGCTCTTTTTTGAAATACAGGGCATTATTCTTTTCATAGAAGTATTTCTGGTCTGCCGGTACGGTTACTTTTATGTTGCTTCTTAATCTTGTATAAACAGCTTCTGCATTTTTAGGAATATTGAAACTTTCCAGATTTGGCAGAGTTCTGGTGTTTACAGAGATGCCTCTCATAGTATCCGGAAAAACAATATGACGGACTTTGGAGATAGAAGCGTTATATCCGGTGCTGCTGTATGTAGTTACCGGATATTTCTTTCCTTTATAGGTAATGCTCTCCGGAATCACGAGTGTATCGCCGGATACGATATCGTTCTCATATGAGGCTGTTCCGGTAGTAAAATCAATCCTGTAAAAAATATCACCTACCTTCCAGAGCTTTGATATACCGTCGTCCTCTTCCGTATAGGATGCTGCGTTTGCCACATTTGCTACATTTGTACCAGACAGCAATAATGCTGCCATTAGTAAGAAACTACTTGCTTTTTTAAAATATTTCATATTTAAGTCCCCCCTTATTTTGTTACGGAATATGTATTCCATTTTTGTTATATCCTTGTTTTTATGTGTATTATTTTAGTAAAAACGTTATCTCTTTTCCTTACCGGTTACATTTTTGTAAACCAGCTTTTTGCCTGCATAAATCTTGGCTTTCTTAATACTTGTTTTCATCAGCTGTTTTTTCAGTGATTTTGCTACTTTTTTATTCTTGACATATAGTTTGATGCCCTTTGGACAACCTTTGAAAATCGTCCCTTTTTTCACAAACTTCGGAGCTGTTTTTGTGTTACGGAAAGTGATTTTCTTTAATTTTTTGCAATTTGCAAATGTGCTTGCATTAACGGAAGATAATTTCTTCGGCAATACGATTTCTTTCAAATACGTGCAACCACTAAATGCAACAGAGCCAATATAGGTTACGTTGTCAGGTATGACTACTTTTTTTAACTTTGTTCCGGCAAATGCACGGTTTCCTATTTTTTTCAGATGTTTTGGAAAAACCAGACTTTTTATACCAGAGAAAATAAAAGCATCCTCTCCAATGCTTTCTAATTGCTTTGGCAATTTTACGGTAGTGAGTTTAGAATTAAAACTAAAAGCATCCTCTCCAATGCTTTCTAATTGCTTTGGCAATTTTACGGTAGTCAGTTTAGAATTAACGCTAAATGCAGAAGTTGGAATGTTCTTTATCTGCGTTTTTTCCATATCCACTTGCTCTAAATTTTTACATTCGGAAAAAATCTGTCGATTAATGGCTGTTACACTTTTTGGTAATGTAATTTTCTTTACGACACGATTTGAATTGAAAGAACGAATTTTAGTTGTGCCGTCAGCGACGGTGTAGTTTTCTGGTATTGCCAATGGCAGGCACATAACGGTTGGCTCCTTTTTTGAATACAGAGCATTATTCTTTTCATAGTAATACTTCTGGTCTGCTGGAACGGTTACTTTTATATTACTTCTTAACTTTGCATCAATATTTTTTGCATTCTTAGGAATGTTAAGACTTTCCAAATTTGGAAGAAGTCTGGTATCCATACTGAAATAAGTTATGGTATCTGGAAAAACAATATGACGGACTTTGCTGGAAGGTGCATCATGTCTGTTGTTAATATAAATCGTTACCGGATATTTCTTCCCTTTATAAGTAACACTTTCTGGAATTGTGAGCGTGTCGCCGGATATTTTTTCTTCCCAGAATGTTGCTATGTTGTTCTTTAAATCGATATCGTAACAAATATTATCTATCCAGCACTGTGCAGAGATACTATCTTCATATTCAGTTTGGGTCGCTGCATTTGCTACATTTGTACCAGACAGCAATAGTGCTGCCATTAGTAAGAAACTACTTGCTTTTTTAAAATATTTCATATTTGATTCCCCCTCATTTCGATATGGAATATGTATTCCATTGCTTTGTTGAATTACTGTTTACGAGTTTCGTGCGTTGTAAAAATTTCCCTCCTTTGCTGCTTTTTACCGGTTAGTATTTTTTGAAAAACACAAAACGCGATAAAATAGAATAGTAAAAATGTTCCAAAATGGGAACGGTATAAAACGAAAAAATATTCATAGAAAATATAGATTATATAGATTAAATGAAAACCCCTCGTTTAAAAAGAGTGTAGCACAAATAAAAATAAATACAATAGGTTTTTGCCGAACGGTCATATTAGGGGGGTCGAACGGTCAAAGAAAATGCAAAATATCCTAAAAATTAGAGGCAGAGGGTTTAAATATTCTATCTTTTTTGGAAATGCAGAAAACAAAAATACAGCAAAAAGCCCTGCCATAACAATCACCCCCACTTCAACACCCACCCCAAAAATAGGCTGTGATAAGATAGAACATCCTAAAAGCAGCTGTTAAAAAACTCTGACGTAACAATCACCCCCACTTCAACACCCAACCCCTAAATGGGCTGTGATAAGATAGAACATCCTAAAAGCAGCTGTTATATAGCCCTGCCATAACCATCACCTCACACTTGAGCCCCGCCCCAAAAATAGGCTGTGATAAGATAGTACATCCTAAAAGCAGCAGTCAAAAAACTCTGACGTAACAATCACCCCCCACTTCAACACCCACCCCCAAAATGGGCTGTGATAAGATAGTACATCCTAAAAGCAGCTGTTAAACAGACACTGGTGCTTAGTGGACGTATTTTGTCCACTTACGCACCACTGTGTCTGTTTCCAAGCGAGAGCGTGCTGCTGTAGGAAGTACTATCTTATCACAGTCCCTTCTCGCGCTGTTTCCAAGCGAGAGCGTGCTGCTGTAGGAAGTCCTATCTTATCACAGTCCCTTCTCTGTTGTTCCCACCTTTATTTCGTGTTAAAATAAGCAGTAGTCCAAGAAAACAGAAAGGAAGCAGTCCGTGTTTAATATAGAAGAAGAATTAAAAAAACTTCCTGCAAAACCTGGTGTCTATCTGATGCACGACAAAAAAGATGCCATTATATATGTAGGAAAAGCAATCAGTTTAAAAAACAGAGTACGTCAGTATTTCCAAAGCAGCCGGAGAGTTTCGCCCAAAATCCAGCAGATGATATCGCATATTGACCACTTCGAGTATATCGTAACGGATTCCGAAGTAGAGGCTCTGGTACTGGAAAACAATCTGATAAAAGAATATATGCCAAAGTACAACACAATGCTGAAAGACGATAAAACCTATCCGTTTATAAAAGCCACGGCGGGGGAAGATTATCCCCGGTTAATTTATTGCAGGCAGCAAAAAAAAGACCAGGCAAGGTACTTTGGACCATATACGAGTGCAGCGACGGCAAAAGATGCGATAGAAATGGCACAAAAAATATACCATATCCGTACCTGCAACCGTGTACTGCCAAGAGATACCGGAAAAGCACGCCCTTGTTTGAATTATCATATCAAACAGTGTGATGCACCATGTCAGGGCTGTATTTCCAAAGAAGAATATCAGAAAAACTTCAATAAAGCACTCAAATTGTTAGAGGGTGATTATCGTGAAGTGATAGAAGTGTTAGAAGAGAAGATGAAAGCAGCAGCAGCCAGTCTGCAATTTGAGGATGCAGCGTCATACCGGGATTTGATAGAAAGTGTCAAGAAGGTTGAAATCCGTCAGAAAGTGACAGACTTTGCCGGGGCAGACCGTGATATTATTGCTGTAGCAGCAACGATGCAGGAAGCTGTTGTACAGGTGTTTTTTATCAGAGAAGGAAAAATGATAGGCAGGGACCATTTTCATCTGAATGGTATCGAGGGGGACAGTCATAATGAAATTTTACAGTCTTTTGTCAAACAGTTTTATGCAGGAACACCTTTTATTCCACGGGAAGTCGTGTTAGAATATGAGATACAGGATGCCCCCCTGATAGAAGAATGGCTAAGCCAGAAGAGGGGAAGCAAAGTGAGCGTGTTAGTACCTAAAAAAGGACAAAAAGAGCGTCTGATGGAACTGGCACATAAAAATGCAGCACTGGTTCTGACGCAGGACAGCGAAAAAATCAAAAGGGAAGAACAACGGACGGCAGGAGCGATGAAACAGATATGTGGATGGCTTGGGCTGGACGGGATATCACGGATTGAGTCCTACGATATTTCTAATATTAACGGTTTTCAATCGGTTGGTTCTATGGTTGTTTTTGAAAATGGAAAGCCCAAAAAGAGTGATTATCGAAAGTTTCGCATTCAGACGGTGCAGGGACCGGATGATTATGCCAGTATGGAAGAGGTGCTGACCAGGCGTTTTCGTCACGGACTGGAAGAAAGAGAGCAGTTGAGCCAGAAAGACTGGGACAGCACGCTGGGAAGTTTCACACAGTTTCCGGATTTGATTATGATGGATGGTGGAAAAGGACAGGTTCACGTTGCCGAGCAGGTGTTAGAAAAACTTGGATTAAACATCCCGGTTTGTGGTATGGTAAAAGATGATAAGCACCGTACACGGGGATTGTATTTTCAGAACCGGGAAATGCCGGTTACCGTCAACAGCGAAGGATTTCATCTAATGACAAGAATACAGGACGAAGTGCACCGGTTCGCGATAGAGTATCACCGTTCTCTTCGTAGCAAAGTGCAGGTAAAATCGATTCTGGATGAGATTCCGGGTATCGGAGAGAAACGAAGAAAAGCCCTGATGCGCCGGTTCCAGTCGTTGGAGAATATCCGGCAGGCTTCTGTGGAAGAACTAAAAGAAGCAGATGGAATGAATGAAAAAGCAGCACAAAGTGTATATGATTTTTTTCACAGCAAAGGAGAGAAAGAAAGCAATGAATAATGAAACATATTATATATCATTAAAAGATTTAGTAGAAACACTTCATCTGGAAAACTGTACGCCGGAAGTGCCTATTGATTCTGTAAGAATTACGCAGACGGAAGTAAACCGTCCGGCATTGCAGCTGGCAGGATATTTTGATTATTTTGACTCCGGCAGAATCCAGATTATCGGTCACGTGGAACACACCTATATGCTGCAGGTTGGGATGGAGCGCAGCGTAGAAATGATGGAGCGTATTATGGCAGGCAGTGAAAAATCGCCGAAACCACCATGTATTATTTATTGCCGTAACATCTGGATTGAGGATGAAATTATTGAACTGGCAAATAAATATCATGTGCCATTGCTACGCAGCCAGAAAGCAACTTCACCGTTTATGGCAGAATTAATCCGTTATCTGACAACAGAACTTGCTCCACGCTGTACCGTGCACGGTGTGCTGGTTGACATTTACGGCGAAGGCGTGCTGATAATGGGAGAGAGTGGTATCGGTAAATCAGAGGTTGCATTGGAACTGATTCACCGTGGTCACCGTCTGGTATCGGATGATGTCGTGGAAATCAAAAGAGTCAGCGATACTTCATTGATTGGAAGTGCACCAAATATTACCAGACATTTTATTGAACTGAGAGGTATCGGCATTATTGATGCAAAGACCTTATTTGGTGTCGAGAGTGTAAAAGATGAGCAGGAAATCAATCTGGTTATCAAGCTGGAGGAATTTAATAAGGAACAGGAATATGACAGACTTGGTCTGGAAGAGCAGTATATTGATTTCTTGGGAAATCAGGTCGTATGTCATTCTATCCCGATTCGTCCGGGACGAAATGTTGCAATTATCTGTGAGTCGGCAGCTGTCAATCACAGGCAGAAAAAGATGGGATATAATGCTGCACAGGAATTATATAACCGTGTTACAAACAATCTGACAGCCAAGAGAGCAGATAAGGAATAGAAACGAAGCAAAAATACGAAGCAAAAATACAAAGGAATGGAGAGGATAATTATGTATATTATTGTAGGTTTAGGAAATCCGGGAAGAAGATACGCAGGAACCAGACATAATATTGGCTTTTCGGCAATAACAGCATTGGCAGAAGCGCACGATATTTCGGTGGATACCAAAAAGCACAAGGCTAAGATAGGCACAGGTGTTATTGATGGAGAGAAGGTTATTCTTGTGCAGCCGCTTACCTATATGAATTTGAGTGGCGAATGTGTAAAGGAACTGGTTGATTATTACAAAATTGATGTAACTACGGAACTGATTATTATATATGATGATGTTGATTTGGACGTCGGCAGATTGCGTGTCCGTGCCCAGGGACGTGCCGGTGGACATAATGGCATTAAAAATATTGTTGCGCAATTGGGAACGCAGGTGTTTACCCGAATCCGTGTCGGTGTAGGCAAAAAGCCGGAAGGATGGGATTTGGCAAATCACGTGCTGGCGAAAATCCCGGATGAGGAACAGCCGGCAATCAGGGAAGCATTGCAGCAGACGGTTCAGGCTTGTGAACTGATTATCCAGAAAGATGTGAAAGCAGCTATGAACCGTTTTAATCAGGCTCCGGCAGCTTCAGAAAAGGAATAGCAGATGATGGAAACTTTATTGGCACCATTGATGGAAATAAATTCATATAACAATGCGAAAGAATGCATAGACAGGAAAAAACTGCCTATGCATATTTCGGGTTGCATGGATTCGCAGAAAGTACAATTTATATATGGACTATCCCAAGGAGTTTCCTGGAAAGTTATCATTACCCAGAATGAAATCAAAGCAAGGGAATTTATCGAAGAGTATCGTATGTTTGACAGGGACGTACTGTATTACCCTGCAAAAGATGTCATTTTTTACAGTGCCGATATTCACGGTAGTGCGATTACGGTGGAAAGAATGAAGGTAATCGAGGCACTTCTGACAAAAGAGGAAGGAACGGTTGTGACTACGATGGATGCCGGAATGGAACTTCTGCCGTCGCTTACCGGGTACCAGAAGGCTGTTTCCGTTATTTCAGAGGGAGAAACCGTCGACTTGGAACAGCTCAGTATTCATTTGACCGATATGGGATATAAAAGACAGGGGCAGGTTGAGGTTCCCGGCGATTTTTCCATTCGTGGTGGGATTGTAGATATTTTCCCGATTACGCAGGACTGTCCTTACCGGATAGAATTGTGGGGAGATGAGGTAGACACGATTCGTTCTTTTGATGCAGAAAGCCAGCGTTCGATTGAAAGGGTAGAGAAGATTGCTGTTTTTCCTGCATCCGAGTGGATTATGACGGAAGCAGAGATTGCAGAAGCGTTCCGAAATATCAAAGAAGACCAGAAACAATTTGTGCAGAAATTACGGGAAGAGAAAAATTTTGAGGCGATAAACAGGATTCAGGATATTGTCGGACAATTACAGGAAGAATATAAAGCGTATGGAAACCGGATGGGACTGGAAGGATTTGTCCCATATTTTCAGATACAAAGAGGTTCGCTGTTTGATTATTTTGGCAGTCAGGATACGCTGTTTTTTGTTGACGAACCGCTGCGCTGTATGGAAAAAATGGATACGGTAGCAGAAGAGTTTCGTGAGAGTATGGAAGGACGTCTGGAAAAAGGTTATATTCTGCCGGGCCAGATGGATATGCTGTATCCTGCCGAAACAGTCAGTGCTTTGCTGCAAAACAGGCAGACCGTTTACCTTACGATGTTGGATACGCTTCCGAAGGGACTTGAAGTAAAGGAAGCCTATAATGTGCAGGTACAGCCTGTTGGTTCTTATAATAAGCATTTTGAACTGCTGGCAGAGGATATCAGAAAATGGCAGAAGAACGGATACCGTGTCCTTTTGCTGTCGGCTTCGCGTACAAGGGCAGAGCGTCTGAGCAAAGATTTAAATGAGTATGAGATTCCGGCGTTTTACCGGGAGAAACCGGATACTGTCCTAAAAACGGGACAGGTTATGGTATCGTATGGTTTTTTACAAAAAGGATTTTCGTATGCTACGGCAAAATTTGTTGTAGTAACGGAAGGGGATATTTTTGGAACAAAGGTAAAAACCAGACGAAAGAAACAAAAGAAATATTCCGGCAAATCAATCCAGAGTTTTAACGAATTGAGTGTTGGCGATTATGTTGTTCACGAAGAGTATGGACTGGGTGTTTATAAAGGAATCGAAAAGATTCAGGTGGACAAAGTAACGAAGGATTATCTGAAAATAGAATATGGAGATGGGGGCAATCTGTATGTCCCGGTTTCGGGACTGGATGTATTACAAAAGTATGCAGGACAGGAAGCGAAAGCCCCGAAATTAAATAAATTAAATTCTTCCGAATGGAAGAAGACGAAAACGAGAGTCAAAGGTGCTGTACAGGAGATTGCAAAGGAACTGGTGCTTCTCTATGCAAAGCGTCAGGAGCAGGAAGGTTTTCAGTTCAGCGCAGATACGGTGTGGCAAAAAGAGTTTGAGGAACTGTTCCCGTTTGAGGAAACGCAGGACCAGTTAAAAGCGATTGAAGAAACAAAACGGGATATGGAAAGCAAAAAGATTATGGACCGTCTGATTTGTGGAGATGTCGGATATGGCAAGACGGAAATCGCACTTCGTGCTGCATTTAAGGCAGTAAATGATGGAAAGCAGGTGGCTTTTCTGGTGCCGACTACGATTTTGGCGCAGCAGCATTACAACACCTTTCAGGAAAGAATGGGCGCGTTCCCGGTTCACATAGAGATGCTTTCAAGGTTTCGTACACCGGCGCAGCAGAAGAAAGCATTGTCTTTGCTGAAAAAAGGACAGGTGGATATTATTATCGGAACGCACCGTCTGCTTTCTAAGGATGTGGAGTTTAAAAATTTAGGACTGCTGATAGTAGATGAGGAGCAGCGTTTTGGCGTTACGCACAAAGAGAAGATAAAGCAGATGAAAGGAAATGTTGATGTCCTGACACTGAGTGCTACGCCGATTCCGAGAACGCTTCATATGAGTCTTGTCGGCATTCGGGATATGAGTGTACTAGAAGAACCTCCCGTTGACCGTCTTCCAATCCAGACTTTTGTAATGGAGCACAACAATGAAATTATTCGGGAGGCCGTCAACAGAGAACTTGCAAGGGGTGGCCAGGTATTTTATGTTTATAACCGGGTAAAAACAATCGATGAGGTGGCAATGGAAATTGCAAAACTGGTACCGGATGCGAATGTGGCATATGCGCACGGCCAGATGAGCGAACGAGAACTGGAAAATATTATGATGTCCTTTATCAGTGGGGAAATTGATGTATTAGTGTCCACTACGATTATTGAAACGGGACTGGATATTTCCAATGTCAATACGATTATCATTGACAATGCAGACCAGATGGGGTTGTCGCAGTTATATCAGCTGCGTGGGCGTGTTGGACGTTCCAACCGTACTGCGTATGCATTTCTGATGTATAAAAAAGATAAGATGCTCAAGGAAGTGGCAGAAAAAAGGCTTGCTGCTATCAGGGAGTACACGGAACTGGGTTCCGGTATCAAAGTAGCAATGCGTGATTTGGAGATACGTGGCGCAGGCAATCTTTTGGGCGCAGCGCAGTCCGGTCATATGGAGGCTGTCGGTTATGATTTGTATTGCAAAATGCTGAATGACGCAGTCCGTCAGTTAAAGGGTGAGATAAAAGAAGAGGAAGAATTTGAAACAGCGATTGATTTGCAGGTGGATGCTTATATTCCTGCAAAATATATTCCAAGTGAATTTCAGAAACTGGATATGTATAAGCGTATTGCAGGAATTGAAAATCTGGAGGAATACCGGGATATGCAGGAAGAACTGACAGACCGTTTCGGAGATATTCCGACACCGGCAGAGAACCTGCTGCGTATTGCATTAATCAAAGCAAATGCACATCAGGCGAAGATAACCCAGATTGTGCAAAAGGTCAATGGAATCCGTGTTTATCTGCACAAGTGTGCAAAAATAGAGCCGGAGAAGGCAACAAAAATGATAGAAGAATATGGTGGCAGATTAAAATATGTTCAGGATGAAACGCCGTACTTTTTCTATCGGTTAGAGCAGCAAAAACCAAACCCAATGACGAGAAATGTGCGTTATGGGGCAAAGAAGATAACTGCTGACAAGCCGAAGAAGGCAGCAGCAGAGAAGATTTTTGAAATAGTAGAAGAACTAGTCCTAAAAATAGGACAGAAACCGGCAGAATAGACCGACAGACGAAAAAGGAGGATATGATGAAAAAAAGCAAGAGAGTGGCAGCAGGAATTTTGGCAGGATGTTTTTCTGTCAGTGTACTTTTCACAGGATGTTCCGGCAAAAGTACCGGCTCTAAAAGTGTGAAACTGGAGCAGGGGGCAATCGAGGAAAATTCTATTGTTATTAAAATAGGAAATATCGGCGTGAAGTACAGCGAAGTGCAGAATTACTGTTATCTGATGAAGGCACAGTATGAAAGCAGTTTTGGGAATAAAATCTGGGAATACCCGGTGGACAAGGATGCGACGATTGGTGATGAGGCAAAAGAAGAGATTGTCAATATGATTACGCAGCTGAAAGTAATTAATGCAACGGCAGAGGAAGAAAAAGTCAGTCTGACAAATGATGAGAAAGATGAGGCATTGCAGAAGGCTGAAAAGGTAATGGCAGAAGCAACAGAAGAAGATAAGCAGAAATATTCGCTGTCTGTGCAGGGGCTGAGCGAACTTTACGAAGAGAATGCGCTGGCAAATAAAATGTTTTATATTGCTACAGATGACGCAGATACGGAAGTGTCAGAAGAAGAGGCAAAGCAAATCAGAATCCAGTATTTGCAGGTGATGACGGAGGGAACGAACCAGAATGGAATCCTGATTCAGTTAAATGACAAGGAAAAAGCAGAGGCACTGTCAAGAGCAGAGCAGCTGCAGAAAGAAGCCAAAAACACAAATGATTTTCTGGAACTTGCCAAGAAAAATACGGATAGTGCAACGACAGAATTGTTAATTGGAAAAGACAATACACAGTTAGAGCAAGAGGTAATTACGGCTGCTTTTGCGTTGCAAAAAGGGAAGGTCAGCGAGGTGATTAGCACGCAGACGGGTTATTACATTGTATATTGCGTGAATGACAATGACGAAGATGCGACTTATGCACGCCGTGAGGAGATTATTGAGGAACGCCAGACCAAGATGTTTAAGAAAAAATATGCAAAATGGCTGGGCGATTATGAAGTAAGTATCAGCCAGTCTTTCTGGAAAATTTTTAATATTTAGTCTGTTTTAGTCTGTGAAAGATAAGGAAAAATTAAGGGATTTTTCTGTAGTTTTGCGTTTACAGAAAATCGGCTTTTTGTTATACTAATAAGGTAACATTTTTCGTGCTATTTTTTATGGGGAAAGGTACGCGCGAAAACCGTAACAGCGTAAGAAGGGAAGGTGCACTTATGAAGGCGGAGCATGTGAATCCATTTATTATTTCTGTCTGCAAGGTTGTCAAGGATATGTGTATGATAGATTTAAAAATAGGAAAACCAAGCATGACAGAAGGAGTTTACCTGAGTGACGCATCCATTATCAAATTAGGATTATTAGGGGACCTGAATGGTGAAGTTGTTCTCAATATTGAGCAGGATATGGCACTGGGCATCGTGTCTAAGATGATGATGATGCCGGTGACAGAGATGGATGCTCTGGGACAGAGTGCTATTTCAGAATTAGGAAATATGGTGGCTGGAAATACGGCGACAGTTTTTGCAAATAGTGATATTGTGATTGACATTACACCACCAAGTTATTATCTGGGAGCAGATTACAAGTCAGATGTTTCTCAGTGGTTTAGCATTCCATTTTCCAGTGACGCAGGAAACTTATCGATAGATGTATTTATCAAGGAAAGTTAGGAAGGCTATTCTGAAATATTGTCAGCAATCAGATAGGAATACATAAAAAGAGGGATGTGGAATCCCTCTTTTCATATGAAGAAAATGTTTTACGCCTGCGAAAAAAGGACGGAAAGAAATACAACTTTTACATCTGCAGAAAAAAGGAAAGGAAGGGTAAGTATGGCGACATATAAAAGATATCGAAAAGAGGACAGCGTTTCGTATTCTTTGGGAATCACGCTGACATTTGAACTGTTAAAATATAAAACCGAATATGTAAATCGTGTTTTTGTGCATTCAGCGATGAAGCAGGGAGAAACGCTGGACAAGCTGGAGGGACTTTGCAAAAATGCCGGTATCGAAGTGGTATATACAGATAAAATTTTTAATGTGCTGTCGCAGAAAGAAAATTGTTATGTTATCGGCGAATTTCGCAAGTTCAAAGGAAATCTGTCAAAAGAAAAATCGCACATTGTTCTGGTAAATCCGTCCAACGCCGGAAATATGGGAACGATTATGCGAAGTGCGCTGGGATTCGGACTGAACCAGATGGCAATTATCCGTCCGGCTGTGGATGCCTTTGACCCAAAGACAGTGCGTGCGTCTATGGGAGCAGTTTTTTCAACAGAATTTGTCTATTTTGATACATTTGAAGAATATCAGAAAGTATATGGGCAGAGAGAACTGTATCCATTTATGTTAAATGCAAAATCAAGTCTGCACGAAGTGAAACCACAGGGGATATTTTCGCTGATATTTGGAAATGAGGCCACGGGACTGCCGGAGGAATTTGAGCAGATAGGAACGAGTGTGATTATTCCACATTCCAAACGGATTGACAGTCTGAACCTGCCGATTGCAGCAAGTATTGCAATGTATGAAACAACAAAAGGGTTTGAACTGGGCAGTGACGTGTAATCGCCGGACCGGTTACGAACTTGAAGATTTGACAAGTTTGGTATACTATAAATGATAATGTAAATCAAAATTTGTTTTTAGAAAACATAGTAATAGAAATGATTGAGAAAGGAAGTAGTAACAAATGGCAAAGATTGATATTATTTCGGGCTTCTTGGGAGCAGGCAAAACAACTTTGATTAAGAAACTGATTGCTGAGGCTTTTGAAGGGGAAAAACTTGTTCTGATTGAAAATGAGTTTGGTGAAATCGGAATTGACGGTGGCTTTTTGAAGGAAGCAGGCATACAGATTACGGAAATGAATTCCGGATGTATCTGTTGTTCCCTTGTTGGTGATTTCGGCGAGGCTTTAAAGGAAGTACTGGAAAAGTATACACCGGACCGTGTTATTATTGAGCCTTCCGGAGTGGGCAAATTGTCTGATGTCATCAAGGCTGTACAGAATATTGGAGATTCTGTTGTAATCAACAGTACGGCTACTGTCGTAGATGCTTCTAAGTGCAAAATGTATATGAAAAACTATGGCGAATTTTACAATAACCAGATTGAATATGCAGGAACGGTTATCCTTAGCCGTACACAGAATGTTTCAGCAGAAAAACTGGATACATGCTTAAAAATGATTCGTGAGAAAAATGATGAGGCTTCTGTTATTACTACACCGTGGGATGAAATCAATGGAAGTAATATTCTGGAAGCGATGGAAAAGGTAAATTCTCTGGAAAAAGAGTTATTAGAGGAGCACCATCATCACGACGGAGAGTGTTGCTGTGGACACGACCATGACCACGAACATCACCATCATCATGACGGAGAGTGTTGCGAGCACGACCATGACCACGAACATCACCACCATGATGGAGAATGTTGTGGACACGACCATGACCACGAACACCACCATCACGACGGAGAATGTGGCTGTGGACATCATCACGACCACGGACATCATCACGCAGATGATGTATTTACCAGTATGGGTATTGAAACAGCGCACAAATTCACAGAGGAAGAGTTAAAGGATATTTTGCAGCAGTTAGCCCAGAGCAAAGATTATGGAGAAGTTCTTCGTGCAAAAGGCATTGTGCCGGCAGCAGAAGGAGAATGGTTCCATTTCGACCTGGTACCGGAAGAAACAGAAGTACGCCGTGGAGCAGCAGACTTTACAGGACGTATTTGTGTTATCGGTTCTAAGCTGGACGAAGATAAAGTGAAAGCACTGTTTCATGTAGCGTAACGAGTAAATGGAGGCAGAATATGTTTGGTAAGAAAAAAGAAGAGATGATGGTATATGTCATCATGGGTTTTTTGGAAGCAGGAAAAACAAGTCTGATACGTGATTTGCTGACAGATGATATGTTTGATGATAAGGCAAAAACGCTGATACTTGCCTGCGAAGAGGGCGAAGAAGAATATGAACAGGCAATGCTTTCCCAGACGGGAGCCGTTTGTGAATATATCGAAGATGAAGAATCCTTCAATGGAAAAGTGATTACCAAGTTCTTAAAGAAGCACCGTCCGGACCGTATTATTATTGAATATAATGGTATGTGGCCGACAAAGCATATTCCTGAATTATATGATGAGTTAGAGGATATCTGCTTTGACCGTGAAGTGATTTTCCAGACAATAGATATTGTTAATGATGAAACCTTTTCATTGTATATGAAGAATATGCCGTCAATGATGGTAGACCAGTTCCGGATTGCAGAAATGATTATCGTCAACCGTTGCACATTAAACACAAGCAAGGCAGCAATCAGAGGAAGTATCAAGGCTGTTAACCCACGGGCACAGATAGTATACGAGTCAGAGGATGATGCATTTTATGAGATGAAGGAAGAAATGCCTTTTGATGTGAATGCAGATGTGATAGAGGTGTCCAATGATGACTTTGGATTGTGGTATATCGATATGCTGGACCATCCGGAAACATATCAGGGCAAGACAATTCAGATTACAGGAATGATTCAAAAACCAAAGGGACTGCCAAAAGGATTTGCTATCTTTGGACGCTATGCTATGACGTGTTGTGCCGATGATGTGCAGTATATGGGATTTTTGTGTAAGGCAGATGACTGGTCTGCTTTCAAAAACCAGCAGTATGTCACGGTAACGGCAATGTTAGAGTACAAGTTTATGAAGGAATATGGCGAGGAAGGCCCGGTATTCTATGCTGAAAGTGTAGAACCGGCAGAAAAACCGGCAGAAGAACTGGTTTATTTTAACTAAAGACTGTTAAGATGACAGCACATTTGTTTTTTTACATTCTGCCCAGAGAGCACGGAGAAGAACGATGGCAAATGGACCGAGAAAAATCCCGGCAACGCCGAAAAGTTCCAGACCGGTAAAAATGGCAGCAATTGTAAAAAAAGGACTAATACCCATACCTTTGCCAAGAAGTTTTGCTTCGGCATACTCACGGATAAAAAGCGTGGCAAGGTATGTGGTAATCAGAATGGCTGCATAGTAATAATGATGCCGTATCAATGCAAACAGGCACCACGGCAGCAAAATGAAGCCACTTCCCAGCACAGGGAAGGCATCAAAAACAGCAATTCCCATACCGATTATAAAAAAGTAAGGATTGTGTATCAAAAAAAGACCGAACGAACAGACAGCAGCATTTGCGAAGAGAATAAGGAGTTCGGTGCGAAGATACGTCAATCCGCTTTTTTTTAGTTGCAAAAGCACAGAATGAACCGGCTGATAATACCGGCTTTTCCGGTAGGCTTCGTTGATAGGTTTCATTTCTTTAACAAGAATAATCATAGAAATGGCCACAATCAGAATGATTGCCAGAATATGAAAGGAAGACAGCAGACCTTGCAGAATGGTCTTTCCAGCGTGACCGGACAGCAGCGATACTCCCTTTTCTTCCAGTTGCTGCATCTGGTCATTCAGGAAAAGAAGGGAAGTTCCGGACTCGAGGCGCAGATAGTAATCAATGCACTGACAGATATGTGTTGTCTGTTTCATCAGCGTACCGGCAATCAGCTGGTAGTACACAGGAAAATTCGTGATAAAAAGGCGCAGTTGTGCAATGATGCGTCCGATGAGGAAAATAACGGCAAAAGAAACGACGGAAAAGAAAGCAAAAAGAACGCCATAATGAGCCACAGGACGAGGCCAGTTGCAGGTACGGTGCAGATAGTTCATAATCGGAAAGAGCATTCGCATCAGGATGTAAGCCAGTAAAAAAGGAAAGACAAGGGGCAAAAGGAAACGAAAACCCAGATAGACACTGGCACACAGCAGTGACAAAAGAAGTATCTGATACAGCAAGGAATCTTTTTTCATAAGGTCCTCCTCTTTTTAGATAGTTATCTGTGTTTGTACTAGGCAATAAAACAAAAACAGTCCGTGGTACTAGTCTGCGCAGGAGTACAAAAAATATGTATGCGCAGTTTACGTCAGCATCGGACTGTCTGTATATTTTTGGAAAATAAAAAAGGACCGTTTCGGATGACGGCCCTTATAAGGAGAAGGTATGAAAAAAATTTAAGCATTTATCAAATGTTATTTTCTTCATTTGATACTCTTATTATATTGAGCAATTATGAACTCCCAGTGATGGAGTTATGAAGAAATTGTGAACGTTTGTTGCAAAAATATGAACGATTTTGACGTTATTTCACGCCTTAAAACGCAATTTCTCTCAAAATCTGACATAGCATCACACTTTAAAACGCAATTTGCACCAAAATTCGATATAGCATCACACTTTAAAACGGTACCCTACACCCCAGATTGTTTCGATATACTGAGGTTTTGAAGTTGATTTCTCGATTTTTTCTCTTATTTTTTTGATATGAACAGTAACGGTGGCAATATCGCCAACGGATTCCATTTCCCAGATTTCCTTAAAAAGTTCTTCCTTAGAATATACATGGTTTGGATGTTCTGCCAAAAACGTCAGAAGGTCAAATTCTTTAGTGGTAAACACTTTTTCTTCCCCGTTAACATAGACACGGCGTGCTGTTTTGTCAATTTTTAAATTGCGTATTTCAATCACTTTGTTTTCCTGTTTACCGGAAGTGGTAAGGCGTTTATAACGTGCCAGATGTGCCTTGACGCGCGCAACCAGTTCGCTCGGACTGAAAGGCTTTGTCATATAGTCATCTGCCCCAAGTCCCAGACCACGTATTTTGTCAATATCATCTTTTTTAGCAGATACCATAATGATTGGGGTATCTTTCTGTTCACGAATTAATTTACAGATTTCAAATCCGTCCATACCCGGCAGCATCAAATCCAGAATAATCAGGTCGAAATCCTGGTCAAGTGCAAGCGCAGCGCCTTCGCATCCGTCATTTACAATCGTGACTTCAAAGTTGCTAAGTTCCAGATAATCTTTTTCCAGTTCGGCGATATCCATTTCGTCTTCAATAATCAGTATTTTACTCATAACTGCCTCCAATCTCTTTGTTGTCCTGTAACGTTTCTTTTCGCAAAGTGAAATAGAAACTGCTTCCGGCATCTTTTTCGCTTTCTGCCCAGATTTCCCCACCGTGTTCTGTAATAATCAATTTTACAATAGACAATCCGATGCCACTGCCACGTTTGGAAGAATTTCTTGAGGCGTCTGCCCGGAAGAAACGTTCAAAAATATGTGGCAAATCCTTCTCGTCAATGCCCGGACCGTTGTCGGTAATTTCTACCTGTACAAACTCTTCCGGAGGACTTTGAGGAATCAAATCCGTTCCGTCATCCTTTATCTGACGGTAAAGTGGTGGTTCGGCAGGCACCGGCTCGACATCCGTAATTCTGATAGTAATGTGTCCTTTTGGTTTATCCATATATTTTGCAGCATTATCTATAATGTTGTGAATAACCCTTTTTAACTGCTCGGTATCAACCAGCACATTTGTTGCTTTGTCAGTAGTATTGATATATTCGACACTAATATTCTTCGACTCCAAATCCAGTGACACATCGGAAATGCAGTCCGTGAAATAATCATTCAGATTGACAGGAATAAAATTATAGGCGAGGGAATTACGCTCCACTTTTGAAAACAGCGAAAGCTCGTCTATCAGATAGGTAATGTCATTTGCTTTGGCATAAATCGTCTGCAAATATTTCTTTTGTTTCTCCGGAGTGTCGGCAACACCGTCGATAATACCCTCTGTATATCCCTTGATTGCCGTAACGGGAGTTTTCAGGTCGTGCGAAATGCTACTGATGATTTCGCGTGTGTTTTCATCAGAAGCAATACTTTTTTCAATCATATCTTTCAGACGGATGCGCATTTCATCAAAATCGTGACATAATTGTCCGATTTCATCAGAAGATGTACTTGAGATTGGTGTATCCAGATTGCCCTGTCCAATTTGCATCGTAGCAATCCTTAAAATATTTATCGGGCGTACAATGCTTTCGTAAATCCACAAAACAAGAATAATAGCTGTCGTCAGAAGGATAATCAGAAAAGCAATTACCATTTCCCGGATGGAAGCAGTCCAGCGTGGAACTAATTTGGAATAATTGGTTACAATAAAGAACTGTCCCTGTGTCTTGTTGGAAAAAAAGAAAGAAGCCTCCTTGATAAGACAGGAACTTTTATGGTCAATGCAAGTCACATAATCATATTTCTGGTTATATTCGTTCGTCAAAGGCAGATAAGATAATTTTTCGAGACCTTTCTGGCTGCCGATATAAAAATAGCTGCCGTTTTCTACCACGATAAGGAACGACTCTTTTTTTTGCAGGCGTGCATTTTCTGTCGCTAAAAATTTTTTATCCAGAAGTTTATCCGGGTTGCTGTCGACTACCTTTTTGAGTCTTCGATAATCTTCAAATGTAATGTTGTGAAGAATATTAAACGGATTTGCAAGAATATCGATAGTGCTGGTATTTTCAGAAGTGATATTGTAGTAGTGGTTTAACATTTCACGCTGTCTGCTCAGAATAATCTGTGTAGAAAGAAGTGTGATGGCGATAGGAAATAAAGTCATAATAAGAAAGGCAATCATAAGCCTGCCACGTATCTTCATATGACTCCCTCCTTCCCGTAACAGCCTGTTTTTAAAATCAGAGCAAGGGTATCTGTTTTATTTGCCTTGCTCTTTTGATGTAATCTTAATATGCATTTTTGTTTACTTTTTTCCCGAAGAATGTCAGGAATAAAATTTTGAAATCCAGCATCAGTGTCCAGTTTTCTACATAATATAAATCACACTGGATTCGTTTTGTAATCGAAGTATCGCCACGATAGCCATTGACCTGCGCCCATCCTGTCATACCGGGACGAACCTGATGTTTTACCATATAACGTGGGATTTCTTCTTTAAATTTGTCTACGAAGAATGGACGTTCCGGACGGGGACCGACCAGACTCATATCTCCCTTTAGCACATTGAAAATTTGTGGAAGTTCATCAATATTCGTCTTGCGCATAAATCTTCCTATCGGGGTAACACGTGGGTCATCTTTTGTTGTCCACGCTTTTTTCTCCTCGCTGGCATCCTGAACACGCATAGAACGGAATTTGTACATATCAAACTCCCGGTTATGCAGTCCGACACGGGTCTGCCTGAAGATTAACGGACCCGGGGAAGTTACTTTAATAATAATTGCCACGATAAGCATTGGAATGGCAGCAAGGATGAGAGCAACGAATGCACCGAAAATATCGACCAGTCTTTTTATGGTATTATTGAATGAACTGCTTAATGGCACGTGACGGACGTGAATAACAGGAAGTCCATCTAAGTCCTCCGTGTACGGCTTTGTCGGAATAATGTGGTTGTAATCCGGAATGAATTTTGTATGCACGCCGGACTTTTCACAAATGGCAACCGTTTTTTCTAATTTTGCATATTCGTCAATGCCCAATGTAATGGCAATTTCGTCATATTCATTGCTTGCCAGCAGTTCTTCGAGTTTGTCAATTTTTCCGATAATCTGGATGTCCCGGTAAGAAGTGCCGATTTCGTGTCTGTCATCCAGTATGCCGTGAACCATATAGCCCCATTCCGGATGTGTCCGTAAACGGTCAATATATCCTTCGGCAGTACGGCTGTAGCCCACCAGAAGAATGTGCTTCAGATTCACGCCGGAACGGCGCATTTTCCGAAGAACGCGCATAACGCATAAACGGAAAATATAATCAATGATAAGGTTGGTAGCTGCAAAAATTGCAAGGAACAGACGGGCAAAGTCCGGCTCCTTAATTAAGTATAAAGCGGCAACGCAGTAAATGATGCCACAGGCGTTTGCCTTAATCAGTCCGAATAATTCAGAACGTCTTCCACTGGTTCTTTTCGGGTCATACAGACCAAAAATGCGATACATAACCAAATAGGAAGGAATCAGCAGAATCAGCATCGTTTCATAGTCCTTTAACGGACGGACATAGCCGACTGGGGGCTTGATGATGCCGTGTTTAATCAGTGGACTCCATGTATCGTCAAAACGCAGGTTGTATGCCAGCAAAAAAGCAAATCCTATAATAATGCCATCTACAACCAGTTGTAATAAATTCAGTAATTTTTGGTTTTCTTTAATCAAAATTTCACCTTCTCTTTTTTGTTTTCTGTTAATATAAAAACGATTATGAAAAACGGTATTTCATTCTAAAAAAGTATGCTGAAAAAATAACAGATTATATCAGCATTCGCGAATAATATTATATAGGTTTCGGGTTTAATGTGCAATATTATTCTGGTATTTTTATGCAATTTCACAATGTTTACACAATATATTAGGAAGAAACTTTTTTCGGGGGTTCCTAAAGTGTCAAACAATTTTTTTGAGGCTTTATAAAGTGCCAGGCGGACTTCTTTTGATTTCACAATGTTTACACAATTTAAAGAGAAAAACTTGTTTTATTTTCACATCTTAAACACAATTCGTTGTTAAACTAGACCGTGAAAGTGAAGAGATAAGGTTATTGACTTATTGCAACAGTAAGAGTACTGTTAGAAGTAAGGATAAGAGGAGGTTATACACATGGAAGAGAATAATAAGAAAAATCAGACAGAAGGATATACCGGTGAGTATGGAAATTCTGTAGATGGCAGTTATGAAAACAACGAGCAGTCAACCTACAGTTATTCCTACAAGGACGGCAACGGACAGAGTACACATTCCGGTGATTATTATGCCGGTGACTATAAGCAGGCTTCGGCAGGAAATAATGCAGACAGTACATCTGAAAATAGTAGTTCGTCTTATCAGTATGGAAACGCTGGAACGCAGGGCAGCTATCAGAATAGCAGTGCCGGAACACAGAGTGGTTATCAGAATAGCAGTGCCGGAACACAGAGTGGTTATCAGAATAGCAGT
>JAQYCU010000030.1 GCA_028724545.1 bacterium
CAATGTTGATGCCGTATGTAGCTTAGCATAAATGGGACAGGGGAGTGTTCCACTATTCTCCCCATGCTCCTTGTAACTTATCAACCATATCAGTTCATTATAAAAATCTTAGATTTTTGTCTTGACAACTGAGCCACTATATTTTTAGTTGTTTAATCAGAGCACACTATATAAAACACACGAATCAAAACACACGAAATAATATACTATAAGAATCCAGGAGCTAATAAATAGGCAAGAGGGTAGTCTTTTTAACTATGGGATAAACTCTAGTTTTTCAAATAGATATTGCTGTTTTGAGAGTAGTATGCTATAATATAGTTATTAAAGGTGGCTTTGGCTGCTGTGATTTATTCTAAGAAAGGACTCTTTATTATGGGAACTTCAAATCATCAGACATATTATCAAAAGAAAAATGCGTATAACGTCAACAAATTACGAAATCTTTTGCAGGAATTTCCTCCTTTTGCAAAGGATTTTTTCCGAGGAATTGAACCAACATCATCTGTCAACACACGTATTGGTTATGCTTATGATATCCGGACATTTTTTCGTTTTCTTATTGCAGAAAATCCAACATTTCGCGACAAACAGATAAAAGATTTGACATTAAACCATTTAAACAGTCTGGAACCCGTTGATATTGAAGAATATTTAGAATATTTAAAGTATTATACTTATGATGGAAAGGATTATTCTAATGATGAACGTGGAATCCATCGCAAATTATCTTCTTTGCGCAAGTTTTATCTATATTTTCAGAAAAGAGATATGATTACCAATAATCCTACAACTGTAGTCGATATGCCAAAATTGCACGACAGGGAAATTATCCGGTTAGATTCCGGGGAAGTTGCTGAATTGCTTGATTTAGTGGAACATGCTGGAGAAAATCTTACCGGCAGGAAAAAATCGTTTTATGAAAAAAATAAATTGCGAAATATTGCGATTTTTACTTTATTTTTAGGTACAGGAATACGTGTCTCGGAATGTGTCGGGTTAGATATTGAGGACGTTGATTTTCGTGAAAACCGTATCAGAATTATGCGCAAAGGTGGCAAAGAGGAATTTGTTTATTTTGGAGAAGAGGTTCGTTCTGCATTAAAAAATTATATTGAAATATCCAGGGCACAGATTCAGCCGATTGCCGGACATGAGCATGCACTCTTCTATTCCATTCAAAAAAGACGCATCAGTGTTCAGGCTATCGAAAATCTGGTTACGGAATATGCCAGTCAGATTACTACCTTCAAACATATTACCCCACATAAATTAAGAAGTACTTATGGCACTTCTTTATACCGTGAAACGGGTGATATTTATCTTGTCGCAGAGGTTTTAGGACATAATGATGTTAATACGACAAGAAAGCATTACGCAGCACTTGATGATGACAAAAAGCGAAGCGCTGCTACAGCTGTAACACTTCGAAAAAACAAGTAATTATTAATTATAATGATTGAATGAATGGCTATAACATTCCAGAAAAATAAGTAATCATATTAATAAGTAATCATATTAATGAATAAATGCTATAACATTCCAAAAAAAGAAAGAAATAAGTGATTATAACGATGAATTAACGCTGTAACACTCCAAAAAAAGAAAAAAATAAGTGATTATAACGATGAATTAATGCTGTAACTGCTCTAACAATTTTGTAAAATATGCTGGTAACGGCGCATCAAATTCCATATATTCCTTTGTTCTTGGATGAATAAAGCCAAGTGTTTTTGCATGTAGAGTCTGTCCTGTCAGCTGAAAAGGACATTTTTTCGGGCCATAAACAGCATCTCCCAGTATAGGATGTCCAATACTGGACATATGAACACGAATCTGGTGAGTTCGTCCTGTTTCAAGATTGCAGCAGATATAATTATATTTTCCGTTTAAATGGTCTAAGACTTTATAATGTGTAACAGCATGTTTGCCATTCTTCACATTCATAGCCATTTTCTTACGGTCAACCGGATGACGTCCGAGCGTGCTTTCGATAGTTCCTTCTTCCGTTGTAATATTATTATGAACAATTGCATGATACGTTCTGGTAATGGAATGTTCTTTTAATTGTTCTGCAATAAAATTATGGGCATAATCATTTTTGCAAATTACAATTGCCCCTGTTGTATCCTGGTCGATACGATGCACAATTCCCGGACGCATAACACCATTAATACCCGACAGGGAATCTTTGCAATGATATAAAAGTGCATTTACAACCGTTCCTGTATAATGTCCGGGTGCCGGATGAACTACCATTTGCTTTGGCTTATTAATTACTATGATATCCTCATCTTCAAATAAAATATCTAATGGAATATTTTCCGGTTCGATTGCAAGTTCTTTTGGTGGTTCCAATGTAATCACCACACAATCGTTCTGGCTCAGTTTATTTCCGGCTTTTGCATTCTTTCCGTTGACCAGAACCTTGCCTTCTTTAATTCGTTTTTGTAAAAAGGAGCGTGTTATCTCTGGCAGTTTTTGCACTAAAAACTGGTCTAAACGCACTCCTGTTTCTTCGGTTTCTACAATAAATTTTAATTCCTTTTCGTTTTCCATTCTGCATAGGCCTCATTCTGTAAAATAATAATTTGTAAGGATTCTTTATACATTTTAATTTTAGAATCGCTTCACAATATCAAGATGCACTTCCTGAAATTAAGTTTGCCCAATATATCAGGATTTTTTCTTTTTTAAGAAGTTAAAATCTTCATCCTTATAATAGAAACAAATCAAAAAGAAAGCAGCAAATGCAGCAATTACAACATAACAATCAGCAACATTAAATACAGGGAAATGAATCAATTTGAAATACAAAAAATCAATAACATAACCCATTAAAATTCGGTCAATCATATTGCCAATTGCTCCGGCTGCCAACAGAATGCTGACTGCTTTTAAAGGCAAAAATCGTTTACCTTCCGGAATCTTTGCATAAACAGCACAAAGCAATATTAAAATCAAAAATGATATGATAAGAAGCAGCCATCTTTGGTTTTGCAAAATGCCAAAAGCTGCGCCGTGATTTTCCAGATATTGAAGTTCAAAAACGTCAGGAATTACCGGTATTCCCTGAGTACCTTCCAAGTTAAGAATCGCCCAGAGTTTTGTCAACTGGTCAAATACAATAAAGCAAACAACCCCCAAAATGCCAAATGTATATTTTTTTAACTGCATATTTTGCCTCTCCCAACTGTTTTAATGGATAGTCCAATTACTTTAATGGATAGAATACTTTTATAAATACGGATTATTCTGTGTCAATAAAAGTAAATGGTGAATCTTCTTCCGGCTCTACAGATTTTGTTTCTTCTGGCACATATCCGTCAGTTTTTGGTGTTGCGTCAACCCAATCTTCCTGCTGTTCTTCTTGTGACTCATCTGTTTTGTTATCACTTTTGTCGTCAGAGAAGTCATCTGCAACTATGTTAGCACTTTCCGTCTCATTTGCATCCCCGGAAACAGTATCACTTTCTGCCTCATTTACATTTTCAGAATCGATATCACTCTCAGCTTCATTTACATTTTCAGAAACCATCTCATTTTCAGCAGCTTTTTCTTCTTCTTTGACAGCCGGATATACATCTGACAAATCCTTTGTTGCAGCTAAACGTTCTTCTTCTGTTAATTCAACAGGGTCTGGTGCAAATGGCTTTTTCTGATTCATACCGACAGTCTTTTCAGCCTCCATTGCAGCATCTGCACTTGGGGCATCTTCCAATATTTCCTGTAATTCAGGAGCAAAAATAGAATATGTTTCACTCTCCAGCATCTCTATCTGGGATTCGGCCAGTTTTTTAAACTGAAGACGATAATTTTCATAGCTCTGTACCAACTTACGGACATGGTCACGGGTAGCCTCCAATTCGCGATTGGCATTAGATTTTGCGATTTCAGCATAAGCTTCCGCCTCTTTCTGAATTGCATCTGCTTTTGCCTGTGCTTCATTAATCATAGCATCTGCCGTGCTTTTTGCAGCTTCCTGTGTTTCTGTTGAAGTCTTTTCAGCCAAAACCAGAGCCTTCTGCAATGTATTTTCCATATTTTTATAATACTGGATGCCATCACTTAATGAAGTAATTTTTTCTTTTAATTCATGATTTTCTTTATAAAGTTCTTCATAACTTGCTAAGATTTCCTCTAAAAAATCATCTGTTTCCTTTTTGCTGTAACCACGCACGCCTGTTTTCAAGGTATGATTCTGAATATCAATTGGTGTTAACATAAATAGTCCTCCTAAATGTATTTTTTTACAGTAATATGATATCGTCCTTTTTTTGAAATAGCATTTGCTTTTTCAAATAGAAATTTTCCATAACCCCGTATGGAAAAAATATCGCCTTCGTTTAATTTCTTTGCATTTTCTGTGCAACATCTGCCATTCAGAAATACATTTCCCGACTGAATCAGTTCCAGCACCTGGGAACGGGATGCTCTAATGGCAAGTGCAATAATGACATCTATCCGAAAAGAAGATACACTTCCGATAATGTCTTCCCATTCCGGCTCCCACGAGATTTGTTCCATTGCTACTTCTTTTGTTGTTACAGTGGTATGCTTCATTCTCGTTATGGATAATAGCAAATCTGTTTTGTCAGCCTTGCAAAAAACGTATCCGACACAAACCTGATTATTTCCTTGCTTTTCTTTTTTGACCAGGATATCGCCAATCTGGTCACGTGTAATCCCAAGATTCATAATAGTTCCGAGAAAATCACGATGTGTCAGTGTGTCACAAAAACGCTTATTGACTGGCGCGATTTGTACACAGGAAACAGGAAAAGCACTATTTTGTACAGAATAGCCATTTTCTGGAAGAAAACAAATGATTTGGCGTTCAGCATCCGGATACCCTCCGTATAATTCATATTGAACGCCTTTTTGAATCATTACGCCATAGAATGCTTCCAAAGCACGATAAGCAAGTTCTAACTCAGTCAGACTGCAAAAATGGCTGAATACCGGAATAGAACGCTGATATGCTGTTTGAATCATATCATTAAAATGTTGCAATAAAATCTGCTCTTCTTTTGTCAGACGCATAAACAAACTCCGTTTCTTTCTATATCGTCAATAAATAGTCGCAAACGTTTTCAAGAAAGAAAATGATAATCAGCAAAACATAAGGGCTTAAATCAATAGAAAACGTGTTTAAAATAGATTTGCGTATCAATTTCTGCATAGGATATAAAATCGGATACATTAGCAACAGGGAAAAATAACGGATTATTTTTCCTAAATAAATCATATTTTGAAGCAAATAAAGCAATATAATGCATTCCAATACCATGCAAAAAATTCCCAGACAATACACGATATAGTGAAACATATTAAAATTCCTTATTAAATGTTGCTATATTATAACTTTCTTCATTTTCCAGACTCTTAATATAATCTCCTGAAATGTCAACATCTTTTGGTGAAAAGATAAAGATATAACGGGATACCTGGCACATATTTCCTGTAATGGCAAAAATACATCCGGAAATAAAGTCCATAATTCTCTGTGCTTCCATAATATCAATACCTTCTAAATTGACAACAACCGGATGTGCATTCATAAGAAGTTCGCAAACCTGCTGTGCTTCGCCAATGTTTGCCGGTTTTACGATGCAGACTTCCATCTCACTGCTGGAAGAAGGCATTTGTACGACTTTGCTGCCAGAAGAACGGAAACTGCTTCTTCTTGGTGCAACGGGTTCTTCTCTGTCATAATAGTCATTATCACGATAAGATACACTCTTCTTTTCTTCTTTTTTCTTTTCTTTCATCAGACGTTTTTCTTCTTTTTCTAATTCTTTCTGATCGTTATAATCATATTCATCATCATAAAAATCATCATCAAATTCGTCATCTTCGTCCGTTAATTTCAAAAAATTCATAAATTTACTTAATCCATTTGCCATGTTGTAACCTCCTGCGTATTACCTCTTTTTCAATTTAGAATCCATTTATATAAGTTTCAAAAAGGATTTCATTTTTGCTTGCTATAGTCACGTTCACCAAAAATACCGGTACCGACGCGTACATAGGTAGCTCCCTCTTCTACAGCAACTTCATAATCGTTTGTCATTCCCATCGACAAAACGTTCATAGAAACATTATCAATGTTTTTCGCTGCAATGTCAACTGACAATTCTCTTAACTTGCGAAAAACGGCGCGATTTTCTTCCGGATTTGTCACAAAAGGAGCAATTGTCATCAGACCATCAATATGAATATGTGGCAATGTGGCAATTTTTTCTATTAATGCCAGAGTTTCTTCGGTTTTCAAACCAAATTTCGACTCTTCCTGCGCCACATTTACTTCTACCAAAATATGTGAAATGACATCTTTTTTCGCACTTTCTGCTTCGATTGCCTCTGCCAGATGAAAGGAATCAACAGAATGTATCAGGCATGCTCTGCCTACCACGTATTTTACTTTATTTGTCTGCAAATGTCCAATAAAATGCCATTTGATATCTTTTGGCAGGGCATCGCATTTTTCCTTCATTTCCTGTGCTTTGTTTTCCCCAAATTCCCGTTTGCCACAGGCAATTGCTTCTTCAATCATTTCTATCGGTTTTGTCTTACTTACGGCAATCAGCGTCACATCATCCGGATTACGGTTTGCACGTTTGCACGCATTTTTTATTTTTTCTTCTACAGCTGAAAGATTTTCCTGAATCACTTTCTAATTCCTCCTATTCACTAGTATATAATATCATCTTCCTGAATCGTATCAGGATTTAAAATAATATGGTCATAATTTGACAAACTATATGTTACACCATTTTCGACAATGGCATATTCCTGGTTTTCATATAATTTTTTTACATACCGGAAACGGCAATATCCCTGGTTACAATTATAGACACCTTCCAGTTTTTTGGTATCTGTGACCTGCAGCTTGCCGTCAATCGGATTATTTTCATCAATAATTGTCGTTCCGATATCAAATAGCTTTGTATCGATATAAACATTGTCATTTTCATCTTTATAATAGATTTCTACCGGAATAAAATCAATTTGTTCCTTTCCTGAATCGGAATAAGACAATGCTGCAACACCCTGCTGGTTTGTTTTTCCGGCTCCGGATGTAATATAGTCTTTCGGGATGACATAGCATTTCTTCTCAATAATAGAAGAAACCGGAATCTTCAGACCACTTGCACTGTTAAATTCAATTTCAATATCCAGATAACGGTTATTCAGATAATGAATCATATATTTGTCAAAAATCAGATTTGCAAAGTAATCTCCATCTGTAGTAAAAGCACGAATTGTCGGTGACATGGTGATATTGTCTTTTTTGATGGTAACAGATACCGAATCTTTTTGTGTGATTTTTTGATACTGTTCTTTTGTTAACTTGACAACAATGGACCATTTTTCACTTTTTACCAGACGATAAACCGGCGTGCCAGCCTTTACCTGAGAGCCTGTCCTTAACTGCTTCCACTGGTCTGTCATTTCTTTAAAATTGCTTGCATTGATTTTATCAATTGACAAGTCTTCATAACCATCCGTGGCGAAAGAAATGATGCCCGTCTTTTTTGCTTTCACCAGTGAAAATGATGCATTATTTCCCGACTCTTTTCGCAATTGGCTCAAATTTTTGGACAAATTGATATCCGATAATTCCATTAGTGTGTTGTCAATATTGTAACGGAAATTTAACAGATTGCTGTAATCAGACAAATCTGCATTTTCTCGAAAACTCGCGATATCATTCCGGATATTTTGTGTATCTTCGTCCGATAATGTTACTTCGCTAGTATCCACAGATGCTGCCGTATCAGACAGTGGTTCGTCCTGATTGATAGAATAAACGGTAGCTGAAGTGGATAATTTCGAGCCTTCGCTCAGATAATAATTGATATAGCCGGCCTGTTTTGTAGTGACCAGTTCTTCATCACGCAATATAATGCCACGCAGACTTTCATTGTCTGCAATCTGTTTTTGATTTACTTCATAGATAGAAACGTGTTCCTTTGTAAAAGACTGAATAAAAAGGACTAATAAATATATGGAAAATAAAAAAAACAAAGTTCCCAAAAAATAGGATGGACGTCGTTTCATTTTGACTACTTTTCTATTTTTACGGCTCATAAAACATCCTCCTGACTTCTGCCCCTTTGTTGCAATTCCAATACATTTTATTATACCTCTTTTGCAATCATTTTGTCTACTGTTTCCAGATTATTTTCCATACTGGCAAGAGATTTTTTTGAAAACTTTTTGCAGATAAATTTTACAGATATTTTATGTATATTTTGGAATTTTTTGCAAACACTTACTACTATAAAACCACAGGTGAAAAAAATATTATGAAAGGATTGATGCAAACATCTCTTTTCACCTAATGCGTTTGCATCCTGAGTAACGTTTTTACAAACTCAGAACTTGGTATAAAATATGAAAATATTAGACTACACAATACTTACATTAGTAATTATTGGAGCTGTCAACTGGGGGCTTATTGGATTTATCCAGTTTGACCTGGTTCGTTTTCTGTTTGGGGATATGAGCATGCTTTCCAGAATCATCTATGCTTTAGTGGGTATCAGTGGCTTATATGCCATTAGTTATTATGGCAGGATTGCAAATAATATGTGCTAATATTGTACCATTGTTTGAAAGCCTTAACGAAAATGAGATAAAAATAAAAAGTGCATATGTGATTCTATTTTCTGCGATGTGATAGAATACAATGCACTTTTTTATATTGTTTACGATAGTATTTTCCGGATTTTACCATTCTGACGTATTATTTTGCTGCAAATCCCAGCAGATAATTCATCTGGGCATATAAATCATAAGCACCGGGTGCTTTTAATACCACGGAAATATAATCTTTGTTATCGCTTCCTTTGGAATAAAGAATCAGACAAGAGCCGGCATCCGATGTCGTACCTGTTTTTCCACCAATCACGGTAACTCCGGAAGGTGGTGTTGCCCGTCCAATCAGATAACGGTCTGTCGATAAAAAGTAAAGCGATTTGCTTTTGTTATTTTTATCTGTAAATTTAGCCGTATAACCCGGTTGATGAATGATATCCAGAAAAGTTTCGTTCTGAATCAGTTTATGAAATACCAGATATAAATCATATGCCGTTGTATAATGCTTCTTATCGTGCAATCCGTGTGGATTGACAAAATGAGAATGAACGGCACCAATTGCCTTCATTTCCTTGTTCATCATTTTTGCAAAGGAATCCACATCACCGGCAATATGCTCTGCAATCGCAATACCGGCATCATTCCCGGAACAAATCAAAAAAGAATATAGTAAATCTTTTAATACGATTTTGTCGCCTTCCTGAAAACCACACAATTTCGCACCATATTCTGTTATGTGCGAAGCATTGTAGCTAATGGTAACTGTATCACTTAAATTTCCATATTTTAATGCGACAAGTGCCGTAACAATTTTTGTAATACTCGCCGGATATACCCGTTTATAGATATTTTGCGAATATAACATTTTCTGGTCACTGTCATTAATCATCAATGCTGCTTTGGCAGTCATAAAACTGCTTTTTGGCTGTGTCTGTCCGTTTTTTGGGATAACACAGATATCTTTTGAAAGATATTCCATAGAAGTATTGACTGTATCCTGTGTATTACTTACCGAAGATACAGATACTCTGGAGTTTTCAAACATAGCATTCGGTGAAGAACCACAGCCTGATAAACAAAGGCAGACACAAAGAATCAGTGCACACCCTGCTTTTCGTGATTTATTCATTATCCTCGATTCCTTCTTTTTTTAGTACTTCTCGCCACTCTAAGTCCCCACGGTCCAGTGCTTTTATTAATAATTCAGCTGTTGCAAGGTTTGTAGCAAAAGGGATATTATAGATATCGCATAAATGAATGACATTATTGACATCAGGCTCATGAGATTTTGGTGATAATGGATCTCTAAGAAAAATTACCATGTCAATCTGATTATGCTCTATTTGTGAAGCCAGCTGCTGCTCTCCTCCCAGATGGCCTGCCAAATATTTATGAACTGAAAGATTGGTTACTTCTTCTATTAATCTTCCTGTCGTACCTGTTGCGTAAATATCATGTCTGCTTAAAATCCCCCGATACGCAATTGCAAAATTTTGCATCAAAATCTTTTTTGCATCATGTGCAATTAAACCAATATTCATATTGTCATAATCCCCTTTCTTTTGCATTTTTTTCTTTTACTTCCCCATAAATATATCTATCCGGTTTGCGCTATAATTCCAAGTCCATATCAATGCTTGAAACCGGGTCATTTCCATACATATTACGCATAGAAAATCCACCTTTGCTGGACTTGGCCGGCTGAATACCGATATTCATTATCAATCCTATTCCTATCATCGACGACACCATAGAACTCAGACCATTACTCAAAAAAGGCAATGGTAAACCAGTGTTTGGAAATATCAGTGTTACTACGCTGATATTCGCAAATATCTGGAACATATACATTGCTGCAATACCGACAGCAATCATTTTACCAAGATAATCCTGTGATTTTTTGGCTACCATAAAACATTTGTAAATAACAAATGCAAATAAAAGTAAAATCAGACAGCACCCAAGAAACCCAAACTCTTCTCCTATTACAGACCAGATAAAGTCACTTTCGTTGACACCAACGCTGTCATATGCCCTGGACTGCCCGGCTTTTACACCACCATCCTGAATAAACTTGCCGGTTAATTTACCGGAAGCAATTGCACGAATGGAATGATTTTGCTGAAAATTAATGTCCCCTTTTACATCCGTCTCCGGATGTAGCCATGCCATAACACGCTTATACTGGTAATTTTTCAAAATTACATTGTATGGCTGCTGAATATACCAGAATAATACAACACCAAGAGGTATGCCCAGTGCAAAGATAGGAGCCAGTATTTTATAACTCAGGCCGGAAACAACAATCATAACCAGCAGGATAAATACGGCTACCAGACTGGAAGACAAATCCGGCTGTGACATAATTAATAACACTGGGATTCCTGTAATAACACCGGCAATAACCAGTGTGCTAAAACGGTCCAGCCTGCTTTGCATTTTGACAAAAAACACGGCGAGCGAAAGAATGAGAATAATTTTCATTAATTCTGAAGGCTGAAAAGTAATGCCAAAAATATCAATCCACCGGTCTGCATCTGTTTCATTGTCTGTACCAATTGGCGAGTGTGTTGCTGCAGTCAGGACGATGCCTGCAATATAATAAATAATTGCAAATTTACAGATAAAATGATAGTCCAGAACAGATAGTACAGCTACGATAACCAGTCCTAATATCATACCAAATAACTGATTCTTCATAAAAGCCATACCATGTTCTTCACCACCTGCTAATTTCACGGTAAAGGCACTGAGACTACAAAGAATAATTACAACAATTAATAATGAATAATTGTATTTTTTCCAATCATATTGCTTAATTTTGTTAATCATATACTGCCTTCCTAACTGAAATCAACTATCTTTTTCTGAAATTTCTGGAGCCTTCTTTAATTGGAATATTAGCAAGCAAAGCATTGATTGTTCCTGAAGAATCGTCCAGTTCTGTTTTTGTTACTTTAATATCCAGTCCTTCTGTATCAATATCCAGATATTTAGAAATCACTTCGATAATATCATTTTTCATCTGTTCCATTAATTCCGGAGAACATACTGCACGGTCAGAAGTAATGGCTACTTTTAAACGATTTTTAGCAACGTCGCTGCTGTTCTCGGAACCTTTAAAAAAGTTTGATATAAAACCCATAACTGTCTCCATTTCTGTAAATAATCCTATGTTATATGTAACAAAACTATTTTTTGAATATCGATGCAAAACGTTTGAAAAAGCCCTTTGTTTCTTCTAAATCAAGATAAGGAACCTCTTCTCCTAAAATACGGTTACAGATATTCATATATGCTTTTCCTGCTTTTGAGTCAGAACCAACTAAAGGTTCACCATTGTTTGTTGCAATGACAATCTGCTCGTCATCCGGAACAACACCGATTAAGTCAACAGCAAGAATTTCAACAACATCATCACTGGACATCATATTTCCTTCTTTTACCATATCGGTACGGAGTCTGTTTACAATCAGATGTGTCTGCTCAATTTCGTTTGCCTCTAATAAGCCAATGATACGGTCTGCATCACGCACAGCAGAAACTTCCGGTGTTGTAACAACCAATGCACGGTCTGCTCCTGCAATGGCATTCTTAAATCCCTGCTCAATACCTGCAGGACAATCCATTAAGATATAATCAAATTCTTCTTTTAATTCGTCTGCCAGTTTCTTCATCTGCTCTGGTGTAACAGCTGTCTTATCCTTTGTCTGCGCTGAAGGCAGAAGGTAAAGGTTTGGATAGCGTTTGTCCTTAATCAGTGCCTGTTTAATGCGGCAATTATTTTCAACGACATCAACCAGATTATATACAATGCGGTTTTCAAGTCCCATTACAACATCCAGATTACGAAGTCCTATATCTGTATCAATTAATACAACTTTTTTGCCAAGCATTGCAAGGCCTGTACCAACATTTGCTGTTGTGGTTGTCTTACCAACGCCTCCCTTTCCAGATGTAATAACAATAACTTCTCCCATGTTCTTATTCCTCCTAAATGAATATTATTGTGAAAGCTCTTTTATCAGGACTAAATTCATAAAATCCAGGAACTAATATTGAGCTAAAAATTACTTTGCCTACTATTCTATCAAAAAACAGCAAAAAAATCTATAACCGAATATCATTCATAACATCTTTGTCCAATGGTTCAATATAGATATTTCCATCTTCCCAAAATGCAATTTTTGTTTCTTTTGGCTGCTTTGTTTTTGGCTTGTCCGGTGCTCTTGCAATGGTATCGGCTATCCGAATCTGCATCGGGTCCATATCCAGTGCAACGACAAAAGCGTTCTCATTACCGGCAGAGCCTGCATAAACATTACCTTTTAGTGAACCTAAAATAATAACATTTCCTTTGGAAACCACTTTTGCACCTGCTTTGACATCACCAATAATGATGATACTGGTTTCAACATCCAGCACTTGTCCGGAACGAAGATTTCCTTTGAAAAACTGTCCGGTGCTGTAGTCTGTCTGTATCATCTTATTTTCAATGGCCTGCTGGAAAGAATGTTCCATTTTTTCATTTTCTTCCATAATACAGACAATAGATAACTGGCAGTTTTCCTGAATAATATCAATCATCTCCAGTTTCTGGTCGTCTGAAAGCTCTTTGCCCTGAAAAGTAATGGCTTTTTGTGCCTCACCTAAAAATGCTGCGGATGCTTTAAACTTAGCAGCAACGTCTTTTTTCAGAACATCATATTCGGTATCTGCATTTAATACCAGAATAATTCCTGATTTTGTTCCTTTGATTACTACTGTATCGTTCATGCTCCCTCCAATCTGTATATCTGTGAATACAATTATATTTTTATTATTTAAAATCCCTTTTTGCATTATAACACATATTAGTAGGTTTAATCCATATGATTTACTGTACTCTCTGGCATTTTTACTTTGCCAGATACTTTTTTCTTGTCTTTGCTAAAGTAATATTTGTATACATCTCTTGCTGTCTGCGCAGCGTTAGATGATGCGTAACCATTTGGAATCAGGCATGTAACAGAAATCTCCGGGTCATTATATGGTGCATAGGATGTAAACCACGCATGGTTTGCGTGATATGCGTTTAACTGTGCCGTTCCTGTTTTACCTGCTACTTTCACTTTTAACTTAGAAAACATAGAGCTGGTAGAACTTCCGGAACCATTTGTTACCAGATACATACCTTTATGAATTGCATTCCATGTGCTGTTGGCAATCGAAACTTTATTTCGTACGGTTGCCTTGTTATTTAAAACCGTATCACCATTTACATCTTTGACTTTGTCAACAAGTGTCAGGTTATAACAGGTACCACTATTGGCAACGGTTGTAACATAACGTGCAATTTGTACAGGCGTATAAGTATGTGTTGCCTGACCGATTGCCGAACGGACAATATCTGTTTTTGAAAAATTAGGACTGGATTCCTGAATTTCTACGCCGGATTTGTCTGTCAGTCCAAACATATCCGCATATTTTTTCAGTCGTGCAAGACCTTTTGCATCATTCACACTTCCGTTTGATTTTCCGTATCCCAGACGAAAACCGACATTGTAATAAAAATAGTTGCAGGATGCTTCGATGGCCGTGGAAACATGAAGATTGCCGTGGCCTGACTTTTTCCAGCAGCTTGGTGACGGATTAATCTTGGCAAATTTTACCCTGTCATAAATTGTTGTACCGGTTGAAATTACGCCTTCTTCCAGACCTGCCACAGAAGAAATGATTTTAAAGGTAGAACCCGGTGCCAGCAGCTGCTGCGTCGGACGATTCAGCAATGGTGACGAAGAAGCCTGTGTCAGGTAATTGTAAAAATAATCAGAATCTACCTGATTTGCCATTTTATTATTATCATAACTTGGATAACTTACCATTGCTTTTACATTTCCTTTGACATCAGTAACCACTAATGCCCCGGAACAAGGCTCAAGACCTAAATCACCCGGTGTGATTTCCAGTTTTTTGATTTTACGGATAATGAAGGAATATGGAGAAGTAATTCCATGTTTTAAACTCTCATATTCATTGGCATTGTATTTGATATCGCCCTGGTCGAATAACAACAGACAGCAATCTCTTCCGGAGAGTGTCCCCTGATGAATCAGATAACTGTAAATCATCTTTGGGTAAGTTGTATCATTTTCCAGCAAATCCATACCATAATCAATCAGTTTTTCGTAGATTTCCACGGTACTGAAATATTGCTCTCCAATATTCAGCTGGCTTAAATCTACCCAGTTTTTGCTAATGGCATATTGCAAAAATTCACTCAGACTGATTTTGGATGATGTATATTTTTTAAATGTTTCATCGGATTCATCTACATCACTTGTCAGAATAATGCCATCATTTTTTAATGCTTTATAAAAATAATCAATAAATTCTTCCATAGAATCAGATAACTGTTTAGCAGTTTGTTTACTGCTTGCAGCTAAAATCCGGCGCATCTTCCGTTTGATGATTTTCGACTGGTTCTTATATTTTTTGTATGTGCTTTTTTCCAGTGCAGATGCATTTTTATCCGTAAAGCGGGAAGAGTCAATGATGTTGTTGGTAAATAAAGCACTATATACATCATAAATAGGAACTTTGATTTCGGAAGCTGAATGTCCTTTGGAACCTGCACTGCTGCTGTTATTGATATTGGCTATCAGAACACCGGCAATATGCTCTTCTAACAGCTTGTAACATTCTTCCTGTAAATCGGCATCAATCGTTAAGTACAAATCATTTCCGGCAACAGAATCTTTCTGTTTTGTGACAGATTCTACCCGGCTGGTTGTTTCATTAATTTTTAGTTTTTCGCTTCCTTTTGTTCCACGCAGATATTCTTCATAGGTGCTCTCTATGCCGGAAATACCAATCTGGTCGGAAGTGGTATAAGAAGTATTCGGGTCTTCTTCTTTTAACTGTGCCAGTTTTTCTGTTGAAACAGCACCGGTGTATCCCAGAATATGGGCAAAATATTTGCTGTTTTTATATACACGGGTGGTATCTTCATCGATGTCAACCCCCGGCATTTCGCCACTGTTTTCTTTGATGGCAGCTACCGTTTTGTCGTCTACGTCTTTTGCAAGAGTAATTGCCTGATATTTGTGATAACGGTTGATATACATAGCATAACGAACAGCCAGTATCTGTAATGCTGTTTCGTCATCATATTCTTCGCCTATGTCAAATTTAGGACTGGTCGTTCCCATATCGTAGCGCAGAAATTCATAAATTTCTTTTGCTGACATATCGCGCTGCTCCTGATTTAACTCTGCTACTTTTGTTGAAAATACTTCTGCCTTAAAGCGTAGCAGGGAATTTCCAGAGATATTAAATTTAGGAATCCCTTTTTTGTTAAATTCAATATAAAATTCAACCGATAACTGGTCGCCTTCTCTTTCCAAAATTTTCAAAAGGCGATAAATCATTTTATTTTTTTCTTGTGAAGTTAAATTGGCATTTTTATCATTTTCTTCAAATGTAACATTATAGGACAATTTGTTATATGCCAGTAATTTGCCATTGCAATCATAGATATTTCCACGAGAAGCCTTGATTTCACGGTTTTGTTCTGTCATTTTGGCAGTCTGGTTCGTGTAGGTTTCTGTTTCTACAATCTGCAGCTGAAACAGACGGTTAACCAGAATACAAAATAATAAAACAAATACAACCGTAACCGGCAACAGACGAGATTCAAAAAAACTCGTGATATATTCTTTTATGGTGTCTAACATATTGCTGCCTCACTTTCTGGGTTCTGCTTAATATATTCTGTCACCTTTTTTCAAAGGGACTTCTTCTTCCGGATACATTTTATCATCCAGCCAGTGAATAAATTTATAAACCAGCACGCCCAGTAACGTTGTATAAATCATTTCCGGAATAATAATATCAATCAAATAAGAGAAAATATCGGTTCTTCCACGAAGCAGGAAATAACAGATATAGTACATAATTCCATATCCAAAATCACTAATGGCGATTGCAAATAATGGAATTGATAAATCATCTTTAAAATATAATTTGTTAGCAATGCCATTGACATAACCAATCAGGACATAAATAAATATGCCAACCCCTACTACACTTCCATACATCAAATCCATCAGTGCTCCACAGAGAAAACCAGAAAAAATTCCCACTTTTCTTCCAAACATAAAGCCGGATGCTGCTGTCAGAATCACCAATATATTTGGCATAATATTGATTAACTGAAAGTTAGGAAAAATGGATGTCTGCATTAAAAAGCCAACAATTATAATAAAAAACATACTGATATAGCGCTTCATTTCAGCATCTCCTCAAGTTCTTCCGAATCTTTTACTTCTGTGATAACCAAAACCATTTCCAGACCACTGAAATCGACAACCGGTGTCAGATAACCTGTCTGTGTCACGTTGGAAGAATCTTTTTTCAAATCCTTCACATAACCAATCAGAATACCCGGAAGATATTTGTCACTAATCTGTGATGTTACGATTT
>JAQYCU010000031.1 GCA_028724545.1 bacterium
AGTATGGGAATAAAAGAAGATGGAGAATAAAGTAAAAAAGAGTGGGTAAAAGAAAATAGGAAAATGAGAAAACGAAAAAGCGAAGAATTGTCTAGATAGAAAAATTAAGGTATAATTGATTGTATAAATTTGAAGTTGTGAGGGAGAAGATAAAAATGAAAAGAGAAATGACAAATTGTCCAGAATTATTGGATGAAGAATACGGATTCTCATGGATGGAACATGTATTAGCAATTCCATCTCCTCTTGTAAATGTAACTACATATAAAAAAAATGGACTTCCAAATGCTACTATGCAGTCTTGGTGTACTTTTGTCGGGGAAAATGGTTATCATGTAATTTTTGGAAGTGTGAATAAAAATGGACATATGTATAAATCTTGCAAAGAGACTGCGTGTTGCGTGGTTAATATACCTTCACGAAATGTATTTTTACAATGCATGAAAACAATAGAGAATAACGCATATGATAATGACGAAATAACAATGTCAAAATTATCAGTTGAAGCTGCACATAAAATAAATGCACCAATGATAAAGGAATGTATGGTAAATCTTGAGTGTGAACTAGAGTGGGAATATGATTTGGTTGAAGATGGCTACAGTGCGGTCATGTGTTTCAGAGTTGTAAATGTATGGATGGATGAGAGATTATTTGATGAAGAATTACAAGGTCGGTATGGAGATAATGGATACCTTTTCAATATCCATTCACCTCAAAATCCAGAAACGGGTATGAAATATGAAACATATGTGGGAGTAATGAAAAAATTAGCAACTTATGATGAACTGAAGTAGATAAATCCCAGTTTGTAAAACTGACAAATAGGTATATTTTTAGATATATTTTTCAAAAAAAGGAAAAAACAAGGTGGAGAAAGAAAAGGGATGACCTGCAATATGCGTTAGAAAAGTTGATAAATATGTGAGAATAGAATGTATAAGGGAAAAAATAACTGAAAATATAGAGAAAAAGTAAAAAAATGCTTGACGAATGCTTGATTTACTAATATAATATGAGATACACGTGATTTTGCGTATTTTGATAATAATGATTTGAAGGAGGTGTATGGATAATGAAGATGACATTTCAGCCTAAGAAAAAATCTCGTAGCAGAGTTCATGGATTTAGAAAGAGAATGCAGACAGCTAATGGAAGAAAAGTATTAGCAAGCAGAAGAGCAAAAGGAAGACATAAGTTATCCGCATAGGTCGCATTTATGTGACCTTTTCTTCTATATATAAGGTTTTGCTTTTGTAGAGGGATTATGGTAGTAGATTCTATTAAAAAAAACAGAGATTTTGTTAAAGTATATCGTCAGGGTAAATCCTATGCAAATAAGTATTTGGTGATGTATGTTCTTAAAAATAATTCGGAAAAGAACAGATATGGTATTTCGGTTAGTAAAAAAGTAGGAAATAGTGTTGTAAGGCATAGGGTTACCAGATTGATAAGAGAAAGTATTCGATTAAATTTGGAACAGTTTGAAAAAGGGTTTGACATTGTATTAATAGCAAGGAATACAGCAAAAGGAAAAAGTTATTATGAAATAGAAAGTGCAGTTTTGCATCTGGCAAAAATGCATCATATTATAAAGAGATGATTTAGATGAAGAAAATAATGATTTTTCTTATAAATTTATATCGCAAATATGTATCTCCTTTAAAAAGAAGACCAACTTGTATTTATACACCCACTTGTTCTCAATATGCAATTGAAGCATTGGAAAAATATGGCTTTTTAAAGGGGAGTTTTTTAGCTGTAAAAAGAATATTAAGATGTCATCCTTTTGCGAAGGGAGGATATGACCCTGTACCTTAATAGAGGCAGAGGAAAATTATTATGATGAGCGCAATCTTAACAACTTATCAGGGTGCTTTTTTAGGACCTATTGCACGCTTACTAGGAAAAATACTGGAAGGTATTTTTTATGTTTTATCATTAGTAGGTATTGAAAACACAGGAATTTGTATTATTTTATTTACATTTTTAGTAAATGCTTTGATGCTGCCATTACAGATTAAGCAGCAGAAATTTGCGAAGATGTCTTCTGTTATGAATCCTGAAATTATGGCAATTCAGGAAAAATACAAAAATAAAAAAGACCAGGCATCACAGCAGAAAATGTCTATGGAAACTCAGGCAGTATACCAGAAGTATGGTGTCAGCCCGGCAAGTGGCTGTTTGCCTTTATTGATAACATTCCCTATATTATTTGCTTTGTATCGTGTTATTTATAACGTACCTGCATATGTAGGACAAGTTTATGATATGTATGCCGGAATGGCAAATAGTTTAAAAGATTTGGGAGTTACTGTTGAAGAACTTTCAAAATTAGTAACTACAAAAACTTATGTTATTACGGATGCCGTAAACAATGCAAAGGAAAATGGCTCTAAAATCAGCTATTTTGTCGATGTATTAGGTCAGTATAATACAACGGCATGGCATGATTTGGCAGATAAATTTCCAGCATTATCGACAGAAATTGCAAAGGTGTCAAAAGAAGCATCTCATATTAATTCTTTCTTAGGAATGAATATCGCAGATGCACCAAAAATTAAGAGCCTTAGCATTTCTATTCCAATTTTATCTGTTATTACACAGATTATTAGTACAAAATTAAGTATGGCAAGTACTTCACAGCAGCAGACAAATGCGGAGAATCCTACTGCTGCATCTATGAAGATGATGAACAACATTATGCCATTTGTATCCGGTTTAATGTGTTTTATGTTCCCAATCGGTGTTGGTATTTACTGGGTAGCGGGTAACGTATTTAGAATTTTCCAGTCACTTGGCATTAATTTCTATTTTGGAAGAATGGATATTGATGAGCAGATTGAAAAGAATGTTGAGAAAACGAAAAAACGTTATGAAAAAATGGGCGTTGACCCAAATACTGTAATGCAGGATTATGGCAAGAAAAAGCCACAGCCGGCTTCTCAGAAGAAGAAAGAAAATACGGTAAATGCTGCTACTGTTACTAAGAAAGTGAACAAAACAAATTATCGTAGTACGGCAAATACAAAATATAAAGAAGGCAGTATTGCTTCGTATGCTAATATATTACAAAGAGATACTACAAATAATAAGAAATAAAAAGAAAGAACCAAAATTTAGTTAGGAGGCATATGTATTATGGAATGGAAAGAATTTACAGCAAAATCAGTTAATGAAGCATTAACAAATGCATTATTGGAATTTGAAGTAACGAGCGACAAAGTTGAATATGAAGTAATCGAAAAGGAATCAGCAAGACTTCTTGGATTAATCAGCAAGCCGGCTCGTATCCGTGTACGTTTAAAAATGTCTTATGAAGAGATTGCAAGAGAATTTTTGAACAAGGTTTTCAATGCAATGAATATGGTTGTGCAGATTGATATTAATTATGATGAATTAGAAAATCTTATGAATATCGAACTTTCCGGTGAAGAAATGGGAATCCTCATTGGAAAGAGAGGCAATACGCTGGATTCTTTGCAGTATCTGGTAAGTCTTGTTGTAAACCGTAACACAGAAAATTATATTAAGATTAAGCTGGATACAGAAAATTATCGTGAGAGAAGAAAAGAAACATTAGAAAATCTTGCAAAAAATCTTGCTCATAAGGTAAAGAGAATCCATAAGCCTGTTTATTTAGAGCCAATGAATCCTTATGAGAGAAGAATTATCCATTCTGCATTACAAAAGGATAAATATGTGGAAACACATAGTGAGGGAGAAGAACCGTATCGTAAAGTGGTGATTACTTTAAAGCCTGGTGTTGATACCGGAAGAGAGCGTTATGGAAGATATTCTCGTAGTAACCGTTATGGAAAAAGCAATTACAACAAATCTTATAGAAGCAGAGTAGTAGAAAAAGAAAACCAAAGTGAAGAGAGTACTTCTGTAGAGGAATAAAGAAGTGAATTGGTTAGGGGGCTGGATTCCAGCCCTCTTTTTGTTCTATATAGAAAGGATTTATTAAAAAATGGATTGTGATACAATTGCAGGAATTGCCAGTGGTATGGGTGGTGGAATCGGAATTATCCGTATTAGTGGAAATGATGCACTTCGTATAGCTGGAGAAGTTTTTCGCACAAAGAAATTTGCTGAGCAACAGACAGAAGAAAAGTGGTCTTCTGATTATTTTGAAAAAAAAGAATCACATACAATACAATATGGATACATTGTGAATGATGATAATGTGGTTCTTGATGAAGTAATGGTACTTTTGATGAAAAATCCCAAAAGTTATACTTGTGAAGACGTAGTAGAAATTGATTCTCACGGTGGACCATTTATTGTAAAAAAAATATTGGAATTACTAATTCATCATGGTGCAAGACTTGCAGAGCCGGGCGAATTTACGAAACGTGCTTTTTTGAATGGAAGAATTGATTTGGCGCAGGCGGAAGCTGTTATGAAAATGATTTCTTCAAAAAGTGAATTTGCTTTGGATAGTGCTGTTAAGCAGTTAGAGGGAAGAGTTTCAAAATATATAGAAGAAATCAGACAAGAGATACTCTATAATATGGGTTATATTGAGTCGGCCTTAGATGACCCGGAGCATTATGATTTGGACGGATTTGCAGAAAAACTCCAGAAAACCACAGAAGAAGAAATAAGTAAATTGCAGCAATTGATGGATAATTTTGAAAATGGAAGAATGAAATCGGAAGGAATTAATACTGTTATTATAGGAAAACCGAATGCAGGTAAATCTTCTTTGATGAATCTTTTGTTGGATGAAGAAAGAGCCATTGTAACTAATATTGCTGGAACAACGCGCGATATTCTTGAGGAAACGGTAAATATAGGGAATATTGTTTTAAATCTGGTTGATACAGCCGGAATCCATGATACAGAAGACATTGTGGAACATCTTGGTGTGGAAAAAGCAAAGGAATACTTAAATCAGGCAGATTTTATTATTTATGTTGTAGATGCCAGTGTACCTTTGGATGAATCGGATATGCAGATAATGGAATTGCTTTCTGAAAAAAGAGGTGTTATTCTTTTAAATAAGTCAGATTTGGATTCTGTTGTTTTAGAGAAAGAATTGCAGAAGAAGATAAATTGGAACTGTATTACATTTTCAAGTAAAACAGCTGATGGTTTGTCGAAATTAGAAAATTATATTACCAATTCATTTTTGGATGGAAATATATCGTTTAATGACCAAATTTATCTTACCAGTATTCGTCATCTGGAAGCAGTGGAAAGTGCATGCCACAGTTTGCAGCAGCTTTTGCAGACAATAGAAGATGGAATGACAGAAGACTTGTTTATTATTGATATGATGGATGCATATAAAAAACTTGGTTTGATAAATGGCGAAACGGCATCTGAGGATTTGGTTAATAAAATATTTAAAGAATTTTGTATGGGAAAATAAGAAGATGTAACAGATACAAGGTGTTATGCAATAAAAAAGCAGGTAAGTTAAAACGCTGATTTTGTGAATAAAGAACAGATGAGTGAAAAAATGATTTAGCAAAAGGAGAGATAGAAAATGTCTTATACTTATGAAAGTTATGATGTTGTTGTAATCGGCGCAGGTCACGCAGGATGCGAGGCAGCACTGGCTACGGCAAGATTAGGTTTTAAAACGTTAGTTTTTACTGTCAGTATTGATAGTATCGCTATGATGCCGTGTAATCCGAATATCGGAGGAAGTTCAAAAGGACATCTGGTTCGTGAAATTGATGCTCTTGGTGGCGAGATGGGAAAAAATATTGATAAGACATATATTCAGTCAAAAATGCTTAATTTGTCAAAAGGTCCTGCTGTACATTCTCTCCGAGCACAGGCAGACAAAAAAGATTATAGCCGGGAAATGCGAAAGGTTCTGGAAAATACAGATAATCTTGTGATAAAACAGGGAGAAGTAGCAGAGGTTCTAGTTGAAGATGGAAAAGTAACGGGTGTCCGGACAGCTTCAGATGCTATTTATCCATGCAAAGTAGCCATTATGTGTACAGGAACTTATCTGCAGGCAAGATGCATTTATGGAGATGTTAGTAATAATACGGGACCAAATGGTTTATCTGCTGCTAATCTGCTGACACAAAATCTGATAGATTTAGGAATTGATGTCCGTCGTTTTAAAACAGGAACGCCGGCACGTGTTGACAAAAGAACGATTGATTTTGATAAAATGACAGAACAAAAGGGCGATGAAAAGATTGTTCCGTTTTCTTTTACAAATACTCCGGAAGAAATCGAAAAGGAACAGGTTTCCTGCTGGCTGACATATACAAATGCAGAAACGCACAAAATTATTATGGATAATATTGACCGTTCTCCGTTATATTCTGGAAATATAAAAGGAACCGGACCAAGATATTGCCCTTCTATTGAAGACAAAGTAGTGCGTTTTGCTGATAAAGAGCGTCATCAGGTATTTTTGGAGCCAGAAGGAAATTATACAAATGAAATGTATATTGGTGGAATGTCCAGTTCATTGCCGGAAGATGTTCAGTATGCTATGTATCATAGTGTTCCAGGCTTGGAAAATGCAACCATTGTCCGTAATGCGTATGCAATTGAGTATGATTGTATTAATCCGGTGCAATTAAAAGCTTCATTGGAATTTAAAGATATTGATGGATTTTTTAGTGCAGGACAATCGAACGGAAGTTCGGGTTATGAAGAAGCTGCTGCTCAGGGAATTATTGCAGGAATAAATGCTGCACAGAAACTGGCAGGAAAAGAGCCATTGGTATTAGACCGTTCACAGGCATATATTGGTGTTTTGATTGATGACTTGATTACAAAAGGAACAAATGAACCATATCGTATGATGACTTCCCGTGCTGAATATCGTTTGCTGCTCAGACAGGATAATGCTGATTTGCGATTGACAGAAATTGGTTACCATATTGGTTTGATTGAGCAGGAGCGTTATGATAAATTATGTCATAAGAGAGAACTGATTGATTCGGAAGTGGAGCGTTTGAAAAAGACAACGGTAGGAACAAGTGAAACAGTACAGAAGTTTTTAGAAGAACACAATAGTACACTTTTGCAGTCTGGTTCAACAATGGCAGAACTTTTGAAAAGACCGGAATTGTCTTATGATATTTTGTCGGTAATTGATAAAGACAGACCGGCACTACCGGATGATGTATGTGAGCAGGTAAATATTAATTTGAAATATGATGGTTATATTCAGCGCCAGATGCGACAGGTTGCTCAGTTTAAAAAACTGGAGAAAAAGAAAATTCCTAATGATATTAATTATGATGAGGTATATAGTCTGAGAAAAGAAGCAGTGCAGAAATTGAAGGATTTTCGTCCGGCTTCTGTGGGACAGGCATCCCGTATATCAGGAGTTTCACCGGCAGATATTTCTGTATTACTTATTTATTTGGAAAAGAATGGAAAATAAATTTGCTTTATAGGAAGGAAACAGATATTGATGAAAGATTATTTGAAATTATGTGCTGAAAAATTATCAATTTCTCTTACAGAGGAAATGTTGGCTCAGTTTGAAATATTTTATGATTTATTGTTAGAAACTAATAAGTCAATGAATCTTACGGCAATTACGGAAATGCACGAAGTTGTTTTAAAACATTTTATTGATAGTATATCTGTTTCAAAATTTATAGATTTGTCACATTGCAAAGTAGTTGATGTGGGAACGGGTGCTGGTTTTCCGGGAATACCATTAGCAATTTTGTATCCGGAAACAGAATTTGTACTTATGGATTCCTTAAATAAAAGATTAAACTTTATCAATATGGTTACGGAAAAATGTCGTTTAAATAATGTGACAACAGTTCACGGACGTGCAGAAGATTTAGGACAAAATCAGGAGTATCGCGAAAAATTTGATATTTGTGTATCGCGAGCTGTTGCTTCTTTACCTGTCTTGTTAGAATTGTGTACTCCTTTTGTAAAAGTAAATGGAAAATTTGTTTCATACAAAAGCGAATCTTTGCAACTGGAATTGGAAAAATCAAAAAATGCATTATCTGTTTTACATTGCAATTTGGAAAAAGAATATTCTTATAGTATACCTGATAGTGACTTTTTTAGAGTACTTGCAGTTTTTCAAAAAAGCAAGAAGTTGGAAAAGAGGTACCCACGCCAGGCAGGAAAGCCAAAAAGAAATCCATTGTAAGGTAAAAGAAAATTGTAATGTAGGGTTTCCTTTATTAAGTGCGAAAATAGTAAAAGGATAATATGAAATAAGGGTGTAGTGATACGTACAATATTTGGTTTTATGAAGTAATATATAGGGCACAATTGTATATGTAATATCTGATTAAATTATGGGACTATAAAATAGTTATAAGAAATAGTTATAAAAATAGGATAGGAGGAAAATAATGAAAAAGGAAAAATTTAGTTCAACACTCTACTATGTAGCTTCTGTGTTATTCTTTTTATCTGCAATAATAAGTTTTGTAAGTAGTAAAACTTATTATTTAGGAGGTATGTGGCTCGCTCTTGGTGCTACATTTCTATGTCTTGCTTCTACGTATAAGAATAACGAAGAAGAGAGCGAAGACGAGGATAATGGAGAAAATAATGGTGAGAGTAACAGTAATGAAGTTGGAAAAGAAAATGAAAATATTTCAAAATAGAGTTTATTTAAGTGATAAGGAGATAAGTAATAGGTGATGTTAATAAGACAAGACAATGTTTCACGTGAAACGTTGTCTTGTCTTATTTTTACTCTTGTGCTTATTTTGTACTTTATCTCTATGTATTATTGTAGTTTTAGTTATATAATTTGTTTTTTACGTTTTACTTCTATGATTTGCTCTTATAAAATGTTTCAGTGATTTGATATATTTTATAGTTTGTTCTAGGTTTATTTGTGTTGAACTGTTAAAGTTTGTTTTGACGGTTTATTGTATGTTGTGCTTTTACAGTTTACTTTTGGTGGTTTATTGTATGTTATGTTTTTATAGTTTACTTTTGGTGGTCTATTGTATGTTATGTTTTTATAGTTTGCTTTTGGTGGTCTATTGTATATTATGCTTTTATAATATGCTTCAGTAATTATATTCTATACTTTATTCTAATTAATTTTATTTCTATAGTTCTTCTAGCAATTTTTCATCTTTTATTTCTATGTTTTATATCAACGCTTTTTATTACAATTTTGTTTCCAAGTTTACAAAAAAATATAGTAAGAATAAGAATATGTGTTTTAAAATTTATATGGGTTATTTTTATTGTGATTTAATGTGTTAAGTGAAAAAGTAAAATGTTTCACGTGAAACGTTTACTTTTTTAAATAGATATATTTAATAGGTGATTGAATATATAAACATAATAATATAAAAATGTATAGATATAATAATATATTTGTAATTATTATATTAATTTGCATATCTTACCAGTTATTTATGAAGTAATTCCTAAATAAATGGAAAGTGAGAAAAAATTTGGTTGTTATAACAAATTAAAGTATTTTGAATACTATTGCTTTAGTAGAAGTATACGAATTTTTTCTTTTATATGATTTATTATCTGACACATAAATTTAAATGTTTCACGTGAAACGTTTATTTATGTATAAAATACTCCTCCTGTGAAAAAAATTATATTAAATATGCCTTACAATTTTTTATTATTGTTTTGCTTATAATTCCATTTTAATATCTATCTTATTAAGTATTATGATTTTGTTGTTCGTATCACAATTTCTTGATATGAAGATGCAAATACATATATATAAATAATACATGTATGTACATATATAAAATATAAATATGCAAATTTTTAATTTTGGTTACGAAGAGTATGTGAATTCTATTTTTCTATATTTAGAAAAATATGTATTTATGGATTTATTCAGAAAGTTAATACGTATCTTTTCTATCATTCTAAAAAGTTAAAATATAGATACAATTTATATTATCATATTGTAAAAAACGTGGTATAATATAATTGGTTAGAATTTTGTTTAACAGACAACTAAAATAGATTTCATAGAAAAACACACAATATGTTTCACGTGAAACATTTGAAAGGAAAAAGTAATGGGTAGAGTAATTGCAATATCAAATCAGAAAGGTGGAGTAGGCAAAACAACAACGGCAATTAATTTGTCTGCTTGTCTTGCTGAAAAAGGTAAAAAAGTTTTAGTGATTGATATGGACCCCCAGGGAAATGCTACAAGTGGTTTAGGAATTGATAAATCTAAAGTAGTCAATACTAGCTATCAAATTTTATTAGGGCAAACTACAATCTGGGAAGCAATGGAGCCATCTGTTTGTGATGGATTGACAGTGATTCCTTCGGAGAGAGGTCTGGCAGGTGCCGAGATAGAATTGATAGGTAAAGAAAATAGGGAGTACATATTAAAAAAGGAAGTTGATAAAGTAAAGGACAATTATGATTTTATCATTATAGACTGTCCTCCATCTTTGAATACTTTAACAGTTAATGCAATGACTACAGCAGATACTATACTAGTACCAATTCAGTGTGAATATTATGCTTTGGAAGGACTTAGCGAATTACTTTATACAATTGAATTGGTAAAAGAAAGACTAAATGATAAATTAGAAATAGAAGGCGTTGTATTTACTATGTACGACGCGAGAACGTGTTTATCACTGCAAGTAGTCGAAAATGTAAAAGAAAATTTAAAACAAAATATTTATAAAACAATAATACCAAGAAATATCCGTTTGGCTGAAGCACCAAGTCACGGAAAACCAATTAATTTATATGATAGTAAGTCTGCAGGAGCAGAGGGCTATCGTGATTTAGCAGACGAAGTGATAGAAAGGGGATTGGAATAAAATATGCCAGCAAAAAAAGCATTAGGAAGTGGGTTGGATTCATTGATTCCAAAAACACATGAAGCAGAAAATGGAAAAAAGAAAGAAATTGTGAAAGAAATTATTAAAGAAGTTGATAAAGTTGCTATTAATAAAATAGAACCAAATGCATCTCAGCCTAGAAAGAATTTCAATGAAGATTCTTTGCAGGAACTAGCTGATTCTATAAAGCAGCATGGTTTGATAGAACCTTTGATTGTACAGAAAGGAAAAAAGGGATTTTATCAGATTATTGCCGGTGAAAGAAGATGGAGAGCATCAAAAATCGCTGGATTAAAAGAAGTTCCTGTTATTGTAAAAGAATATACAAATCAGGAAGTTATGGAAATTGCGTTGATAGAAAATATACAGCGTGAGGATTTGAATCCGATTGAAGAAGCAGAGGCATATCAGCGATTAATTGAAGAATATAAATTGAAACAGGATGAAGTTGCAGAAAAAGTTTCAAAGAGCAGAGTGACAATTACAAATTCTCTTCGTTTATTAAAATTAGATGAGAGAGTCAGAGTGATGTTAATTGAAGATAAAATCAAAAGTGGACATGCCAGGGCGTTGCTTGCCATTGAGGATAAGGACGTACAGTATGATACGGCAGTGAAAATTTTTGATGAAAAATTAAGCGTCAGAGAAACAGAAAAATTAGTAAAGAAAATTTTAAGCGGAGAAGAAAAGAAAAAAGGCAATACAGAGGAAAATGAGCAGTTAAAAATTGTATTATCTAAATTTGAAGAAAAATTGAAAGCAATTATAGGAACAAAAGTAAATATTAACCAAAAGAAAAACGGAAAAGGAAAAATCGAAATAGAATATTATTCTACAGAAGAATTTGAAAGAATAATGGAACTTATGGGACAAATGAAAAACTAGTATTACATAACATATGTAAAGTAAAATATTCTATTACATAGAATGGAAATATTTTAGTCATTTGATGCAGATATTATATTTATAATGTAAATATTATAAACTGTATTTAATGAAATAATATAATTTATCACTAGATTGTAATATATTATTTTATGGCTAATACTTTATACATATGATATATAATGATACAAATTATTTTAGTTGGTAATATATTATAGACTATCTTAAATGAAAAAAGATAAAACAAAAAGATGTGTGAATATTGCAAATATATTTATGAAGTAAAAAGATAATAATAACGCAAAGTAAAACACAGGAATGGAGAATAAAATGGAATTATTTGAACAGTACGGAATTGACATTGGTTATGTTGTAATGGGAATGGCTGTAGTTATATTAATTATGTTTATTATGCTGGTTGTGACCATGGCAAAAAATGCAAGTATGCGCAAAAAGTATAAAATCTTTATGGCAGGAGAAAGCGGAAAAAATCTTGAAAAGTCCATATTAGAAAAATTTGCTGCAATTGATACGCTGGAGGTAAATGTAAAGGATATTTATTCTAAGATAAAATCAATTAATGGCCAGTTAATTACAGCATATCAGAAAATTGGACTGGTAAAATATGATGCATTTAAAGAAATTGGTGGAAAGTTAAGTTTTGTGTTAGTTTTATTAACGGCAGAGAATAACGGATTTATCATCAATTCTATGCACAGTTCAAAAGAAGGCTGCTATACTTATGCAAAAGAAGTTGTAAACGGCGAGGCATTTGTAATACTTTCCGAAGAGGAACAGCAGGCACTTGAGGAAGCAAAGGCTAATACAAGTCTGAAAAAGTTAGCAGAGAAAAACAGATAAGGCAGTAGCAAAGAAGAAAACGTATAAAAAAGAAAAGACAAAAAGCAAGAAAACAATGAAGTAAAGAAGTAAAAATAAAAGACATTATGGATATTAGCAGATTTTCCAGATACATAATCTGCTAATATCACACAGTGTCTTTTTTGTTTATATCATATTCAAAAGAAATTGCAGAACAAATTTTAAATAAGAATCAAACCATATTCAAAACTATATCCAAAACAAAAATCAAAACAAAATTCAAATAAAAAACTATATTCCAATTGAATATTAAAACAAAATCAAATTATATTCCAATTGAATACGAAATCAAAAACAAATCATATTCCAAATAAATTTTCCAATCTTAATCACTTTCAATTGTACTAAATAGAGATTTGATATGTTCAGAAAAACCATCTTCTATATCATCCTCTGGAGCAGCGTCAACATCAGAGTCAACCGGATTATTGTGATAATAATCATCATTGTAATGCTTTACGGATTCATTGATAGAAAGCATTTTTTGGTCCAAAAAAGAAATGATATTAGCACATTCTTTTAATTCATCTCGGATTCCCTGAGGAGCTTTCCCCTCAAATTTATAGTAAATCTTGTGCTCTAAGCTGGCCCAAAAATCCATTGCAATAGTACGGATTTGAATTTCTACTTTTGTATCAATAACATCATTTGATAAAAAGATAGGGATGGATACAATCATATGATAACTGGTGTATCCGTTTGGTTTTGGGTTGGCAATATAATCCTTTACTTTGATAACCGTAACATCATTTTGTTTTGCGATGGCTTCAGCAATACGATAATTGTCAGAAGTAAAAGAACAGATAATTCGTACACCGGCAACATCATTGATATAGCGCAGGATATTTTCCAAAGTAAGTTCTTTTCCTTTGTGCCTGATTTTTCGTGCAATACTTTCAGCAGACTTAATGCGCGAAGTGATGTGCTCAATAGGATTGTATTGGTGTGCCAGTTTAAATTCGTTATTTAATATTTCAATTTTCGTACAAACTTCTTTTAGTACAGCGTTATAGAGCAGTAATGCACGATTCCACTCGTCCTCTTCATTATAGTACAATAATTCCCCCATAAGTGCCTCCTAAGGTAATAATTAGTTAAACGAATAAATTTTGTTGAAAAAACGGTATCCGTAAACAATTACTTTTTTTCCTAAATTACTCTTGAACTGCAAAGGCAATCCAAATTTACGGTCACGTATGATTTTGTAAACCGTGTAATTACTGTTTTTTAGGTAATCCCAAAGTTCTTCTCTTTTTGCAAGGCTTTCTTCAGAACCTTCATTTACCAGCAAAGCAGAACTGACTATCATCATCATAGACAAATATTTTAGCATATAACTTTGCAATTTTTTGTTTTCCAAAGCAAGAAAATCATGAGAATCAATCATAATTTTTGTGATTTTGATTTGCTGGTCGATTCTCTTTGTCATTACTGCTTCATTTACGGACTGGTCATCTCTTCCGATAAAATAGCGATATAAATCGACGTTCAAATAATACATTTTCTTAACATAAGGAAGTGGCGTGAAAGCAAAAATGTTGTCCACATAAAATGTATGTTCCGGAAGGGTAAGATTGCAGTCGCGTAGCAATTGTGTTCTGTACATCAAAGAATGCATCAGAAGATTCTGACTCATTTTAAAATGCTTAACATCATCCCAGGTAAAGAATTTGTTGCACGGCAGAGCACTCTTATAATTAATAGATTTCTGCTTGTTCAAACTAGGTTTTTCATATACATAGTTGCTGATAATTAAATCCAATGGGATATCTTCTTTATTAACGTATTCGATGAAGTGCATAATTTTCTTTAAACTGCTTTCATCAAACCAGTCGTCGCTATCCAGCACTTTGAAAAAAAGTCCTGTAGCATTTTGGATACCTGTATTTACAGCAGAACCGTGTCCACCATTTTCTTTGTGAATAGTCCGGATAATTGTTGGATATTTTTCTTCGTATTCTTTTCCGATGCGCAAAGTATCATCTGTAGAACCATCATCAACAATTAAAATCTCGACATTTTCACCACAAACCAATGCACTTTCTATTGCATGGCTCATATATTCTTCCGAATTATAACATGGTATTGTAATAGTAAGTAATTTCATTTTTTTCTCCCTCCATTTTGCGATTGTTTTGGCATAACGGATAATATATTATGTTACAAATTATTCCCAGCCTTTATTATAATATGAAATCTGTCGAAGGGAAAGTAAATTATTATTAAATATCCTTAATATAACCATAATTATTAACTGGAATGTGATGAATCAAAGAATATTTATGCTGCAATACATTTTGTAATGTAACATATAAATGTTGAAAAAGTGTGAACAGTCGTAAAATGATTGTTCAAAAAGAAATCAATGTAAAAAAAGAGAAAAAATGGTATACTGAAAGAAAGAATAAACTGGAGGATAGAAAAGATATGAAAACAGAAATATTAAATAAAGTTGACCATACATTACTGGCACAGACAGCAACGTGGGAAGAAATAAAAGAAATTTGTGATGATGCAATAGCATATCAGACGGCTTCTGTTTGTATTCCACCATCTTATGTCAAACAGGCAAAGGAATATGTAAAAGACAAAATGAAAATTTGCACAGTGATTGGTTTTCCGAATGGATATATGACAACAAAAGCAAAAGCGTTTGAAACAAAAGATGCGTTAGAAAATGGTGCTGATGAAATTGATATGGTTATTAATATCGGTATGTTAAAGGATAAAAAGTATGAAGAAATCACAAATGAAATTAAAAAAATAAAAGAAATTTGCGAAAATCATATATTGAAAGTTATTATTGAAACCTGTTTGTTAACAAGACAGGAAAAAATCAAAATGTGTGAAATTGTGACGGAAGCGGGTGCAGATTATATAAAAACATCAACGGGATTTTCTGAGGCAGGAGCTACATTTGAAGACGTTGAATTATTTGCAAAATATGTAGGAAAAAATGTGAAAATAAAAGCAGCCGGAGGAATTGCTGATTTTGATGATGCAGAAAAATTTATTGCATTAGGAGCATCACGTCTGGGAACCAGTCGCTTAGTAAAAATTATAAAAAATGAAGGCAAATAAAGAAAGTACACGGGAAATAAAAAGAGCAAAAAGTGTAGGAAAGAAAGAGTACCAGAAAGAGCGAGAAATACAGGATAGAAAAAGAAGCAGGAAGAGTGAGAAGTATAGGATAGAAAAAGAAGCAGGAAGAGCGAGAAGTATAGGATAGAAAAGGAAGCAGAAAGAGCGAGAAGTATAGAATAGAAAAGGAAGCAGAAAGAGCGAGAAGTAAATCGTAGAAAAAACGAAGAAAAAGATAAATTAATTTAAAAAGTAAAAGAAAAGGGGATGGCAGGTATGGAAAAAAATAATTCAGAAAGCCGGTATGAAGAACTTATTCGTCTGGCTCTGAAAGCACGCGAATTATCGTATGCACCGTATTCTGATTTTTGTGTGGGAGCGTGTCTGGAAACAAAATCTGGAAAATTATTTTCTGGCTGCAATATAGAAAATGCAGGATATACTGCTACAAATTGTGCCGAAAGAACAGCATTTTTTAAAGCAGTCAGTGAAGGCGAAAGAGAATTTCAAAAAATAGCGATAGTAGGTGGCAAAGCAGGAAGAGAACTAGATTACTGCGCACCTTGTGGCGTTTGCTTACAAGTAATGGAAGAATTTTGCAATCCAAAGCAATTTGAAATTATTTTGGCAAAATCAGAAAAAGAATGTCAGATTTATTTATTGGAAGATTTGCTTCCTATGGGATTTGGACCAGGGAATCTAACAGAAGACAGATAGGCACAGGATATGAAAAGATAAGATAAAAAGAAAGCACTTTACAAAAAAGCATAATGCTGAGGAGAACTAGATTACAAAAATGCATAACGCTGAGGAAAACCAGCTTACGAAAAAATATAATGTTGAGGAGAACAGCTTATGAGAATGTATGATATTATTGAAAAAAAGAAACACGGAGAGGTATTAAGCAAAGAGGAAATAGCATTTGCCGTAGACGGATATGTTAAGGAAAAAATTCCGGATTATCAGATGTCAGCCCTGTTGATGGCAATTTATTTTAAGGGAATGACAGACAAAGAATTACTGGATTTGACAAATTGTATGGCAGAGTCTGGTGATATGGTGGATTTGTCGGAAATCAAAGGGATTAAAGTGGACAAACACAGCACGGGTGGAGTAGGCGATAAGACGACACTTGTTGTTGCGCCACTTGTTGCAGCTTGTGGTGGAAAAGTTGCTAAAATGAGTGGACGAGGACTGGGATTTACTGGAGGAACAGTAGACAAATTGGAATCAATCCCCGGATTTCAAACGGCCATTCCCGAGAAGGTGTTTTTTCAGAATGTGAACCAGTCAGGTGTTTCAGTAATTGGACAATCTGCAAATATTGCACCGGCTGATAAAAGAATATATGCACTTCGTGATGTTACGGCTACGATAGACAGCATTCCTTTAATTGCAGCTTCTATTATGAGTAAGAAACTGGCAGCAGGTAGCGATAAGATTGTTCTTGATGTTACAGTGGGAAGTGGTGCTTTTATGAAAACAAAAGAGGAAGCTGTTAAACTGGCTGAAAAAATGGTTGCTATCGGGGAAGGTGCCGGAAGAGAAACCATAGCAATCCTGACAAATATGGATGTTCCGCTGGGAGTAGCCGTTGGTAATGATATTGAGATGATAGAAGCCATTGAAACATTGAAAGGATTTGGCCCGGAAGATTTTCAGGAAATATGTGAAATTTTTGCTGTTAATATGCTGGTATTAGGCGAAATAGGAGATTATAAACAATGCCAGAAGTTAGTGAAAGAAGCAATAGAAAATGGAAGTGCTTTAGAGAAATTTGCTGAAATGGTAAAAATGCAGGGAGGCGATGAATCTTATATTTATCATCCTGAAAAGTTTAAAAAAGCTCCTTTCCAAAAAAATCTTACTGTCCCAAAAATGGGATATATCCAACATATGGATACGGAAATGTGTGGTAAAGCATCCGTAATTTTAGGAGCAGGCCGTGAAACGAAAGACAGCATCATTGATAGCACTGCTGGCATTCGTTTCTTTAAAAAGACGGGCTGCAAGGTAGAAAAAGGAGAGGTTTTAGCAACTCTGTATTCTTCTTCTGAAAAGAAATTAGAGGAAGCCTTATCCTATTTGAAATCGGCATATACATTTAGTGACACACAGCCGGAAAATATGAAAAATGTTCTGGCAATGGTAACAAAAGATGGTGTTACAACATATTAAAATAGTAGCGGTAAAAATAAAATATTAACGGTAAGAATCCTGATTTGTTTTCAGAATTCTTTTATTTTGGTAAATGTCAAGGATTCCTTTTTTCTTACGAAAAACTGTTTTTGTGCCGGAGAAAACGGTCAGAGAAGTTTTCAGTAATTTTCCGTTGCTGTTGTAAAAGGCAAGTATTGTATTAGGGTAAGAAGTGCTGGTACGAACACTATTTTGCGTTATGGCATTACTGCTGTAATATGAAATGTCAAGCGTCTGTGGTATAAAGTCAGATGGTGCAGTTAATACAGCAGAGGATGACGAATTAGCAGAAGCTATGGATGCAGAATTGGTCGAGGCAGAATTGGTTGATGCAGAGTTTGTTGAGGCTGCTGTATAAGAGGATGAATTAGCAGGTTTACAGCAAATTTGGGCAGAGGGTGCTTCTGACAAGGTATTTTCTGCATTCTGCGATAATATGAGTTTTTGTGTATTCAGGACAGAATAGGTTTCGCCTACCATTGTGTCGGAAATGGGACACAGTAAATACTTTCCGTCTTTTAGTAGTGATGAAATAACCAGATTGGCTGTTGGCAGACGATAGGAAGAAAACAGAAAAGGGGTACTGGAAAAAGAACCGACTAAAAAGTATCTGCTGTCCCAAATCTGGTACAGGTTAAAAGAGGCTGTAGCAGAAGAATTTGCAGCCATATTATTGGACATATTAACGGAATTGCCAAAAACCAAAATTCGTGAATAGTATGGTTTTTCTAAAGAAATAAGCAATGGCAAAATCCTACCATTTCTTACCTGTAAAGAAGATACGGAGGAAATACCTGTCACAGTATTCTGGCTGTCATTAGCACGCAGCTGTACATAATAATTTCCATCGGGCAGAGATAAGCTGGAAAGCAAAGGAAGAGAAATTGTATTTTCTGCAATGGCAAGCGATTTTTTAGCATATGTTTTTTGGTAAAAAGGAACGGCATCCTCTTTGCAAAACAAGGATACGGTAAGTGTCTGGCAGGAATCGATATCAATATTATGGTTATAGTCAATGTAAAGTGAATTTGTTTTTGTTACGGGAAGCTCTTTTAATTGCATATGAAGCAAAACGTGGTTTGTATAAAAAGGGGCAAAAGAAAAAATCATCTTTTTTGTTTCATAACTTTTTGCTGTGTTTTTTTGCGTAGCATTTTTTGTAAAATAGATAAGGTAAGTTTCGTCCTGACGGAGTGGCTTTGCTAACTGCTTCCGATTCCAAAGACTGGTCTGATAAGTGCGCAAATAGGAAAACTGTGTGTCATTTTTCCATACAATTTTTGTGTAAGGAGTCAGAATGGCATTTTTTGCAGAGCCAAGCGATAATCTTCCGGAAGAATCCGTTTTTCCGGAGAAAACAATATTTCCTTTTTTGAGTGTGTCAGTCTGCGAAGAACAGCCTGACAATTTTTGTGTATTTTTTCGCGCAGTTGCAGAAAAAATCTGAATGGTTGTATCTGACAGCGGCTGGTTATTATAATCGGTCACTAGAAAATCCAGCAGGCAGGAAGAGTTTTTGGAGGATTTTAATATAATATTTTCGCAAACAATTCCCTTTGAAGAAAGGTTTAATGAAGTAATGGTATTTTTTTGAAAACCTTTTTTTGTGGCAGTCAGAGAAACCGGTTTACGGTTGCAGAACAGATGATAGTATCCGTTTTTGTTTGTTTTGCAGGTAAGGGTTTTAGAAGTTGTTTTTAATCTGACAGAGGCATTTGCAATCGGTTTTCCGTTGTAGTTGCATACGAATCCTGCAATTGTATTTTTTGTTAAGCGTTCGCTGTAACGGACTTTTCTTTTTCCGGCAAAAAGGGAAGACTGCAAATAGTAAATTCCATTTTTGGAAGTGTTTGCAGGACACAGAAGATGCTGCTTTGAGGCAGGTATTTTGTATAAAATATTTCGTCCGTTTTTGGAAAGTTTATAAAAAGAAGCAATTATTTTAAAGTTTTTCTTCTTTTTGGAAGAAAGGACAATTTTGCTTTTTGCAACTTCTTTTTTTAGCAGAATACGGCTGCTTTTTAATGTAATCGTAAAATTCCACGGATTGACAGTGGTTTCTGCTGTGATTCTGGCGTAGGGGAGGCGCGTGGATTCTTTGGCAGAGCAGGAAACAGGATTTCTAAAACAAAGCAGGGTAAAAAAGAAAATAATCGCAAGACAATAAAAAGGAAATAAAGTGTTATCGCTCGTTTTGTTTGCTTTCAGTAGTCTATTTATCATAAATACCTCCTAATATAAAATGGTGCAAAGAGGAAGTTTTTTTTGCAAAAAGGAAACCTCTTTTTTCGTAATGTTAGTATCTGTTATAACAAGATATTGCAATTTTTTCAGTGTAGACAGAGTGCGAATATTTTTAATATTTTTATTGCCGGATATATCTAAAATGGACAGGGATGTAATTTTAGAAAGTTCGGTTATGTCGCAAAGTTTATTGTCTGACAAACTCAGAATTTTCAATTTTTTCAATTCTGACAGGCCAGACAGGGAGCAGATTTTATTGTTATCAAGGTATAACTCCTGCAAAGAAGTAAAACTTTCAAAAGTACTACTGTTGTTAAAAAGATTATGACTGGCAATCACTATTTTGATTTCATTTGTAGCAGTGGTTACATGTAACGACGATAAATCGGATGATGATAAATCTGCATAAGATTTATTCGCAATATTCAAAGTGCAATCCAGAGTTCCCGACGGAGAAGGAACAGGAGAAGCCGTTATAGCGTTTTCCACTGGAGAGGACACAGGAGATTCTGTTACAGCACTTTCCACTGGAGAAGGTGTAGAAGATGCCGTCACAGTATTTTCCGACTGAGAGGGTGTAGGGGATTTTGTCACAGCATTTTCCACCGGAGAGGGCGCAGAAGATGCCGTAGTTTTCTCTAGTGCAGAACCTGTCGCAACTGATATTACATAATCCTGCTTTTTTGAAAAAGTATCTTCTTTTACTTTTGGTGCAACAACCTGGTAAAGAGAAAACAAAAAAAGGCATCCGGCAAAAAGAAACAGCATACTTGCGAGTCCTTTTTCTTCTTTTTCGTGAGAAATCATTTCCAGCGTTGTATCGTTTAAGATATCAGCTATATCGCTTTTTGCTACACTGGCATCAGATAAAGCAATTTTGTACTCCCGGCAAAGACGTTCTTTGTCGCAGAGTGCAAAGGCTTCTGCTAAAGAAGCAAAAAAGGCTTCCGTCGAATAAAGTGGCTGTTTGGTTTTTGGCAGTTCATCTGTATGCACATTGTCTGCCACAAAAAATATTTTCTGAAAAATGTTATCTGCCGGAGTAAAAGGACTTATATCTGCTAAGGAAATATTTTCAGGAAGATTTCCGTTGTGCAGCAGCATAAATAAAAGCAGTGAAATCTGATACAAATCCTGATAATACGCAGGCAGTGAAGATTTTCTTTGTTCCGGCAGCGAAAATGTAGTGCGTGACCGGGTACGGTAAACTTTCTTTTTGTAATAAAAGGAAAGCAAAAAATTCTTATCTGCGTAACACGAGGAGGAAAAGTCACCTAGATAAAAGTGATGATTTTTATCCAGATAAATATTTTGTGGTGTGATATCCAGATGAAGGATTCCGGCCTGATGCAGGGCAGAAACAGCCTGTCCAATATCTTCTGATAATTGTCTGATTTCAGCAAAAGAAAAATTTCGTGTGGATAACACCTGTCCTAATGTATCAAAATATGGCGTGATAAAATAAACATAAGAAGCATCACGAAATTCTTCTGCCGGCAGCAGCAGATGTTTGTTTTTGAAAGAAAAAATAGTTTGATAAAGTGATTTGCAAAAATACTTTTTGGAAAGTATTTTTAAGACATAGTATTCTCCAGTTTCAAGGGAAATCACTTTATACAGTACATTATGTTGATTTGCAGTTATCATTCGCTGCACCTCATATTTTTGCAGAATAGGAGCAGGAAACGAAAATGTTGCATTGTGATTAGAAAACCTGTTAAAAAAATCGAAAATAAAAATCCCTCCTGTTTACATAACGCGAATCAGACAGGAACGATTGCAAAAAGAAGAAGACTTGCTTTTAAAATAAAGGATAGCCGTTCCCGGTGATACTGCTGTTATTTTGTTTTCTTTTATAGTAACTACATCTGTGTTGGTACTGATTATTTTAAAGTATTTTGAAACAGATGATTTTTTCGTGTTTGTCAGAGTGACCATATGACTGCCATTTTGTTTCATATACAGAAAGTGAGGACAAACCACGGATATTGCATCTGGTGTGACAGACTGCTTTTTTTCAGAAGGAGAAGTGACAGCTTTCTTACTTACTTTTTTTGATTTTCTCAGGCTGGAGTTGATTTTTTCTGCCGACAAGCGAATAGCCAGGGAAGAATGTGATATATTCGTGATTTTCAGAAAAATATACTTTCCTCTTTTCGGAACAAGTAACGTATCTGTCTGTTTGTTAGGCTGCTTCATTGAGGATACAGGAGAAATTCTTCTGCCGGTATCCGTAAAATATTTCCATACTGCTCCAGACATTTTTGTTGACTGGAGTTGAAAGGTCAGCTTCTTTTTGTAAGAAACGCAGTAATAATGTGATTCATTAGCCGGTATGCTGTCAGAATACGTTTTTGAGAGCGAAAGAAATTTCGCATTTGTTACCGTGTCATTACCAGAATGTTTTGAAGCATCTGAAACGGACTTGCACGGACAAATCAAAAGCAGACTGCTCAATGACAAAAATAGTATGAAACATTTTATAAACAATCCTTTCAAAAATAACTCTTTCATCAATAGTTCGTTCCTTTCATCAATAATTTTTTCTTTTCGTCTTGTGTAAGTATTTTAGTTGTTTTCACAGGAAAATTCTATTGACAGAATACTTAAAATGATGAGAAATATTTTGTTACATATGAATAGAAAAAGACAGATACCAAATTTTTGATATCTGCCTTTTTTATGGAAATTGTATAAAAATGCATCTGCTATTTTTACATAGCAGGAAAATGTCTGTTCTAAGTGCAGGCTCTATGCTAAAACACACTAATTTGAAATATAACTTACAAATTTATATCCGGCATTTTTAAACATATGCTCTGCCGTGGTTAACGCAACGGTTCTCTTAGAACGGGTAGCCGGGTCCATCCAGCTGACGGTAGAAGAGGTGTATTCGGTAATCAGAACTGCGTGATTGTTGTCTAACATACCGATAACCGGGCGTTCACTGCTGACAAAATAAAGGACTTCATCCAGTGTACATCCCGTCAGATTGACCGGACGCTCCAGATGCTTTTTCAACATAGAAAGGATAGATTTTCCTTTTAATTGCGAAGTGGTTGTCGTTACCTGTGCTGCCTGAAGCAACATATTCGTACAAGCCTTTATCGTAGAAGTGTTTCCTTCCGGATAACTGATGTTTGACAGTTGCTTGCTCAAAAACTTACCACCACGCTCCCATACAATGTGGGAATCGCTATCCATAACAACACCCATTTGCTCATCAGCCAGCGTAATTGCTTTGGAAGCACTTGTTGTAGACTGGGTAATTCCTCCGTTGGCATAAATATAGTATGTTACGGATTTTGACAAATCCTCTTCTGTTAAATGCAATGTTGTATTTTCGGTTACCATAACGCATTTTGTGGAAGTGACTTCCGGTTTATTTGCCAGAACAAAACCTGCCGGAAGTGACAGATATTTTTCTGTTAATGCCTGCTGGGTAACACGTGTTGTCAAATGAACAGAAGCTTTTACCGTATTTTTCTGGTTCATAATAGTGTCGTCCGTGGTGTCTTTAAATCTGCCATTTTGCTTTTTGACACGTTTTAAATGGATTACGTTATCATCGACACTGGCACTGGTAACATAATAGTTTTTGATTCGGTATTTTCGCAGAACGGTTCCCTTGCAATCAGAAATAATCAACTGGTAAGCCGGCTTGATGACATCCCCGGTAGTGGATTCGTAAATATCTTTATTTCGCACAAATCCATATACAATATTGGAGTCAATCGTTCCAAAAACAACGATATTTTGATTTGCAGGCGATTTCACCGTCAATTCTTTGGAAGTATCCAAATCCAGAATGGTAATGTTATCGGCATAACCGTCTTCATTCATATTGGACCAGACAAAACATTTTGCTGCTTCCAGCATAGAGAAATGATTTCTCGTTGCTTCTTCTGTCAGAATATCATAGCGTTTGGATGCGATATTATACGCGTAAACCGTATCATTCAAAGAAAAATAGAAAATATTTTTCTTATTTACATAGGAGAATTTACCTAAATCCTCTTTTAATTTCTGGTAGGTGGTTGTCAGAGGAATGTAGACACGTTCTGTAATCTGGTTGTCCTCTGCACTGTAATCATAAAGCAGAATGCCTACACGGCCCTCATAATCGCCACAATTCATATAGCCATAAAGCATAAAACTGATATTGCCGTCATCATCTGTCTGCAGGATTTTTATATCGTGCTGGTCATAGTGGTCCCTGAGATAATCTTTGGAATCCTGTGCAAATGAAAAGACAGATGTCAGTTTATTTTTTTCTAAATCATAATACCAGAGCGTTCCATTTCTGACGAAAGCCACTTTTTTGTTGGAATCGCTGGAACTGATATCCAAATCGGACTGATTGGTAATACCAATTTTAAATTCACTTTTCGTCAGAGAAATTAAATCCGGATTGAAAAATGCTTCCATAGTACGGTTAAATGCCAGAAGATAAATTCGGTTGGAAGAGTAACGTACCCGGTAAAATTCTTTGACATGGTAAATTTCTTTGCCGGAATCTGTTTTTGCCTGCACAAAATAATCCTGAAAGACGGAAGCCGTTTCGATATTAATTTCTTTAATGGTAGGAACTGCTTTCGTCAATTTCTTTGGATTCAATTTTTTCCAGGTAATCAGGTTACGGCTGGAATGAATATTTACATCGGCAAAAGTGGAATCATCTGACGTATTTGCTTCCAGATAGGGAGAAATATCAAATGATTTTTCTTTATTAAAAGTTGCCTGATGAAAAGAATTTACAAAATCCAGTTTCTCATCCAGAAAACAATCATTGTTATAATATTTTATTCTGGTATAGAAATGGATTTTTTTGCTGTAACTTGTTGTCAGTGTAATCTGCATACCATATTCCGTGCTGGTGTCCAGCCCCTGGCTGATTTTTATGACAGCAGTACGATAGCCGTCTTCTGTGTCAAAAGCCGTAAGTTCATTTGTTTCGAGTACCTTGTCATTTGCAATGTCACGCAATTCATATTTCAGCTTTTTGATTTTTGATTCATTCTGCTGAATTTTTACAGTAAACTTCTTTGTCGTATCAAGTGGAGTAATGGATTCGCGAACGGAATCACTGTTCATTTCACTGCTGTAGCCGTGCAGGGTATTGATGGTATAATCATTGACCTGCAGGTAGACAATAGGAAAGGTAGAATCCTGCAGGCTGGTAGCTGTTGTCTTGGTAACAGACAGTTCTGGAATATCCCGTCCAAAGAAGAAAATGGATGCAATAAATAAAAATAGTAATCCGATAAATTTATATAAATGTTTCAATTTGTCCTCCTAAATAACATAAGTCAGTTTGTCACAGTATAAGTATAGTGTTTTTGGAACAAAAAGGCAACCGGCTTCATAGATTAGTTTATAGAGAAATAAAGAAAAAGTTTTCCTGAAAAGTTTTATCAGAAACGAAAAAAGGGAAACAGAAAAGAGGTTCAGATATGAAAGAAACTTCGTATGAAAGAGGAAATTATATGACGTTTCCACTGGAACTGACGGAAGCAGAGGACAGAGAAATGATAATGGAAAATAAATATCTGTATCCTGCCGAAGTGTTAGAAATTCAGGGATTTGTAGAAGAAGCCTGCGACAGAATGGAATATGATGGAAGTCTTATGTATGATGAGTATCCGGATAAAGTATCGATTGAAAGAATGGCACGGAAAATCTGCCGGGAATGTAAATGTAATCATCAGGAAGAAATCAGTAACCGATGGATGCAGGCGCTGGTTCAGGTGATGTTGTGCAAAGAGATGTCTTACCGGCGAAGAAGGCACCATATGCACAAAAGAAATCTTGGCAGGCAGGGCGATTAGCCAAAAGCAGATAACGGTTTCTTATTTCGATGGAAAAGAGGAATAATATGCAAATGCAGGGATAACATTTTCAGCAGAAAACCGGGTAAAAACGGCCTGAAAAAAAGTAACTCCCCAGCATAAAAAAGCAAGACATAACGTGATAAAAATTTTTTTCATGATGCTACACATCCTTTCATATAAATGATTTTGAAGTGTTATCATCATTTTTTCCAAAAAAGGAAAAATTATTCGTTTTTACTCTTTTTCTTCCAGCAGAATCTGATAAATATCGCGTTTGGAAACACCACGGTCTGATGCCACTTTTTTCATGGCATCCTTCTTTGTAAGATTTTGCGATAAATAATACTGAAAATGCTCCGGAACAGACATCGTTTCCCATTTTGCACGGGCCTGCGCATCTAGTTCTTCCTGAGCAACGCCCTCTAAAACAAGAACATATTCGCCTTTTGGTGCGTGTTCCTGAAAGTATTCTACGGCAGTAGAAAGCGTAAGAAGCTGCGCATTTTCGTGAATTTTAGTCAGTTCCCGGCAAAGGGTAATGTTGCGTTCTCCCAAAGCGTTGTAAAGCTCTGTCAGTGTTGCCTTCAAATGATGAGGTGCTTCGTATAAAACGACAGTACGTGTTTCGGTTTTCAGATTTTCCAAAATGAGCTGTCGTTCTTTCTTGTCATGTGGAAGGAATGCTTCAAATGCAAAACGTCTGGTTGGCAGACCTGACATCGTTAAAGCAGTGATGCAGGCACAGGCACCAGGCAGAGAAGTAACCTCGATGCCGGCAGCATAGGCCTGACGGACAATTTCTTCGCCGGGGTCAGAAATACCGGGAGTACCGGCATCCGTCACCAGTGCAATGTTTGTACCATTTAGCATTTTATCGACAAGATAAGCTGCTTTATCTATCTTATTATATTCATGATAACTGGTCATAGGAGTTTTGATATCGAAATGGTTTAATAATTTGATGGTATTGCGCGTATCTTCAGCAGCAATTAAATCGACTTCTTTTAGCGTGCGAAGAACGCGGAAAGTAATATCTTCCAGATTCCCAATAGGGGTAGCACATAAATATAACATTCCTTGCATTTTGTTACTCCGTTTCTAATAACCATAAATTTCCAGAAGCTGTCTGGTATAAACACCGGGACTTTCATATACAATGATGGGTGGCTCTATTGTTATCCGAGGCCTTCCATCTTTGACAGCTTCAATTAATACCATATTTGGCTCCTTGTGAAGATAGGGATGCACCAGACACATTCTCTTCGGTTCTAACCGATACTTTTCCAATGTCCTGAAAATTTCTGCCAGGCGAAAAGGACGGTGAACCATATAAAGACTTTTTTTTGGTTTTAAAACAGCTGCACTTTCCCGGATAACATCTTCTAAAGTGCATAACACTTCATGTCGCGCAATTGCTTTTGGAAGTTCTGGATTCTTGAGTCCATGCTTATCGTTCATATAGGGTGGATTTGTTACCACGGCATCAAAGGAATGATTGCCAAAAAGAGCAGAGGCATTTACCAGACTGCCGGTGGTAATATGAATCCGGTCTTCCAGATGGTTGCAGGCAACGCTACGTCGTGCCATATCAGCACTTTCTTCCTGAATTTCTATTGCTTCAAAAAATTCGGTGTCCGTTTTTGCGGACAGGAGAATAGGAAGAATGCCCGTCCCTGTTCCCATATCCAGTACCCGTTTGCAATGTTCCAATTTTGCAAACGAAGAAAGCAGAACGGCATCCATACCAAAACAGAATTTTTCAGGGTTTTGTATGATTTTATAGCCATTTCGCTGCAAATCATCGAGCCGTTCGCCGGGATATAAATAATCCTGCATATTCATAATTCGTTGTTTCCTATATACAATTAGTGTGTTTTATGATTTTTGTAGTTTTTATTATGTGGGGTTTTGTTGTGTGGATTTGAATTATGCTGATTTGTATTCTTTCCTCCACGGTTATTTTTGTATGGTTTCTTTTCAGAAAAGTCTTTTTGTTTCTTTTCCGAAAAATCCCTTGTTCGCTTTTCGGTATCGTATTCACCAGTTCTTTTGCCATACGGTTTTCTCTGTCTGCCGTTGTATGGTTTCTTTTCGCTGCGTGGCTGAGGCTGCGGTTTTACAGAAACTTCTTCTGTATTGCTTGGCTCTAAATCTTCGTTTTCCAGCTGCTCCAGTTCTTTTAATTCACTCTCGTCCAATTCTTCAGAAGGAAGTGTCAGGGAACTGTTTTCATCTGCTTTATGACGATACTGGTTTTCAAACTGCAATTCAGAAACCGGATATTCCCGGATATCTTTCTCGTCATTTTCCTTTGTGACAACAACCTTGACTTTTTGTTTCAGTACGCTTACCTGCAGAACTTCACCGGTATAGCCGTCATCCGTGCTTACTTTTGCACCGATATGAGGAAGATTTTTGTTCAGATATTTATAAGCTTCCTCTTCATTTTTCAGACAACACATCAGGCGTCCGCAGGCACCGGATATTTTAGAAGGGTTCAGTGAAAGGTTCTGCTCTTTTGCCATTTTAATGGAAACAGGGGCAAAGTCAGATAAATACGTGTGGCAGCAGAGTGGTCTTCCACAAATGCTGATGCCACCCAGTAACTTCGTTTCATCACGCACACCAATCTGTCTGAGTTCAATACGGGTACGGAAAACGGCTGCCAGGTCTTTTACCAGTTCACGGAAATCAATGCGTCCGTCAGCTGTAAAGTAAAATAACAGCTTATTTCTGTCAAATGTATATTCTGAATCAATTAATTTCATTTCCAGATTGCGTTCCTGGATTTTTTGTTTGCATATCTGAAATGCTTCTTTTTCCAACTCCAGATTTTCCTGACAAGTCTTGTCATCCTCTGGTGTGGCAAGACGGATTACTTTTTTGAGTGGCTGAACGATTTTATCGTCCTCTACTTCCTTTGGTGGCAATACGATAGTTCCGTATTCTACACCACGTGCCGTTTCTACAATCGCGTGGTCTCCTTTTTTGCATTGCAGATTATCAGGGTCGAAATAATACACTTTTCCTGATTTTCTAAAACGGATTCCTATAATAACTGTCATAATGAATTTAATCCTTTCTGTAATAAAGCAATAAAATTAATCTTTAATCGTCAAAATCAGCAGTTCGATAGCTGTATCAAAATTGACATTGGCGTTTAAACGGACTTTTGCTTTATCAATTGCTTTTATAATATTTTCGATATCTTCATAATTACGAGCTGTTGCCTGCTGGGAAATGGCTTTATATTCATTCCGGTATAGCAGAATGTTAGCGTCTTTTGTTACTTTAAACATTAAAACGTCCCGGTACCACAGTAACATCAAATCCAGATAATCTGTGATTTTTCCTTTGTTCTGGCTTAGCTCTTTGATAACTGCCATAATTTCCGGCAATTCCATATTATCCAGATTCTTTAACAGGCGAAGCGTATCTTCCTTCATATCAAAAAAATCCGGAGAAGATGCAAAGTCAATTGCTTTGCCTACATTTCCCTGACAGAAACCGGCAGCAATTTGTGCCTGTTCCGGCTCCATCTGAAGATTTTTAATCAGGTATTCGGTAATAATCTCCTGGTCAAGAGGTTTTGTGTTCAGAATAACACAACGCGACTGCACAGTTTCCAAAAGATTTTTTGCATTATCTGTAATTAAAATAATAACGGCATATTCCGGTGGCTCTTCGATTGTTTTTAACAATGCATTCTGTGCCTGCTCCGTCATTTTATCAGCATCCGGCACGATATAGATTTTGTGGGCACTGCTGTATGGTTTGATGGAAATATCATTTACTAACTGTTCACGGATATCGTCAACACCGATACTTACCTTATCGTGCGTCAGATAGCGCACATCAGGGTGATTGTTAGATTCAACCTGAAGGCAGGACTTGCAGTGGCCACAGGCATCACCAAGTTCTGTTCTGTTTTCACAAAGCAGTGTTTTGGTTAAGGCAGATGCCAGCAGACGTCTGCCGGAACCGGTTTCCCCATTAATTATATAGGCGTGGGAAATGCTATCGGTTTTGATGCCGTCCAGAAGATGTTTTTTTACTTTTTCCTGTCCTATAATATCATTAAAATTTGCCATAATATACTCCATTCTGCGTAAGAACGCTGCTATTAAAATTTGCTTCTGCAAGGTTTATTATGTAAAAATATCTAAAAGCAGACCACGGATTTCATCTACTTTGCTTAGAATGGCAATGTGGTCTTTTTCTTCACAAAGAAGTTCTTCTGCCAGTTCATCTAATGTCTGGTTGATTTTTTTGATAATACCATAGACACGGTGGCGTCCTTTTCTGTCCAAAAAATTTTCACGGCTGAACTGGTGGGAATGTGTCACGATTTCATTCATAAATTCCTGAATGAGTTTCCGGTATTGCTTCATATCCCTTACATCCATTTTCCTGCTCAACCGGTCACCCTGCTGGATGATGTCTTCCATCATAAGGGAAAGTTGTGACTGCAGTTCGTTTTCTTCCAGATTGCTTAGCAGGGCAAAGCGAAAGGAACTGTCGGTTTCGGCAGTAGTTGTTTTTTGCTGTGTCTGTACGAGCTGCTGCATATTATTTACTTTTAAATTCATATCACAACCTCCTTTCCGGGTAGTTATAGGAAGAAGTGCTGCACCTTGTTCCAGATGTCAGCAGAAATTTTTTCTATCGTCTGATTTCCGTCAATGATAAAGATGGTTTCTTTTTCCTGTAATGTATCAATCAATTCTAAATAACGCTGTCTGACTTCTGTCAGGCGTTCCTTTGTTTCAAAAAGGTCTTTGTGGAAACGTCCCTGTGCCATTCGCTCTAAAGCCGTATCCGGTGTTACGTCAATAAAAATGTGGCAATCCGGTTTCAATGTCTGAATGGCCTGCTCATTCAACTGCATCACCCAGTCAAGAGGAACACGGACACTCTGATAAGCGTAACTGGACAAAATATAGCGGTCACAGATTACATTGATGCCCTGCTCTATCTTGGAACAAATTCCATCATTTTCGTTCAGCAGATGGTCCAGACGGTCAGCTGCAAAAAGTGCAGCAAGCGTTTTTTCGTCGGTTTTCATTCTGCCGGAAAGACACTGCCTGAGCATCGCACCTACCGGACCACCGGAGGGCTCTAATGTTTCATAGCAGGAAGCATCGCACTGTTCAATATGTTTTTTTAACAGACTGATTTGTGTGCTTTTTCCACTGCCGTCAATTCCTTCAAATGTAATAAAACGTCCACGTTTGTTCATAGTAATCCTCGTTTCTGTGTGAAAAAATAATCGAACCGGCTTATTTTTTACACTAATGTCTTCTATATAGTAAGTATATGATTAAGGCATTGTTTTGCTGTCAGATGGATTCCTGCTGGTTAATCCAGATGGAGTTGCCTCTTTTGCTGGCATCGGAGCAGACTGCAAACACGGCATCTTCTATGGCAGAAGTACCACGATACTGAATAACACCAGCATTCAGCGTAAAAGGTTCGGACTGCCTTCGCTGAATCGACGCTATAAACTTCTGTGTTGCACACATTGCCTGGTCCTGCGTTGTTTCGGCAAGAAGGCATACAATCTGATTGTTTCCAAAACGTGCAACGATATCGGTAATACGGCTCGAGGCCTTGATAATGCCGGCGCACTGGCACAGACACGGAATCTCCCTGGTGCTGTCATCACAATGAATTTGAAAAGCAATGAGCGAGAGAGGATGCTGATATCGTTTGAAACGTTCTATCTCTTTTAATGCTTCGTCATAAAATCCACTTTCGCTTAGCAGTCCTGTCAAAGGGTCCCTTTTTGATACGGCACTCTGATAGAGTGCAACAGGGTCATAATTTTTCCTGCGTTGCGCCATCAGTTTAAACTTCAGGGTAGCCTGCTTCACAGATTTGATGCCCAGACAGACTTTCCAGGAAGTGCCGTCGTAGGCAACGTATTTGTGTGTCGTAGACTGCGAAGTCTGTGAAGTCTGCAGGTCCATATCCGTGATGATAACGGCATATTCTGTGACCTGGTCATAAATATATTCACCAATCCGGCAGCGTTCGTATTTGCGATATTGCTGAATCCGGTAATCCTGCATTTCAAAACAATCGCTGACAGCTTCGCGCCAGGCGCAAAACTGGGATTTGGATATTCTCTGCTGGTCTTCGGATGTCAGACAGGAATAAGCTGATGTCCAGTTTTTGGTATACAAAGCATGAAAAAACTGGTCCAGTACATTTTTAGCAGAATCATATTGTAAGCCTTTCGGTGGTTGTGTTACCGGAAAGACAAACTGGTTTCTTTGTGTACAATGCTCCTGCCAGACACGGTGATAGGAGGCCCTTCTGTCAGCATCACTTAATACCCGGTATGCTTCATTAATATCCATCATACGCAAATCTTCATTTGCATTCCGGCTGGTATCAGGATGATACAGGGTGCATAACTTGCGATATGCAGCCTTGATGACATCAGGTGATGCGTCATGATGTACCTGCAAAATCTGATAATAATCCTTAAATTGTGAAGGCAATCAAAGCACCTCCTTTTTTCCTTTACGCAACATCCGTTTCAATGATTTTTTAAATGTCAACAGATACTATAATCATACGCTTTTTTGGGTGTATTTGCAAGCAATTCGTCCCGTGAATCACTTTTATCACATTCGCCGTGAACATTTTTGGCACGCCGGGATAGAAAACGATTATGAAAAAAGCGTTTTTTCTATATAATTCTAGAAAAAGACACACAAATTGACAGTTTTTTACCGTTTTTTTCTATTTTTTTGCAAAAATTTAGAAAGAAAATGAAAAAAAGAGTGGCAATTTCTGCCAGAGTAGTGTATAATTACGAATATGATTAAGTAGCCTAAAAATAGGCAAAAACGTGATTGAATTAATTGTAAAAAAGTTGTATTGGGAAAAGCAGTCAGAAAATGCGGAGGGTATTATGAAGACGAGGACAATTTTGGCAAAGGAAGTTACACCAGATATGGTAGTTGCCGAAGATGTATATACATATAGTGGGCAGAAGATTATTCCTAAGGGAACAACTGTTTCGCATCGCACGATTACGAAAATGAAGTTGTATTCTATTACACAGCTTACTATTCAGATAGAAAATGAAGAACTGGCAGAAGTTGATAATCCACTTGAGGAAGCAAAGGAATTGCCAAACAGTGATTTACTGGCTTATGCGCAGGAAAATAAGAAAAAAGCCCTTGCAAATCAGAAAATGGGAGATGAATACATTAAAATTATCCAGCAGACGCGCGAATATACACAATTTAACCGGAATGTATATGAGTCAGCGAAAAAATTAGAATATTCGCTTTCGACTTTTATTAAAAAAGCTGGACAAGACTTCGATAAGAACACCCTGATTAACCAGACGAAGGAAATCATTATGATGAACCAGAATCCGATGAATACCTTCCACATTCTGGAAAATGTAAGGGAATATGATGATTGTACTTTTATTCATAGTTTAAACGTGGCAATTATCTGTAATACTTTTGGCAGGTGGATTCATATGTCAAAAGAAGATTTGGATATACTGACACTGGCAGGTCTGTTGCATGATGTCGGCAAGATGGCAATACCGGAAAATATTATTAAGAAACCGGAAATTCTTACAGATTCTGAATACAGTGTTGTAAAAAGACATCCAAATCGTGGATACCATATTGTGGAATCTATGCGAATTGATGAGAGAATTAAAAATGCCGTATTGCAGCACCACGAGCGATGCGATGGCTCCGGCTATCCATACGGTCTGCATGGGGAACAGATAGATGATTTTGCAAAGATTGTCGCAATAGCAGATATTTATGATGCGATGACCTCGGCAAGAGTTTACAGAGGACCTGTTTGTCCGTTTGAAGTAATTGCTATGTTTGAACGGGAAGGTTATGAGAAGTTTGAAGCGAAGTTTATTATTCCATTTCTGGAGGGAATCGTAAACAGTTACCTCAATTCACATGTGGTACTTTCCGATGGCCGTGAAGGCAGGATTGTTCTGAATAATAAAAATGCGCTGTCACGTCCGATTGTGTTAGTAGGACGCGAGCTGGTTGATTTAAGCAAAGAAGAAGATTTGTCAATCAGCAGGATTGCCTGACTGGCAGCAGTCCGATAAAATTGCCTTTCTTTTTTTATAAACTATATAAAAGGAGTTTTTACAAGATAATTTGTAAAAACTCCTTTTCAATTCTTCACGATTATTGGTTTTTGATTTTGTTTACATCAAACGTCATTATTGCAAGAAAGGTTTTTATCCGACTTTTAACTTGAATTTCTGGATGGCTCTTTCGTCATCAACAGGAATTTTTTCCATAACGGCACCCAGAGCATTCATCTTTGATTCAAAACATTCATAACCACGTTCGATATACTGGATGGAATCAATCGTAGTATATCCGTCAGCCACCAGACCGGCAACAACTAATGCAGCACCGGCGCGAAGGTCAGGAGCGCTGAGGGACGTACCCGATAACTCGTTAACACCTTCGATAATGGCAACATTTCCTTCTACTTTGATAGAAGCACCCATACGGGTTAATTCATCTACATATTTAAAACGGTTTTCAAAAATACTTTCGGTAACGGTGCTTGTTCCTTTTGACAGAGCCAGAAGAGTAGCAATCTGTGGCTGCATATCGGTAGGAAATCCCGGATAAGGCAATGTTTTAATCTGTGTATGGCTCAAACGTTCAGAAGCAGATACACGGATTGCATCATCAAATTCTTCTACGGTAGCACCTATTTCAATTAATTTTCCGGAAATAGCTTCCAGATGCTTAGGAATTACATTTTTAATCAGGACATTTCCTTTTGTGGCAGCAGCAGCGACCATAAAAGTTCCGGCTTCAATCTGGTCAGGAATAATAGAATATTCACTGGCATGTAATTTCTCAACGCCTTTGATACGGATTTTGTCAGTACCTGCACCTTTGATATCGGCTCCCATGCTGTTTAAGAAGTTTGCCACATCAACGATGTGTGGCTCCTTCGCAGCATTTTCTATGACGGTACGGCCTTCTGCCATACAGGATGCAAGCATAATATTGATGGTGGCACCAACAGAAACGACATCAAGGAAAATGTGGTTTCCTGCTAAATGTTCAGCCTGTGTATCAATCATACCACGCTCAATATTTACAGTAGCACCCAGTGCACGGAATCCCTTTAAGTGCTGGTCGATAGGACGGCTTCCGATATCACATCCACCCGGCAAAGCAACAGTTGCTTTTGCATATTTACCAAGCAGTGCGCCCAGTAAATAGTAAGAAGCACGGATTTTGCGAATAGAATCGGAATCTATTGTAAAGTTAGAAATGGTACTGCCGTTAATTTCTACGACATGTGAATTAATACGGTTCACGGTAGCACCAATTCCCTGAATGGTTTCCAAAAGAACATTAATATCTCTTACGTCGGGCAAATTATCAATAACAACAGTATCATCGGCCATAATGGCAGCAGCGAGGATGCCTAAAGCAGCATTTTTGGCACCACTGATTGTTACTTCCCCGTGAAGAGAGTTGCCACCTTTTATAATATATTGATTTTCCATATTGCACCTCATAAAATCCAAACTAACAATTTATTTCGTAACGTAATTATGCTATAAATTTCATTCATCAAATTTTTGTCGACGTGTGTAGAATGGTGTATTTCCTATATTTGAACAGAACTCTACACATATCAATATTATAATCATTTGCTGTAATATGTCAATAAGTATTCTAAAAGAATGACAAAAAAGTGACACGTCTATTTTTTCCTGTTTTCAAAGTAAACAAAAGAGTCGATTGCATCAAAAATATCCTGGAATGTTTCCCGTGGTGCCACATCAATATATTTTTTCAAAATTTCCTGTTTGTCACTTCCGTGATATTTTCCGTAAAAAATGTCAAAGAGATTATGTCCACGTACATAAATTTTGATGTCCTCTATGTTGTCCTTGATATCCTGCTTGCTGCGGATTCGTATGTTTTTTGTGCGCAGCAGGCGTTTCATACTGTTCAATTTATATAAGTAATCTTTGTATTTTTTAAACAAAATATTATAGAAGTCTTCTTCGGATTTTATGACACCTATTTTTGCCATTACCTTCGGGTCCAGAAAATAATTCTCAAATGAATAATATTTCAGAATCAGCACATTTTTTGGTTCCACCTTTGGTAAATTGCCAACATCCTCCTGCGAACGATGACTGTAATAATTGCATAACTGCTTTTTGAGATATTTCGGGTTTTTGCCGTCGCTGTCGCGAATCATAAGAAACTGGTCTTTCAAATATAATTTATTAATATATTTCAGGTTGGCATATGTCTTAATGTTAGTACAGCTGTTTACCGGAATAATCGTGATGCGCTGCAGTTTTCCTTCGTCATCATAAATTTCGGAATAATATTTTTCCAGCAAAAGTGGAAGACGGTTGCTGTCCTGTTTTCCTTCCACAATGAAAACAAAACTGACATTCATCAGGTCGTTTGCCGTATATCCCAAATCGTCAAGAATAATATCTACGTTAGTGTCTTTTTTGACAACGGTATAATAATCATCATCCAGCACAACCTCTTTTATTTGCTTTGTCGAAAAATTAAAAATCATATTTGGCGAGTGTGTGGAGAAGACAACCTGATTTTTTTTGGAAAGACGGAACAGTATCTCACTGGCTACTTTTTGCAGTTGTGGATGCAGATACATTTCCGGGTCTTCTATCATAATAATGCAGGGAAGTGTATCATCTTCTTCGATATAAGTTTCCAGAAGCGATAACGTATAAATGCTGCGCAGGCCTTCGCTGAGAAGATTAATAGGGCCAATCATACCGCCGTGCATTTTGTCGCAGACAAGTGTGTCGATATGAAGAAGATTATCCATATTGTAATTCATAACATACTGGATTTCCTGTGAAGGACTTCCGTTTGCATAGAAATGTTCATTTACTTTTCGTTCAAATTCCTTCAGATTGGTATGGAATAATTTATATTGTAAGAGGCGTGCAGTTTCAAAAAGGGTTAGCTCCTCCGGTGTCTTCTTATTAATCAGACCGATGCATTGAAAACAACGGTTACACGTTCTTGTTGCGTCAAAAGTACATTGGTTATCTTTTAATTTTTGAAAAGATTCTTTGTCATAGAAGCTAAATACATCATTCTGCAACGCCTCGAGATTTCTACTTTGGTCGATATGGTATATTTTTGGCATAATATTTATAATCTGGGGGTTGTTTTTCTGGAATCCGTCGTTATAGCGGATTTCCCCTTTGGGATTGATAAGGCAGGTAAAAGAAATACTGCCATCCTGAAAGGAAGGAAGCTGCTTGCAAAATTCTGTCAGCCAGGCATCATAATCACGCAGTTTGCTGATAACGCCTTTTTGATGGAAATATTGCAAATCGGCCTCTGTAAATTCAATGTTGACGGAAACTTCTATGGTACGGCTTGCGTCCAGATAGTCGTAAGGTTCTACCGGGCGCAGACCGGCAGTGACAAGTAGCGCGTCAATAACGGCAGTTTTTCCAGTATTGTTTTTGCCGACCAGAATAAGTGCGTTTTCAATATCGTTAATTTCAAGTTCACGGATGGATTTGAAATTTTTGATTTTGAGATAACATATCTTCATAAGAACTTCCCCCTTATTATATAGTATGAAATGAGTCTGAATTGGTGCCTTTTAAGACTTTGTTCCTCTTATTTGCCGGTGGTTTGTGCTAACGCTTTTTCGCGTTCTGCCTTTCTCCTTCGCAGCCGGTTTCTTTGGATTTCTCTTGCTTGTTTTTGTCGTGGGCTGTTTTAGTTTTCTTTGGCTTCTTTTTGTATTCGCTTTTTTCTTTTTTTCGATGTTTGTTTTCGCAGCCGGTTTCTTTCGGTTACTTTCTGTTTTCTTCCGGATGGAATATCCAAATGTGCCAAGTGCCTGTCCTAATGTAAAATAAGTTCCGTGTGAATAGGCAAGCAAATCACTGTCATTCAGATGAAATGTATTTTTTTCGTCCATATATTTTTCATCAACGTGAACTGCTGTTACTTCGGCAAGAAACATATGGTGCGAGCCCAATTCCCTGATTTCGGTAACACGGCACTCTATATTTACCGGTGATTCTGCGACCATAGGGCAGGACACCGTATCGGCAGGGACGGGAGTGAGGTTACAGTCCTTCCATTTGTCGGTATCCCTTCCGGAGCGTACGCCACAGTAATCGGTAGCATAGACAAGGCTTTTTGTAGTAAGATTAATGACAAATTCGCCGGTTTCCTTAATCATCTGGTAAGAGTGACGCTCAGGACGGACAGAGATGGAAACCATGGGTGGATTCGTGCAGACTGTGCCGGCCCAGGCGACTGTAAACAGGTTTGGTTTCTGCCCCGGTGCCTGACAGCTGATTAGAACTGCCGGCAGTGGATACAGCATATTACCGGGCTTAAAATTTATTTTCGACATAAGAAAATCCTTTCTGATATATTCTGATTTCAGTATACCATAGATAAGATTTCCTGCGACATTTTTTTATAAAAAACCATATGCAGATTTTCCACGCCAAAATAGCGAAGGTAATCCAATTGGGTTACGGAAAACCAGATATCTGAGGAAAGAATTTAGCTGAATAGCCAATTTGTAAATGGATTGTGATAAAAACAGAGTTTCCACTCTGTTTTTGACGTAGGAAAACACATATGTTAAAATAGTAAGAGCAGACTGATGGAAAATATTTTACAGAAAACATACATTGCGGGAGGAAGGTGAAGCTTATGTCAAATTATTTGGCATTTGAATCAATGACAGAAGGTCTTGAAAGCAAAGTAAAGCAGGATTTAAAATTTAAGACGGGTAATTTTTTGTGGAAAATCAAATTCAATGTTCCTTTAGACCCGAAAACGGTAAATAATGTCAATTTATACGTTACGACTATGAATATGACTCCACTAAAGACAGCGATACGATACAATTCATTAGAAAACGAAATAGAAGTAGAGCCGCTAGAGCCATATGCACAGGAGGAATCCTACATATTAAATATAACCACAAAAGTAACCTCGCTGAGTGGCAAACCGTTAAAAAAACCACTACAGGTGCAATTCAAGATTGAAAATTAGGATTAGGGAGAGCGATGAAAAAAAGAAAGACGAAAAGAAAATGGGCTGATTTTGGCAGTAATATACGGTTTCATGAAAGAATGCTTCTTATTTATATAATAGGAGGCATTATTCCTTTTGTCTTTGCGATTAATTATTCTAATCAGCGAAGCAGCGATGCCTTGCTGGCGCAGAACAAAAAAGCACAGGCAGAGGAAATTTCCCTGATTTGCTCCAGTATCAAAGAATCAATGCAGGTGGCCGAGGATGTTGCCGAGCAGATTTACACTGACGAAAAAGTAAAGGCGATTGCGTCTAAGGTATCCCGGAAAGGTTACAAAAAAGCAGAAACGTTTGAAGAAGACTGTCAGGAACTGCATTTTATTGACAAATATGAAGAGTATTACCAGCAGGAGATTTCTTCTATTAAAATATATGTAAAAAACAAAACCATTGTTTCAAACAAATATTTTAGTTATGTCGGGGGAAACGTAGAAAAATTAAACTGGTATCTTCCTACTTATTATAGAAACGGCAATACATTCTGGTCCTATAACTATGATGATACCGAATCGAAAAAAGTATTACAGCTGACACGTCTGCTAAAGGATAAAAATGGTGCAGAAATAGGTGTTCTGGCGATACAGCTGCAAACAAAAAATACGACAGAAAGAGTGTTAAGACGCAGCGATGACACGGTGCTGATTTATGGAGAGAATAATGTTCTGGCAACAAATTTTCAGATAGAAAAAGAACAGGAATACATTTTCAACAAGTTAAGCAAATACGAAAAGAAAAAAGGAACGAAGACGATACCATATGGAATTAAAGAATATCTGGTTTCATACGAAAGAATCTATTCTGAGCAGGAGGACAAGTATTTCACGGTAATCGGCGTGCTGGATTATCAGGAGTTACGGGCGACCATTTACCAGACGGGATTTGTAACAGTACTTATCGTAGGAATTGGTCTTCTGATTTCTGTTGTGCTGATTTTCTTCTTTTCTGTGAAGTATGGAAACCGGATTAAAAAACTGCGTACCCAGATGCATTTTGTTGCAACGGGACAATATGACATGCTTGAGCCGATAGAGGGTAGTGACGAGGTGGCACAAATCTATCAGGAAGTAGAGCGTATGGCAGCAGATATCCAAAGTCTGACAACGAAAGTGGTGGATGAAAAAGTACAAAAAGAAAAACTGCATACCAAACAAAAAGAAGTTGAATTTAAGATGCTGGCAAGCCAGATTAATCCACACTTTTTGTATAATACATTGGAAACTATTCGCATGAAGGCGAAGATTAACAAAGAACCGGAAATCGAAGAACTGGTAAAAATGCTGGCGAAAATTATGCGAAGAAATATGCAGGTTGGAAACCAGATGGTTACGCTGAAATCGGAAATTGAACTGATTGAAAATTATTTTGTCATTCAGAATTATCGTTTTGGCGACAGAATCCATACGGAGGTTACCATAGATGAAAATGTGAATATGAATGGAATGGTAATTCCCCTGATTATGCAGCCGTTTGCAGAAAATGCGTTTATACACGGCCTGGAATCAAAAGATTCCGACGGGATTCTGGCAGTACACATTATGCAGACAGAAAATATTGTAACCATAGAAATCGCCGACAATGGTGTCGGAATGAGTTATTACAAGCTGGGAAATATCCGGAGAAATTTACGGGAAGGCAAGTCCGTAGACAAAACGCATATTGGTATCAGTAATGTAAACCAGCGAATCCGTATTCTGTACGGAGAGGAATACGGGGTGTCGATTGTCAGCAAAGAAGGGCAGGGAACCTGCGTCACCATCCGTTTTCCACTAGAGGAAGAAGGGGATGTATAATTTTATAGGTAAAAATGTATAAAAAATATGGTTACTTTTGTGAGAATTTGTGTTATACTACTATAGTACGTGTAAATGTACATAGAAATTTTATTTATTATTAATAAGAAAGAGAGGAAAAAGGTAATGAGAAAATCATTAAAAACAGTTATGACTGCAGTAATGGCTTTAGCACTCGCAGTTACAGCAGTACCAGCAGGAATTGCATCTGCAACAGAGTCATCTGAAGATGCTATCGCAGCAGGAAAGGCTGCATTTGATGCAAGTGGTAACACAGAGTATCATGCATACCTTATGTTCCAGGTAGACCAGACATGGGTATATAGAAATTCATATTCTGAGCCAGAAACAGGTAGAGGATATGCTGATTTCAATCACGTATTAACATCTTTAGATGTAGATACACCTAAGGTAGTTGATGGTGAGATTACAGATGCAGTAATCAAAGGAAATGGTACTTATACAGTTAAAGTAGAAGGTATGAACGGTGCTTGTCTGGCAGGTAATCCAGCAAATACACCAATGCTGAAATATGTTGGTGTTTCTACAGATATCCCAACAAGCAGCAACATTACAATTTCTGAAGTTAAGACAAAAATTGATGGTATGACAAAATTAGAGCAGGCTACAGCTCTCTTTGATGATGAAGAGACAGCTCGTTCTAAGACTATGACAGTTCTTTGCAACAACTTATACAGAAACACAGAGGAACTGAAAACAGAAATCCAGGTTCCTAATGATTCTATTGAAATTACATTCAAAGTATCTGGTTTTGATGTTGACAATCCAGATGCAGTAGAGGCAACAAAGGCTCCTGCAACTGACGCAGCAAAAGCAGATTCTTCAAGCAAAAAAGACAGCTCTATTTCAACACCTGTTGTAGTAGGTATTGTAGTGGTTGCTGTTGTAGTAATCGCCGGAGTTGTTATTGTAGTATCTAAAAAGAAGAAAAAATAATGATTCCTAAGGAGTAGTTAGGATAGAGATGAGATGATATTAGGTCATCTCATCTCTTTTTCAACTAAATCACATAGTACTCTAAAAAATTGTGTATAAAGTTTGAAAAATGCGTGTATTTTGAGTGAATAAATTATGGTATTCATAAAATGCACTTTTTGATAAAATTAATGTTATAAAGAGATATTGTCTTTAGAAATAAGGGGAAATCTAGTAGTTAAGGAGGTTACTATGAAAGAGGACAAGACAGAAAAGAAGGGAGCGGTCAGCAGTCTATACATAGTACAGCGTATTTTTACTGTATTAATGATTGTTATGGCTTTCTTCCCAATTGCCAATCCTGCTAAAATCTGTGGATTGGTCAGCAGAAAAATCTCATTGTTTACTTCTGCTGTTTCCTATTCTTCTTTGGTAGGAGAATGTAAAAGAGCATTCCGTATGAACTGGATAGATGAGTACATATTCATCATCACATTCGTCGGAGCATTGATTGCCGTAATCGGCATTATTGCAACAGGTGTTGGTATCTGTGCATCACTGGGTAACTTAAAACTTCAAAGACTTGGTTTGAGATTTACGATTTTTGGTACAATCGGAGAGGTTGTAGGATATATCGTATGTTTCGTGTCTTACATTATTCTGAAAGGTAATGTTCGTCCGGATAAGTTAGAGAAAGTAAATCCGGATTTTCCAATCGGAGTTATTGTATTTGGCGTCGGCGCAATAATCTTATTAGCGCTGTCACTTGCTATTTCAGCAAAATTGCCAAAAGTACCAGAAGGTATGAAATATGAGATGGAATCAAAATACAAATTATTCCTGATGTTCTTACCATTTGCCCTTCTGGCATTCCTGTTCTGCTATCTTCCATTATATGGTTGGAGATATGCATTTTTCGATTACAAATCAGGTGGAACACTTTCAGCTGATAACTTTGTAGGATTTAAATGGTTTACTTATCTGTTTAAGAATGAGGCTACAAGACGTGACTTGATTAACGTTATGACAAATACACTGGCTATCAGTGGTCTGAACGTTGTAACAAGCTGGATTCCTATGATTTTCGCCGTATTCCTTTGCGAAATGCGTAGTATGAAGTTCCGTCGTATTGTACAGACATTTACAACAATCCCTAACTTCATCAGCTGGGTACTTGTATATGCCGTAGCACTTTCTATTTTCTCAACAGATGGTTTCATTAATACATTTGCAAAACAAATCGGTCTTTTGGCACCTGGCAAAACAGGACCAAACTACTTGATGGGTGATAGTATGACCTGGGTTAAGATGTGGGCCTGGGGTACATGGAAAGGTGTTGGTTGGAGCGCCATCATCTATGTTTCCGGTATTGCCGGTATCGACCAGTCGTTGTATGAAGCGGCGACGGTGGATGGCGCAGGACGTTTCCAGAAGATGCGCCACGTTACAATTCCTGGTCTGTTGCCAACATTCTTCGTATTGTTACTGATGGCAATTGCAGGTATCCTGAGTAACGGTCTTGACCAGTATCTTGTATTTAGAAATGCAGAGAATGCTGAGCATATCAACGTTTTGGATTTATATGTATACACACTTGGTATTGGTAATGGTAGTATCCCGTTGTCAACCGTAGTAGGTATGTTTAAGTCGGTTATTAGTGTTATCTTGTTGTTTGCTGCGAATGGAGCTTCAAAACTCTTACGTGGCGAGAGTATTGTATAGGAGGTGAGTACACATGGCAAAGACTGCACAAGAAAAAATTGATGCAAAAAAAGAAAAAGAGTATTACAAGAAACATAAAAAAATGTATCGTACAACTCCAGGCGATGTTGTATTCAACGTTTTAAACTATACGTTTTTTGGTTTATTTACATTAACATGTATTTTCCCATTCTATTATTTGTTTATCAACACGGTATCAAATAATGACTTGGTTAAAAAAGGTCTGGTTAACTTCTATCCAAAGGGATTTAACATTGACAACTATATCGCATTACGTCAGGTAAGCGATTTAGGAAGTGCGTTTATTGTAACAATTACCAGAACAATTATCGGTACGATTCTGATGGTATTAGCATCTGCATTCGTAGGTTATCTGGTAACAAAACAGGAAATGTGGCACAGAAGTTTCTGGTATCGTTTCCTCGTAATTACAATGTATTTCAATGCCGGTATGATTCCAATTTATTTGAATATGGCATTGTTAGGTTTGACACAGAACTATTTAGTTTACATTATTCCTGGTATTGTACAGCCGTACAACATAATTTTGGTAAAGACCTACATAGAGTCGATACCGTCCGAATTGGAAGAGAGTGCCTTTATTGATGGTGCCTCGTATATGGCTGTATTCCGTAAACTGATTTGGCCACTGAGTAAACCAATTCTTGCGACAATCGCAATCTTCGGTGCCGTTGGTCACTGGAACTCATTCCAGGATTCCTTGCTTTACATGCAGGGTAACAGTTCACTCTTTACATTACAGCATAGATTGTATGTATATCTGAATACATCATCTAACCTGGCTGCTTTGATGAGTCAGGGCCGTACTGCTGCACAGCAGGCGATGGAACAGGCGTTGAACGCAAAGGTTATCAAGTACACAATCTCAATGGTATCCGTAATCCCTATCTTCTGTGTATATCCATTTATGCAGAAGTACTTTGAAAAGGGTATTATGTTAGGTGCCGTTAAGGGTTAATACAAAATTAATACAAAAATTAAGACAGAGTCACTGATGTAAGGAGAAAAAGAGATGCATAAGAACTTTCTAAAGAAGTTGACCTCAATGCTTCTTATTTCCAGCATGGTAGTTGGTTCAACTGCTATGCTGACTGGCTGTGGCTCAAGTAAGGATGAGGTTGTTACACTTGATGTTTATAGTCAGTTAGCAAATTATTCCGGATTGCAGACCGGATGGATTGCTGATGTATTAAAGAAGAAATTTAACGTCAAATTAAATATTATTTCCGATGGAGATGGTGTTTATGAAACCCGTATGGAAGATGGCGATTTAGGCGATATTATGGTTTGGGCCAACGACAGCGACAGATATCCTACTGCCGTGAAAAATGGTCTTTTGTATGATTGGAATGAAGATGACCTTCTTTCTGATTATGGCAAATATATCAAAAAGCATATGTCGGCTGCATTGACGAAAAATCAGGAATTAACTTCCACGATTACCGATGGTGCAAAAGATACACTTTATGGTTTTGGTCATAATGTTGCTACATCCAGTGAGGACCACGAATCTTTCTTCTATACATGGGATGTGCGTTGGGATTTATACAAGCAACTGGGTTATCCAAAAGTAAAAGACCTGGACGATTTCAAAAAACTGATGCACGATATGGTGGAACTTTGTCCGACAGATGATTCTGGAAACAAAACATATGCTGTGTCACTGTGGCCTGATTGGGACGACGCTATGGTTATGTATGTAAAAGCAACAGTTACTGCTTACTATGGTTATGATGAATTAGGCATTGGATTATATGACCCACAGACAGGAAAACTGCATGACGCACTTGAGGAAAACGGTCCATACCTTGAGGTGTTGAAGTTTTATAATGATTTATATCAGGATGGTCTGCTTGACCCTGATTCTATGACACAGACTTATGACAAGATGATTGAAAAAGTACAGAATGGTGGAACTATGTTTTCTATCTTTAACTATTCCGGCTCTCTTGCTTATAACAAAAAAGAGCATACAGAGAATGGAAAGTTAATGTATTGTATGAAGCCGGAAAAGGCAACGCCGATTGTATATGGTATGAATCCACAGGGTGGTGACCGTATCTGGTCAATTGGTGCTACGACAGAATATCCGGAGTTATGTATGAAAGTAATTAATTACTTATGTACACCGGAAGGACGCCTTACGACGGAGTATGGTCCAAAGGGCGTATGTTGGGATTATGATGAAGAAGGAAATACCTATTTCACAGAATTAGGTAAGAAATGTAATTCAAACAAGAATACAAAAATGGGTGGAGATTATAAAGGCTCTTTCCAGGATGGAACCCTTCAGATTGTCAATACAACATGGTCAATAGATGCTTCTAATCCGGATTCAAATGGGGAAACCTATAACAGCAACAACTGGAAGAGCAATCTTTCAAAGGCTGAAACTGATATTGAGCAGGATTGGCGCGACAAGACAGGATGTACCGGTATTAATGATTATATGGAGAAGGGCAACTACGTTGTTTCGCCGGGTACGTCTTATACAAAGAGCGAAAAGTCAGATGAATTAAAGACGACATGGTCGCAGGTAACAACAGAGATTACCAATGGTTCATGGAAAGCAATCTATGCCGATACAGATGCTGAGTACGATAAAATTGTCAATGATATGATTAGAAAATGTAATAAATATGGTTATGATGAGTGCGTTAGCTGGACAGCAAATGAAGCTGCCAAGCGAAAGAGTTTGGAGGACGCAGTCACGAAATAATTATTATTGCAACAATAGGTGGGGCTGTTCTTGCTTTGAGAACAGCCTTATTTAATCGCTTTTCTATATATGAGGTAATTTATGAGTAATTTTTTTAGTTTAGAGAGTCCTTTCTACAAATTTATGAGCCGATTATTTGATATGTTGAAATTAAACGTATTGTGGCTGCTTTGTAGTGGACTTGCTGCAAAATTTGTTGTTGAATATTTTTTGCTGTATTTTGGTTTAGAATCATTAAGGGCATTGAGTTTTCTTCCGTTGATTTTTATGGGCGCTGCAACAACAGCTGTCTATACAATAACCCTTCGTATGGTAGATGAACAGGAAGGCTATATCGCAGCTCCTTTTTTTCAGGCGTTTAAAGAAAACATGAAAAAAGGCTGCCTGCTGGGAATTATCCAGATGGCCGCTGCATATGCGATTTATATTGATTTTCAGTTTTACAAGCATGCAACCCAAAATAATACAATGTTTCTGGTAGCTGGCGTAATCGGTATTGTTTTGACGATAATGCTTACATTATATGCATTCCCGTTACTGGCGCGTTACGAAAATTCATTGATTAATACGATGCGAAATTCGTATGCCATCGTAATACGTTATTTTCCAAGAACTATTTTTCTACTGATAATTATAGTAGTAGAACTTGTAGTAATCTTCTGGAATAATACGACAGTATTTCTGGGGATTCTGATTGGTCCGTCGTGCATTATGCTTACGGTCAGTGGAATTGCAATGTATGTTTTCCGTAAAATAGAAGAACAAAATGGCACAGCAGCAGAAGAAGAAGAAACTGCCGAAGAAGAACTAATTGAAACCGAAGAAACTATTGAGGAAGAAGCAATTGAAATGCAAGAGGAAGAAAAATAGTAAAATGACAAAAAACGATAGGAAATCATTAAAAAAAAGCGATAAAATATCACTTATTCTCTTGTAAATATTGCTATTTCCTATTAAAATAGAATAAAAAGATAAATTTCACAAATAACATAAAGGAGGCATTATGAAAAGAAGAAATTTATGGAAAAAGTTAATGTCTATGGCATTAGCTGGCAGCATGGTTATTGGTTTGACATCCACATTAACTGCCTGCGGAAAAGACGAAGTAATCACATTGGATGTCTATAGTCAGTTAGCAAACTATTCTGGTTTGCAGACAGGTTGGAGTGCAGATATTTTAATGGATAAGTTCAATGTAAAATTGAACATCGTATCTGATGGTGATGGCGTGTACGAAACACGTATGGAAGATGGTAACTTAGGTGATATTATCATCTGGGGAAATGATGTAAACAAATATGCAACAGCTGTTAAGAATGGTCTTCTGTTTGACTGGAACGAAGATGATACGCTGAAAGAGTATGGTCCTTACATCAAGAAACATATGCCTGATGCCATTACAAGAAACCAGAACCTGACAAAGGAACTGACAGACGGTAAAGAAGATACTTTATACGGAATTGCTGATGCAGTTGCTACATCCAGTGAAGACCATCAGATGTTCTTCTACAACTGGGATTTACGTTGGGATTTATACAAACAGTTAGGATATCCAAAGGTAAATGACTTAGATGATTATTTACAGTTATTAGTAGATATGCAGAAACTTTGCCCAACAGATGATGCTGGTAACAAGACATATGCCGTATCATTATGGCCAGACTGGGATGATGCAATGGTTATGTATGTTAAAGCTACAGCTACAGCATACTATGGATATGATGAGTTAGGTGTTGGTTTATATGATTCTGACACTGGTACTTACCATGATGCATTGGAGGAGAATGGTCCTTACCTTCAGATGTTAAAATTCTTTAACAATCTTAACCAGAAGGACTTATTAGACCCTAACTCAATGACACAGACATACGATAAGATGATTGAGAAAGTACAGAACGGTGGAGTATTAGCTTCTATCTTTAACTACAGTGGTTCTCTTGCTTACAATAAGAAAGAGCATACAGAAGCAGGTAAGTTAATGTACTGTATGAAACCAGAAGATGCAAGCCCAATCGTTTATGGTATGAACACACAGGGTGGCTCTTACATCACAAGTATTGGTGCAAGCACAGAGTATCCTGATTTATGTATGGAAATCCTTAACTACTTCTGTACTCCAGAGGGACGTATGACATATGGTTATGGTCCTAAGGGCGAGTGCTGGGATTATGATGAAGAAGGTAACACATACTTCACAGAGTTAGGTAAGAAGTGTCACGAGAACAAGAAGACAAAGATGGGCTCTAAGCATGAAGGAACATATAGCGATGGTGAATTACAGGCAGCATTCGCTACATGGTCAATCGATGCAGAAAACCCAGATTCTAATGGCGAAACATATAACAGTGATAACTGGAAGAGCAATGTATCTGAAGCTGAAACTGAGATTGAGCAGGATTGGCGTGATAAGACAGGTTGTGTCAGCATCAATGATTACTTTGAAAAGGGTGATTATGTAGTTGCACCTGGTACATCATTCACTATGGCAACTAAGGATGATGAGTTAAAGACAACTTGGTCACAGGTAACAAATGAGATTAAGAATGGTTCATGGAAAGCAATGTACGCAAAGACAGATGCTGAATATGAGAAGATTGTTAATAGCATGATTAAGAAAGCTAAGAGTTACGGTTATGACACTTGTGTTAAGTGGAGTAAAGAGCAGGCTGCTGAAAGACATAAATTAGAGCAGCAGGTAACTGCAAAAACAAGTAAATAATTTACTAAAAGCAAGTAAATAAGTTGCAGTGAAATAATGATAGCAAGAAAAGGGTATCGCTTTTGGGCGATGCCCTTTTTGTGTTTCGTAGTTGAAAACAGACTTTTGTCAGACACTTGTTAAGAGAAGAGGCAAAATAAAAAACAGGCTCTTTGTTAAGAGAAGAGGCAAAATAAAAAGCAGGCATAAAGTGAAAAGACGAGAAATATAATGATAATAGGAAATAAAAATAAGACCGGAGGCAGTTATGTCAAAAACCAGAATTGTTATCCTGCAGGCAAGGCAGTTGATTTTTACAGCGATTTTTGCAGCAATTGGAATAATACTGCTTGTTGTGCTATGCGCAATGTTTTTGCCGGGAGAAAGCAGCAAAGGGGATTCTCTGTCAAACCAGACAGAGAAAAAATATGAGGCCGGCATCTACACGCAGGAATTAAAAGTAGGCGATACTACTTTGAATCTGCAGTTGTCACTGGATGAAAATTGCGTAAAGTCTGTAGAACTTGTCCATCTTGATGAAAGTGTAGAAACTATGTATCCGTTAATGGAACCGACCGTAGAAAAGATTTCAAATCAGCTTGCAGCAGGAAAAAGCGTAGATGAAATTGTAGTTTCAGAAGAATCGCAGTATACAGAAAAAGTAATTGTCGGTGCAATTAGCGAAATGCTGCACGAACATCAGAAATAAAAACGAAAATAGAAAGTCAAAACAAAGACAGCGAGTTTTGTGGATTTGTGGTACAATACATATAATAATCTTAAAAAAATATTTGGAAATCTGCCGACACAAGAAGAGTTTTGGCAGAAAATGTGTGAAAAAAGTAACGAAAAAATAAGCAGAAGACAGAACGGGACAAAGGAGAAGTTATGGCATTACAGTTCGTTTTAGGAGGCTCCGGACGGGGAAAAACCTATTATTTACAGCATTATATATCTAAAGAAGCAAAAATGTTTCCAGAACGTCAATATATTTATGTGGTTCCGGAACAGTTTACGATGCAGACGCAGAAGGCATTTATTGAAATCAGTGAAGAAAAAGGGATTTTAAATATTGATGTCCAGAGTTTTGTGCGCCTTGCATTTCGTGTCTTTGAGGAAACCGGTGCCGGTAATGCGCCGGTACTAGATGATATGGGCAAGACAATGGTGCTAAAGAAAGTACTGGATTCGTTGGAGGATGAACTGCAATATTTTGGGAAAAATATTCACAAAAAAGGATATGTGCAGGAAATCAAATCCTTTCTTTCCGAACTTTATCAATATGGCGCAGATGAAAGCGTAATAGATGAAATGATTGATGCAGCTAAGAACCACCCACTTCTTGCAAAAAAACTGACGGATATGAAACTGATTTATCAGTCATTTTCTGCGTATTTGGAAAATCACTATATCACGTCTGAAGAATTGCTTACGGTGCTGGCAGATGTCGTGGAAGATTCGGCATTGTTAGAAAACAGCATTATTTGTCTGGACGGGTTTACCGGTTTTACACCAACGCAGTATCGCCTGATTGAAAAACTGCTAAGACAAGCAAGAAAAGTTTATGTAACGGTTACAATTGACAAGAGAGAGTCGATTGTCAAAATAGGAGAAAAACATAAATTATTTCATATGAGTCAGCAGACTATCTGGCGTTTGTGCAAAATAGCAAAGGAAAACGGGATAGAAGTGTGTCCCGAAATATGGACAGGTGAAAATGTGGCAGAAACCCGTTTTGCCGAAGCAGAGGATATTTGTGCATTAGAGGAGAGAATCTATCGTTATCCGATAGAAAAATATGATAAAGAAGTACAGGGAATTTCCTTGCATGAATTGGGGCAGCCGGAGGACGAAATTGCTTTTGTGGCAGAGCAGGTCAGGGGACTTCTTGTGGACGAGCAGTGCCGTTACCGGGATATTGCTGTCGTTACCGGAGATTTGGAAGTCTATGGATTGCTGGCAAAAGAGATTTTTGGACAGGCAGGCATTCCGTGCTTTATTGACCAGAAAAAAAACATACTGGAAAATCCATTTGTTTCACTAATCAGTACCGTGATTGAAATTTTTCTGACAAATTTTAAAGAAGAAAAAGTCATTTCTTTTGAAAAAAACATTTTCTCGGAAGCAACGCAGGAGCAAACGGATTTGCTGGACAATTTCCTGCGTGCGACAGGGATTCGTGGCTATCAGAAGTGGCTGGATGTCTGGGATTGCAGCAAAGTATTTACCGGTATTTCGCAGGAACAGAAGGAGTATGCAGCTTTACAGATAGACACGGTCCGACTGGAAACAGTAGAGCAGTTAGGCACGCTGTATGAAACGATAGGCAGAGGAAAGCACAGTGTGCGCGAATATGCACAGGCACTTTGCGAGTGGTTTGAAGAGCAGAAGTATTTCCTGAAAATCCAGAAAATCATAGAGAGAGCAGAACAAGAAAAGGAAGCCGAAACGGTAAGGGAATACAGCCAGATTTATACGATTGTGCTGGAAGTTCTGGAACGTCTGGTGGAATTGCTGGGCGAAGAAAAAATGGATTTGAAGGAATTTAAGGAAATTCTGGATACCGGTTTTAGTGAAGCGCGTGTAGGATTGATACCTCCGGGCGTAGACCAGGTCGTAGTCGGCGATATTAACAGAACCCGTCTTACCAACATCAAGTATCTTTTCTTCCTCGGAATGAATGACAGCAACATTCCGAAAAGTGGTGCAAAAGGTGGCGTAATATCCGACTCAGAGCGTCTTTTTCTGGCAGAGGAGGAGTTTGAACTGGCACCGACGATTCGTGACAATGTATATACGGAGCAGTTCTATCTGTATCTGAATCTGACGAAAGCATCAAAACATCTGTATCTGACATATTGTGAAACGGGAAATGATGGAAAAGCACAGAATCCGGCATATATTATCGGACAGATACAGAAAATTTTTCCACAGTTGGAAACGGTTATGGAGAAAAAGAGAACAGATGACCGTTATTTGCTGGGAAATGATTTAGGAAAAGGGTATCTGATTCAGGGATTGCGTGACAGAGATTTTTCGGATGAAAAGTGGCAGGAAATCTATACTTTTTATGCCAAAGACCCTGAAAGAAAACAGTTGCTGGAGCGTTTTGTAACGGCAGCATTTTATAAGGAAAACCAAAGCAAACTGTCAGAACGTGTTGTTAAGGCACTATACCATGATATCCTGACGGGAAGCACATCGCAGTTTGAACGGTATGCAGCCTGTGCTTTTTCATATTTTATGCGTTATGGACTGCATCTGAAAGAACGCGCTGAGCATCAGGTAGAGTTTTTTGATATAGGAAATATTGTGCATGAAGCACTGGAAGAGTATACAAAAAGCCTGATTCGTGAGGGGAAAAATTGGGACGAGATACCGGAGGATGAGCAGCACGTCCGGGCAAATCAATGCATCAATGAAGTAGTGGAAAGGTATAAAAACGGACTTTTGTATAGCACAGAGCGAGATACCTATTTGATTACAAGGCTGCGAAGATTATTGCAAAAAAGCATCTGGGCTATTACGGAACAGATGAAAGCAGGAAAATTCCGTACAGTGGACAGTGAAGTGAATTTTGAAGTGCTGCACGCCGTACAGGGCAGCAGTGTGGCAGAGGAAATGGAGCAGTCTTCGGACGGTCAGGTTCTCCGTCTGATTGGCCGTATAGACCGTGTGGACAGTATGGTGCAGGGGGACGCTTCCTACATCAAAATTGTAGACTATAAAACAGGCAGGACAAACCTTTCCCTTTCGGATTTATATTACGGCTTGCAGATGCAGCTAATGATTTATCTGAAGGTAAGCGTGGAGGAAGAACGGCAGAAAGCAAAGAAGTTAGTAATTCCTGCCGGAATGCTTTATTATCATATCGATGACCCTTTGATAGAAGGAAAGGCTTCGGATGAAAAAATCGCAAGTGCCGTCCTGCAAAAACTTCGTATGGACGGTCTGTTAAATGAAGATAATCCGGTATTGCCTTCGATTGACAGTTCTTTTGCGACAGAAGGTGTGGAACTGGTGCCGGGAAAAGTATCGGATGTTGCACCTTTTGGCACGAACAAAAATGGTACACTGAAAAAGACTTCAAAAGTGGCGACGACAAAGGATTTTGAAAAACTGATGGCATTTACGGACAAAAAACTGGCCGATATCCGTGATGAAATTATGGAGGGAAACATTTCCGTAAATCCTTACCGGAAAATAGATGCAACAGATGAAATGGGATGCCAGTACTGTCCATATCACAGCATTTGCCGGTTTGATACAAAGATAGAAGGAAATAAGTACCGTTTGTTGAAAAAGTTGTCAGATGATGATGTGATGCAGAAAATTGCGCAGGAGGAGAAGAATGAAGCCTAGTTGGACAAAAGAACAGCAGCAGGTAATTGATTTACGGGACAGAAATATACTGGTGTCGGCAGCAGCAGGTTCGGGAAAAACTGCTGTTTTAGTCGAGCGTATTATCGAAAAAATTACGGATGAAACGGCTGCCTGCGATATAGACAGACTGCTTGTGGTGACATTTACAAAGGCAGCAGCTGCAGAAATGAGAAGCCGTATCGGAAGTGCGATCGAGGAAAAGATACAGGAGCAGCCGGGGAATGAGCATTTGCAGAAACAGGCAAGCCTTCTGCATACTGCCCAGATAACAACGATAGACAGTTTTTGCCAGAATATTATCCGGAATTATTTTCACGTCATTAACCTGGACCCAGCATTTCGCGTGGGAGATGAAACGGAATTTAAGTTAATGAAAGAAGAAGTATTAAAGGAACTTCTGGAGGAAAAATACTGTCAGGCAAAAGAGAATAAAGACGAAGAATTTTGGCATTTTACAGAAACGCTTTCGCCCGGACGGACGGATTCGGCAATTGAAGGTATGGTGCTGTCACTATGCGAAATAGCGAATAGTTATCCGTGGCCGGAGGTGTGGCTTAGGGACTGTGCCGATATGTATCAGGTGTCAACGCTGGAAGAATTGGAAGAAAGCAAGTGGGCAAAAAAATTAGTTGCTTATTTGAAAGAATGTATACAAAATTTTATGGAACTGGCTGTTCGTGCGAAAGAAATCTGTGAGGATGCGTATGGACTGGAAAAATATCTGGATGCCATTTCCTCTGATATTGCATATTTGTCCCGACTGCAAACGGCAAATACATATCAGGAATTTAGCGAAATATTTGCACGGTACAATCCTGCTAAATTGACGGGCGTGCGTTCTGAAAATGCTGATGTTGAAAAACGGGAACTTGTGAAAGCGTTCCGGAACAGTTATCAGAAAGAAGGCATTGCCAAAATTATTGACAAATTTTTCTTTCAGTCACCGGAAGAGATGCTTTCCGATATACAGGCGATGGCACCGGTGATTCAGCAACTGGTGTCTTTGACAATAGAATTTCGTCAGGCTTTTGCTGCGAGAAAACGTGACGAGGGGCTGATTGATTTTGCAGATATGGAGCATTTTGCACTGGAAATTCTCGTTGATAAAGATGACAAAGGTGTTCAGCCGAGCGAAACGGCACGGGAATTACAGAAATATTATGATGAAATTCTGATTGACGAATACCAGGACAGCAACTATATACAGGAACTTTTACTGAAAAGTCTTTCGCGGGCGCCGAAGGAGAAACCGTATCTTTTTATGGTAGGAGATGTTAAACAGAGTATCTATAAGTTCCGTCTGGCAAGACCAGAACTTTTTATGAAGAAATATGATAATTATACGACAGGAGAGAGTCAGTACCAGCGCATTGACCTGCACCAGAATTTCCGAAGCAGGGAGCAGGTGCTTGCATCGGCAAATTTTATTTTCCGGCAGATTATGAAAAAAGAGTTTGGTGGCATTGAATATGATGACGCTGCCAGTCTGGTGCCGGGTGCTGACTTTGGGGAGTGTGACAGACGTACATCCGGTCCGACGGAGCTTCTTCTGATAGAGGGGCAGCCGGATGGGGAAAAGATTGAGAAAAAAGTGTGCGAAGCAGCTGTCATTGGCCAAAAGATTAAAGATATGGTGCAGGGCGAAAATCCGTTATATATTCTGGATAAAGGAGAATACCGGCGGGTGCGCTATGGTGATATTGCAATTTTGCTGCGAAGTCTGAGTGGATGGACGGAAGATTTTACGGAAGTGCTGAATGATATGGGAATCCCGGTATATTCTGAAACGAAAACGGGTTATTTCACGACATTAGAAGTAGAAACGATATTAAATTATCTGTATATTATTGATAATCCAAGACAGGATATTCCTTTGGCAGCAGTACTCCGTTCGCAGCTGGTGCAGCTGACGGATGAAGAAATGGCGTGGCTGGGAACGATGCCTCAGGAGTTAAATTACTGGGACAAGATACTGGATTTTATGGCATTTCGTAAATGGCAGCGTGGCGATACGCAGGTGGAAGAGGAGTTTGCCCGAAAAGGGGTTTCTCTTGCACAGATAAAAGATATATTGGAAATGCCGGAAGCAGAAGCTGTTATATTGGAAGAAAAGCTGTCCCGTTTTTTGGACAGACTGACAGAATATCAGAAATTCGTTCAGACAAAGTCGGTTTATGAGCTGCTTCGCAGAATTTATGATGAAACGGGTTATTATCAGATTGTTTCGGCAATGCCATCCGGCGAAAAAAGACGTGCCAACCTGGATATTCTGCTACAGCAGGCAATCGTGTTTGCGCAGAGTGGACACAGGGGTATCTATGGATTTACCAGATATATTGTAAATTTGCAAAAGTCAGATATTGATTTCGGAGAGGCAACGCTGGCAAATGAAAATATGAATGCTGTCCGGATTATGACGATTCATAAGAGTAAGGGATTGGAGTTCCCGATTGTTTTTCTGGCAGGAATGGAAAAGAGGTTTAATCTGACAGATGCCCGGAAAGGGGTAATTATCAATAGCGATTATGGCGTCGGATGTGATTTTACGGATTTGGAAAAGTCGCTTAAGCAGCCGACATTAATCAAGCGTTTTCTTGCAAATGAAACGATATTGAGTACACTGGCCGAAGAAATCCGTATTTTGTATGTTGCCCTGACCAGAGCAAAAGAAAAACTTTTTATGGTTGGAACGGTAAAAAACCTTCCGAAAAAATTGACGTCGTGGTGTGTGGAATCGTTATCGTTAGATTACTACCAGCTGACAACGGCGCAGAGTTATCTGGACTGGGTTATGCCGGCACTGGGACAGAGAAGTGGATTTTGTCAGGCAGTAGAAAATTTTGTGGGAGAAGAGGAAACGCATTTCAGGGACGAAACAGATGCATTATTCCATCTGGAAATCTTTATGCCGGAGGATATTGTGACGCAGGAAAAAACATCCTGGGAAGAAGATGCCCTGCGATATGAGCAGTTGCAGCAGTGGGATACCGGCAATACTTATGATGACGCAATGCGTGAAGCGATACAGGAGGAACAGGAGTATCGATATCCTTATGCATATGAAGCGAATCTGCCGGTAAAGGTATCGGTATCAGAATTAAAACGACGGAGGATGCAGCAGTTGCAGCAGCTGGAGGAGGAAGATGAACTGGGAAAAGATATGAGTTCTACAAGTGTAGAAAAAAGTTCTGGCGAAACAAATCCGGCTGAAAAAATATCGGAAAATGATGAAATAACAGAAAAACCTGATGAAGCGCAAAAAGATAATGAAATAATGGAAAAACCAGATGAAATACAGGAAGATATTGAAATCCCACGACCTTCTTTTATGCAGGAGGTCAAGGAAGTTTCCGGTGCTGCCAGAGGAACATTATACCATCTGGTAATGGAACATTTTCCATACAAGGAAATAGCATCTTCGGAAAAAGCATGGACTGTCGCAGAGTTTGCTGCGTACCTGGATAAGATGGTGCAGCAGGGCTATATGACAGAAGAAGAGAAAGCACTTCTGGACTGCCGGAAGTTTGTGACATTTCTGGATTCTGGCATAGGCAGGAGAATGGCAGAGGCAGCAGCACAGAAAAAACTTCGTCTGGAGCAGCCATTTATGATGGGTGTAAAGGCAAGTGAGATAGAAAAAGACAATCCGAGTGATGAACTGATTATGGTACAGGGAATCATTGATGCGTATTTTGAAGAAGAGGATGCGATTGTTCTGGTGGACTATAAAACGGATGCAGTGAAAATCGGGCAGGAAGCGCAGCTGGTGCAAAAATATCAGGCGCAGTTAGAGTATTATGCACAGGCACTGGAGCGTTTTACCGGGAAAGCCGTATCCGAAAAAATAATTTATTCTTTTGCTCTGGGAAAAGAAATTCCGATAGAATAATAGAAGGATTATGTTGCAGAAATGGAGATTTATATATGAAGAAAACAGTTTTGATTACAGGAGCCACAAGTGGAATCGGTTTTGCATTGGCACAGAAATTTGCGCAGGAACAGTATGCTCTGATTCTGGTATCTTCTAATATACATCGTTTGGAAAAGGCAAAGAAAGCATTGGAGGAAAAATATCCGGTCTGCTCTGTGACGGTTATTTGTCAGGATTTGAGCATAGAAGGAGCTGCGCAGAAGATTTTTGATAGCATCAAAGCGCAGAAACTGGAGGTTTCCGTGCTAGTCAACAATGCAGGAGTCGGTGTAATTGGAGAGGCCGTTACCAACGATAGCAAAAAGGAAGAAGAAATGCTCCAGATTAATATGGTTGCCGTTACGCAGTTATGCCGTCTGTTTCTGCAGGAAATGTACCGGAAAAAGCACGGAAAAATTCTGAATGTAGCGTCAGTCGGGGCATTTCAGCCGGGGCCATATACGGCAGCCTACTATGCAAGCAAAGCATATGTGGCAAGTTACAGTCGGGCTATCCGTTATGAGGCAGCAAAGCATTATGTCGGGGTGTGTACTTTATATCCGGGAACAACGCGAACCGGCTTTTTCAAAAAGACGGGAAACAAGACACCATTCTATGCGATGTCGCCAAAGAAAGTAGCTGAATGTGCGTATGAAGGCCTGATGAAAAATAAAGAAATTATTGTGCCGGGTGTCCTTAATCAATTGCTTCGTCTTGTGCCGGCAAAAATAAAAATGCCTGGTGTGGCTTTGTTGAAATCGTCATCTGTGAAGGATTGATAGAAAAAAAGAAATGCGAAGGCCTGACAAAAAATACGAAGGCCCGATGCAAAAGTGAAAAAGGAAAAAGAAAAAGGCTGTTTTCCGAACGGACAAAAATCCGTGAGGTAACAGCCTTGTTTTTTTGAAATAAAAAAAGCCCCTACCCAACAGTTCACTGACAAATGAGGACCTTTAGTGCGCGATCAGGGGTTCGAACCCTGGACACCCTGATTAAGAGTCAGGTGCTCTGCCAGCTGAGCTAATCGCGCTGACTGTGTTCTTCACAACGAAATATATTATAACAGAGTGATTTTGGAAATGCAATAGTTTTTTTGTAAAAAATTTGCAGAAATTTCATGATTCCACATAATTTCTTAAACAAATCTTAAAGATTTTTCACATTGAATTTTAATCATGATTTTCCTACAATAGAATACAGGAGGCAGGATAAAGCCGACCGGATTCATGAATCAAAAGAGAAGATGCTCTGCAGGGCACTTTCGGAATGGAGTAAACAATGTATCATATACTGTTATGCGATGACGAGAAAGATATTGTGACGGCGCTGGAGATTTATTTGCGCTCGGAGGACTATAAAATATTCAAGGCGTACGATGGCGCTGAGG
>JAQYCU010000032.1 GCA_028724545.1 bacterium
AATTTCTTATCTTTTGCAAACCTTTTTTCATTACCTGCCCGTTTTAAATCTTTTGCAAGAACCTTTTCATAGTCGGCTAAATCTTTTGGATATTCGGTCTGGAATTTGTAATGTGTATATAACTGCATCACATCATTTATCATAACAACGATTCCACAGGAATCAATCAGCCTGTGGTCCATATGGATAAAGAATCCATTATAACCATCCGGCAGTTTTAGCATTATAACATCACATAATGGAATATTGTCACCGTCAAATGTTTCATATGCCCACTGTTGCATAAGGGAATCAGCCTCATCCATACGCATTCCGGATAAATCCTTAACCGGGATATCCCTTGTTTCCTGTTTTATAAGATATTGCTTAATATTGCCTTTCTCATCCGGTTTTGTAAAACGAATCCTCATACATCCGTAACGCTCAAATTCTAACTGGATACACTTCTTTAATAATCCAAAATCTAATGGTGATTTTAATGATGCAACAACACTAACGCCGGAAACCTGTTGCGTTTTGTAATCCTGAATCCACCGGTAGTGCATATTTTGTGCTGCTGTCAAAGAATAATACTCTCGCATTAGAAACCTCCTTATACCCTATTTTATATTTTATAAAAAAGGTATCACATTTTTTTCTTTCTTACTATCCCTTGTAGGAGTTAACAAACATTTTACCTAAAATTGACCAAGACTTTACAAAATCCGTTTTGCATTTTCCGTATGGTTCATTATGAAAACAGGTATCTTTCTGCACAAAAAAAGACATCATGCCTGACCATATTTACAGAAAGAGTCTTATGTTCTGACTACTCTCCGTAAATCATCAAACAGATGTCTTTATAATTTACATCAAATTACTTATCACATTTTTCAAAAAATTCCAAAAGCTTCTTCTGATATAATTCCGGTGCTTCATAAGCACTGCAAAGATGTCTTGCTTCCGGCACAATCACAATTTCTTTTGGTGCCGTGCAAATCGCATAATTGTGTCTGGTATTTCGTGGATGCACATACGTATCTTTTGCACCATGAAAGAATAAAACAGGGCGTTTGTTGTTTTGCAATGCCTGTGTCGTATCTGCCTCTTTCATCGAAAAGCCACCAAAAATGCGACAAAACAAATCCACACGGAGCAATAACAGATTCACGTGCTTTAAATGAAACCAGTTACCGGCAATATCCTCCAACTGTTTTTTCATTGAGCAGAAACCACAGTCAGCAATCAGACCTCTTACATTTTGTGGAAGTGGCTGTCCTGATGCCATCAAAACGGCAGCAGCCCCCATTGATTCTCCATAAAGATAAATTGGAAGATTCTTTTTGTTTCTCTTATTGATAAAAAATGCCCATTTTGCTACATCATGCTGCTCTTTCGCACCAAATGTAATATACTCGCCCTGACTTTTACCACAGCATCTCTGGTCAATAAACAGCAGATTGCACTGATGCTCATAAAGAAACCTTGCCGTATAAGCAAAATCGCCAAAACCACTGCCTTTGTATCCGTGGCTTAATATCACAAAACGCTTTGCCCCTTCTGCCGGCAGATAACGTGCATGTAACAAAAGTCCATCATTACTTCTGATATAGCAGTCCTGCATCTTCTGCCGGTTGCACCATTCTTTGCCTTCTTCGTATTCTTTTTCAAATTTGTGGCGTGGATGATTGATTTTTGTGTGGGATAACTGAAACCACTTTTTTCTGGCTTCTTTCTTTTGCTTCTTTTTGGAGCGAATCATCATTTCAAAAAACGACCAGCCAAATGCCATAAAGATGCTAAATGCTGCAGTAACAGCACCAATTCCTTTTACCATCTTTTCCTTCATATCGCAAGTAACCTCTTTGTTGTTTTCATTTGCTTTCTATTATATCAGAAAACCACAATATTTCCAACGCACATTCCCTGCAAACGCATTTTTCCATACTCCTGCAAACGCATTTTTTGCCAAAACGCAAATGAGCCCATTTTTTAAATGGACTCATCGCTGCAGAATACTATTTTTTATTCTTCTGTTTCACTGATTTCTTCTATTTCAGCAGGTACAACATCTTTCTTTCTGTTAAATATCGCATAAATACATGGAATGACAAACAGTGTCAGGAATGTACCATAAATCAGACCACCGATTACTACAATTGACATTGGCTTCATCATATCGGAACCACTGTCTGTTGTAAGTGCCATCGGAATCAGGCCAAGCACTGTTGTCAACGCTGTCATAAGGATTGGACGAAGTCTTGTTTTTCCTGCTTCTACTATTGCTTCGTATTTCTTCATACCCTTTGCACGCAACTGATTGATATAGTCTACCAACACGATACCATTGTTTACGATAATACCGGCTAACATAACGAAACCTACCATCGCAATAACGCTTACTTCGCTGCCTGTTATCCACAATCCGAGGAAACCACCGGTAAATGCAAGTGGAATCGTAAACAGGATAATAAATGGTGAAAGGAGTGACTGGAACTGTGCTACCATAACCAGATACATAAACAGGATACCAACTGCAAGCATCAGTACTAACTGCTGCATAGACTCATTAATTGTTTCATCCTCACCCGTAAATTCCATCTTATAGCCGGATGGCAGTTCATAATCTTTTAATGCAGCATTTACATCATTACTAACCAGTCCGATATTGTGGTCATCATCAATTTCAATTGATACTGTCATATAACGTTCCTGGCTTCTTCGTGTAATCGTCTTTGGCGAATCCACTTTTGTAAATTCAGCAATTTTACTTAATTTAACGGATTTCGTTTTCTCAGTTGTTGCATCCGTATAATCAATTGTCATATTCTTTAAGTCTTTCTGACTCATTTCGGTATCGGTCTGGTTGCTGACATAAACGCCTAAATCTTCTGTATCTGTTGAAACAGTGGTTGCTGCACTTGCTTCTTTTAATTTGGCATTTACCTGCTGGAATACCTGCGCTACTGTCAGGGAATATTCCATTGCTTTGTCTTTGTCAACTGTAACACGAAATTCCTGGTCGCTGTCTTCCATACCATTTGTTACTTTTGCAACACCATCAACCTTTTCAACTTTTGCTATGATTTTTTCTGTGATATCCTGCATCTTATCCAAATCTTTACCCTTGACTTCGATATTAATGCCGGAACCAAGCATTGCACTCATATCCATCATAGATTCACTGATTTCTATATCGCACTTAATGTCTTTTGTTTTCGATACCATTTCCTTCTTCAGGCTCGCATTGCTGCGTTTGTTATCTTCATCCAGCAAAATGTATACCGTAACAGAATCGCTGCCACCAGACATCTGTGACATCATACCGGAACCGCCCTGAATAGCACCTACCGTATCAACGCTTTTGATATCCTTAATGCGGTTCATTGCCTCCGTGGACATTTCCCGTAAATCTTCTTCTGAAATGGTTTTATCATTTTCCGGTGCAGCAAGTGTCATAGACATCTGCGTACTTTCGGAAGCCGGCATAAAGGAAGTTCCTCTTGATATGGCAAGGCCTGTAAAGAGAACCAGCAATACTAATGCCGTTAAAATGACAAGTGCTTTTTTCTTTAATAATATATTTAATGCTTTTGTATATACATGCTGTAATTTTGCAATAAATGTCTGTTTATTCGACTTCTGTCTGCGAAGCATACCCTGCGACATAGCAGGCACTAATGTCAGACTGACAATCAGACTTGCCAGCAATGAATACGCAAGTGTTAATGCAAGGTCTGTGAAAATCTGTCTGGTAATACCTTCCACGAATACAATTGGTGCAAATACGCAAACTGTTGTAAGTGTTGATGCAACAATCGCACCTGCTACCTGTTTTGCACCCTCGATAGCTGCCTCTTTTACAGAATATCCCTCTTCTTTTCGCAGTCGGAATATGTTCTCAATAACTACGACGGAGTTATCTACCAGCATACCAACGCCTAGCGCAAGTCCGGACAGAGAAATGACATTTAAACCTACTCCACTAAAGTACATCAGAACAACTGCTGCTACCAGACTTAACGGAATGGAGCATGCAACAATAATGGTTGGTCTGATATCCCATAAGAATAAGAACAAAATAATAACAGCAAAGATTGCACCCAGCAATAAGTTCTGTACTACAGAATCAACAACCTGGTCTATGTAAACACCCTGATTCATCAGGACTGTAACACTAAGGTCTTTGTTATCTTTTTCAATCTCATCCATTTTTTCTAACAGACTGTCTGTAACATCACCTGTAGAATAACCACTGGCTTTTTCCATCGTAAGGGCAACACCCGGATTACCGTTTATTACCATATAAGTATCTTCTGCGTTGTCTGTTACTGCAACATCAGCAACATCAGAAAGGCGAATCGGCTCTAATCCGTCTAACCCTAAATCGCAGATTACCAAATCTTCTACGTTTTCTTCTGAATCGATTTTATCTCCTACCTTTACCAGATAAGAAACATCATCTTCTGTAATATATCCTGCCGGCATATCAAAGTTTTCGGCAGATAAAATATTTTCTACCATTGACTTTGTAATGATATTTTCCAGCTTTAAATTTTTCTTTGTTGTCTTTTTCGTTTCATCTAACGATTTCTCTGCATCTGTAATTTTTGTTTCGCCAGTTGTGATACTGCTTTCAGCTACACTCAGTTTGATTGCTGCAAGCACTTCCTGCTGGTTTAACTGATTTTCTGCTTCTTCTACAGAAATCTGTCCATTTGTTAATTTCTTTTTCACATTAAGCAGTTTCTTTTTGCCGGCTGCAATTTGCTTTTTACCTGCTTTCAGCTGTTTTTCACTTTTGGCAAGTGTTTTTTCCTGCTTATTAATTTCCGTCAGACCTGCTTTTGCCTGTGTCAGACCAGAATCAATATTTGCAATGTTGGATGCAAGTTCAGACTCCTTGATACCCTGCTTGCTTAATTGCTGCTGAATAACAGAAATCTGTGTATTAACAGCTTCCAGAGATGTTTTTAACTCTGTGGACGAACCGGATAATTCTATCTGCTGTTCCAGAGTTGCTTTCTGTGATTTTAATTTTTCAAGAGAACTCTGAACCTCAGTCAGACTCTTTTTCGTTGCTGTAAGCGACTTAATCGTGCTGTTAACTTCTGCTTTCTTTGCTGCAAGCTGCGCTTTTCCTGTCTTTAACTGTTTTTCTGAATCAGTCAAAGTCTTCTCTTTTTCTTTAATTGTTACTAAATTACTTTCAATTTCTTTTAAACCATCTTCAATTTCCTTAGAAGATTTTTTGATTTTGCTTTTGCCATCAGCTAACTGCTTTGCAGTTTTTTCCTGCTGCTTGTTTAATGTCTTCTTTCCATCAGAAATCTTATTTTTGTTTTTGTCAATCTTTTCACTGGCATCATCAAATTTTCCATTGATGGCATCCTGAACTTTTTCGTTCATTTCATCAATCTTATCTTCTCTGATAATGACATCAATCTTCTTTTCTACACTTCCACTTTCAGATACGGAAGCAACACCTTCTACACTTTCGATTTCCGGAATAACGTCTTTTGTCAGTTTATCAGTCAGTGCAACATTATCCATTTTCTTGCTGTCAATCGCAGCAACCATAATCGGCATCATATCCGGATTCATCTTCATAATGGTAGGACTTCCTATCGCATCATCCCACTGGGCTGAAACAATATCCAGACTCTCTCGCATATCAATAGTTGCCGTATTCATATCAGTTCCTTCATTAAACTGTAAAATAACAATTGATACATTGCTATTTGACATAGAAGCAACTTCTTTCATATTACTAATACTTGACATAGACTGCTCTACCGGTTTGGTAACTGCAGTTTCTACCTCTTCCGGACTTGCTCCCGGATACGTTGTCATAACTAATGCATACGGAAGTTCCATATCCGGCATCAGGTCAGTACTCATATTACTCAGCGACAAAACACCAAGTACAATGACTAAAACCACTGCAACCAGAACGGTATAAGGTTTTTTTACACTAAATTTGGATAACACAATCCTATCTCCTTTCATTTTATACTCATTTGTGGTATATTCCACATATGGGTAATTATTAATTTTCTTATTGAGTTTTCATTATAATACACCTATATTTATTTCACAACGGACATTTTAATAGAAAAACGTGGTTTTTGCAACATTTTATCAATATTTGTACCAATAAGTAACACTTGTAAATAATTTTGTAGAACAGGAGCAATTTAATATGGAAATTAATGGAAAAAAAGTGGACAGAAGAACCGTGAAAACGAAAAAAGCAATCCGAAAGGCTTTCTTAAAGCTGATTGAAGAAAAAGACATTAACGAAATCACAATTCAGAATATTGCTGACGAAGCTGATATCAACCGAAAAACATTTTATAACTATTATAATGGTATTTATCAGGTTTTAGAAGAAATTGAAAATGAAATTCTGGAAACTTTCCAACAGGATTTACAGACGCTGAATGTTCAAAATTATAACGAACTCGTCTGTGCTACCTTTAGAAAACTGGCTGACATCTTCCAGAGTGATGTAAACCTGCACCGGTTATTTATGCAAATGGGCAAAAATTCTGTCATAATGGAAAGACTGAAAAAAATTATTCTGTCACACTCTGAACAATTTTTATCTGAATTTTTTCAAAAAAATGAAAACGCTGCAGAACTGGCCCGGGAATATTGCCTTTCCGGCGTAATTGCCGTTTTTGCGCAATGGCTGAAATCAGGTCAGAAAATTCCGGTTGAAGAACTGGCTCATGCCGTCACTCTTATGTCAGCCGGCGTGATACAAAGTTTATCTGCTCAGGATTTATCTCTCGATACAATTGCGTCTTCTAATCTGTTGTCCAAAACCCAATAACGTCATCTGATACTATGCTTTTTTCCATGGTTTTGCATTGTCGAGCAGCCCTTCACTTTTCCAGTGCAGGGTTTCTGATGGTGCATAATCTGGATTTTTCTTTCTGACAGTTGCCATCATATGAAACATAAAACGAATATACAAAGACGGTTTTCCTGTCTTTGCCTTTTTTACTTTTTTAGCAAGAGCAGTCATATCATGCTCTATCTTCGCTTTTTTCTTATCAGCAACATCATACCAGTTTGATGCCTGCACTGCTATTCCATATGTTTTTATATACGGGACACCCCAGTAAGCCAGTGTCCGTTTTATCGGACTGATTGCCTTGCCTGCCCCGGTACCTGCTGTTGTAGAAATAACAACTGCTTTTTTAGAAAACATACTTTTTCTTGGTCTGTGCGGCATCCAGTATTGAAAAAACAAATCAATAAATGCTTTCATCGGACCAGAAGGTGCCATACAATAATTTGGCGTTGTAAACACTAAAATGTCAGCATTATCCATAGCATCTGCAATAACTTTCTTTTCTTTATAAAATGGACATTTTGTTTCCTCTTCTATGCAGGCATAGCATCCAAGACAATGATGATTTAAATCTCTGGGCAGAAAAAATTCTGTAATTTCAGACTCTTCTGCTATCTGGTCTGCCAGCATTCTCCCTACATGATATGTTGAACCTTTGTGGTTTTGTCCATGTATCATTACCACTTTCATTTTAATTCTCTCCCCTGTTTCCTTTTTCATTTTCTATGTACCACTACATAACAGCAAGCCATATTGTTCCAGCCGTAATCAGAACGACGCCAACGGCAGCCTTTTTGGACAGCCTTTCCTGAAATACAATCCACGAAAAAGCAATGGTTATCAGCATACTCAGTTTGTCAATCGAAACCACAACACTTGCTGCACCGTCCTTTAATGCCCGGTAATAGCACAACCAGGAAGCACCTGTTGCAACACCCGATAATCCAATAAAAGCCAGCTCCTTCTTTTCGATTTCTTTTACTTTTTGCTGCTTGCCTGCAACAAAGACCATAAGCCATGCCATTACCAGAACAACGGTAGTCCGGATAGCCGTTCCCAGATTAGAGTCTATATCATCAATTCCAATTTTTCCAAGAATGGATGTCAGACTGGCAAACACGGCAGAAAGTATCGCATAAATAAGCCATTTCCCGTGACTGTTCTTTTCTTCTGCTGTCCCTTGCTTTTTTGTAACCATTAACAGGGTTCCTGCACCAATGAAAATAACGCACAACATCTTTTCCCAGCAAAAGCCTTCATGAAAAAAGATGATTGCCAGTATAATCGTAAGCACGGTGCTTAGTTTATCTACGGGCACAACCTTATTGATATCTCCAATTTGCAATGCACGGAAATAGCACAGCCACGAAGCCCCTGTCGCCAGTCCGGACAGCATCAGAAACAAAAATGTCTTCGCACTAATCTGTGTAATACCGGACCGCGTTCCGGTAATCAACACCATAAGCCACGAAAACAACAATACTACGATTGTCCTGATAGCCGTTGCCACATCAGAATCCGTCTTTTGTATTCCACATTTTGCAAGAATGGATGTAATGCCAGCAAAAAACGCGGAACCAATTGCATATACAATCCACATAGTTACCATCTCCTATTATGTATATGAACCATTTCTACCGTACTTTGTATTTTTTTCTTACAACAATTACACATATTACTAAAATAATGGGAAATCCGATTCCCGACAAAACTCCCATTTGAAGATTTTCTCCGGCACACTGCGATACATTTCCCACTATGTAAGGACCGATTGCACCACCTAAATCACCTGCCAGTGCAAGCATCGCAAACATTGCCGTTCCTCCCTTTGGCAATGCTTCTGACGAAATACTGATAGAGCCGGGCCACATAATGCCAACCGAAAATCCACACATTGCACAGCCTGCCAGTCCCAAAATCGGGACACTGGTTAATCCGGCAAGAAGATAACAGACTAAGCATAAAATGCCGGAAGCCAGCATAAAAACAGTCAAATCCACTTTTTCTCCGAACTTTCCATAAAGCGTTCTGCTGATTCCCATACATACTGCAAATCCACAAGGTCCGGCCAAATCTCCCACTGCCTTTGAAACGTGAAGTGCCGATTCTGCAAATGCCGATGCCCACTGTGCCATTGCTAATTCAGACGCACCGGCACATATCATAAGAACGATAAATACCCAGAACTTTCTGTTGCCGGCAAGCTGGCTTATTGTCATACTTTCCTCTTCTTCCACTATATTTTGTATCGGACAGGTTGCAAAATTATAAATATTATATAATGGAACCAACGACCATATTAAAACTAAAATTTTCCAATTTGCAACACCAAATATAGCAAAAAATACTGTCGAACCCAGGACAACGCCGACAGAGCCCCAGCAATAAAACGAATGCAGCAGGCTCATCATAGCATCTTTATTATCAAAAGGACAGGCTTCGATAATCGGGCTTACCAACACTTCCGTAATACCACTTCCAATTGCATAAACAATGACGCAAAGAAGGATTCCAGCATAAGGAGACGGCATCAGGTCCGGTATAATGGTCAGTCCCAAAAGGCCACAGCCGGATGCAATTTCTGCTGCTATAATACAAGGCCGGTATCCTATTTTATCTGCTGCTTTCGCACAGATAAAGTCTACAATAAGTTGTGTTAAGAAAAAACAGGTTGATATCAATGCAAGTTTTCCAAACGAGATTCCATAAGTACGATAAAATGTCAGAAATAACAGTGGAAGAAAATTGGCACAGATCGCCTGTGTCACAAAACCCAGATAGCAGGCACGTTTTGTTTTTTTGTATTTTATATGATGATTCATCCTTGTTTCTCCTTGTTTTTTCTGTTCTTTATTATCCCCTCATTATCCTTTATAATGTGAAGCTACATAATCACGAATCGCAACATTATCAAACGGTAAACGACAGCCTATTATGTACTGGCCTTCCGTTACTGAAATACGGATAATATGACCTTCTAAAGAATCGCATTCCGGTACCTTAGTATTTGGAATAGAGATTTCTATATTCTGTCCCTTGATATCTCCCAATGCCTTCTCAGGCGTAGAGAAGCAAAAACCTCCTGCACTGATATTAACCATTTTTCCTTCATAACTGTTTCCATCAGACAGCAGTTTTATCGTACAACTGTCAGATAATGGCATTCTCGGATACTTTCTTCTGTTCAAAACAATAGGATTGCCTTCTGCAGTAAGCACATAACTGGTAGTATCATAATTCTTTGACTTAGTAATAGAAACCTGCTCCCATACATAAAGTATATTATCTACCACAATTCGCAAACGCAGTCTGTTTATATCTGAGCTGCTTATTTCCTTATCTAACTGTACTACCATAGTATTATCTTTCTGTTCCAGAATACGGCCTTTGTACGCATCATCAACTTCACTGCCCAAAGCCAGTCCCATTTTCATTCCACTCTTCACATCTTCAATACCCATAAATCCACCGGTACCAAGCTGTCTTATCAGACCACCTACTATGGTTTCGATACTCTCTACATTTGTAGAAGTTTCCTGATATTTACCAAGCATTGTCTTGGTAGCATAATCTGCATTTTCCACGCTCTTTGTCATAACATCCATAACCTGACAAATCTGCTCCATATTATTTACCATATTCCGGTTAGATTCCTCTACCTCTTTCATAGCATCATCTACTACCTGGATATTGCTTCCTAACTGTACAGAATCATCAGCAATGCTTGTCACGCTGCTATTAACTTTTTCTATCTTTTCGCGTGTAGTCTGAATCAGTTTCAGTGTTTCCGTAATAGAATGTGTCATCTTTTCAGAAGTTTCCTCCAGATGTCCCAATGCTGCAAGGATACGGTTGGAAGAATTTTGTGTACCCATACTTAAATTTCTGATTTCATCAGCTACTACTGCAAATCCCTTTCCGGCATCACCTGCTCTTGCCGCCTCTATAGAAGCATTTAATGCTAACAGGTTTGTCTGGGAAGTAATTTCCTCGATAGTACCGGTTTCGCTCTTTACCATCTCAAATTCATTTTTAAATTCTACCAGTACATTTTCAACTTCTGCTGACAAAGTTGCCATCTGATTCGTAGAAGTTACTACATCCTCCAGTTCATTGGCACTGGTCCGGGAATGAGACATGGACTCATCTATCAGACTCACCATATTTTCAACTTTTTCTGCAACATTCTTGACCTGAGTATTGATTTTTGAAGTCATATCCATAGATGACATACTTTTATCATACAGAGTGTTATTATTTTCAGCCAGTTCTGACATATTCTGTGCTACTGAAGAAGCACTGTCCTTATTTTCATCAGTCAATTCTCTTACTACCGTAACCCCTTCAACAATAGAATTGCTGGCATCCTTTACCTGCTCTACCGTTGTAACTACCCTGTTCAGATTACTTTTTACAGAATTCATCATGGCATCATCCGACTTGCATAAATGCCGGATGGACAAAATGTAACACATATTGCATAAAACAAGCACTGCTACCTGAATCTCATAGTCAACAATCAATTTATGACTGTTATAACCTGTCAGGATGCTTTTTACTATATACACAATCAAAACAACCAATGCAGCTGATCCTGTCCTAAGCACAAAATATCTGTCCTTATAAAGAATCAGCATACTCATAAGAGGAAGAACATAAGCAAATGTAATGGTTGTATGCGTAGTCATCAATACAAATGCATAAAAAATACCATATCCGACTACTACGATATCCTTATAATGTTCATAATCTCCACCCTTGATTTTTAACATAATCAGCCCAAAAATAAATGGAATCCAGCAAATGCACATAAAGACAATAAAATATGGCACAGTACGTCCACCGTTTACCATTTCAATTGCATAGGCAACGGTAAGTATTGCATTTAAAATTACCCATATCATTCTTGCCAGTTTGTTCGCATTTTTCTTAAAATACTTCTCATCATAATCCATTTTTGTCACCAGTCCTTTCTCATTCTTTGTCTCACCGTAATTGTATTTTCTTTCAATCGTTTTACAGCAAGATACCCTTATGCTATATATTAGTAAGCGCCTAATCTGACCACGGATTGTTCCCCTCAGAAATCTGTGTCATAATCGGAGTGTCTAAAATTAAAAACGATCACTCCAACAATCCCGAAGTTTCTCATTCAATGCTGGAGACGTTTACTACAACATTGAGGAG
>JAQYCU010000033.1 GCA_028724545.1 bacterium
CTCTCGCTCCTGTCTGGCAGTTTCCGTTGAATCGTAATGATTCGATTTACTTCGCGCGTTCTCATTATGCATGTGTTTAATGAAAACAGATTGAAAATCTTTTTAAGGATGTTTTTCCTCATCCTTTATTTAGAATTTTCAAGGTTGTTTTACTGTTCAGTTATCAAGTTTCGTTTTGACTTTTTCTTTCTTCTTTTTAATAAGAAAGTTTCTGTCATTGAACTGCTTTGCAGTTACATTTTCGTGCTGACCTTTTATCGCGTCAGCGTTTAATATATTATCACGCTTTTCGATGCTTGTCAACACTTTTTTTGAACTTTTTTTAATTTTTTTTAAAAAGTTCGTTTTGCGATTTAAAATCGCAACGGAGAAAGAGGGATTTGAACCCTCGCGCCGCGTAAACGACCTACACCCTTAGCAGGGGCGCCTCTTCAGCCTCTTGAGTATTTCTCCATTCCCTAAGCGACTACTGTTTTAATCGCTGAGCAAAATCTAGTATATCAAGATTTTAGAATAATGTCAACAACTTTTTTTGCTTTTTTTTAACTACTTTCTAAACCCTTTATTTAGCGGTTATTATAATTAAAATCAACATCTTTTTTATGCAAAAAAATTGTCCCTCTTTATTCTCTTTTCTAACTACCTTTTAATGAAATTATAATACAGACATCCTATTTTCACCTGTTAGAGAAGACACCTATTTAATTGCTTCATCATACAGATTTTTCTTATTATGGTCTATTACTACAATAACAGGAAGATTTTCTACTTCCAATTTGCGAATCGCTTCTGTTCCTAAATCATCATAAGCAATGACTTCGGATTTTTTGATGCATTTAGAAAGCAATGCGCCTGCTCCACCTATCGCTGCAAAATAAACAGCATTATTTTTGTTCATTGATTCGATAACGGCATCACTTCTTCTTCCTTTTCCTATCATTCCTTTTAATCCGTTATCTAACAGCAAAGGAGTATATTTATCCATACGGCTGCTGGTAGTAGGTCCTGCCGAGCCAATAACCTGTCCTTCCCTTGCTGGTGATGGTCCTAAGTAATAAATGATATTATTGTTTAAATCAATTGGAATCTCTTCCCCTTTTTGCATTGACTCATAAATTCTTTTATGGGCTGCGTCACGTGCAGAATAAATTGTTCCTGAAATATAAACATAATCTCCTGCTTCTAAATCTGCTACCTTTTCATCTGTTAAAGGAGTTGTAATATATTTATCCATAATTATCCTCTTTTCTACTACAATATATTCATAATTAATATCCCTTACAATCAGTTGAAAAACTTGATAAGGAATTTATCCATCTTTTATAAAATTCTCTTCTTGTGCCGGTTTACGTGACAGCACATATTAATTGCAACAGGAAGTCCTGCAATATGCGTCGGATATGTTTCTATATTAACTCCCAATGCAGTTGTTTTTCCACCTAAACCACCCGGTCCGATTTTTAACTGGTTGACTTTTTCTAACATTTCTTCTTCCAATTCTTTTACATAGGGAATCTCATTATGAGTACCCAGTTCACGGGTTAATGCCTTTTTTGCAAGAAGTGTGCATTTTTCAAATGTGCCACCGATACCAACGCCAACCACTACAGGTGGACAGGCATTTGGTCCGGCCAGACGAACAGTTTCTAAAATTGCTTCTTTTACTCCATCAATACCATCTGCCGGTTTCAGCATACAAACCCGGCTCATATTTTCACTGCCAAATCCTTTTGGTGCGACTGTAATTTCTATTTTGTCGCCCGGTATTATTTCATAATGAATAACCCCGGGAGTATTATCCTTAGTGTTAACTCTGTCAATCGGGTCTTTAACAACAGATTTTCTTAAATAGCCTTCCACATAACCCTGACGGATTCCTTCATTAATGGCATCTTCCAGACTGCCACCCTCAATATGCACATCCTGTCCGACTTTTACAAAGACAACTGCCATTCCTGTATCTTGACAGATAGGAATTGTTTCTTTCTCAGCAATTTCCATATTTTCTTTTAATTGTTCTAAGATTTGTTTTCCTAATGGATTTGTTTCTGTATCTGCATTTTCATAAATCTTCTTTTTTACATCACAGGATAATTCATAATTTGCTTCAATACACATTTCTTTTATATTTTTTGTAATTTCTTCTGTCAATATTGTCCTCATAATGCTCCTCCATTCTCAATGATGATTTTATTTTTGCCGGATATAGGCAAAAACTAGTCCGACAGAAAATACCTTTGCCGGACTATGTTTTCATTCGGACTGCTGCCCTCTTTATGATTCTTCCTTATCCTCTTCTGCACGTTCCAATAATTTTTCTAAAGAAGAGTCTGTCTGTTCTTCTCTGTTTTCTACTACTGTAGTATCATTATTTTCCGTGGCTTTCTCGCTATCACTTTCTTCTTCTACAATATTTTCTACATTTTCAGGAATAGCATCTCTTACTTTAGCCATACTTGCAACCACAATTTCTTTATTACTATCCAAATCCATTAATTTCACTCCGGAAGTAATTCTTCCAAGAATAGAAATCTCAGATACCTTTAACTGAATAATAATTCCTTCTGTGGTAATCATCATAATTTCGTTATCGTCATTGACTGCTTTTGCATTAACAACATTACCTGTTTTTTCTGTAATCTTATAACATTTTACACCTTTACCACCACGGTGCTGCACAGAAAATTCGCTAATGTCGGTACGTTTTCCCATACCATATTCTGATACCAGCATCAGATATTTTCCCTGTGTATTTAACTGCATACCAATTACTTCATCATCATAAGAAAGATTCATTCCTATAACGCCCATAGAAGTTCTTCCTGTTGGTCTTACATCATTTTCATTAAACTTGATACACTGTCCGTGCTTTGTTACCAAAAGGATTTCTTTCTGGCTGTTTGTTACTTTTACTTCAATTAATTCATCATCTTCTTTTAAATTAATTGCCTGTAAACCGGATTTTCTGATATTTGCATAATCAACAATTGATGTCTTCTTTACAATACCATTTTTGGTTGCCATAAAGAGATATTTGTTATCAGCATACTCTTTAATTGGAATTACTGCTGTAATCTTTTCATCCGGCATCAACTGCAAAAGGTTAATAATAGCTGTACCTCTTGCTGTTCTTCCTGATTCTGGAATTTCATATGCTTTCAGACGATAAACTCGTCCCTTATTTGTAAAGAACATAATATAGTGATGTGTTGTTGACATAAACAACTCTTCAATATAGTCGTTTTCAATCGTCTGCATTCCCTTGATTCCCTTGCCACCACGATGCTGGCTTTTAAAGTTATCAAGAGTCATTCGTTTGATATAGCCTAATTTTGTCATAGTTATAACGGTATTTTCATTTGGAATCATATCTTCCATTGAAATATCGTATTCATCATAACCGATGGAAGTACGTCTTTCATCTCCATACTTATCACGAATTACTAAAATTTCTTTTTTGATAACGCCAAGCAGTATCTTTCTGTCAGCAAGAATTGCTTTGTATTCTGCAATTTTCTTCTGCAGTTCTGCAAATTCGTTTTCAATCTTTTCTCTTTCCAAACCGGTAAGAGCACGAAGACGCATTTCTACAATTGCATCTGCCTGAGCCTGGGATAAAGCAAATCTTTCGACTAACTTTTCTTTTGCCTCATTTGCATTTTTAGAACCACGGATAATACTAATTACTTCATCAATGTTATCCAGTGCAATTAACAATCCCTGTAAAATATGTGCTCTTTCTTCTGCTTTGTTCAAATCATATTTTGTACGTCTGGTAACGACTTCTTCCTGATGCTTTAAGTAATATTGCAGCATCTGCATCAGATTCATAACAACAGGCTCGTTATTTACCAGTGCAAGCATAATTACACCAAATGTATCCTGCATCTGTGTATGCTTAAATAATTGATTTAATACAATATTTGGATTGACATCACGGCGCAATTCAATACAGATACGCATACCTTCACGGTTTGTTTCATCACGCAAATCAGTAATTCCATCTATTTTCTTATCCCTATGTAACTCTGAAATTTTTTCAATCAGACGTGCCTTGTTTACCATATATGGAAGTTCTGTTACTACTATACGGTTTTTTCCATTTTCCATCGGCTCAATATTTGTGACAGCACGCACACGGATTTTTCCACGTCCTGTACGGTAAGCTTCTTCAATTCCGCTGGTTCCGAGAATCTTGGCACCCGTCGGGAAATCTGGTCCTTTTACAATAGAAAGAATCTCTTCCATTGTAGTTTCTTTGTCTTCACTGATATTATCAATAATGCGCACAACGGCATCAATTACTTCACGCAGGTTGTGTGGTGGAATGTTTGTTGCCATTCCTACTGCAATACCTGATGTACCATTTACCAGAAGATTAGGGTATCTGGATGGTAATACAACAGGCTCTTTTTCTGTTTCATCAAAGTTTGGTACAAAATCAACTGTGTCTTTGTTAATGTCTGCTAACATTTCTACAGAAATTTTGCTCAGTCTTGCCTCCGTGTAACGCATTGCAGCAGCACCGTCACCATCGACAGAACCAAAGTTTCCGTGGCCGTCTACTAACGGGTAACGTGTTGACCAGTCCTGTGCAAGATTTACCAAAGCACCATAAATAGAACTATCGCCGTGTGGGTGGTATTTACCCATAGTATCACCAACGATACGGGCACATTTACGGTGTGGCTTATCCGGACCATTGTTCAGTTCTACCATTGCATATAAAATTCTTCGCTGTACCGGTTTTAAACCATCTCTTACATCTGGAAGAGCTCTTGCTGCAATAACAGACATGGCATAGTCAATATATGATGTTTCCATTTTCTTTTTGAGGTCCACTTCGTGTACCTTATCAAAGATATTCTCGTCCATTTTCGTCCTCATTTCTGCACTGTTTTTCATTCCTGCTTAAATTGTATCAAACAGCACAAAGATACAATTTTCTGTCTGCCTTAAATATCCAGGTTCTTAACATATTTTGCATTCGCTTCAATAAACTCACGACGGGGTTCTACCTTGTCACCCATTAATGTATTAAATACTACGTCAATTTCTGACTCGGATTCTTCATCAATGGTAACACGAAGTAAAATACGTTTTTCTGGGTCCATTGTTGTATCCCACAACTGTTCTGCATCCATTTCTCCTAAACCTTTGTAACGCTGGATTTTATTATTTCCATCACGTCCGATTTCCTCTAAAATCTGATTTAATTCTTTGTCATCATAGGCATAATATGTCTTTTTATTTTTATCGATTTTGTATAAAGGTGGCTGTGCTAAATACACATGTCCCTGACGGATTAACTCCGGCATAAAACGATATAAAAATGTTAACATCAATGTTGCAATATGTGCACCATCCACGTCGGCATCCGTCATAATAACAATTTTATCATAACGAAGTTTACTGATATCAAAATCCTCGCCGATACCGGTACCAAATGCCGTTATCATTGCCTTGATTTCGTTATTCACTAAAATTTTGTCCAGACGTGATTTTTCTACATTTAAAATTTTACCACGAAGTGGAAGAATTGCCTGTGTCGCACGGTTTCTGGCAGTCTTTGCACTTCCACCTGCTGAATCTCCCTCTACGATATAAATTTCGCAATTCTTTGGGTCTTTGTCGCTGCAGTCAGCAAGTTTTCCCGGAAGGCTTGTTCCTTCCAGTGCTGTTTTTCTTCTGGTCAAATCTCTTGCTTTTCTTGCTGCATCTCTTGCTCTCTGAGCCAAAACAGCTTTGTCACAAATCATTTTTGCAACGGAAGGATTCTGTTCTAAGAAATATGTCAGCTGCTCTGTTACAACAGATTCTACAGCACCTCTTGCTTCGCTGTTACCAAGCTTCTGCTTTGTCTGTCCCTCAAACTGAGGTTCAGAAATTTTAATACTGATAATAGCTGATAATCCCTCACGAATATCTTCACCACTTAAATTTGCTTCATTTTCTTTTAATATCTTATTTTTCTTTGCATAATCATTAAATGTTTTTGTAAGGGCATTTCGAAAACCGGTAAGATGCGTTCCACCCTCCGGTGTTGTTATATTATTTACAAAACTATAAGTGCCTTCCTGATAAGAACTGTTATGCTGCAAGGCAACTTCTACATAAATGTCATCACGCTGTCCCTCACAATAAATAATCTGTTCATAAAGAGGGTCTTTGTGACGGTTCAAATATGCCACATATTCTTTGATTCCACCTTCGTAATGAAATTCTCTTACTTTTGGTTCTTCTAATCTTTCATCAATCAGGACAATTTTGATTCCCTTTGTCAAAAATGCCATTTCACGAAGTCTTTGTCTTAATATTTCATAATCGAATACAGTTTCTTCAAATATTTCTTTGTCCGGAAGAAAAATAACTTCGGTACCGGTATGGTCTGTTGTTCCTATTTCTTTCAAAGGATACATTACCTTACCACGCTCATAACGCTGACGGTACATTTTTCCATCCTGGTGAATCGTTACTTCCAGCCATTCAGAAAGTGCATTTACTACAGAAGCACCTACGCCATGAAGACCTCCTGATACTTTGTATCCTCCACCACCAAATTTACCTCCGGCATGAAGTATGGTAAATACTACCTCTACTGCCGGCAGACCTGCTTTATGGTTAATTCCGATAGGAATACCACGTCCATTATCTACTACTTTAATCGAATTATCCTTGCGAATAGTAACACTTATTTCGCTACAATAACCTGCTAATGCTTCATCTACTGAATTGTCTACAATTTCATATACAAGGTGATGAAGACCACGGATTGACGTACTTCCTATATACATACCCGGTCTTTTACGCACGGCCTCTAATCCTTCTAAAATTTGAATCTGGTCCGCCCCATATTCACCATTTACTTCTGTGCCCATATTTTCCTCCATTCTGTGTCACTTAACACTTCTGCATAACTTCTACTTTTCGACTGCTATCTTTCCATCTGTAATCCTGAATATTTTATTTAATGTTAATCTGCTGTCGATAAATTCTTCTATTCCCGTACAGGTAATAATCGTCTGGATATCATCAATACTGTCCAAAAGATAATTTTGCCTGTTACGGTCCAGTTCAGATAAAACATCATCCAATAATAAAATTGGAGAATCGCCTATTGTCTTTTTGACTAATTCTATTTCTGCCAATTTCAAAGAAAGTGCGCAGGTTCTTTGCTGTCCCTGAGAACCATATTTCCGGATGTCGATTGTTCCATTCATAAAACATAAATCATCCCGATGTGGTCCTACGCTTGTAGAACAGGATTTTAAATCTTTTTCATATGCATTTTTTAATTTTTTTTCAAACTCATCTATCTTTACATCAGGCTCATAAATCATTTTGATATGTTCTTTTGAACCTGTGAGTTTTTCATTGACTGCTGTTACTATTTCACTAATTTCTTCTACAAAAGAATTTCTTCTTTCGATTATTTTTTTTCCATATTCTATTAACTGCATATCCCATATTTCCAATGTATCTTTTAGGGACGGCTGATAATAAATTTGTTTTAGCAATTTATTTCGTTGCATCAATACTTTGTTATATTCACTTAAATCATGTAAATAAACACTGTCTAACTGACACAACTCCATATTAATAAATTTTCTTCTTTCGGAAGGTCCATTTTTTATAATTCGTAAATCTTCCGGTGAAAAGAAAATGACATTCAAAAGCCCCAGCAATTCACTGGAACGTCTAATAGGAATCCCATCGATTGCAATTCCTTTTCCTTTGTTTTTTTTCAGATGCATATCGATTCTGTGTTTTATATTTTTTTTCGTTAAATGCATTCTGATATGAGCTTCCTCCTGTCCAAGTCGGATGAGCTCCCTATCTTTACTTCCTTTATGTGATTTTGTTGTTCCACAAACAAATATTGACTCCAGCAGATTTGTTTTTCCCTGGGCATTGTCGCCATATAAAATATTTGTCTTATCGTGAAACTCTATTTTTCCAAATTCATAATTTCGGAAATTTCCTACTTCGAGAGAATTAATATACATCGATTACTCTCCAATCACAGTAACCTGCTGTCCTTTATATTCTACAACATCCTGTGGATAGATTTTTTTACCACGTCTGGTATCCACTTCTCCATTTACAGTTACTTCTCCATTTTGAATCACTATCTTTGCTTCTACTCCTGAAGAAACAAGACCTGCCAGTTTAAGCAACTGGCCTAATTTGATAAATTCATCACTAATTTCTACTGCTTTCATTTTTAACCTCGGTTCTTTTATTGTTGTGCATTAAAATTAACCGGAAGAATGAGATAAATATAACTTTCTTCCTTATCCCTGATAAAGCAAGGTGCTTTTGGATTAATCATATAAATAGTAATCTCTTCATCATCTATGACACGCAGTGCATCAATTAAGAATCTTGGATTAAAGCCTATTAATATATCTTTTCCTTCTTTTTCAGCACTGATTTCTTCATCCATATTACCAATGGCTGAATTCATTGCAAATCTCATTCCACTGTCTTTTATGTCAATGATAACCGGCTTCTTCTCTGACTCTTTTATCAGAAGAGTGGTACGGTCAATACAATCCAGCATTTCTTTTTTGTTTACCGTTAATTTCGTTTCATAGTCACTTGACAGCATTTTATCAATCTTGTAATACTCACCTTCTATCAATCTGGTTAATACAATGGTATCACCAAATTCAAAAAGAGCGTGTTTTTCTGTAATATAAATGCTTACTTCATCATCAATTCCACCATTTAATATTTTGCTTATCTCAATCAGTGTTTTTCCTGGGATAATTACACTCACATCTTCGTAATTTTCTTTTAATGTTACCTTACGGATAGAAATGCGATGTCCATCAAGAGAAACTACTTTTAACTGGTTTCCTTTGATTTCAAATAATTCACCTGTCATTACTTTTGTATTTTCATTGTCTGATATAGAAAATACAGTTTGTCTTATGATTTCTTTTAACGTAAACTGTGAAATTCTGATATTGTTATTTTTTTGTATCGTAGGAAGAAAAGGAAATTCATCTGTTGATTTTGCTGCAATCTTAAATTTTGATTTTCCACAATAAATACCAACGGTATAATTTTCATCTACAGAAATAGTAACTTCGTCAGAAGGAAGTTTACGAATGATTTCAGAAAATACTTTTGCATTAATGGCAACAGAACCTTCTTCTTCTATTTTTCCTTCGATAATCGTTTCGATACCGATTTCCAAATCATTTGCAATGAAACGAATCATATTATCTCTGACTTCGATAACGATACATTCCAGTATAGCCATAGTAGATTTACCGGGAACTGCTTTTAATACAATATTAATACCTTCTAATAATTTTGATTTTTCACAAATTATGTTCATGTGTAAAACTCCTTTCAAAAATGCGGTGCTATAAAAATATATATAAATTATAATTTTAATAGTAGTCTTATTATTATAGGCTGTTATTAAGTTGAAATCCCATTCAAAGCCTTATGTTAAGGGCATTTCACGTTAAGGAAAAAGTGTTTTATGATGTGAGGAAAGGTGTGAATAACCATACTTTTATCAACATCATAAAAATCATCCCTTTTGTGAACTAATAAGTTTTCAACTAAATTTGTGGAAATGTTAATTCTAGATTAACAAATTAACATTTCAAAAAGATGTATTTTAACTTCTTACGAAACAAATTTTCCTTTTTGAAAATGATTTCTTTCGTACTTCTTTTAATAGGAAGAAACTCGTAAAAGAAAAAAATAGAAAGTAAATTACTGAGGGTCAATTTTTTTCTTTAATACATCAATATTTTTGATAGTTTCTTCATCATTTTCACTGATTTTGTTTTCTATAAATTCAATACTGTGTAATACAGTAGAGTGATGTCTGTTACCAAGTTTGTTTCCTATCTCGGCAAGAGGACTGCCGGTAAGTTCACGGCAGATGTACATACATATATGTCGTGGATAGGCAATGTTGCTGCTTCTTTTGTTTGAAAGAATATCTTTTACCGAGATACCAAAGTGGTCAGCAACGGTTTCTATAATATAGTCAATAGTAATAGGGCGTTTCATATTAGGATTGATTTTGTCGGAAAGAGCTTCCTTTGCCAAATCCATTGTAATTTCCTTTGCGCAAAGGCGTGAGAAAGAAATTACTTTATTAATAGCACCCTGTAACTCTCTAATGTTGGAAACAATATTACTTGCAATGTAATCTAAAATAGAATCGTCTATCTGGATATGTTCTTTATCTACTTTAGAACGGAGAATTGCCATTCTTGTTTCATAAGTAGGAGCTTTGATATCTACTGTGATGCCCATTTCAAAACGGGAACGGTATCTTTCATCCAATGTGGTCATTGTAGACGGATGCTTATCGGATGAAATAATGACCTGCTTCTTAGAATCGGTTAAGTGGCTAAACGTAAAGAAAAATTCCTGCTGCGTTGCTTCTTTACCGATAATGAACTGGATATCATCTATTAATAATACGTCTACATTTTCTCTATATTTTTCACGAAATTCATTGAGAGATTGCGAATGGTCATTTTTACTGCCTCGTACTGCCTCTACGATTTCATTTGTGAAAGTTTCACTGGTAACATAAACAACACGCTTGGAACTGTCATGCTCTAAAATATAGTTAGCGATGGCATGCATCAGATGCGTTTTACCAAGTCCAGCACCACCATAAATATAAAGAGGGTTAATGCTTTCACCAGGTTCTTCTGCAACTTTCAAGGAAGCAGCATGGGCAAAATCATTATTATCTCCTACGATAAAAGTATCAAATGTATAGTTAGGATTGATGGAAGGATTAAGCCTTTTCTTCGGTGCGATGGCTTCCTTTTGCTGTTCCATACTTTTTGAATCCAGTTCGGAAAGAGCAATAAACTCTAACTGATAATGTACACCTGTTATTTCTTCTATCGAAACAGAAAGGAAAACAGAATATTTTTGTTCAATAAAAGATTTACTATCTCCAATAGAAGTGTCATCTATTAAAATAGTAAGTAAATCGTCGTGAACAGAGTATACACTTAATTTCTGAATAAATGTGCGAAATGACACATCAGAGATAGAAAAAGTAGTATGCATATGTTCCAATATTTTATCCCAATTTTGTAGTAAGCTGTTTTCCAAAATGTATTCCTCTTTTCTTAAAAAACTATCAATCCGTGTAACGCCTTTATTTTGCAAAAGAAAGGTCTTTTTGAAATAAAGACAGATAACACATCATACAGTACTATTTTATATCAAATACGGGAAAATTACAAGAAACATATTTGAATCATTTTCATTGTACCCTTTGAAAGGGCATGTGATAAAAACAGAGAATTTTGTACCTGACAGCAGAGGATACCTTTTCTAGCAAGGGCACGCTCTCGCTGCACAAACTATGCAGCAGTACATAGTATCCTAAAAAAACAGGATACAAGTACTGGCGAGTTTGAAAGCACCCTTTTATAGAAAAGGTATCCTCTGCTGTCAGGCAATTTAGAAAATGTTGTTTTTATCACAGCCCATTTACATAGTGGGTGTTTAGCAGAAAGTTTGTATGAGTGAGTGTGTTGTTTACTGTATTTGATTTAGTGGATTGGGCAAGTGTGTGGGATTTTTCAGGAAGAAAACAGGAAACTGAAAATGCAGGAGAGTAATGTATAAATATAGGGAGAATAATCTCGCAGCAGAGTTTATGAATATAGAAAAAGAATGCAACATATTGGGAGATATAGTGAGGAGGGGAGAATGATAAAATATTCGGAAAAATGAGTTATCCACAATAATTAACAATTGGTATTCACAAAATGTTAGTTGTTTTATCCACAATGGAAAAAGTGAAAAAGGCAAGGAAATTCAGCAAAAAAGTGGATAATGTGGAAAAAAATGTGGAAAAGTGCTTTTTTTGGAAAAGGAAAAGCAAAGTTATGAACAATTTGTGCACAATTTGTTCATAACAGGGTAGGAAACATATTTTCTATCTACTTTAGTAGAACTAGGAAAATAGGGTATAAAAGTTGAATTTTGTCTATTGTTGTATTACGTTAAGAATGATATATCATCATAGTGTAGAAAAGAAAAAGATGTACGAGTTTCTTCCTATTATATAGTTTACTATTTTGCAATGTGAATTATTTTTTATAACAATTCACATTATAAACATGTGGATAATATTGTTAATTTTTTTTTGAGGAAAGAAAAAGAATATTGTTAATAACTTCCAGAGAAAAGAAACAATGTGTTTAAAGATATGCTGGCTAAAAGTGTGATTTGAAAAAATGGAAAAAGGGAAAGTATGGGAATAAAAGAAGATGGAGAATAAAGTAAAAAAGAGTGGGTAAAAGAAAATAGGAAAATGAGAAAACGAAAAAGCGAAGAATTGTCTAGATAGAAAAATTAAGGTATAATTGATTGTATAAATTTGAAGTTGTGA
>JAQYCU010000034.1 GCA_028724545.1 bacterium
CGTACCAGTTCGTCCGTTGTTTCAATGGAACCAGCCAGATTTGTTTTGCCCAAAAGCATCCCTCCCTGCATGTCAGGGGATAACATGAGCAGTTTTATCCCCTTTTTTGGAATGAAAATTTATTTTAGAAATAAAAGCAGAAAAAAACTCCGGATACGTATCAGAGGGCGAAAATGCCGTTAACGGAAAGTCCGGTGTCATTGCATGCAAATAAATAATATCTGCCTTAAATAGAATATATCATAACATATGTTAAAAAACAATAGGGCAAAGTTGCCGATTATGCAGGGGTGCATTTAGCAAAATTCAATGAACCAAGGCAGAGCAGCCGTCTTTTTGGAAAGGGGATTTTTGTAAAAAGTGTTGTTTTTGGACAGTGTTTTTTGGAGATGTTTTCAAATGATGTACCCGTCAGCGCAGGACTCCGTTTTCTATCAAGGGCACGCTCTCGCTGTGCAAACTACGCAGCAGTACATAGTATCCTAAAAAACAGGATACAAGTACTGGCGAGTTTGAAAGCACCCTTTTATAGAAAAGGAGTCCTGCGCTGCCGGGCAATCCAGACTATCGGCAAAACCTTCTCATGAACAGCCACTTTCTACCGGGCTGTGATAAAAACAGACTTTCCAAAAAACAGCTGTCAAGCAGGCACTGGTGCTTAGTTGGCGTATTTTGCCAACTTACGCACCACTGTGCCTGCTTCCAAGCGAGAGCGTGCTGTCGTAGGAAAGTCTGATTTTATCACATGCCCCTTAGCAGTGCAGCAGCAGCCACTCTGCTTCCAAACGAGAGCGTGCTGCTGTAGGAAACCTGTTTTATCACATGACACTAAAAAGTGTACAGCGAAAATGATTCACAATGCACAAAACTTGAAAAAAACAAAATTTACAGTATAATAGAAAATGTGTCTTTATAGGCATTTTGATAAAGAAAAACTGACTTTCGACAGGGAGGCCATTATAATTATGACAAAAATAAAAGAAAAAGTGCAGGCTGCCCTTCGCATCGTGTTTGGTGCACTGGGCAATTACATCGGAATCATATCCAACGTATTTGGTGCGATGCTTGGTATTCTGGCGTCTGTGCTGGTTGTATGCGTAATCGCCGGCATCTGCATTTACGTGAAGGTGCTGCCGATGTTTACAGAAGCAAGAGAAGAAGTCTTTGATAAACTGGTCAATATGAGTGAAGAAGACTTTATTATGAGCGAGGATACCGTCATATATGATAAGGAAGGGAAAAAAATAGGTTCTGTCAATACAGGACGTTATGAATATGTTTCCATTCAGAAAATTTCTCCTTATATCTATGATGGCTACATCGCAGTAGAAGATAAGCGTTTTAAAACGCACGGTGGTGTAGATGTTCTCGCGACAATGCGTGCAGGAGTCGCTCTACTAAAAAATAATATGGAAATAACGCAGGGTGGAAGTACCATTACCCAGCAGGTCATCAAAAATAATCTCCTGACACAGGATAAGAGTTTTACAAGAAAAATAGCAGAAATTCTGTTGGCACCATCGGTTGAACAGAAGTTTACCAAAGACAAAATTATGGAGTTTTATTGTAACAGTAACTTCTATGGAAACCGTTGCTATGGTGTGGAGGCTGCAAGCCAGTATTATTTTGGTAAAAAATGTGCAGATTTGGAGCCACATGAAGCAGCAGTATTAATCGGATTATCCAATGCACCGTCAGCATATGACCCGGTAGCAAATCCAGAGGCTTCTTTAAAAAAGCGAAACGAAATACTGGCCATTATGCAGAAAGAAAATGTCATTACCCAGAAAGAGTACCAGACGGCAGTAAAGAAAAAATTAAAGGTATTGCAGATTACGGAAGATGGGACAAACGAAAGTTACATTACCAGTTATGCTATTCATTGTGCTGCAATCGCATTAATGGAAAAAGAAGAATTCCCATTTCAGTATACGTTTTCTGATAAGGAAGATTATGAAGAGTATCAGGATAAATATAGTGTGGAATACAGCCAGAAATGTAATGAAATCCGTTCAGGTGGATATAAATTATATACATCCATTGATATGAAAAAGCAGAAACGGCTGCAAAAAGCAGTGAATAACGGTCTGGCATATAATAAAGAGAAGAATAAGGAAACCGGAAAATATGCATTGCAGGGTGCTGCTGTCTGTGTAGACAATGAAACAAACTATGTTGTCGCTATTGTCGGTGGACGTGGCACAAAGGATGCGTACAACCGTGCGTATTTATCGGCAAGACAATCGGGAAGTGCCATTAAACCTCTGATTGATTATGCACCGGGATTTGAGTCAGGCGTATATTCGCCATCTACGCTGATGACAGATAAACCAATTGCAAACGGTCCCAAGAATGCAGGAGGAGGTTATCGCGGCAAAGTGCGTGTGCGTGAAGCCGTTGCACGCTCGATTAACACCATTGCATGGCAGGTGCTTGATACGATTACTCCGAAATATGGTATGTCATTTTTGGACAAAATGCAGTTCCATAACCTGAGTTATGTAGATAATGACAACCTGGCATTGTCGCTGGGAGGTTTTACAGAAGGTGTCCGGGTAGTGGATATGGCAAAGGGATATGCTACTCTGGCGAATGGAGGAAGTTATAGTGACAGAACGTGTATCCGAAAAATAGAACACGTTTCGGATGGCGTTGTTTATAAAAATAGTGAGAATACAACACAGGTATATTCAGAAGATGCAGCGTGGCTGATGACGGATGTGTTAAAAGGTGTTATGAATGAATCATACGGAACCGGACATGCCGTAAAACTGGCAAATAACCAGATTTGTGCAGGAAAAACAGGAACAACAAATTCCGGCAAGGATGTATGGTTTTGTGGATATACAAAATATTATACAACGGTTGTCTGGGCAGGTTATGATACGCCACGTGCCATGCCTGGTGCGTCAGGTGCTTCTATTACGGGAAGAATCTGGAAAAACTATATGGACGGGATTCATAAAAATTTAACACCACTAGACTTTACCATTCCGGAAACAATCTGTCTGGCAAAATATAATGCAGCAGGCAAAATCGTAAGTGGTACAGAAACTGCTGCTACAAAAAGAACTGCCGGAAAAGATTACTTTTCAACAAAAATTCTTGAAGAAACGGAAGAATATGCAGCAGAGTTAAAAGAAAAGCAGCATGAAAAAACAGTGCTGAAAAAACTGAAGGCATTTGAAGAAATGACAATCGAAAGTCTTGCCGATTACTATGAGTTTGTGGATACTTATAATGAGTTGCGCGATTTGATTTCGGCAATCACGGATGATGATGTCAGAAAGACTTATGCAACCAGGGCAAAAAATAAATATGACTCCCTGAAAGATGATACGGCAGACTGGAAAAAAGCAGCAACGGCATATGAAAAAGCAAAGAAAGAAGAAAACCAGCTGCTGGCAAAGGAAAAAGCAAAAGCCTCTAAAACAGCACGTCAGAAAGAATTAAGGGAAAGCCGTATTAAACTGGCGAAAACCCGTATCAAACTTTTGCAGACATATACAGTAAAACCGGCTAATGTGGAAGAACTGATTTCGCAGGCAAAAGAGGCGTTGGAGGCGTGCAAAAAATATAGTGAATATACCGGATTAAAGGTGCTGTATGACAAAAATGTAGCATATATTATGAATTTGCCGGAGAGCACAAACAGTATGAATAACCAGACAAATAACAGTACCAGTGCTCCACAGCAGACACAGGTACCATCCGGCACGCCGGGACCATCACTTGGGACAGGAGAATAGGAAGGAGGCAGCAAATGGAACAGGGAAATAAGATTGAGAATAAAGGCAGTAAGGCTGCATCGGATAAAGAAAAAATCCAGTGGTATGAAAAAGTAGGACAGTGGTTCCAGACATTATGCCTGATACACATTCCAATATTTGGCTTCTTTTATATGCTGGTGCTGGCACTCAAAAAAAGTACGCCACCACAGAAAAAGTCATTTGCTACAGCCTATGTACTATATCGCATACTTGTGCTTTTCCTTGCTTTTACCGTGCTGTTTGTACTGTACCGTGTGGGACTCGGATTTATAGATGAAATTTTAAAATATGCCGGGGTATAGGATAGTGGCTTAGTATCTGTCTTTTGTAAAGGAAGAAAATTATGGAAAATCAGTATCAGTATGAACGATTGCAGGATAATACGATACGTCTGTTACGGGTTTTTGGAAGTTCGCCGGAAGTTGTGATTCCAGAAACAATATGTGGAATGGCAGTAAGCGAAATCGGTGCATATTGTTTTGCGCAGACAAATAAAACCGGAAACTGCGAAGAAAGTGGGGATGCATCCCTTAGAATGCAGTTGTGCAATGAGGGGAAGATACGGGAACTTGCCGGAGATTATTTGCAAAAAGTGACATTGCCTGACAGTATTGTATCGCTAGGCAATCTTGCGTTTTATCAGTGCAGGCATTTGTCAGAACTGACGATAGGAAGACAGCTTGTGCAAATAGGCAGTGATGCATTTATGAATTGCAGAAAGTTAACCAGTATTACAATCAGGGGAAGTGTCACACAAAGCAGTGGTTTAAAGCAGATTCTGGCGCAGAGAAATGCAGAAACCAGCGTGCATTTTTGCCCCAAAAGGGAAACAGAGGCCGTATTGATTTATCCGGAATATAGTGAATCGTATGATGAAATTGGACCGGCGCACATTTTCACACTTAATATAGAAGGAGATGGATTTCGCGCCAGACAGTGTTTTCAGGATGGTATAGTCAGTTTATCGCAGTACGACCAGGTGTTTGAACAGGCTGTTTTGAGGGAAAACGAAGAAACCCTTTGCCGGATGGCAGCGATGCGCCTGTATTATCCGACAGGCCTTTCGCAGGAAAGAAAAGAGTCGTATGAAAAATATCTGACAGAACATGCAGCGGTTATTGGAAAACGGTATATCAAAGAAAAAGAAAAACGGTATCTGTCTTTCCTGATACAATATGGATATCTGGCAGATGCAGATTTGGCAGAATGTATGCAATATGCTGTTACACAGGGATGGGCAGAAGGTGTCAGGGAAATACTGCAATGGCAGAAACAGACGTTAGAAAACCAGACAGAAGATGCCTATGGATTTGATGATTTTTCCTGAGAAAAAAGTAGATAGAAAGGCAAAGGTTGTATTATGAAAAAGAAACAGCATATACAGACGCAGACAGAGTGGGAAGAAGAGATGTCCTGCAAAATTCTGCAGTTTGTCCATGATGAGCTTTATATCGACTTTCGCTTTTTGGAGATTACACTGTCAGCATTGGAGCCGAAGTGGGATAAAAGGATGACGACGCTGGCAACGGACGGCAGTATGCTGTTTTTTTCAGCAGAACAGCTGATGAGGGTGTTTCGCAATAATCCGAAATATCTGAACCGGGTATATCTTCACACAGTAATGCATTGTATTTTTTCTCATCTTTGGATTGCAGGAAAAAGGGAAGCGTTTCGCTGGGGAATTGCCTGCGATATTGCCGTAGAATACACGATAGACCATATGGAAAAAGACAGTACCAAACGGATTATCGGCTGGCTTCGTCAGAAAACATATGAAGAATTGGAAGCGTGGCAGAAAAATATGTCACTTTCGGCAGCTGGGATTTATCAATGGTTGTCGCAAAAAAGTGTAGAAGAAATCCAGGCGTTGCATCAGGAATTTTTTGCAGATGACCACGTATTCTGGCCGAAGGAGGAAGAAAAGCAGGCACAGGCGATTCAGGCACAACAGAAATGGAGCAGGATTGCAAGGCAGACGCAGCTAGAGCAGAAAAGACGGGGAAAAGAAGAGGGCGAAGGTGAAGAACTGATTTCGGTACAGATGAATGCGCAAAAGAGCCGAAGAAGTTACCGTGACTTTTTAAAAAAGTTTGCCCTCTGGCAGGAGGAAATGCATAGCGACCCGGATGAATTTGATTTGGGCTTTTATCTGTATGGATTGCAGCATTATGGAAATATGCCTTTGCTGGAGCCGCAGGAAAGCCGGGAAGTGAAAAAAATCAGGGAATTTGTTGTTGTTCTGGATACCAGTTATTCGACCAGTGGAAAACTGATTGAAAGTTTTCTGAGGGAAACGTTTGATTTGCTTTGTCAGGAAGATATTCTGGCAAAGGGAAAACTGCATATTATCCAGTGTGATGAAAAAGTGCAAAGCGATATTTGTATTGAAAATAAGCAGCAATTAGAGCAGTTGTTCCAGAATTTTACGGTTCAGGGTGGTGGAAATACGGACTTTCGTCCGGCTTTTGCCTATGTGAATCAATTACTGGAAGAAAAGAAACTGACACAACTGTGTGGACTTTTGTATTTTACGGATGGAAAAGGAATTTATCCGAAAAAGAAACCGTCTTACAAGACAGCATTTCTCTTTTTGGAGGATTTTGAAGAAGATAAGGTGCCACCGTGGGCAATCCGTATGAAATTAGATAAAACAGAATTTGAGGAATAGCATATGAATATTAAAGAAGCAAAAAAAGAAATTAAAAATACAGTAAAAGCATATCTGGCAAAAGATGAAGCAGGTATGTACCAGATTCCGGCCATCAGACAGCGTCCGGTGTTGCTGATGGGACCACCGGGAATTGGAAAGACACAGATTATTGAACAGGTTGCGAGAGAATGTCAGGTTGCCCTGGTATCCTATACGATTACCCATCATACAAGGCAAAGTGCCGTTGGTCTTCCGTGTATAAAAGAAGAATCTTATGATGGAAAATTGTACTCTGTAACAGAATATACAATGAGTGAAATTATTGCCAGCATTTATGAAAAAATGAAACAGACCGGATTGACAGAAGGAATTTTGTTTATTGATGAAATTAACTGCGTTTCGGAAACGCTTGCACCGACAATGCTTCAGTTTTTGCAGTGTAAAACATTTGGCAACCAGAAAGTACCGGAGGGATGGATTATTGTGGCAGCAGGAAATCCACCAGAGTATAATAAGTCGGTCCGGGAATTTGATATGGTAACCTGGGACCGTGTCAGACGAATTGACATTATGGCAGATTACACAATCTGGCGCGAGTATGCAAGAGAGGCAAAAGTGCATAGTGCGTTGCTGAGTTATCTGGAACTGCGCCCGAAGAATTTTTACCGGATTGAGGCAGATGTAGACGGGTTGCAATTTGTAACGGCGAGAGGCTGGGAAGACCTGAGTAATCTGATGGATGCCTATGAAAAATTGCAGATTCCGGTAACAAAGGAAGTAGTAGAAGAGTTTATCCATTATGAAGATGTGGCAGAAGATGTCGCTGCGTATCTGGAACTGTATCAGAAATATCAGGATGATTATGGTGTGGAAGATATTTTACAGGGACAAGTTTCTACAGAAGTATATCAGCGATTATATCAGGCTGCATTTGATGAACGGCTTAGTGTGGTTCATCTGCTGTTAGATGGTCTGCTGCGCAATATCAGAAGTTTCTTGTCGCAAAAGGCTTTGACAGATGAATGGTATGCATTTTTGAAAGAATACCGGAAACAGGTGGAAGATGCAAAGGATACAAAGGATTGCTATCTTTCTTTGCTGGAACAATCCATACAGGAATTGGAACATAAGAAAGCAGCCGGTTTTTGCCAGAAAGAGGAAGAACAGACAAAACGGCAGCTGTTTACACTGTTAAGACAGTATCAGCCTGCTGCGTCTGCAGCTAAAGAAGCGTTTGAAGAGGCGAAGCAGGGTTTTGCGATACAAAGGGAAGCATTGAATCAAACGAAACAGGATGCGATACAGTCCTTAGAATATGCATTTGACTTTATGGAGGAGGCATTTCCAGCAGGAGAAGAGATGGTTGTTTTCGTGACGGAACTGACGATTTCTTCTGAGAGTACCCGTTTCTTCCTGGAATATCCTTGCGAGCGTTATTTACAGTACAGTGAAAAATTACTGATAGGAACGCGCAGAAGAGAATTATTATCAGAACTGGAAGAAAGAGAATAAGGCAGGCCGGTATTATGACGTGGCAGAAAAAGTGAGGTTAGGAATGGGAAAAAAGATATATGCTGTAAGAAAAGGCAGACAGACAGGCCTTTTTGCTACATGGGCAGAATGCCAGAAACAGGTTACCGGGTATTCGGGGGCAGAGTTTAAAGGCTTTGCAACGAAGGAAGAGGCAATGGCTTTTTTAGGCGGTGGCAGTACGCAAAATATAAAAAAAACAGTAAATGACAGTGCTGTAATTGCGAATGATACTATCATAAGTGATGGTGTTGCAATTCCGAATGATGTTATCACAGGTGATAGTGTTGCAACCGTGGAAAGTGATGCAGCCATCGCATATGTAGATGGAAGTTATGATAAGATTTCGGGCGATTTTTCCTATGGTATGGTTATTTTGTACCAGCAGGAAGAGCAGACTTTCTGCGAGAGAATACATGATGAAGAATTAGCAAAAATGCACAATGTGGCAGGTGAAATCAAGGGAGCAGAAGCAGCAATGCGTTATGCGTTGGAGCATCATTTTTCAAAACTGGTTATTTATCATGATTATGAAGGTATTGCAAAATGGTGTACGGGAGCGTGGAAAGCCAACAAAGAAGGCACAAAGGCGTACAAGGCATATTATGACAGCATTTGCACGAAAGTACACATTGAATTTGTCAAAGTAAAAGGCCATTCAAATGATAAGTACAATGATATGGCAGACCATCTGGCAAAACAGGCATTAGGCATCGCATAGCAGACGGTTTAAAGAAATTGCTGCATCAGTAAAATGGCGTCTGGAATCTGGTCCGGTGTCAATCCGGAATAGTTTAAAATAACAGTGTGCTCCGGTATGGTTTCGCCTGTATCCAGATAATATTGCGACAGGCAGGAAAGATGTACACCGGCACGGTCAGCAGCCTGCAAAAGTTCTTTATCTGACATAGTAGTATCAATATGCATCAAAAAATGAAGTCCTGCATCTTCTTCGGTGATTTTTATCCGGGAAGAGAAAGGACTATTTTTGATTGCCTCCAATAACTGGTCGCGCACATTTTTATAGTGAGTTCTCATACGGTTAATGTGTTTTTCAAAATATCCGTCAGACAGAAAGTGCGCCAAAGTATACTGTTCAAAATTGGATACCGTGCAGGAATAAAAATCCAGACTGCTGTAGAATCGTTCCAGCAAATGTTTTGGAAGAATCATATACCCCAGACGAATTGTAGAAGCGAGTGTTTTTGTAAAGGTATTGATATAAATGACACGCTCCGACTGGTCAATGCTTTGCAGTGTAGGAATTGGCTGGCCTGACAGACGAAATTCGGAATCGTAATCATCTTCGATAATATAACGGTCTTTTCCCTGGCATGCCCAGCTTAAAAGGGCATATCTCCGGCTGATGGTCGTATTAATGCCGGTAGGAAAATGATGGGAAGGAGAAATATGGGCAATATCGGCTTTAGAGGCTTCCAGGGCACGAATGCTCATACCTTCTTCATCCAGGCAAATCGGGCAGTAATTGACACGGTTGCTTTGATAAATCTTTTTGAGTTTCTGGTATCCGGGATTTTCAATGGCATAAGTCTTGTCAAACCCCAGTAATTGTATTAAAAGTCCATATAAATATTCTGTTCCGGCACCGACGATGACCTGTTCCGGGGTAACGTCCATATTACGAAAGGCTTTCAGATGGTCACAGATAGCCATACGCAGTTCCATAATGCCACCACACGGTGGTGTTGTCATCAGTTCTTCCCTTTTTTCAGAAATAGTTTCCCGAATTAATTTTGTCCAGATGGAAAAAGGAAAATTGTCCGGATTGGTTTTGTTACTCACAAAGTCAATTTGATAAGGAGAGGCAGCAGGAAAAGGTGTTCGGCTGTCAGGAACAGGCACGGGCATCTTGGAAGGAGGAGCAATCTGCGCCACAAAAAAACCTTTTTTGGGCATAGAATAGATATATCCTTCGGATTGCAACTGGGCATAAGCATTTTCTACGGTAATCGTGCTTATGCCCAGATTTTTTGCAAAACTTCTTTTAGAAGGTAATTTCGTCCCGGCAGGCAGTTTTCCTGATAAAATGTCCTTTTGAATACATTTATAAAGATGAATGTAAAGACAATCTGACCCTATATCGGTAAAGGAATATGTAAGCATATTTTCAAAAATCTCCAATCTGACCATACTGACTATATTTGAATTGGTTATTTTAATATAGCCAAAAAATATTATAATAGACAGTGTTTTATTTGTAAATAATTATTTTGTTGCTTTGACGGCAGACAGAATAGCATAATTTAAGAAAGAAAAGAGGAAAAGAGAATGAGTAAGCGTTATGAGTTAAATAAGGAACTTGCACAGATGTTAAAAGGTGGCGTTATTATGGATGTAACGACTCCTGAGCAGGCTAAGATTGCAGAAGAAGCAGGTGCTTGTGCTGTTATGGCATTGGAAAGAATCCCGGCAGATATCCGTGCAGCCGGTGGCGTTTCCCGTATGAGTGACCCTAAAATGATTCGTGGTATTCAGGAAGCTGTATCCATCCCTGTTATGGCAAAGTGCCGTATTGGTCACTTCGTAGAAGCACAGTTATTGGAAGCCATTGAAATTGATTATATTGATGAGAGTGAAGTATTATCACCTGCTGATGATGTATATCATATTGACAAGACAAAATTCAATGTACCATTTGTATGTGGAGCAAAAGACCTTGGAGAGGCACTTCGTCGAATCAATGAAGGTGCTTCTATGATTCGTACAAAAGGTGAGCCGGGTACAGGTGATGTTGTACAGGCAGTACGTCATATGCGCATGATGAACAGTGCAATTGCTAAGATTTCTTCTATGCGTGAAGATGAACTGTTCAATGAAGCAAAGGTGCTTGGCGTGCCTTATGAACTGGTACAGTATGTACATGACAATAAAAGACTTCCGGTTGTAAACTTTGCAGCCGGTGGTGTGGCAACTCCTGCAGATGCTGCCCTGATGATGCAGTTGGGAGCAGAAGGTGTATTTGTTGGTTCCGGTATCTTCAAGTCAGGCAATCCGGCTAAGAGAGCCAATGCGATTGTAAAGGCAGTTACAAACTACACAGACGCTAAGATGATTGCAGAACTTTCAGCAGATTTAGGAGAAGCAATGGTCGGCATCAACGAAGACGAAATTGAACTTCTGATGGCAGAAAGAGGAAAATAATTTTTGACAAATAATGTTGGAAAGATAGGAGATTGTGACAAATGAAGATAGCAGTATCAGCAGTACAGGGAGCGTTTATAGAGCATGAAAAGATGCTTGAGAGTCTGGGAGCAGAGGTAATAGAACTTCGAAAAAAAGAAGATTTAGAGCAGCCATTTGATGGTCTGGTACTTCCGGGTGGTGAAAGTACGGTTCAGGGAAAACTGTTAGAAGAACTGGGAATGTTTTCTTATCTGAAAGAGAAGGTTCAGGGAGGAATGCCTGTTTTAGCAACATGTGCCGGACTGATTCTTCTGGCACAGGAACTTTCCAATGATTCTAAACGCTATTTTCAGACATTGCCTGTAACAGTGCGCAGAAATGCATATGGAAGACAGTTAGGCAGTTTCTACTGTGAAGAAGAGATAAAAGGCATAGGAAAATATCCAATGGAATTTATACGGGCACCATATATTGAAAGCGTTTCGGATGGTGTAGACGTGTTAGCAAAAGTAGACGGACAGATTGTAGCCGTGCAGTACAAAAATCAGTTGGGAATGTCTTTTCATCCGGAACTGACACAGGATACACGGATTCATCAGAAGTTTTTGGATATGTTCTAAAAAGTAATAATTCACTGTGGCCTTTTGTGAAAGGCATGTGATAAAAAAGATTTCCTATAGCAGCACACTTTCGTTTGGAAAAAAGCACAGTGGTGCATAAGTTGGCAGAATACGCCAACTAAGCACCAGTGCTTTTTTAACAGCTGCTGTAGGAAATCTTTTTTTATCACAGCCTATTTACAAAATGGTTTCCGGGTTGATTTTCTTGATAATTATGGCTTACTTTTGTAGAATGATATCCTGGTTACAAGACAAGTTGAGTGTGCTGTTGATTTTTTGTTTAGTCTTTGGAAAGTGTCCGTAACAGATAACTGTAAATATCGTCGCTTTTTGATTTGAAACGTTTACAGATATCAATGGCACTTTCTTCTGACGGTACGCTGAGGGCTACTTCCATCAGTGTGCTGCCACGTTCCATAATTGTGCCTCGCACTAAATATTCATCAGAAGTGATTTTTGTATAGTCAGTGCGTATTGAGGTATCTTCGACAATCTGGATTTTATGTTTGGCAAGGTATTCATCTATCTGACGTATTGTATCGGTAGGCAACTGGGAAACGAAGAAGTTAAGTGTTTCCCAGCCTTTGTCTGTAATGGTATAGTAGCACGTAGTATGCGTCTGGTTTGCCTGAATCATATTATCTTCCGTAAGTGCTGTCAGTGTTTCCTGAATAGAAAAGTAATCGGTATATCCATGCTCTAAAATAAAATCAGATAAAATCGCATTGGTAATATCTTGTTTTGCTTTGCTCAAAAAATATAGAATAATCAGTTTATATAATTTCAATGATTCACTTGTCATACGAATCTCCTTTCTGGAACAATCTTCGCACGATTCCTCCATTTTCATTTTTATAACAGCAGGAACAGTTTTGAATTGACTGCATAAAATTGTCTGCTGCTATTTTGGTTTTGTATAAAATTTTCCCTGATAAATATGTTGCTTTTTTAATTGCTGCGCAATCTGGTTTAACACATTTCTTTTGTTAAGACTCCAAAGGGGAGCAAGCAAAAGGTCCTTTGGCCCGTCACCGGTCAGACGGTGGATGACAATATCAGGAGAGAGCGTTCCGATACATTGTAATAGCAGTGCAATATATTCTTCCTGCGTATAAACGGTAAGCTCCGGAAGAAGTCTGGCAAGGTCTGTTCCCTTCAGAATATGCAGCAACTGGAATTTGACACCCTGAATATCACAGCCGTTCAGGTACCGGACTGTTTGGAGAATCTCTTCGTTGCTTTCGCCGGGAAGTCCCAAAATAATATGCGTAATTACAGATAAATTACGTTTCCTGAGTTCCCGGACGGCTTCCTCAAATGTGGCAAGAGGATATCCCCTGCGTATGAATGCAGCTGTTTTTTCGTGAATGGTTTGCAGACCAAGTTCAATCCAGACAGGCTTTTTACGGTTACATTGTTCTAAGACATCATATATTTCCGGAGAAAAGCAGTCAGGTCTTGTTGCAATGGAAAGACCGACAATCTGTGGATGGGCTAATGCCTCTGAAAAAATCTGCTGCAGCTTTTGGACCGGTGCATATGTGTTGGAAAAAGACTGGAAATACGCAATATACTTATTACCAGTCTTTTTGTGATGTGAATGAATAAATGCAATGGCCTGATTGATTTGTTCGGTTACGGAAGTAATGCAATGTGTTGCAAAATCTCCGGAACCACCATTACTGCAAAAAATACAGCCCCTTGTGTCAAGGGTGCCGTCACGGTTTGGACAAGTCATGCCTGCATCTAAAGCAATCTTATAAACTTTTTCACCAAAGGTTTCTTTTAAATAATAATCAAGAGAAAAGTAAGGCTTCTCGCCCCACTTTTCCCGTTTCGTTTCCTGTTGCATACGAATCCCTGTTTCTGAGTAACTTGTTACAAAACGGTGACGCAAATCGCTGATTTGCATCTGTTCATCAACGTTATTTGCCGATATGTTCTTTCACTGCATTTGATACGACTTCCGCTACCCGTGGGTCAAACGCTTCCGGCATAATATTATCTTCATTTAAATCTTTTTCATCAACCAGACTTGCAATGGCATTGGCTGCGGCAAGTTTCATTTCCTCTGTGATTTGTGTTGCACGACCTTCCAAAGCACCCTTGAAAATACCAGGAAAAGCAACAACATTATTTACCTGGTTAGGAAAATCAGAACGTCCTGTGCCGACGATTCTGGCACCGGCTTTTTTGGCAACATCCGGCATAATTTCAGGAACCGGGTTGGCCATAGCAAAGAGAATAGAATCGTGATTCATACTTGCTACCATTTCTTCTGATACAATACCCGGCGCAGAAACGCCAACGAAAATGTCAGCACCTTTTAAAGCATCTGCGAGAGTACCTGTTTCTTGAGAAAGATTGGTTACTTCCATCATTTCTTTCTGCATCCAGTTCAAATCGGCAGAAGATTTAGAAAGGATTCCGGATTTGTCACACATAATAATATTCTGAAAACCATAACGAAGCAGCAGTTTTGTGATAGCAACTCCGGCAGAACCTGCACCATTTACAACAACACGGCAGTCTTCTTTCTTTTTGCCGACAACTTTAAGGCCGTTGATGATACCGGCAAGGACAACAATGGCTGTGCCGTGCTGGTCATCATGGAAAACTGGGATGGATAATTCTTTTTTCAGCCGTTCTTCAATTTCAAAACAGCGTGGTGCGCTGATATCTTCTAAATTGATTCCGCCAAAAGCAGGAGCGATGTTGATAACAGTACGGATGATTTCTTCTGTGTCCTGCGTGTCCAGACAGATAGGAAATGCATTGACATTGCCAAATTCCTTAAAAAGAACAGCTTTTCCTTCCATAACCGGCATAGCTGCTTCCGGTCCGATATTACCAAGACCAAGAACAGCACTTCCGTCGGATACAACGGCAACGGTGTTTGATTTGATTGTGTAGTTATAGGCTTCTTCTTTATTTTGTGCAATTACTTTACATGGCTCGGCAACACCCGGTGTATAGGCGATAGCCAGGTCTTCCCTGGAATTTACATGGCATTTAGGCGTTGTGTCAATTTTTCCATTCCATTCCTTATGTAACATAAGTGCTTTTTCATTGTTATTCATAGTGTCCTCCATTTCTATCATAGCAAATACTTCATTAAGAAATACTTCATTAAAAATATAATCATTACCTAATGAATTATCATAGCATAGATTAAAATCTTGTACAAGGATAGAATTATAATCAAAATGACAAGAATTTACAATCAAACTAACCGATACAAAAGAAAAAATAATGCAGGGAAAACAATCTGATTACAGAAAACGATATGTTTTAGGTAAAAAGTTATCGGAATAGTCAGTTTGTAAATGGGCTGTGATAAGAAATTTTTAAATTAATTTCAAATTTTCAAAAATTTTTTTTCATCACAAAATCGCAGGTTTTTGGCAAAAAAAGTGCCTAGTTCGCCCCAAAAACATAGGAAATGAGGCGAGAATTAAAAATCCACTTCTCTTTCCTGCGTCGCAGACGATTGACGGGGAAAATGAAAGATGATAAAGTGAAACAAAAAATTACCGGCAGGAATACAGCAGAATCTATCTGTTGTCGGGCACGGGAAGATTTAAGGAGTAGAAGGAGGACACATTAGGAAGAAGAGGCGTACATATGGCAGGCGCGTGGCAGCTTTTTTTCTGGCAGGTGCCATGATAATGACGAGTATGAATCTGCCGACACAGCAGGTTTCAGCTACAGAAACAGATTTATATGAAAATGGTTTTGGAAAGAATGCTGATGGAACCATCGATTACAGTGTTTATGAAAAGCCGGTACTGAATGACAACGGCACACCGGATACAGCAGATGATTATTATGAAATCCGTAATGCCGGCCAGCTTTATTATTTTGTCGGTCTGGTAAATGGCGACAGCAAGGTATGTGACTATAACGCAGATACTAACACAGATGGTACACAGCAGAACACGGCAGCTAATGCCAGACTGATGAATGATATAACGATTAATACAGGCGTGCTGACGGAAGATGGAGAACTTAACGCTACAGATAAAAGCAGTTTTCTGGAATGGACACCGATAGGAATGGGCAGTTATCAGTATGCTGGAACTTTTGACGGAGCAAATCATAGTATCCGTGGTCTGTATTGTGTTCCTATTTGCGATTATTATGCTGGTTTGTTCGGAATTACGGCAGAAGAATCTGTCATTCAGGACTTGACGGTAGCAGACTCCTATATCAGTAATAGGGAGCGTATAGGAGCAATTTGTGGAGAAAATTATGGCAGTATAGATAACTGTCAGAGCAGTGCCAGGGTAGAAGTGGTGAATTGGGATAGTAATGCATACGCAGGAGGCATATGTGGCTATGACACATCCGGAAGGATAAGTAATTGTAAGAATTACGGTGCCGTTACTGTGACACTTACCAGTAACAATTGTAATATTCCAGACGTAGGAGGTATATGTGGTTTTGGTGAGAGGGATTGGATAACAGAATGTATGAATGCAGGAACGGTAAGTGCCGGTGGCAATAGTAGTAACAGAGTAGGAGGTATAGGCGGACGGATTGAAAATGCCAGCAAATTTGTAGATTGCCACAATATGGGAATGATAAGTGGTAGTGAAAATATAGGAGGAATAGTCGGCGCGACTACTAGCAATATAGAAAACTGCTATAATACGGGAGAAGTTAGAGGATTTAGCAGCAAAAATAGTGGTTATGTGTTTGTGGGAGGCTTAGCCGGATGGCACGCGGGTGGAACTAATATCTATATGAAAAAAAGCTATAGTATAGGAACACTGAGTGCAGCTGCAACTGAAAGTGGCGTAACCATATGTATGGGAGGAGTGGCAGGATTGGCCAATATCACCATAGCAGACTGTTATTATCTGGAGGATACGGCAGATACGGCGATTGCACACAATTCATCAGAACAAGTGACAAATGTATCTGCAAAAGACGTGAATGCTTTTGTAGATGGTGAGGTTGCTTTCTTACTTTCGGACGGCGTGACGGATTCTGTCTGGGGACAGAGAATAAACGGAAAAAATGCAGATACTCATCCGGTTTTTGCACCATGTTACCAGGTAGTGCGATGTGAGGAAGGCTATGACAATGTATTGAATCATCAGTTGAGCCTTGATACAGAGAGCAATATGTATCGGTGCAGCGTCTGTGGGGCAACGGCACCAAAGGATTTTCTTCAGGGAACGCAGGGAAAAGATAACTATTACAAGTCGGATGTAACCATCGGTGCAGACGGCTGGCTGGTATCTGTGGATAAAGCCGACTGGAAGGAAACGATTTCTGTTACGGAGGAAGGAAAACATTCGTATACACTATATTTCAAAGACGAGAATGAAAATATTACGGATGTGGAAAATGTGGATATACACATTGACAAAACTAGTCCGACAGGCACAATTCAGATGCAGGGAGGCAAATGGGATGCCTTTCAGGAAACTGGTAGTGATTCTGTAGTATTAACACAGGAAAATATCAGCATTACAGCAGAGGACAGCGGCTCCGGAGTGGCAAGTGTGGATTATATCATATCCGAAATATTGTATGACACGCTTTCTGCTGTACAGTCATTGACGGAATGGACTGCTTACAATCCAGGGAAGGAGACGGGGATTGCAGCAGATACTCCATCGTATGTATATGCAAAAATCACAGATATGGCAGGAAATGTAACATATTTATCCAGTACTTGTGTGCTGTATGACACGATTGCACCAACAGTTGACAGTGTATGTATAGACGAAATGGAAAGTGAAACGGGTAAAGTCCGGGTATGTGGCACGGATGCCGGAAGTGGTATCAAAGGCTATTATTTTCTGTTCGATGAAGAAGAACAGACAGCAAATGCTTATACGGCAACAGAACTGAAACAGAATGGAACATTTCAGAAGGACAGCACTTTTGCATTGACAGGACTCACACCGGATACCGAGTATTATTATGCAGTGCTGGCATTGGATGAGGCAAGAAATGCAAGTGAAGTGTACCGGGGCTCGTTCAGGACAGCCAAAGTGAAACTGACGGGTTCGGTAACCATTCAGGGTGTGGCAGAATATGGAAGCACACTGGAGGCTTCTTACGAGGGACTTCCTGCAGATGCCCAAAATGTAACGCTTTCCTGGTATCGTGGAGACAGTGATGTAGCAATTGCCACGACAAATACTTATGCCGTAACGGCAGACGATATCGGTTCTGTTATCACGGTAAAAGTAACGGCAGAAAACTATGGTGGAAGCATAAACGCAGTTACAAAAGAAACAGAAAGAGCAGACGCAGTTCCAGATGAGGTGACAGGACTGACGGCAACATATGGTGAAAAACTTTCCAGTGTGACGATAACTACGGAAAATGGAACATGGACGTGGGTGGATGAACCAGATAAAACTTATGTTGGAGCTGTTGGAAAAAATACCTTTGAGGCACTCTTTACGCCAAAAGACCAAACTTGCTACAAACCGGTAGTGACAACAGTTACTATTACGGTTGCAGAGGCAAAAACAAATTTACCAACAGATGGCAATGGCACGGCAAACGGCAATGATACGTCAAATGGCAACGGTACCTTGAATGGAAACGGCAACTCAGACGATGCTTCAAAACTGCCGGTAAAAGGTTCTGTCATAACAGATGACCAGAAGACAGGTCAGTATCAAATCCTGAATCTGCCAGCAAAAGAAGTTACATTCAAGGGATTGGCAAATAAAAATGCAAAGAGCGTTACCATACCGGCAACGGTAAAGATAAAAGGAGTTACCTGCAAGGTAACAGGCATTGCCGACAATGCTATGAAAGGCAGCAAAAAACTTACAAAAGCCGTTATCGGCAGCAATGTAAAAACCATTGGTAAAAATGCCTTTGCTGGCAGTAAGAAATTAAAGACAGTCAAGATAGGAAAGAACGTAACCAGTATCGGTGCAAATGCGTTCAAAAAATGTACAGCAGTAACCAGTCTGACCCTTCCGGCAAAGACGGTTAAGATAGGCGCAAACGCATTTAACGGTTGCAAGAAGTTAAAGAAACTGATTATCAAATCAAAGAAAATGACCAAGAAGACAGTAGCCAAGAATGCTTTCAAGGGACTAACCAAAAAGACAAAGATAAAAGCACCGAAGACAAAAGTTAAAACTTATAAGAAACTGTTTCGGAAAAGAGGACTTTCGGGAAAAGTGAAAGTAACGAAATAAGGGTAATTCGTGAATGACGAAATAAATATGATGAAGTCATAATACCAAAATAAGAAAAGCGCAAAAAGAAAAAGAGGCTGATAGAATCCTTTACCGGACAATCGGTAAGGAATGGCATATCAGCCTCATTTTTGTTCTACTGTTTTATTATTTTATGTTTTGTTG
>JAQYCU010000035.1 GCA_028724545.1 bacterium
CTCTTCACATTTCCGTTAATTGTGATGGTTTTCAGATTTTTTGCATCCTTAAAAGCTTCTTTTCCAATGCTTGTAATTGTCGATGGCAATGTGACGGTTGTTAATCCTGTTCCTTCGCTATTATTTAATGCATAATCACCGATTCCAGTAATTTTGTACTTTTTCCCATTCACCTTAATACTAGATTGGATATTAATCTTCTTCCCCGATTTCTTTGAATTTTGAATCGTGAAAACTGTAACGCTTTTGTCATCACCATTATCATTAACAGTATACGACTTGGAACTATCCCACTTCGTCACATGATATTTGGATGGTGCATATGTCCAAAGAGCATTATCGGTATCTGATAAAAGATAGCCACCACAGTAAACATGAACATACTTACCAAATGCTGCCTCTGGAACAGTATTATCAAAAGGTACCACAAAATCACTATCAGAATCCTCTATATAAGGTAAATCAGAATAATAAAATCGATGAACATCATTTTTTTCAAACCAATCTGCCTGTACCAAACTCCATTTGTCGCTATCTACATACTCATTATCTGCATCAAATAACCATCCGTATTCGTACAAATTGTCGCCAACACTAATTTCATATTGCTCATTTTGATTAATAGCTGACGCACGAAAAGAGTATGCATCTACCTCTGCTGCTTGTACGGTATGAATTCCATTTGGAATTACAGTAAAAGCTAAAGATGCCGTCAATAATCCTGCCAATAATTTCGTTTTCATTTTCGTTATTCTCCTTTATCTTTATCAATAATCTTTTGATATACTAGTTAAACATTTCATTGCTCCAATTTTATCTTTTCACTCTGAAATCAATTAATATACTGCCACTTTACACTTGTACGCCTTACTATTTACAATGGCATAAATATAAGCAGTTCCTTTTTTCTTAGCTGTCACAACACCTTTAGACGAAACAGTTGCAATACTCTTATCACTCGATACCCATACAATCTTTTTCTTGTTATTTTTTAACTTCAAGGTAACCTTGTCATTTACTTTCACTGAAGTAGCGGTCATATTTAATGCTGGCTTTGAATTCTCTACTTTTTGTATATTGATCTTTACTGCCAGCAAATCTGTATCCCAATCCATCCATGGAGAAATATAAAAATAATATTTCTTTCCTTTTTCCAAATTCCAATTTGAAAATTGTTCACTTCCATTTTTACTTATTAGACTGGTTCTCCCAACTTCTGCTAAATCCTCATTCAAAAAATGACAACACAAATCCTCATTTCCATTATTTGTTACATTAATATTGTATTTTCCGCTTTCTGGTGCTGTAAAACTTCCCAATAAAGTATTTACATCCCCATTATAATCATACATTTTCAACTGATTCTTTCCAATCGTAAGTTCTTGTGCCTGTGTGTCAATCGTTGGAGCCTTTGCATAACTTGTAACAGGTAATAGAGTAACTGCCATCATTATAGTCAAACACATTGCGACTATTTTCTTTGTAATCATTCGTTTATTCATCTCATTCTCCTTTTTTCTTAATCACTTTTGATCTAATGCTTTTTTAGAAGATTTCTTCCTAATCCCCCTTTCCTCTCCACTGCTATCTTTAAAGTTAGCACACTGCATTGCTTTTCGCAATATCATTTGCAATGCTTATTTACTTTCTTTTATGCATTATTATGAATAAAAAAGGAGTCACAACCACATGGCATTTCAATTAAAATCCAACCGAAAAGAAACCGAAAATAAAACAATAAGATTCCCAATCTCACTTATAAACCAGATTGATCATGCAATCGAAAATCAAGACGTCACCTTCTCAAGTTTTGTTCTTCAAGCTTGTGAATACGCATTAGAGAATATGGATCCCCCATTTAATAAATAAGTACATTAAAAAGCGGTAAAGGTTTTCCTCTACCGCTTAATTCAATCTATTCTGCTATATGGAGCTTTAACTATTTTTTAATCGTCTTCTTACCAATCGAGTGCCACAACGAGTGCCACTTTTGCAAAAGATATATGAAGTTATATCAAAATACATCCTCATTCAAAATACAGACAGTTCCGATGATATCCCGATTTATCAAACTATAAAGAATCATAAGCAAATACATAAAACAGGCAATCATACAACGATTCCAAGTTTCATGATATCTATTTCTCCTTTGAAAGTATTGCTACCTAATAACGCAATATATAGTGTAACACATTCGAAAGAAAAAGTACATTTTTTCCTACAAAAAGCATCACAAGTGCAAGCACTTTATACAATGTCTGCCAGATCCATTTGTCCCCAAACAGATAGGCGACATTGCTTCTAGCATAGAATAAGATTCCGAGGAATGTCGAAAAACTGAATAAGAATAATGTGATCGCGATAAATATCACACCAAACTCGCCAAGATGATAATGCATCGCAGACTGCAGGAGATCCATTCC
>JAQYCU010000036.1 GCA_028724545.1 bacterium
TATACTGACAGAAGGATTAAGACAAATAGCATAAAGAAATATATAGGGCAGGGACTGCCCAAATTAACGCCTGTGGAGATAGTAGGTTACGAGGTCGATGAAGCAGGAAGCCCATTGGCTTAAGACAATGGGTAGTTCACAACTCTTATGGTAACACATAGGAGTTTTTTTGTTTTACAGAATAGTTAGTTCTACAAAACACAGAGTTCTGAATTTGTTGTTTATTTTATTGCAGAAATATTATCACATGGTTAATAATGTTTTTGGCGATTATGCTTAGTTTTTTGCCATTCAGATTGACAATTCTCGTTAAAATGATACAATAAAAGTCGGGACATTATATTTTTTGTTTTTTGTCATATGGAACGATAGGGTGAAAGTATATATGAAAAGTCACTGAATGTGTCTGACTTTCAGTTATATATTATCCGGTGGCATAAGGCGGAAGGTATAAAAAAATAAAAGAAAGGGGAACCGGAATGAGTGAAGCAACATTTCGTGGTGGAGTGCATCCCTACGAAGGCAAAGAATTGTCTAGTGAATTACCAATTAAAACGGTAATGCCAAAAGGTGATTTAGTATTTCCTATGTCACAGCACATTGGAGCACCGGCCACACCAATTGTTCAAAAAGGCGACAAAGTACTGGTTGGACAGAAAATCGGTGAAGCTAGTGGATTTATTTCAGCAAATATCTGCAGCTCAGTTTCTGGAACAGTCAAAGCAGTAGAACCACGCATGCTTTTGAATGGTTCATCAGCAACCTGTGTTGTTATCGAAAATGATGGCGAGTATACAGGTATTGAGGGTCTTGGAAAAGACCGCGATTACACGAAATTATCAAATGATGAAATTCGTGAAATTGTCAAAGAAGCAGGAGTAGTAGGTATGGGAGGCGCAGGATTCCCGACAAATGTCAAACTGACACCACCGGAGCCGGATAAGATTGATTATATTCTGGTCAATGGTGCCGAGTGTGAGCCATATTTAACTTCTGATTATCGTCAGATGCTGGAATGTCCGGAAGAGATTGTAGGAGGCCTGAAAGTAATCCTTAAATTGTTTGATAAAGCAAAAGGATTAATCTGTATTGAAGATAACAAGCCACAGGCAATCGCAAAAATGGAGGCAGCAGTAGCAGGTGAAAACCGTATCGAAGTAAAAGTGCTCAAAACAAAATACCCACAGGGTGGTGAGAGAACATTAATCTCAGCTGCTACCGGCAGAAAGATTTATTCAGCAAAATTACCTGCTGATGCAGGATGTATTGTAGACAATATTTCTACGGTGATTGCAATTTACCGTGCTGTCTGCAAACAGACACCATTAATCACACGTGTTATGACATTAACCGGTGACGCTTTTGAAACTCCCGTTAATGTCAATGTGCGTCTTGGATGCAGTCATGCCGAACTGGTAGAAGAAGGCAATGGATTTAAGCAGGAACCGGCAAAAATCATTTCAGGTGGTCCTATGATGGGATTTGCTATGTTTGATTTAAATGTGCCTGTTACAAAAACATCATCTTCTATTTTGGCAATGACAAAGGACGAAGTAGCAGAAAATGAGCCTACACCATGTATTCGTTGTGGAAGATGCGTAGCTGCATGTCCGGGAAATTTAGTTCCTCAGAAGATGGCAGTGGCAGCAATGAATAATGATTATGATACTTTTGTGGCATTAAATGGTATGGAATGTTACGAATGTGGAAGCTGTACGTATGCCTGTCCTGCAAAACGTCCACTGACGCAGACCTTTAAGCAGGCGCGCCAGCACGTGGCAGCACAGAGAAGAAAGAAATAGGAGGTGTAATGTAAAGTGAGTAAATTATTAAACATTTCATCATCACCACACGTTCGTGACAAATCCAGCACGAAGAGTATTATGTGGGATGTATTCCTTGCACTTATGCCTGCGACTATTTTTGGAATTTATAATTTTAGCATAAAGGCAAAGGATATCAATGCACTGCTCCTGATTGTAGCCTGTATTGCAACTTGTGTATTGACGGAATATATCTGGCAGAAAGCAATGAAACTGCCACTTACCGTCAGTGATGGAAGTGCAGCAGTAACCGGTTTGCTGCTGGCATTGAACTTATCATCAACATTTCCGGTCTGGATGGCAATGTTAGGAAGTGTATTTGCCATTATCATTGTAAAGCAGTTGTTTGGAGGACTTGGCCAGAACTTTATGAACCCTGCACTTGGTGCAAGATGTTTCCTTATGGTTTCTTTTGCAGGTCAGATGACCTCCTTTACATATGATGGAGTAACGGGTGCTACTCCTCTTGCCATGATTAAAAACGGAACCGGAAATCCAAACCTGTTAGATATGTTTTTGGGAACAACAGCCGGAACCATTGGTGAAACTTCAACGATTGCCCTGCTGATTGGTGCAGCATATCTGTTAATCCGTAAGGTGATTACATGGAAGATACCGGTTTGTTATATTGGAACATTTGCAATTTTTGTATTGCTTTTTGGTGGCAATGGTTTCGATATGGTTTATCTTGCAAAAGAACTTTGTGGTGGTGGACTGATTCTGGGTGCTTTCTTTATGGCAACTGATTATGTAACCAGTCCGATTACTCCAAAGGGCCAGGTTATCTTTGGTATTTTGTTAGGTCTTCTGACCGGAATTTTCCGTATCTTCGGTGCTTCTGCAGAGGGCGTATCTTATGCCATTATCATCTGCAACCTTTTAGTTCCGTTGATTGAGAAAATCACAATCCCTGTTCCATTCGGAAAGGAGGGAATAAAAGATGGCAAATAATAAAAAATCAAATACCCTGATTCATGATACCATCTGTCTTTTCTTAATTACATTAATAGCAGGCGTACTGCTCGGTGGTGTATATCAGATTACAAAGAATACCATCGCCCAGAGAGAAGAAGATGCGAAAAAAGAAGCATACGAAGCTGTATATAAAGATGGCACATTCAAAGCAGATAAAGATGTGGAAAGCAAGCTGGCAGAATTTCAGAAAAAACTGACGGCAGGCGAAATCAAAACAGCATCCGGTGCTGATTTATCTGATGTTGAGATTCTGGAAGTTTTGAAAGTAGAAGAAGGTGGTTATGTTGCTACCTGCACCGGTAAAGGTTACGGTGGCGCTGTAAAACTGGCACTTGGCATTGACGCAGAGGGAACGGTCAAGGGAATCCAGATTACAGACTGCAGCAATGAAACACCGGGACTTGGACAGAACAGTTCCAGTGCAGAATGGAACGGACAGTATCTGAATATGAACACATCACAGGAAATTACCGTTGTAAAAGATGGCACAGGCAGCCAGAAAGACGGTAAAATCAATGCAATCAGTGGTGCTACCATTACCAGTAGTGCCGTTACAAGAGCAGTAAACAGTGTCTTGCTGTTTGTTGCATCATTATCAGAATAAGGAGGGAAATTCATGAATACATGTATGGAACGTTTAAAAAATGGTATCATTACAGAAAATCCCACCTTTGTAATGATGCTTGGTATGTGTCCTACCCTTGCAGTTACTTCATCTGCAATTAACGGACTGGGTATGGGACTTACCACAACTGCCGTATTAATCTTATCGAATGCGTTTATCTCTTTGCTTCGCAAAGTGATTCCTGACAAGGTGCGTATTCCGGCATTTATCGTAATTGTAGCTTCTTTCGTTACAATTATTCAGTTATTATTAAAAGCATATTTACCTGCGCTGGATAGTGCGCTTGGTGTATACATTCCTTTGATTGTAGTAAACTGTATTATTTTAGGAAGAGCAGAGGCATATGCATCAAAGAACCCTGTATTGCCGTCTGTTTTCGACGGACTGGGTATGGGACTTGGTTTCACATTTGGACTGACCTGTATTGGTATCTGTCGTGAAATTTTAGGTGCCGGTGCAATTTTCGGAAAAGAATTTATTCCGGATGATTACCATATCACATTCTTTGTACTGGCTCCGGGAGCATTCCTGGTACTTTCCTTCCTGACAGCATTGCAGAATAAACTCAAGATGCCGTCTGCAACAAATGTAGTTACAGATGAAGGTTTATCATGTGGTGGAAACTGTGCTTCCTGCACAGGCGCAAGCTGTGTGGCAAACAAGGGAATTATTGAAGCAGAACGTACTGCTGCAAAAGCTGCAAAAGCACAGGCTGCAAAAGAAGCAGCAGCAAAAGCAAAGGCAGCGAAAGAGGCAAAAGCAGCAGAGAAGAAGGAGGATTGATTTAAGTGAATTTATTTGTGATTATTATTTCATCAATGCTTGTCAGCAACGTAGTACTTAGTCAGTTCCTCGGAATCTGTCCTTTTCTTGGTGTATCTAAGAAGGTAGGAACTGCTGTAGGTATGGGTGCTGCTGTTACATTCGTAATTACACTTGCGTGTATGATTACGTATCCGATTTATTATGGAATTTTAGTTCCGTTAAAATTAGAATATCTGCAGACGATTGCATTTATTCTGATTATTGCGGCACTTGTACAGTTTGTTGAGATGGCTTTAAAGAAATTTATGCCGGCACTGCACGCTTCACTTGGTGTGTATCTTCCGCTGATTACAACAAACTGTGCTGTACTTGGTGTTGCCATTAATAATATTACAGACGGATACAACTTTATCGAAAGTCTTGTATGTGGTGTCTGTACCGCACTTGGTTTCCTGATTTCCATTACGATTCTTGCCGGAATCCGTGAAAGAATCGAGCATAACAATATTCCGGAATCATTCAAGGGAACACCAATTGTATTAGTAACTGCTAGTTTGATGGCGATTGCCTTTTGTGGATTCGCAGGATTAGTTTAGGAAGGGGGAGATAGTATGACACAGGTATTGATTGCAGCAGCAGTAATCGGTATAACAGGCCTTCTTATCGCCCTCGTTCTTGGGTTTGCGGCAATTCAGTTTGAAGTGCCGGTAGATGAAAAAGAAGTTGCAGTAAGAGAATTTCTTCCGGGAAACAACTGTGGTGGTTGTGGTTATGCAGGCTGTGATGCCTTGGCAAAAGCAATTGCAGCAGGTGAGGCACCGGTAAATGCCTGTCCGGTAGGTGGCGCGGCAGTAGCCGACAAAATCGGTGGCGTAATGGGTGTCGAAGCCGGAGATGCCGTAAAAATGGTTGCCAGCGTGAAGTGCGCAGGAACTTGTGAAAAGGCAGAAATTAAAGCAAACTATTATGGAATTTCAGATTGTAAACGTGCAGCAGCAATTCCGGGACGTGGTGACAAAGCGTGTGCTTTTGGATGTCTGGGATTTGGCTCTTGCGTTGCAGCATGTCAGTTTGATGCCATTCATGTAAAACAGGGCGTTGCCGTTGTCAACAAAGACAATTGTGTGGCTTGTGGAAAATGTATAGAAGAGTGTCCGAATGGTCTGATTGAGTTGGTGCCATATGATGCAAAACTTACGGTGGCTTGTTCAAACAAAGACAAGGGACCTAAGGTAATGGCTGTTTGTGACACCGGTTGTATCGGTTGTGGTATTTGTGCAAAGCAGTGTGAGTTTGGTGCTATTACAGTAGAAAACAACGTTGCACATATTGACCAGGAAAAATGTACCGGTTGTGGCAAATGTGCTGAGAAGTGTCCGAAGAAGATTATTCTGGCACATTAATAGCAAGGCGCAAAAACCGTTTCAAACGGTATAACGCAGAATAAAGTAAATGTGTAAAAAGAGTTTTAGGATGAATTATCGAAATTTGTCTTAAAACTCTTTTTTTGCCTTTTTTTGCGATTTGGGTGTAAAAAAAACATAAAATATGTTAAAATGTTATAAATTATCGGCAAAAAAGAGAGATTTAGCATATGGAAATGACATGATTTATTGGTAACCGATATATTCAGAATATCAGAAATGATATAACATACCGAAAAAAGAAATATACACAGGGAAGGGGCTATATGTTTAATTTTAACAGATTAGGAATACAATCAAATAACTCCATATTTGAAGAAAATAAGAAGAAGGTTAACCAGAGCGTGTGTAGGGGAATGGCATATGCATTCTGGGTATTCCCGGCTATGCTTTTATTGAATGCAATGGGGTTATTCCGTTTTTCAGAAAATGTTGTAATACTGTTAGGGATTATTGGTACGTTTTGTACATTATCACCTATGGTATTATCTAAGTTCGTCAAAAACCAGGACATTATCAAATACTATGCACTGATTTGTATGATTATTCTAGTCAGTGTATTGGGAACAGAATATTATGTAGGTATTTATATTACGTTTATACTGGCACCGATTGCAAGCTGCCTGTATTTTGATAAGAAGTTTACGGTCAAAATACTGGTGCTGTCTTATGTAGGATACCTGATATCCTACTATTTCCGTTGTGAGCAGACACGGGATATTTTATATCCGACAGAAACTGTATGGGAAACCTATATTCCATTAGCAGCCGGTTTTACACTGGAATTTATTGTATGCCTGATTTTCTTATACCGTGTGTCAGGCAGGTCGCACCAGTTATTGTTAGAGCAGAAAAAACTGATTGCCGATATGGCAAAAAATGAAGCAAAAATGCAGTTGGCAATGGATGCGACAACAGATATTCTGTTTGAGTACAACATAGCAGAAGACCATTATACCAGCGATGGCTCTATCCGTGGCTGGGAAAGAAAAAATATTGATATCAGCAATTTCTGGGAATTTGTAGAAGGTATGCACTGGAAATCAGACGATTTTCCAAAGGCATTACGCTATTACACACGTCTGCCGGAAGAAGAAGGAAACTGTTTCCAGCAGGAACTCTGCCTGAGTCTTGAAGAGAATGGACAGGATGCTCCAATCTGGGCATATATTGAGCTAAATATTATCCGTGACGATTATGGGGTACCGGAAGTTATTTTGGGAAAAGTCCGTGACATCACGGAGCAGAAATTAGAAGAAATCAAGGCTGATGAAGCGAAAAATTATGATACGCTTACCGGAATGTATCATTATAGCAGTCTGCGTAAGATTGTAAAAGAGTCGGAAGGACGCAGCACCGGCAAAACTCATCAGATTATGATTATCAATATCAAGAATTATCACGATATTGCGCAGAGTTACGGAGAAGTATATCGTGATTTTGTTATTATGAATACAGCTGAAGTTATTAAGAAAAATGTGCAGGGCGAAGGAATTATGACAAGCCGTTTGTCCGATGCCGTATTTCTGGTTTATATTGAGGATTGCGAAACAGTTGACAGCAGACAGATACGTCAGAATCTGAATGCTGCATTAAGGGAAATCTATGTAGGCGAAAATAAAACCAACAAGTTAGTATACGATTTTGGATATTATCTTGGGGAAGAGCATATTGATGAATTGTTTAAAGTTGCATTACGATATGTGAATGCAACGGAAACTTTGGAAGAAGCAGACATAGAAGAAGATAAAGCAGTTCATAAGCATGATGTGATGATTACGTCGAATGAGCAGACACTTCGTGAAATTCCGGAAAACAAAAAAGAAGAAATGGTAAATGCCCTGATAAAGAATATTTCTAATCTTCTTTCGGCAACAAAGGACTTCAGGAGTGCAGTTCAGATGTCTTTTGCCTGGATAGGTCGGTTCTTTGGTCTGGACGGCATCAGGGTATACGAATTTTCGCCTTCCAAAGAAAGACTCATTCCGGAGTTTGAATGGGCTGTCTGCAAAGAAGTGGAAGATGAGTGCAAACTAATGGTTTTAAGCCATCAGGTAGCAGATTTCTTCGTCGAAAACTTTGGACGAAGCAGAGTGGTTGATAATACCATTGGGGCATTTCAGGATTTCTTCCGTCAGTTCGGGGAAAATCCATTATTGCTGTCTCACTATTCCAGTCTGATTTATCCTCTGCTGACAGAGGAAGACTGCCGGGCAGTGATTCTGTATGATATCCGAAAAACAGATTATAACTGGACTGATGCTGAGAAAGAATATCTGTTGGAATTAAGCACGCTTGTCGGCAATATTATATTGACATTGTTATCTGATTCCGGTATGCGCCAGAAACATATCTTTTTATCAAATATGTCACACGAAGTCAGAATGCCAATTAGTGCAATTGCCGGAATAACAGAAATTGCAAGAGCCGAACTGGACAATCCACAGGAGATTGGCAAGTGTCTGGATACGATTGATGAATCCACCAAAAACTTAGTCAGCATTTTAGATGACATTCTGGATTTGTCAAAGATGGAAATTGGTAAATTAAAACTTTCCGATGAGATATTCAGCGTCGAAGATGTTTTGGCACAGGTGGAAAATCAGGCACGGGAAGAAGCGTCTGCAAAGAATATTGTGTTTGAGATGAACCGGAAGTATCAGGAAAATCTGCTTTGTGGCGATGCTGCACGAATTTTCCAGGTATTACATTATCTGATAAAAAATGCCATCAAGCATACAAATATAGGTGGAAATGTTGTTGTTACAGCAGAAGAACTTGCGAATAACCAGGACGTGGTAACTTTGTTTTTCAGCGTAAAAGACAGTGGCTCTGGTATGACACCGGAAGCAATAGAAAAAGTATTTATTGCATTTGAACATAATGATTCTCTGCATTCGGAAAAGCATGGCGATACCGGTCTGGCCCTTTCTGTCTGCTATAATGTAATTCGTCTGATGGGTGGAGAACTGAGTGTGCAGAGCGAAAAAGGAAAAGGTTCTGAGTTTACCTTTACCCTGAAGTTAAAGGTGCCACCGGAAGAAAGTATGCTCAAGTTTTTTGAAGATAAGTCGGAAATGGAAAAACAGACGATGGATTTGCATGGCAAGACAATTCTGATAGCAGAAGACAATGCCGTAAATGCAGACATTATGAAGCATTTGCTGGAAATGAAAGGGGCTACGGTTCTGGTGGCGACGAATGGAATCAAATGCCTGGAACTATATAAGCAGAGCCGTGAAGGCGAAATCGCATTTATTCTGATGGATGTTAATATGCCGGTGCTGAACGGACACGAAACAACCCGTGAAATACGAAAAATGCAGCGTGAAGATGCGAAAAAGATACCGATTATTGCTATGAGTGCAAATACATTTGAAGAAGATGTGAAAGAATCGCTTGCAGCCGGCATGGACGCACATTTGATGAAACCAATTCAATTAAAATTATTATTGGAAGAGGTCACACGGATTGTTCGCCACAAGGAAGAAATAGAATACAAGGAAGCAGAAACAGAATAAATCGAAAAACGTATTATTTAATTCTGTTTCTGATTTTCTTCTGCTTTTCGCGAAGAAGCCTCCTTTTTGGCAATAACTGTCTGCGTCGTATGGGAAAAATGGTCCAATCGGCCTAATAACTGCGAGTTTTCGGTATCCAGATAAGTTGCAGCATCTGTGTAAGGTTCAGGATGTGCGACGGTATCAGGATGTACAATGGCATACAGACGGGTAATGATATTTTGCAGATTTTTTGTTTTGCTGTCACGTGGTTTTGAAGCAGCTGGTTTTGGATTTATGCTGCGAAGCATAAGATAGAGAATGCCACATGTTAACAGCAGACAAAAAATCAATTGTACTGTTGAAGAAAAAACAAAAGAGTCAAGCATTGGATTTCTTCCCATATAAGTCAGGGCATCATCACAAAAAGAGTCAATTGCTTCATAGTAGCTGCCCGACTCGATATCGTGACGCATTCGCCTGGTGATGGTTTTACAGCGTTTGGGCGTAAGCATTTTTTCTGCACTGCCATATCCGTATATTTTGTATAAAGGTTCTTTTTTCTGTGTACTGATAAATAAAATAATCAGATTCTTAGGAGCGTTTTTCCCTTCTCCGATTGCTTTGATATAATATTCATAGTCATTTTTTTCACCAATATCACTGCTGGTAATAATATAAACAGAGGTCTGGTAACGGTTCAAAACGGCATCACAGGTGTCTTCTAACTGGTTGATTTCTTCAGAAGACAACAGGGCAGCATTATCCGTAATGATAGTATCAGCGTCTGCTTTTTGGGAAACGGACAGTGGCAAAAGGAACAGTCCGGCAATAGCAAGGAGTTTAAAGATTTTTTTCATCATAATAGTGGACCTCCTAAAAATAATGTAATCAGACGGAAAAACAGAAAAGCAAAAAAGGCAATCAGTACAAAGGCAGTAGCCACTTTAGGCCGGGATACCGGTGGCTCAGCTGCGATTTTTCCGGTCTGTCCGTTCATGGCAAATATGTAATCTGCATTTTCGCCGTCATAAAATACCAGCCAGACAGGAACCAGTAAATAGTCAGATGACAATTCACCTACCTGATAATCTCGCTCTGTAAATTCAAAATCGTCATAGTCTTTTACCGTATTTTCAATATAGCTATCCATATATTTCTTGGCACGTTTCTGCATCCGTGGAAAAAGTTCTTCCCTCTTGAAATGGTATTTTTCCGATAAAAAATCTGCAAGAAAAGAAATATTAAAATCCTGCATACCGGAATAATCAAACGGTTCTAACTGCTCCATTATGGCAGCCGGTACTTTTTGGGATGAGGATGCCATAATATTTTGAAAAGTCAAATCAACCTGACGGAAAATGTCATAATGCTTTTCCTGTTTTACGGTTTCGTTTTCATTGTGCAATGTCTGTTTGGACGTGCAGCAAAGTGTGGCCTGTCCCTGCCCACGCAGGTCAAACAGATAGGATGGAATGTACATGCCAATAACCTTCGGCATCTTTTTTTTCTTGGCAAATTCCTTTGGCGCGAATTTCAGTTTCCTCTGCCATTTCTGAAAGGCTTTGGCTGCGTCTGCTTTAGAAACCCGGAAAGGAATAATTTTCGCAGGTGCCAAATCGCCGGAAATACGTTCTCCAAGCGTCACCGGAGAATTACAGAATCTGCATGTCGATATGGCAGTATGGTTATCGGTTACAAAAATGGCACCACATTTTCTGCAAAGATACTGACGTGCCTCTTCATCATCATAAAAAGCATCATACGAAACCGTATCAAAAGATGCATAATTTTTCTGGTACTGTTCTATGGTTTCCTTACGGCCACAAAGGCTGCAGGACAGAGTGCCGGTATTACTGTCAAAAGACATATCGATATTACAGTCAGGACATTTAAAATGAAAAGCCATAGCAATCCTCCTAATTCTTTCTATAATGAATATTATAACTGATGAAGATAAGGACGGTCAACAAATTAACAAATGCTTGCACCACTTTCCTTATTTCGGTATACTTATCGTGAGAAATTATGTTAGGAGGAGCAATATGTGGATTGCTGATAATTGGAAAGATTATGAAGTGTTAGATACATCAGGTGGAGAAAAGTTAGAGCGTTGGGGAGATTACATACTGGTACGTCCCGACCCACAGGTTATCTGGGATACACCAAAGAAGCATAAAGGATGGAAAAATAAAAACGGACATTATCATCGCAGCAACAAAGGTGGTGGAGAATGGGAGTTTTTCGATTTGCCGGATACATGGCAGATACAGTACCGTTCGCTGACATTTAATCTGCAGCCGTTCAAATTTAAGCATACGGGAATTTTCCCGGAGCAGGCTGTCAACTGGGACTGGTTTGGGGAAAAGATTGCCAGTGCAAACCGTCCTGTCAAAGTGCTGAATCTGTTTGCGTATACCGGTGGTGCTACGCTTGCAGCAGCAAAAGCAGGAGCGAGCGTTACCCACGTGGATGCTTCAAAAGGAATGGTAAACTGGGCAAAGGAAAATGCAGCTGCCTCCGGTTTGCAGGATGCACCGATACGCTGGCTGGTTGATGACTGTGTAAAGTTTGTGGAACGCGAAATCAGGAGAGGCAATCATTATGATGGAATTATTATGGACCCGCCTTCTTATGGCAGAGGACCGAAAGGGGAAATCTGGAAAATAGAAGAGAAGATTTTTCCGTTTATCCAGCTTTGTACCCAGATTTTATCAGATGACCCACTCTTTTTCCTGATTAACTCCTACACAACGGGCCTTCAGCCTGCTGTTCTGTCGTATATGATAAATACGGCAATTGTGCCACAATTTGGTGGTTATGTAGAAGCAGAAGAAATTGGTCTTCCTGTCACACAGAATGGATTGGTTCTGCCTTGTGGAGCTTCGGGCAGATGGACAAAATAAAGGAGAAGATATGAAGAAAGTTACTTTAAAAATGGATGTAGAACGTCCAAAAAGCAGAATTGCACCAGAAATTTATGGACAGTTTTCAGAACATTTAGGACGCTGTATTTATGAAGGGATTTATGTAGGGGAAGATTCCAAAGTGCCAAATGTCAACGGAATGCGAACAGATGTGGTTGAGGCGTTAAAGAAAATCAAACTACCGGTGCTTCGCTGGCCGGGAGGCTGTTTTGCAGACGAGTACCATTGGAAAGACGGCATTGGACCAAAAGAGAAGAGAAAGCCAATGGTTAATACAAACTGGGGTGGCATCGTTGAAAATAACGCATTTGGTACACATGAATTTATGGAATTGTGTGAGCAGATTGGCTGCGAGCCATATATTGCACTAAATATGGGAAGTGGAACTGTTCAGGAAGCAGCAGAATGGGTGGAATATATGACGTATGACGGAGATTCCGAACTGGCCAGACTGCGTGAACAAAACGGACATAAAGAGCCGTGGAAAGTAAAATATATCGGTATCGGTAATGAAAGCTGGGGCTGTGGTGGTTCCATGCGTCCGGAATATTATGCTGACAATTATAGAAAATACCGTACATTTTGTCGTGATTTGAGTGGAAATGAACTTTTTCCGATAGCCTGTGGACCGAATGCAGACGATTATCATTGGACGGATGTTATAATGCCACTTTTAAAGTGGCACACAAAAGCAATCAGCCTGCATTATTATACTATTCCAAGTGGAAACTGGGAGCATAAAGGCAGTGCCACGAAATTTACCAAAAAAGAATATTATCAGACTATCAGGCAGACACTCCGGATAGAAGAAATTATAGAAAAGCATTTGAAAATAATGGATTATCATGATGCAGAGCAGAATGTCGGCCTGATTGTGGATGAATGGGGAACGTGGTATGACGTGGAACCGGGCACAAATCCGGGATTTTTATACCAGCAGAATACAATGCGTGATGCACTGGTAGCAGCAATCAATTTGAATATTTTCAATAAACACAGTGACCGGATTATTATGGCAAATATTGCGCAGGTGGTAAATGTACTTCAGGCGATGATATTGACAGAAGGTATGAAAATAGTAAAGACACCGACCTATGAGGTGTTTGATATGTACCACAATCATCAGGGCACAACGCTGGTAGACAGCGTGATAGATATGGTTGAAACAGGAATGGATGATATTGTGATACCGGCACTTTCTGAATCGGTTTCGGTTACGCAGAAAGAAACAGGCAGTTTTCTTTCCTATATCACACTTTCCAATGCCTCGTTGGAAGAATCTGTCCAGGTACGGGTACAGTTGCCGGTCAATCAGAAGTTTGCCGGAGTTGCAGAAATCGCCATGCTTTCGGGCGAGGCAGATGCCCACAACACATTTGATAATCCGGAATGTGTACAGACGCAGAAAAGGCAGGAAGAATGGCGGGGAAATAATGCGATTGTTACACTTCCACCATGTTCGGTATGCAGCATTTCCTGCAGGGTAGAGACAGATGAATTCCACTAAGAAAAAGCCATGCATCCGTTGTCTGATACGGGAAATGAACCAGCAGGAAGAATACAAGAAACTGCAAGTGTATCTGGATTCTTTTTCAGAGGAAATACGTGCTGATGAAGAAGTCTATGAACAACGGCTGCAACAGTGCAAAAAATGTGACAGTCTGAATCAGGGAATCTGCATCAAATGTGGCTGTTTCGTAGAGGCACGCGCACTGCGCAAAAAAGGGTATTGCCCACACGAAGAGCCACGCTGGTAGATTTGCACAATCGAGTCATAGTTTGACTGTGATTTGACTGTAAATAGGAATAATGATATAATTTTTAGATTAGTGGTTCACGTAATTTGTGCTAAAAAAGGAGTTTATTTCGTATGAAGCGAGGATTGAAATTAAAAGGAACGCTGCGAACATATCTGAACTGGCCGGTATTCCTTAGTATTCTCTTTCTGATAATGGATATTCGTCTTTTTATGACTAGCAAAAAAGCAGGGCAGATTGGTGCTGTTTATGTAGTTATATATATTTTGGCGACGTTATTGATTTATTTTACGGGACGAAGGAAAATACGCAGGGACTTGGTACAGTTTGCATCCAACTATGGTCAGATGCAGATGAATATGTTAAAAGAACTGGATGTCCCTTATGCCGTATTAAGCGAAGAAGGACAACTGTTATGGGGCAATGACCGTTTTCTGGAAGTGATTGTCAACAAAAAAGCAGCCCGTAAAAACATTGCAAATATTTTTCCGGAAATTACTTACGGAAAACTGCCTAAGATACCGGAAAATAAGGAAATCCACGTGCAGGCACAGGAGCATTACTATCGTTGTGTGTTAAGTCTGGTGGTAGACAGCAACACGGCAACACAGGATGACGATTTGACATTTGACCAGATGATTGATACCAAAAGAATCATCGCCATGTATCTGTACGAAGAAACGGAAATTATTAATTCCGAAAAATTCCGTGAAGCAGAAAACTTAGTTGTTGGTCTGCTGTATATTGATAATTATGACGAACTGATTGACAGCATTGATGAGGTGCGTCAGTCACTTACTATGGCATTGATTGACCGAAAAGTAAACAAATATATGCAGGGCATTGATGCAATATCGAAGAAACTGGAAAAAGACAAGTTTTTCTTTGTATTCAAACAAAGACATCTGGAAAAACTAATGAGTACCCGTTTCTCTATATTAGAAGAAATCCGAAATATCAATCTGGGAAATGAGCAGACAGCGACCATCAGTATTGGTATCGGTATCGGCAAGGGCGATTATAACGAGCGTTATGAGCGAGCACGTGCAGCAATGGATTTGGCACTGGGACGTGGTGGCGACCAGGCCGTAATCAAGAGTGCAGACAAAGAGCAGTTCTTTGGAGGAAAGCGTGTTCAGATAGAGCGAAATACCCGTGTTAAGGCAAGAGTAAAAGCGCACGTTTTAAAAGAGTTAATCGAAGGCAAAGAACGGGTTGTTGTTATGGGACATTCCATTGGAGATGTCGATTCTTTCGGCGCTTCCGTTGGTATCTGTCGTATTGCCAAAACGTTAAACCGAAAAGCACATATTGTTTTGGATGAAGTGACAGCATCTGTCAGACCGATTTATGAGCGCTTTCTGACAAAAGATTATGACAGTGATATGATTATCAGCTGTGAAGAAGCAATTGAACTGGTAGATGATTCAACGCTTCTTGTTATTGTGGACGTTAACAAAGGCAGTTACACAGAGTGTCCGGAACTGATTGAGCAGGCACAGTCTGTCGTTGTCATTGACCATCACAGGCAATCAGGTGATGCGATTGCAAAGGCCGTATTATTTTATATTGAGCCATATGCATCTTCTGCCTGCGAGATGGTGGCAGAGATTTCACAGTATATCGGAAACGGACTTCGCCTGCAGGCAGCAGAAGCCGAGGCAATGTACGCCGGCATTATGATTGATACAAATTATTTTTCAAATAAAACAGGTGTCAGAACCTTTGAGGCAATGGCATATCTGCGAAGAAACGGTGCAGATGCCGTTCGTGTGCGAAAAGCGTTCCGTGAAGATATACAGGAATATAAGATTAAGGCAGCAGCAATACAGGATACAGAGCTATATCTGAATGAATATGCAATTGCAGAAAGTTCTGCCCAGGGTGTAGACAGCCCGACGGTGCTTGGTGCGAAAATCGCCAACTCCCTTTTGGATATTAACGGTGTCAAGGCATCTTTTGTATTGACAAAATATAATGGAAAAGTATATATCAGCGCACGTTCCATTGATGAACTGAATGTACAGGTTATGATGGAGCGTCTGGGTGGTGGCGGCCATATTAATGTGGCAGGTGCCCAGCTTGCTGATGTATCCATTGAAGATGCTAAGGCAAAAATCCGGGAAACAATAGATGAGATGATTACGGAAGGAGAGGCATAATGGAAGTTATATTATTAGAAGATGTGAAGTCACTTGGAAAAAAAGGTGAACTGGTAAATGTTAGTGAAGGATATGCAAGAAATTTTCTGCTCAAGAAAAAACTCGGCGTGGAAGCAACAGCTAAGAATAAGAATGATTTGAAGTTACAGAAACAGCATGAAGAAAAACTTGCACAGGAAAAGTTAGAGGCTGCGAAAGCCTTCGCTGAGGAATTAAAAGACAAATCGATTACGGTATCTATCAAAACCGGCTCCGGTGGCAGAAGTTTCGGTTCTGTATCGACAAAGGAACTGGCAGCAGCAGCAAAAGCGCAGTTGGGATATGATTTAGACAAAAAGAAAATGGTACTGGATGTGCCGATTAAAAGTCCGGGTATATTCACTATGCCAATCAAACTGCATCCTAAGGTAACAGGTGAGTTGAAGGTAATCGTAAAAGAAGCATAGCAGAAAACACAGGATATCTGAAAAATATTTTCAGAGAAATGAGGAATAACATGGACGAGGGTTTAATCAAAAGAATACCACCCCACAGTGTAGAGGCAGAACGTGCTGTTATTGGCTCGATGATTATGGACAAAGACGCTATATTGGTGAGTTCAGAAATTTTACAGGCTGATGATTTTTATCAGGGCCAGTACGGAGAGATTTTTCAGGCATTGGTGGATTTATACCGTGCAGGCGTCGCGACAGATTTGGTTACATTGCAAAACAAACTGCGTGAAATGGAAACGTCACCGGAATTATCCAGTGCAGAATTTCTGGCCGGGCTTACTTTAAGCGTGCCGACGTCGGCAAATGTCAAACATTATGCTGACATTGTGCATGACAAAGCGATGTTGCGCAGACTGATTCAGGTAACGGAGTCCGTTGCCAACACATGCTATCTGGACAGCCATCCGGTGGATGAAATTATGGAAACGACAGAAAAGAGCGTTTTTGATGTTTTGCAGCAGCGTTCTTCCGGTGAATTTGAACCGATTGGAGCCGTCGTGCTCCGGACGTTGGATGAGATTTCCAAAGCATCCCGGCAGGAAGGTCACATTACGGGAATAGAAACCGGATTCCGTGACCTGGATTTCAAAACGGCAGGACTGCAAAAGTCAGATTTGATTCTGATTGCAGCGCGTCCGGCAATGGGAAAAACAGCATTTGTCTTAAATTTAATTGAATATATTTCATTACATAGTAAAAGTACGATTGCCATGTTCAGTCTGGAAATGAGCAAAGAACAGCTGGTAAAACGTATTTTATCTATGAACTCAAATGTCGATTCGCAGAAAATCCGTACCGGTGGACTGGAAGATGAAGACTGGTCAAAGCTGGTAGACAGTGTTCGCAGAATCGGTAATACGAATCTGGTAATTGACGATACTTCCGGAATTACGGTTTCGGAACTGCGTACAAAATGCAGAAAACTCAAATTGACGCAGGGGCTTGACTTGGTTATTATTGACTACCTGCAGCTGATGACCGCTTCCGGCAAGCGAAAAGGTGACAGTCGTCAGCAGGAAATATCAGATATTTCCCGTTCTCTTAAAGTGATGGCAAGGGAACTGAATGTGCCGGTAATCGCCCTGTCGCAGTTGTCGCGTGCCGTAGAGCAGCGTCCGGATAAACGTCCGATGCTTTCCGACCTGCGTGAATCAGGTGCAATTGAGCAGGATGCTGATATGGTTATGTTTTTGTATCGTGATGAATATTACAATCCGGACACAGAGGACAAAAATGTGGCAGAAGTCATTATAGCAAAACAGCGTAGTGGTCCTACCGGAAAAGTAAAACTGGCGTGGGTACCACATCTTACCAAGTTTGGCAACCTGGACCAGAGTGGGTTATAGCAGCTGGTAAACCTGCGTAGAAGACAGGACACAAGAAGAAACAGCCAGAATCCGGGCAGTTTCAGGCGAAAATCAGTTAAAATGCCGTAAATCAAAAGTTTTTCTTGATTTACAGTAAAGAATTGATTAGAATAGTTAGAAGAAAATTATAAAAAGAAAAATAAAAATATAGCAAAGTGCCGGAAAGACACGGCAGAATGGAGGAATTATGGCTAATCAGGTAAAGTTTGATTATTCATTGGCAACAAATGTAATCTCTGAGGACGAAGTTAAGTCTATGGAGAAAATCGCAAATGACGCAAAAGAAGTATTACTTTCTAAGAGTGGTGCAGGAAATGATTTTCTTGGATGGATTGACCTTCCGGTAGATTATGATAAGGAAGAGTTTGGAAGAATCCAGCAGGCAGCAAAGAAAATCCAGTCTGATTCAGAAGTATTAATCGTTATCGGTATCGGTGGTTCTTATCTGGGTGCAAGAGCAGCTATTGAATTTTTAAGACATGGCTTCTACAACTCTGTATCCAAAGAAATTCGTAAAACACCTGAAATTTATTATTGTGGAAACAATTTAAGTGGAACATACTTAAAACAGTTAGTAGAAGTAATTGGCGACAGAGATTTCTCTGTTAATGTTATCAGTAAGTCAGGTACAACAACTGAGCCGGCAGTTGCTTTCCGTATTTTCAAAGAAATGTTAGAAAAGAAATATGGCAAAGAGGGTGCTGCCCAGAGAATTTATGCAACAACAGACAAGGCAAAGGGAGCATTAAAAGGTCTTGCTACAGAGGAAGGATATGAAACTTTCGTAGTGCCGGATGATGTTGGAGGACGTTTCTCTGTATTAACAGCTGTTGGTCTTCTTCCAATTGCAGTCAGTGGTGCAGACATTACAAAGTTAATGGAAGGCGCAGCTGCTATGAGAGAAGAGTGCTTAAATAAAGATTTTGCAGATAATGATGCATTGCAGTATGCAGCTATCCGTAACATTCTTCTTCGCAAAGGTAAGAGTGTTGAAATTCTTTGTAACTATGAACCGGCATTCCATTATGTTGCAGAATGGTGGAAACAGTTATATGGTGAAAGCGAAGGAAAAGACCAGAAGGGACTCTTCCCGGCATCTGTTGATTTAACAACAGATTTACATTCTATGGGACAGTTTATTCAGGACGGAAGCCGTATTATGTTTGAAACAGTTATGGAATTAGAAAATCCATCTCTGGATGTAACGATTCAGGAAGAGCCTGTTGATTTGGATGGATTAAACTATTTATCAGGAAAGACACTGGATTTCATCAATAAGAGCGCAATGAAGGGAACACAGCTTGCTCATACAGATGGTAATGTTCCGAACTTAACAGTAAAAGTACCGGGACAGGACGAGTTCTCTTTGGGACAGTTATTCTACTTCTTTGAATTTGCATGTGGTGTCAGTGGTTACATTCTTGGTGTAAATCCATTCAACCAGCCAGGTGTAGAAAGTTACAAGGCAAATATGTTCGCACTTCTTGGAAAGCCTGGATACGAAGCACAGAGAGAAGAGTTAATGAAGAGATTATAAAAACATTGGCAGTTTACAATCCGGCAGTTGCCGGAGAGTGGCTGTGCTTTCCGTTGGGAAATGCCGTAACTTGATTTTTCCCAAACGGTATGATATAGTAAGTAGCGTTGTGGCAGAGAGAATTTGTCACAACGCTTATATAGGTACGCGGATATGGCGGAATTGGCAGACGCGCTAGATTTAGGTTCTAGTGTCAACAGACGTGCAGGTTCAACTCCTGTTATCCGCACCAGACCATGATAATCCGAACCCGGTTCCAATCGGGGACGGATTCGGATTTTTAGTATATCTATGCTAAAGCAAAAGCGGCGGTATCATAACGATACCGCCGCTTTTGTTATACGCTTTTATGTTGTTCTGCTTCCT
>JAQYCU010000037.1 GCA_028724545.1 bacterium
GGCGATTGAGAAAGATATGAGTCTTAGTGCATAAATGGTAATTGTATAAAAGATTATATTGATTTTGTCATTAGAGATTGCGTTTTTTGCAATCTCTAAATGTTTGTAAGGGCAAGTGATTTATATGGCTGAACTGTTACAGTGATTAAAAAAATAGGAGACAACGATGAGAACAGATATTACAAAGATAAATGAAACGACACCTCATGAAGATCTTACAGAAGGTCTTATGATATTTGCGGGAGGAACCTCCAAACTCTTCAAGACAGGTGAATGGAGAACGAATACACCGGTATTTCATGCAGATAAATGTAAGCAGTGTCTGCTTTGTGCGCCGGTTTGTCCGGATTGCAGTATACCTGTAAAGGATGGCTTAAGAGGTGAATTTGATATGGATCATTGCAAGGGTTGCGGTATATGCGCCAATGTATGTCCGTTTGGAGCAATAGAGATGAAGGAGGGCAATATCTAATGGCTATTAAAGAACGTATGTCAGGAAATGAAGCTGTATCCTTTGCGATACGTCAGGTAAATCCGGATGTTATGCCGGCATTTCCCATAACACCTTCTACAGAGATACCACAGATGGTATCAACATATATATCAAATGGTGAGATAGATACAGAGTTTATCCCGGTAGAGAGCGAACATTCTTCCATGAGTGCTGCGATAGGAGCAGAGGCAGCAGGTGCAAGAAGTCTTACGGCAACATCTTCAGCAGGTCTTGCGTTGATGTGGGAAGAACTTTTGTTAGCAGCATCAAACAGGTTACCGGTAGCACTTACACTGGTAAACCGTACCTTGTCCGGTCCGATTAATATTAACTGCGACCATTCCGACGGTATGGGCGCAAGAGATACGGGCTGGATACAGATTTATGCTGAAAACAATCAGGAAGCCTATGATAATTTTGTACAGGCATATCCGATTGCAGAGCATGAAAATGTACACCTTCCGATTATGATTTGTCAGGACGGATTCATTACAAGCCACGCAGTAGAAAATATTGAGTTATTGGAAGATGATGTGGTAAAGGATTTCGTAGGCGAATATGAGCCGGAAGAATATCTTTTGAATCCTGGAAAACCAATCGCTGTTGGTCCTTATTCTGTCAGCAACTATGCAATGGAAGCTAAGAAAAACCAGGAAATAGCATTAGAAAGTGCAAAAGAGGTTATTTTAGAGGTAGCAGAGAAATTCAAAAAGATTTCAGGAAGAGAATATGGTCTTTTTGAAGAATATAGAACAAAAGATGCTGATTATATTATGCTTATCATGGGCTCAGCTGCCGGAACGGCAAAGCAGGCCGTTGATGATTTGCGTGAAAAAGGTATGAAAGTCGGTGTTCTGAAACTTCGCGTCTTTCGTCCGTTCCCGGCAAAAGAAATTGCAGAAGCATTGAAAAACTGCAAGGCAGTTGCTATTATGGACCGTTGCGAAAGTTACAACGGAAACGGTGGACCACTTGGCAGCGAAGTAACAGCAGGCCTGTTCCGTAACAAAGTAATGATTGAAACTGTAAATTATATCTATGGTCTTGCAGGACGTGACTTTACGGTTGGGGATGCATGCGATATTTTCAAAGAATTGGAAAGCATGATAAAAACCGGAAAAGAAGTTGAGCAATATCAGTATGTCAGATTACGCAAATAGGAGGCCACAGATGAGTGATTATAGTTTAAAAACAATGATGAATAAGCCAGAACGTCTTGCACCGGGACATCGTATGTGCGCAGGCTGTGGAGCGACAATTGCTGTGCGTGCCGTGCTCCGTGCCCTTCACGAAGGGGACCATGCAGTAATCGGTAATGCAACAGGATGTCTGGAAGTATCTTCTTTTATGTATCCTTATACAGCATGGGAAGACAGTTATATCCACAATGCATTTGAAAATGCAGGTGCTACGTTAAGTGGTGTTGAAACAGCATATAAAGCATTAAAAAAACGGGGAAAATTACCAGAGGATGCAAACTTTAAGTTCATTACCTTTGGTGGAGATGGTGGTACCTATGACATCGGTTTCCAATCTCTTTCCGGTGCGATGGAGAGAGGTCATGACATGGTTTATGTATGTTATGACAATGGAGCCTATATGAATACCGGTATTCAGCGTTCTTCTGCAACACCAATGTATGCCGATACGACAACAACGCCGGTTGGTAAAGAGTCTAACGGTAAGATGCAGAACAGAAAAGATTTAGCGAGCATTATTGCAGACCATGATGTTCCTTATGTTGCACAGACAACATTTACACAGAACTTTATGGATATTCATAAAAAAGCAGAAAAAGCAATTTATACAGAAGGTGCAGCATTTTTGAATGTGATGACTCCTTGTCCAAGAGGATGGAGATATGATACACCAGAAATTATGAATATCTGCAAACTCGCCGTTGAAACCTGCTACTGGCCATTGTTTGAAGTAGACCACGGCAAGTGGACACTTTCATACGAACCGAAGAAGAAACTTCCGATAGAAGAGTTCTTACGGGTACAGGGAAGATTTAAACATCTCTTTAAAAAAGGAAACGAGAACCTGATTGCACAATTCCAGGCAGAAGTCGACAGACGCTGGGAAGATTTGCAGTATAAGTGTGCCAGATAATAAAAAGTAAGGACTTCTTCCGGGACAATCTGCAGACAGAATAGATAATCTGCCTACAGAAATTGTGCCGGGAGAGGTTCTTTTTTATGATGATACAGAAAGGAGCAGCATATGACATTATTAGCTTATCAGGTATTTAAAACAGTTGCAGAGCAGGGGAGTTTCCGAAAAGCAGCTGATATTCTGGGACTGACTCCTTCGGCAATCAGCCATGCGATTTCTTCGTTGGAAAATGAATTGGGCTTTTCTTTGCTGAACCGGAGTAAGGCCGGCGTTACGCTGACAAACTATGGCGAGCATCTGCTTCCCTATGTCAATGCCGTATTAAACAGCGAGGAAAGTCTGGAACAGGCAATTGCTGAGTTTAACGGGTTAAAACAGGGAAAAGTAAAAGTGGGATGTTTTTCTAGTGTCTGTACAAACTGGCTTCCGGATGTGTTGCATTCTTTTCGGAAAGAGTTCCCGGATATCAGTATCGAAGTATTTGAGGGGACTTATGACGACGTAGTATACTGGATTAAGAACGGCATTGTCGATTTGGGCTTTTTGTCCGTTTCCAGCGCAGGCGATATCCCGATAGAGCCTTTGTATAAAGACCCCTTGCTTTGCATTGTGCCAAAAGGGATGCCAAAGGCAGAACCAAAAGAATATATGGGGATTGACGAACTGAGAAATCATCAGTTTGTAACGCAGCGGGAATCTACAGATGCTGACATCCAGAATTTCCTGAAAGAAAATTCGCTTACTATTCAGTCAAATTATCATGTGGTTGATGACTTATCAACCATCGCTATTGTGGCACATGGCTTCGGTATCTGCATTATGCCGGAAATGGTTATGAAGGATATTCCTTATGAAGTAGACTGCTATCCAGTCAAGCCGGATGCGTACCGTATTATCGGGATTGCAGCACTGAATCCGGGGTTTATGGCACCGGCAGTCCGTACAATGTATAACCACATTCTGGATGCCTACCAGCAGCCGGAATTTAAAAGTTGACTTTTTGATGTATCTGTGGTAGATTAGTTTCGTTTGAACAGACAGTTCATTAGTACCATCCTGTCTATAAATAAAACTAGGGCTGCTTGAAAAGAGTGTTATGTCAGAAAGAAGATAAATGACACATGGTTTTAAAGCAGACGCAAGTCTGCTTTTTTTAGTGGAGGTTAAGAATGTATCAGTTAACAATTGAACAAAGTTTTGATTCTGCACATTTTCTGGCAGGATATAACGGAAAGTGTGGCAATATTCACGGGCACCGTTGGAGAGTGCTTCTTAGTGTGGAGTCGGAAACGTTAAGAGATGACAGACAGCAGAGGGGAATGTGTGTAGATTTCTCCACTCTGAAAGATGTTTTAAAAGATATTGTCGATGAATATGACCATACGCTGCTGATAGAAGAAGGCAGTCTGCAGCAAAAAACGCTGGACGTTTTTGCAGAGGAAGGTTTTCCGGTTGTGGAATTGGCATTTCGCCCGACGGCAGAAAATTTTGCAAAGCATTTTTATGATATTGTCAAAGCAAAAGGATATCAGGTAGCAATGGTGCAGGTATATGAAACACCAAATAACTGTGCTGCCTATCGTGAATAGAACGGGGAGGCTGACGATGGGATATAAGGTAGTTGAAATTTTCTGCAGCATCAACGGCGAAGGAATGAAAGCCGGTAAACTGGCCGTATTTGTACGGATGAAAGGCTGCAATCTGGCCTGTTCTTATTGCGACACGTCATGGGCAAATGAAAAGGATGCTTCCTATCAGGAAATGACAGCAGACGAGATTGTGCAGCAGGTCAAAGAAAATCAGGTGGAAAATGTCACACTGACGGGTGGAGAACCGTTATTGCAGGCAGGAATAGAGCAGTTATTACAAAAACTGGCAGACGCCGGTCTGGAAGTAGAAATCGAAACAAATGGCAGTGTCAGCCTGAAACCGTATGCGACAATTTCTCCAAAAATTTCGTTTACGATGGATTATAAACTGGCAAGCAGCGGAATGGAAGATAAGATGGACTTGCAGAACTTTTCTATTCTGACAGCAAACGATACCGTAAAATTTGTGGTGTCTGACCGAAAAGATTTGGAACGGGCATACGAAGTCAGTGAACAGTTTTTAGAAAAGAGTCAGTGCAATATTTTTCTGAGTCCGGTATTTGGCAGCATCGAGCCGAAGGATATTGTGGAATTTATGAAAGAAAAACACTGGAACAAAGCAAGGATACAGATTCAGATGCATAAAGTGATATGGAATCCACAGGAACGTGGGGTATAAGAAAGGTGTGATAGATTATGGCAATTGATACAGAGGCAATCAAAGAACACATCCGGGGCATTCTGACAGCGTTGGGAGATGATCCTGACAGGGAAGGGTTAAAGGAAACTCCAGACAGAGTGGCAAGAATGTATGAAGAAGTATTTGAAGGCATGAATTATACTAATCATGAAATTGCACAGATGTTTAACAAAACATTTACAGATAAAATGGAGTTTGAAGGAAACAGCCGTGATATGGTTATGGTAAGAGATATTGAAATCTTTAGTTATTGTGAGCATCATCTGGCATTGATGTATGATATGAAAGTATCGGTAGCATATATTCCGAAAGGAAAGGTAATCGGCCTTAGCAAAATCGCAAGAATTGCAGATATGGTAGGAAAACGCCTGCAGCTACAGGAAAGAATTGGTTCGGATATTGCTGATATTATGCAGGAAATATTGGAAAGCGAAGATGTAGCTGTAGTGATTGAAGGAACTCACAGCTGTATGTCGGCGCGTGGTATCAAAAAAGGAACAGCTACGACGAAAACCTATACATTGCGTGGTGCGTTTAAAGAAGATAAGTTATTGCAGATGCGTCTGGAATAATGACCGGACAGAATGCAAATAAGCACAGACAACGCAGGCTGTTACAGCATATGGCAAACGGAAATAGCATCATAAATAGTGATAAGCAGAAAGGAAGCAGTAAAATGAAAGCAATGGTATTGTTTAGTGGGGGAATTGACAGTACAACCTGCCTGGGAATGGCAGTAGATAAATATGGAAAAGAAAATGTAATTGCCTTGTCTATTTCTTATGGGCAAAAGCATGACAAAGAAATCCAGGCATCGGATGCCGTTGCCGGTCATTATGGCGTGGAGCATATCAAACTGGATTTGAGTAAAATTTTTGAATATAGCGATTGCTCTTTACTGCAGCATTCCAAACAGGAAATACCGGAAGAGGCCTATGCGGAACAGTTAAAGAAGACGGACGGAAAGCCGGTTTCGACATATGTGCCGTTTAGAAACGGACTTTTCCTGTCAACTGCAGCAAGTCTTGCATTGTCAAAAGAGTGCAGCGTAATTTATTATGGCGCACACGCAGATGATGCAGCAGGAAATGCTTATCCGGATTGCAGCACTGCTTTTAATAATGCGATTTCGGATGCAATTTATATTGGAAGTGGTAACCAGCTCAGGGTAGAAGCACCCTTTGTCAGTCTGACAAAGGCAGAAGTAGTAAAAATCGGACTGGAACTGAAAGTACCATATGAACTGACCTGGAGTTGTTACGAGGGAAAGGAAGAACCTTGTGGCGTTTGTGGAACCTGCATTGACAGGGCAGAAGCTTTTCGATTGAATGGAATAGAAGACCCGGCATTAAAAAGATAGAGTGGAGGAAACAAGATGAGTAATCAGAGAGAAGAAGAAAGCAGTATTTCTTTGCTGGGAAACCAGCATACAAAATATCCGGACAATTATGCACCGGAAGTATTGGAAACTTTTATTAATAAGCACCCGGATAATGATTATTTTGTTAAATTCAACTGTCCGGAATTTACCAGCCTGTGCCCGATTACGGGACAGCCGGATTTTGCCAATATCATTATTTCCTATGTTCCACAGGAGCGTATGGTAGAGAGCAAATCGTTAAAATTATATTTGTTTAGTTTTCGCAATCACGGAGATTTTCATGAGGACTGTGTGAATATCATTATGAAAGACCTGATTCGCCTGATGGACCCGAAATACATTGAGGTATGGGGAAAATTTACGCCACGTGGAGGCATTTCGATTGACCCGTATTGCAATTATGGAAAGCCGGGAACAAAATGGGAACAGGTGGCACAGGACAGACTGTTTCATCACGATATGTATCCGGAACGTGTTGATAACCGGTAACTTGAAAAAAGACGAAAAAATTGTGCATTTTGCCAAAAAATCCATAGACGATTACAGGAAAATAGTGTAATATATTAAAAGAATATTTTGATATCAGAGGAGTTATTGTATGGAGTTTCAAACACCAGAACTTTCCCGGATTACACTGCATCCGGCGAAATGTGGATTAGATTTAGGAGATGGGAGCGAACGGGCAGAATATGTTAATCAGGACTATATTCTTCATACATTAGGAAGACCACATAGAAATATTAACATTATGTATACTTATTATCCAAAGGATAAAGAATGGCCACAGAGAATCAGTGAGGCCTGCAAAGATATGGAGATACATTTTCAGTGGGATTACCCATATGATGATTATTTTCCATATGAGGGAGGCATCGGAAAAGATACGTCCGGACAGCCTTTTGAGCAGATGCGTGATATCAGACGGCATGGTCAGGATGTCACATTGACATTAACGATTGACTGTTCCCTGTCTGATGAGTATCTTCGGGCAATTGCAAGGGATTTAAAGCCATTTGGACGGATGCGTCTGCGTATCAATCACGAATGTGACGGGGACTGGTTTACGCACAACCAGAGATATTCCTATGAAGAAATTGGTGCGTTTTTTGTGCGTTTTTGCGAGATTTTAAAAGAAGAAGCACCTAATGTTTCCACGATATTTTGTGGAGGTGCTGTGAAAGAATTGGACAATCCTGACAGCGAAGTCGGACACGAAAAGGAGTTTATGAAAGCATATCAGACAGCCGATATCTGGTCAATGGACTGCTACCTGGCACTGCATTACGGATGGCCTTTCGACATCTGCGAGAAAGACAGCGATTCCTATGCCGTGACACCGGTAGAAACTTTTTATAAGAGATTGGAACAGTCGGCCAGACGCTTTACAAAATTAAACAATGGCGTGTCCAGACCGTTAGTGGTTTCTGAGTTCAATACGGATGGGGATGTGGTAGGACCACTTCATCAGGGAGAATCAGTCAAACGTTTTATACAGAGATTAAAAGATGGTAATGCGCATGAGTGGTTCGGAGGATTTTCCCTGTATCAGTTCCGTGACCGTGGAAGACTGGGATTGGAAATAGAAGATGCAAACAATCCGTCGGTAGGTATTCCACAGCCGTTACTGAAGGAATACAAAGAAATCTTAAAAGATGACTATTTTATGCCACAGATTCAAAAAGAAGAAGAAATTACACTTCCCCTTACTTTGCGATGGGGCAGTGCAGAAGATGCAGAAGGTCTTGCGATGGAAGTGGAACTGCAAAAGACACCAGAGTTTTTTGAACTGTATTTTGAAGAAGAACTCAACCTGATGATTGAGGTAAATGGAAAGTGGTTTTACAAGGCAGAACATACAAAATGTGTAGACCTGATGCCGGCTTTCTTTGAAAATCCAATCAAAGAAAATACAAAAATGAACATTCATATCTTTGCTCCACCTGCAACGGGCGAAAATTCTCCGGAACAGGGAGAGGACTGGATATATAATTATTACTGTACGATAAACAGGCTGCCGGAGATAAGGCTGCGTTATGATTTTATAGAAAGTGTCGGATAGACAGGAAAAGTAAGGAGAGTGTGCTATGAAAAGACTTAGTTTAAAAGTAATCATTCCACAGATAATTTTAGCAGCTGTGTGTATCGCATCTGCCGTCTGGGGAATTATGTCAATGGATGACTTAAAGAAGGCGAGTATTGAACAGACACAGAATAATATTGAGGCAGTACAGTCGTTAGACAAATTATCTGCAGATTTTCAGGAAATGCAGAAACTGCTGCTGACACATTTTGTTGCTGCATCAGATGAGGTGGATAATGTCCGTAAGAAGATTGATGTTACAATTGCTGATGTAGAAAAGGAAAAGGCGACATACCAGAAATGGATGGTTGGCAAAAAAGAAAAAGAAATGTACAGCCAGTTTTCAGAAAATTATAAAAAGTTCTATAGCCTGTATATGGAATCATTGACCTGGAGCGAAAAAGAAGATAAAGGAAAAGCAATAGAGATTGCAAACTATGATTTAACAGAAATCGAAACACAGATGGAAGAGGATGTAGACAATCTGATTGAGCTGCGTCAAAAAAGTTCCGATGCTTCTGTAAAAGAGCAGGAAGTAGCATTTGACCAGAGTATCGCAATGAATTTTTCGTTAATTATCCTTTCTGTTATCATCAGTATGCTGGCAATCTGTTCATGCTATATGACGATTGTATCGCCAGTTAAGAAATCTACCCGTTCATTACGTGCGATTATTAAGAAAGTTGAAAATAACGAATGTGATTTAAGCGAGCGTGTGCCGGTTAAGACAAAGGATGAGATTGGTCAGCTGGTAAAGGGGATCAATGCTTTCCTGGATACATTGCAGAATGTTATTGGAGATATGTCGCGTGGTTCTAACAATCTGGAGAGTGCCATTGCAGGCGTGACAGAAAGTGTTACCAGCGTAAATTCAGCTTCTGGTGGTGTTTCTGAAGTAATGGAGCAGCTTGCTGCATCAATGGAAGAAGTATCAGCAACTATTATTACAGTTGACCAGAGTGTGTCAGAAGTAGAAAAAACTGTCAGCAATTTTGCTGAAAACAGTGATTCTATTCTGAATTACTCACAGGAAATGCAGGAAAGAGCAGAAGGCCTTGAAAAGAATGCTGTTGAAAGCCAGAAAATTACCAGTGATATGGTAGGAGAAATTATTGAACAGTTAAAAGAGGCGATTGAACATAGTAAGAGCGTAGAGCAGATTGAAAGCCTGACAAATGAAATCTTATCGATTTCGAGCCAGACAAACCTTTTGGCGTTGAATGCGTCAATTGAGGCAGCCAGAGCAGGCGAAGCAGGAAAAGGTTTTGCCGTTGTTGCAGATGAAATCTGTCAGCTTGCTGACAGCAGCCGTGAAACGGCAAATAACATTCAGAAGATTAATGAAACAGTAATTGCTGCCGTAAATGAACTGAGTGAAAGTTCTAATAGTATGGTAGATTACATTGACCAGAAAATACTTCCGGATTACAAGGGCTTCGTAGAGTCCGGTAAGAAATACAATCAGGATTCTATGTACATAAACCAGAGAATGAATGAATTTTCTGAGAAGGCAGACAGCATCAGCGCAGTAACACAGGAACTCTATAAGTCTATCGAAGAGATTACAAAAGTTATTGAAAGCAGTGCAATGAGTGTAGAAGATGCTGCAAAAGAAACGGTTGCCCTGACTGCTGAAATCCAGAAGATTCAGAAAGATATGGACATCAGTGAAGAGGTCGCACTTCAGATGAAAGACCAGTGTGAACGTTTTGAAAATGCGTAACAGATAAGTTAAATATATCATTGCATTTTCGAGAAATATATTATATGCTATATATGACTTGAAAGTTTTTGAACAATATTTTGGAACAGAAAATGGGCGTTGCAATTATGAGAGCCGTATTGTAATGCCCCTTTTTGCGAAAGGAAATTAGTGATGAGTATTTATAATGTAATTACGATGGTGGGCGGGCTTGCCTTGTTTTTATATGGAATGAACGTCATGGGTGATGGCCTTGCCAAGATGTCCGGTGGAAAACTGGAAATGATTTTAGAGAAATTTACATCTTCAGCAATTCGTGCTGTTTTGCTTGGAGCAGCCGTGACGGCAGTGATTCAGTCTTCATCGGCAACGACGGTAATGGTGGTTGGTTTTGTTAATTCTGGCATTATGAAATTGACACAGGCAGTTGGTATCATAATGGGTGCCAATATTGGAACCACAATTACTTCATGGATTTTGAGTCTGACAGGCATACAAAGTGACAATTTCTTGTTACAGTTGTTGAAACCGTCTACATTTGCACCGATTCTGGCTATGGTTGGTGTGGTTTGCCTGATGTTTTCAAAAAGCACTAAGAAAAAAGACGTCGGTACGATTCTGGCTGGCTTTTCCATCTTGATGATAGGTATGGATACCATGAGTGGTGCCGTAAAGCCTTTGGCAGACGTAAAAGAATTTACAGACCTTTTTCTGATGTTTGAGAATCCGGTTGTAGGTGTTATCGTTGGTGCGATATTAACAGCAGTGATTCAGAGTTCGTCGGCATCTGTCGGTATTTTGCAGGCACTTTGCCTGACCGGCTCAGTATCCTATGCATCTGCTATTCCGATTATTATGGGACAGAATATCGGTACTTGTGTAACGGCACTGATTTCTGCCGTAGGTGCAAGCAAAAATGCAAAACGTGCTGCATGTGTCCATTTTTATTTTAACTTAATCGGAACTGTGCTGTTTATGTGCGTTTTCTATCTGTTAAATGCCTTTTTGTCATTTGGATTTATGAATGATGCTGCAAACGTGGCAGGTATAGCTGTTGTGCATACATTATTTAACGTAGTGGCTACCATGACATTGCTTCCTGCTAAGAATCTGTTAGTAAAACTGGCAACACTTACTGTTCGTGATGATGAAACAGAAGAGGATGTTGTATTCAATCTGCTGGACGAGCGTTTTTTGGAGAAACCTGCATTTGCAGTAGCGCAGGCAAAGAAAACGGCTATCGATATGGCACATAAGTCATTTGAAGCATTGGATATAGCGATTGGACTTTTGAAACATTATGACAAAGAAAAGGCTAAAACGGTTGCAGAATATGAAGATTTAGTTGACCATTATGAAGATGAGCTTGGAACTTATCTGATGAAAATTGGAAATGCAGATTTGTCACAGAAGGATTCGCAGACAGTTTCGATGACACTTCATTGCATTGGCGATTTTGAAAGAATATCCGACCATGCGTATAATCTTATGGAAACGGCAAAAGAAGTGCATAGTAAAAAAGAAACTTTCTCAGACAAAGCAAAAGAAGAACTGGCTGTATATATTCAGGCAGTCAGAGAAATTGTTTCAATGACCTGTGAGGTGTTTGATACAGAAGATATTAATCTGGCAACAGAGATTGAGCCGTTGGAAGAAGTTATCGACACGTTAAATGATGAAGTAAAGAAAAAGCATGTCAAAAGACTGCGTAAAGGAAAATGTACGATTGAACTTGGTTTCGTCCTTTCTGATATTACAACAAACTTTGAACGAATCGCAGACCATTGCTCGAATATTGCAGTGTGTATGATTCAGACAAAAGAAGATGGCTTTGAAACACACGAATATCTAGATAAATTAAAAGAGGATGATAATCCGGAATTTATTGCAAAATATCGTGAATATCGTAAGAAATACAAATTACCGTAAAAAGCAGAAAAGATTTATTTGTCTGTATTTTTTGCAGAAAAATGAACATTGTCAATTTGCCACCGGTACAACCGGATGAGTGAAACTGGCAGAATGGAGTAAAGTATGGCACTTGTATATATTGTGGAAGATGATATGAATATCCGTGAAATCGAAGGCTTTTCTTTGAAAAATGCCGGATATCATGTGGAAGAGTTCGGGTGTGCGAAGGATTTTTGGGAAAGAGTCAATCAGAAAATGCCAGACATTATCCTGATGGATGTTATGCTTCCGGATGAAGACGGTCTTACAACAGTTGGAAAGTTAAGACAGCGTTCCGATACCAGACGAATCCCTGTTATCATGGTAACGGCAAAAACTTCAGAGATTGACCGTGTGAAAGGACTGGATATCGGTGCTGATGACTATCTGGTAAAGCCATTTGGTGTGATGGAATTGATTTCCCGTGTGAAAGCATTGTTGCGTCGGACAATGAATTTGAATGACAGCAAGACATATTCTCTGGGCGAAATCCAAATGGATGATGAAAAAAGAGAAGTTACAGTTGCAGAAGAAAAAGTGGATTTGACATTTAAGGAATACGAATTGCTAAAATACTTTATGAATAATGTTGGCATTGTTTTAAAAAGGGAAGATATTATGGTGCGCATCTGGGGAACGGATTACGAAGGAGAATCCCGTACGCTGGATATGCATATCAAAACATTGCGTCGCAAACTGGGAGAGTCAGGAAGCAGAATAAAAACAATCCGGAATGTAGGATATCGAATGGAATAAAAAGTGATTCATCTGTTGTAGTCGGCTATTGTACTGCAACAGATGTTTTATTGTGCAAAAGGATGACATTGTACTGTATCAGAAAGGAAGGAAAATGAAGAAGAAAATTAATATTTATTTTGTGGTAATTGCAGTAATAGCGATTCTGGCTTCTGTCGTTTTATCGAACCTTGTCAGTTACACATTATTGCAAAAAGAGGTCTATGATGATTTGTCAGCATGTGCATATGCACTGGCTGCAACAGACAGTTTTGACAATCCGGACAATATTACTTATCATCAAAAGAGTGGAACATATCGCATTACCCTGGTAGATAAAGAGGGCAAAGTGCGTTACGATTCCAGCGTTGATATTACCAAAATGGACAGTCATCTCGACAGGGATGAAATTTCGTCTGCACGCAGCAAGGGAACCGGACAGGCGATTCGCCATTCTGACACACTCAAGAGAGATAATTATTATTTTGCACTTTTGTTAGATAATGGATGTGTGCTTCGTGTGGCAAAGGAAGCGAGCAGTATTGCCAATATTTTTATTTCGTCGATTCCGTATCTTGCAGCAATTATTATACTGCTAATGCTGGCCAGCGTGATTTTTTCCCATATTCTGACGAGGAGCATCGTTTATCCGATTGAGCAGATGGCAGAAAATATTAATTATATTGATACCAGTGATGTATATCGTGAATTACGTCCGTTTGTGCAAATGATTAAAGAGCAGCATGAAAATATTATTAAAAATGCAGATATGCGACAGGAATTTTCGGCGAATGTTTCCCATGAATTAAAAACGCCATTAACGGCAATTTCCGGCTATGCAGAAATTATCGAAAATGGAATGGCAACCGAAAAGGATACGATTCGTTTTGCAGGAGAAATTCATCAGAATGCCAATCGTCTGCTGGGGCTGATTAACGATACCATTCGTTTGTCAGAACTGGATGTTTCCAGTATGGAGGTGCAGAGAGAGCCGTTGGATTTATACGCGTTGGCAGAAGGTTGTGTCAATACACTGGAAGTAAAGGCCGATAAGATGAATGTGTCATTGCAGATTGTTGGAGAAAAATGTATGATAAATGCCAACAAAGAAATGATGTATGAATTGATATACAATCTTTGTGACAATGCCATTCGCTATAATAATAAAGACGGCAGGGTAATGGTACTGATAGGGGAAAACCAGGATGGCAATAAGTACGTTGAAGTAAAAGATACGGGAATTGGCATTCCGAAGGAACATCAGGAACGGATTTTTGAACGTTTCTACAGGGTAGACAAAAGCCGTTCTAAAGAAACCGGTGGAACCGGACTGGGACTGGCTATTGTGAAACATATTGTAGCGCAAAACCATGCTATTCTCAGGTTAGAAAGCGAAGAGGGAAGAGGAACAACGATAGTTGTTACATTCCCGTTGGATATGAAGATAGAAGAGTACGACCAGTAATGCAAAAAATCTTATAGCAGGCAATAGTGAAAAATAATAGTAACGGATCATGTGGAGAAATAATAATGACAGACAAAATGACAGCAGGAGGAATTAGTATGAGTTGTGCAATTGTAACATTAAAAAAGGGGGAAGGAAGAACCGTAAAAAGTGGAGGTATGTGGATTTTTGACAACGAGATTGCCTCGATTATGGGCAGTTTTGAAGATGGCGATATTGTAATCGTGCATGATTTTGACGGTTATCCGATGGGAAAAGGTTATATCAACCGGAAGTCTAAAATCAGGATTCGTCTGCTGACACGGGATGCCGGACAGGAAATAGACAAAACTTTTTGGAAAATGCGTCTGCAGAATGCGTGGGAATACCGGAAAAAAACAGTAGATACCGGAAGCTGCCGTATCGTATTTGGAGAGGCTGATTTTTTGCCGGGACTTGTAATTGATAAATTTTCTGATGTTTTGGTTGTACAGTCGCTTGCATTGGGAATCGACCGTTTTAAAGAAGAAATCGTTGCACTTCTAAAAGAAATTCTCAAGGAAGATGGAATTACTATCCGGGGCGTATATGAAAGAAGTGATGCGAAAGTACGCAAAAAGGAAGGATTGGAGTGCAGAAAGGGATTTATCGGCGAAGAGTTTGATACGGATGTCATTATAGAAGAAAATGGGGTTAAATATTATGTTGATGTGAAAGAGGGACAAAAAACAGGATTTTTCTTAGACCAGAAATATAACAGAAATGCAATTCGTAAACTTTGTAAGGGAGCAAAAGTGCTGGACTGCTTTACGCATACCGGTTCCTTCGCCTTAAATGCCGGACAGGCCGGTGCAGCAAGCGTCTTAGGGTTAGATGCTTCAGAACTTGGGGTAGAACAGGCACGCAGAAATGCAGAATTAAATCAGTTGTCAGATGTTGTGAAATTTGAATGTGCTGATGTTTTTGAAAAATTGCCGGAGCTGGAGGAAAAAGGCGAGAAGTTTGATGTTATTATACTGGACCCACCTGCATTTACAAAATCACGTAATTCCGTAAAAAATGCAGTAAAAGGATACCGTGAGATTAATCTCCGGGCAATGAAACTGCTGAAAGATGGTGGTTTTTTGGCAACGTGTTCCTGCTCGCATTTTATGACATATGAGCTTTTTACAAAGACAATCGGACAGGCTGCTGCAAATGTACACAAAAGATTACGTCAGGTCGAGTTCCGGACGCAGGCACCGGACCATCCGATTTTGTGGGCTGCCAATGAGTCATATTATCTGAAATTCTATATCTTCCAGGTTGTGGATGAGAAGTAAGAAATGATAAGCAGGGAACGATACGTGCTAATTATGAAAACAGGGTGCGATTTAGCATAGTAATGAAAATTTAGAGGTGTTAATTTGAGTATAAAGGATACTGCAAAAAAACTGAAGAGAGAAGTACCGGCTGTATTTATTGCATTGAAGAGAAAAGATACTCCCGTAATAGCCAAACTATTTGCGGGAATTACAGTTGGATATGCATTATCACCGATTGACTTTATACCAGATTTTATTCCGGTTCTCGGTTACCTGGATGATGTGATTCTGTTGCCCTTGCTGGTGGCTTTGACGGTTAAACTTATTCCAAATGCCATTTGGGAGCAAAGCAAACTGGAGGCAGAGGGATTGTGGGCGGATGGAAAGCCTAAAAGGTGGTATTATTCAATTCCGATTATTTTCGTCTGGCTGCTGATTATCTGGCTGCTTGTAAAGGCAATCTGGCTGTGAATTTCTAGTTTGTAAAAATGGAATATAGAAACAAAAGAGTTTCTGGCGTGATACTATCACCGGAAACTCTTTTTCATTTACTTTTTATTTATTTTACTTCGACTCCTGATAAAAAGTCATATTTTTTCTTTTCTATAATTTTTCTGCAATATCGTAAATTAATTTTTCACTTTCTGCCCAGCCAAGACAAGGGTCTGTGATAGATTTACCATAAGTATGTTCACTGACTTTCTGATTTCCTGGTTCAATGTAACTTTCCACCATAACACCTTTCACCAGATTTCGGATATCTTCTGATACATTACGGCTGTGCATCACTTCGGACACAATACGTGGCTGCTCATAATAGCATTTATTAGAATTGGCATGGTTTGCATCTACGATGCAGGCCGGATTCTTTAGATTTAATTTCTGGTACATATCGAGCAGACGGCGCAAATCTTCATAATGGTAATTAGGAAGTGACTGGTCATGCTTATTGACAGCTCCACGCAGAATAGTATGTGTTAAAGGATTTCCGTCTGTTTTTACTTCCCATCCACGATACATAAAGGTATGCTGGCCCTGTGCGGCAATGCAGGAATTTAACATAATGCTTAATGTGCCACTGGTAGGGTTTTTCATACCACAAGGAATATCAATACCACTGATTGTCAGACGGTGCTGCTGGTTTTCTACAGAACGGGCACCTACGGCAACATAAGATAAAATGTCGGATACATAAGGCCAGTTTTCCGGATACAGCATTTCATCTGCTGCAAACAGATGCGTTTCTTTGATGGCACGAAGATGCATCTTACGCATGGCAATCAGGCCTTCCAGAAGGTCGGGGGCCTTTTCCGGGTCCGGCTGATGTACAATGCCTTTATAGCCTTCTCCGGTAGTTCTTGGTTTGTTTGTATAAATACGTGGAATGATAATAATTTTATCTTCTACTTTTTCCTGCACCTTAGCAAGACGGTTGATATAATCACATACAGAATCTTCGTTATCTGCAGAGCAAGGTCCGATGATGACTAAAAATTTATCAGATTCACCGGTAAAGACTTTTTTGATTTCCAAATCTCTCTGTTCTTTTAATTTTTTGTGTGCTTCCGGTAAAGGATATTCCGTAAGCAGTTCTTCCGGTGACATTACTTCTTTTACATAAGTTACGCCCATTTTCATTTTCCTCCGTTACTTTATTGCTTCTATTTTTGTACGATAAATGAACCTGTATTGGCTAAAAAACCATACAGCACCTTATTTTATGCCATCTGTGCAAATTCGTCAAGTAATTCATATGTGAATCATTTTCGCTGTACCCTTTTTAAGGGGCATATGATACATCAAGTTAATGGTCAGATATATTGAAAAATTGCCAAAATGTGAAAATTATCGTCTGTTTGATAGCACCACGAACTGAATTGCCTGGCAGCATAGGATACCCTGCCTGTCGAAGGGTGCTTACAAACTCGCCAGTACTTGTATCCTGCTTTTTAGGATACTATGTACTGCTGCGTAGTTTGCGCAGCGAGAGCGTGCCCTTGACAGGCAGGGTATCCTATGCTGCCAGGTACACTACCTTTATCACAGTTTCCACAAGACATTTTATGTAAAAATAAACAACCGGTATGTAAAATTTTTGTAAACACTTACAAAACTCGACAAAAATCCTGCCTCTTTTCTTTACATTTTTCTTTGTAAGTGCTAAAATATTGTGCAGAATTCAAATTAAGGAGGAATTTACAAAAATGGCTAGAGCTAAACAATCAATGGATGGTAATACAGCCGCAGCTCATGTAGCATATGCTTACACAGAAGTAGCTGGTATCTATCCTATCACACCTTCAAGCCCTATGGCTGATTCCGTTGATCAGTGGTCAGCAGCAGGACAGAAGAACATTTTTGGAAGCACAGTTAAAGTTGTAGAGATGGAGTCTGAGGCAGGTGCCGCAGGTACTGTTCATGGTTCCCTTGCAGCAGGTGCGCTTACTACTACATTTACAGCATCTCAGGGACTTCTTCTTATGATCCCTAATATGTACAAGATTGCAGGTGAGATGCTCCCTTGTGTATTTGATGTATCAGCACGTACTGTTTCTACACATGCTTTGAATATTTTTGGTGACCATAGTGATGTTTACGCATGTCGTCAGACAGGTTTCGCTATGTTAGCTGAAACAAACCCACAGGAAGTTATGGATTTAAGCCCTGTTGCACATCTTGCAGCATTAGAGGGAAAAGTTCCATTTATTAACTTCTTTGATGGTTTCCGTACATCCCATGAGATTCAGAAGATTGAGAAATGGGATTATGAAGATTTGAAAGAAATGTGTCCAATGGATGCAGTTGAAGAGTTCCGTAAGCATGCTTTGAATCCGGAACATCCTGCTGCACGTGGTTCTCATGAGAACGGTGACGTATTCTTCCAGCATCGTGAGGCTTGTAACAAAGCATATGATGCACTTCCTGCAGTTGTTGAGAAGTATATGAAGAAAATCAATGACAAACTTGGTACAGATTATGACTTATTCAACTACTACGGAGCACCCGATGCAGACCGTGTTATCGTTGCAATGGGTTCTATCTGTGACGTAGCAGAAGAAGTAATCGATTACTTAACAGCAAAGGGCGAAAAAGTTGGTCTTATCAAAGTTCGTTTATATCGTCCATGGTCTTCAGAAGCTATCTTAAAGGTACTTCCTAAGACAGCTAAGAAAGTTGCTGTACTCGACCGTACAAAGGAGCCTGGTTCATTAGGCGATCCTCTTTATTTAGATGTAGCTGCTACACTTCGTGAAGCAGGTCTTAATGATATCATCCTTACTGGTGGACGTTATGGTCTTGGTTCTAAGGATACACCACCTTCATCTGTATTCGCAATTTTCAAAGAATTAGAGAAGGACAATCCTAAGCCACGTTTCACAGTTGGTATCGTAGATGATGTTACAAACTTAAGTTTACCAGAGGTTAAGCCAGCTCCTATCACATCAGCACCAGGAACAAAAGAGTGCAAGTTCTGGGGACTTGGTGGTGACGGTACTGTAGGTGCTAACAAGAACTCTACAAAGATTATCGGTGACCACACAGATAAATACATTCAGGCATATTTCCAGTATGACTCAAAGAAGACCGGTGGTGTTACTATTTCCCATCTTCGTTTTGGTGATAACCCAATCAAGAGTCCATACTACATCAACCAGGCAGACTTCGTAGCATGTCACAATCCTGCATATGTTATCCAGGGTATGAAGATGGCACAGGATGTTAAGCCGGGCGGTGTATTTATGATTAACTGCCAGTGGACTGATGAAGAGTTAGAGCAGCATCTGAATGCAGAAGCAAAGAAATATATTGCAGATAACAACATTCAGCTTTACACAATCAATGCGATTGACAAAGCAATCGAAATTGGTATGGGTAAACGTACTAATACAATTCTTCAGTCAGCATTCTTCAAACTGGCAGACGTTATGCCAATCGATGAGGCTGTTGAATATATGAAACAGGCTGCTAAGAAGTCTTACTCTAAGAAGGGTGATGCAGTTGTAGAAATGAACTACAAGGCAATCGACGCTGGTCTGGATGCAGTACATAAAGTAGAAGTTCCTGCATCTTGGTCTAATCCAGAGCCAGACGCTCCTGCAAAAGAACTTACAGGTCGTCCTGAAGTTGTTAAATTGGTGAAAGACCTTCTTGAGCCAATTTCTAAGATGGATGGTGACAGTCTTCCTGTTTCAGCATTCATAGAAAATCCGGACGGACAGTTTGAAACAGGTGCATCTGCATACGAAAAACGTGGTACTGCTGTAACAGTTCCAGTATGGGACCCAGAGTCATGTGTTCAGTGTAACAACTGTGCATTTGTATGTTCTCATGCAACAATTCGTCCATTCTTATTAAGTGAGGATGAAGTAAAAGCAGCACCTTCTAACATTAAGTTAGCAGATACAAAGCCTAAAGCAGGCGAATTTAAGTTTACAATGAGCGTATCTCCTCTTGACTGTATGGGATGTGGTGAGTGTATCACAGTATGTCCTGCAGCAGACAAGGGTGCTATCAAGATGGTTCCACAGGAATCACAGGCAGCAGAGCAGCCAGTATTTGATTACTTAGTTGCTAACGTTGGTAAGAAAGATAGTGGATTCGCTGATAATACACCTAAGGGAAGCCAGTTCAACCAGCCACTCCTTGAGTTCTCAGGAAGCTGTGCAGGTTGTGCCGAAACATCATATGCACGTCTTGTTACTCAGTTATTTGGTGAGCAGATGTACATCTCAAATGCAACAGGATGTTCTTCTATCTGGGGTAACCCGGCTGCAACTTCACCATATACAGTAAATAAGGATTCTAAGAAGGGACCAGCTTGGTCTAACTCCTTATTTGAAGACAATGCTGAGCATGGTTTAGGTATGTATGTAGGTCAGAAGTATCTTCGTGACCAGGCAATTGAAATGGTTGAAGAAATCGCTGCATCAGACAAAGCATCAGATGAGTTAAAGGCAGCTATTGCTAAGTATCTCGAAACAAAGGATGATACAAAGGCAAATGCACCTGCTACAGAAGCTTTGATTGCAGAGTTAGAGAAATGTGGCTGCGAGAAATCTAAAGCAGTTCTTGCTAAGAAAGATTACCTTTCTAAGAAGTCTGTATGGATTTTCGGTGGTGACGGTTGGGCATACGATATCGGATTTGGTGGTCTTGACCACGTACTTGCATCCGGTGAGAATGTAAACGTTATGGTATTTGATACAGAGATGTATTCTAATACAGGTGGACAGGCATCTAAGGCTTCTAACATCGGTGAAGTTTGTCAGTTCGCTGCTGCTGGTAAAGAAGTAGGTAAGAAGAGTCTTGCTGAAATCGCTATGAGTTATGGTTATGTATATGTAGCTCAGATTGCACTTGGTGCAAACCCAGCTCAGGCTGTTAAAGCAATCAGCGAAGCTGAAGCATATCCGGGACCATCATTAATCATTGGTTACGCTCCATGTGAGCTTCACGGAATTGCTAAGGGTGGTATGAACCACTGCCAGGATGAGATGAAGAAAGCTGTTAAGGCTGGTTACTGGAACCTCTTCTCATTCAATCCAGAGCTCAAGGCAGAAGGAAAGAATCCATTCACATTCGCTTCTGAGAAGCAGACAGACTTTGATGGATATCAGGACTTCCTGAATAACGAAGCTCGTTATACACGTCTTATCAAGCCATTCCCAGAGCGTGCTGAGAAACTCTTTAAAGAGTCAGAGGCTGCTGCAAAGGCTCGTTTTGAGCACTTACAGAAGTTAGTAGAACTCTACAAATAATCGTTTTTACAATAGAACGATATCATAAAAAGCAAAAGTCCCGTGGAAATATTATTTTCATGGGACTTTTGTAAATAAGGAAAAAGGAGCAGGAACATATGGAAACGAGAAAAGAAAAAGCTATTCGTCTGTTTAAAAGTGGATATAACTGTTCCCAGTCTGTATTTGCAGCATATGCTGACAAATATGGGATTGATGAAGAAACGGCATTCAGACTGTCAGCATCATTCGGTGGTGGTATGGGACGTATGCGTGAAGTCTGTGGGGCAGTGTCCGGTATGTTTATGGTTGCAGGACTGGAAACGGGGGCTACCGAAGGAAAAGATGCAGAAGGAAAAAAAGCCAATTATGATATGGTGCAGAAAATGGCGGAAGCCTATCGCAAAGAAAATGGCTCCATTATATGCAAAGAATTATTAGGGCTTGTGCCGATGCCTGAAAGTAAAACGAGAGAGGCAGAAAGTACGGTTACGGCAGCTGCGTTTACAGATACCCGTCCTGAGGCACGCACGGAAGAATATTATCAGAAAAGACCTTGTGTTGAACTGGTAGGACAGGCGTGTGACATTATTGAAAATGTTTTATATGCAGCAGAAAAATAACGGCTAAGCAATAAAAAACTGACATACCGGAAGTGGAAAGGATATGTCAGTTTTTTGAGTAATAAAAGTTATGAAAGTTATAAGATAACAGGTTTTTGTCTGTATTCATCAGGAAGTTTCAGCTGGTATTTTCTGCTTTGTACCTGTGAATATAAATTTGCAGCCATAATATCTTTTTCGTAAAGGCGGCACGCATAGTTTACATAGGCATCAACTGGCTTGCCGAAAGAACCTGCATACGCCAGTATAGAATCTGCAAAGTCGAAATTCTGAATCTGTGCAAGACCGTCTGCCGGTTTTGTAATAATAGGAATACTGCTTTCCTCGCGTAGCAGATAGCTTGCTTTTTTTTGAAAGCCAAGCAATCTTGCATAAGGAACAACCGGAAAGAAAAATTGTCCGTCAGCATTTTTTGTATGCTGTGGTGTGAGTGGGTTTGCCAAAGGATAGGAAACAGACTCTTCGTGAATATCGAGCAGCAGATGCAAAAGCACACGGCTGATACGGCTGTGCGTATACTGTTTTGTCTTTAATAAACCAGTAAAAGAAGAATAGGTGTCAAAATCAGCCAGACAGTTTCGGATGCGATAATAAAGCTCCGGTGTCATATCCAGAATCGTTGCAGTATTTGCAGCAGAATCCGTTTTTTGGAAATGGTTTTGCAGACAATAATAGAGCAGGACAGAAAAATCGTCTTCTGTCACAGGAAAACGGTTTTTTTCTTGCCTTAAAAGCGAAACAACGGCATCAGGCATCACCTTCCCGGCAATGGAAAAGAAGTCTGTCATAGTATCGTTGCCTGTCAGGCTCTGCTTCCGGATTGCAGTGGCAGAAGCAAAAGAACTTTCCAAAGAGTCAGAATGATAGCCGGAATCACATCTTCTGATGGCATAAGGGCGAAGAGTACTGTTAAGGACACGGAGTGCTTTTAAATATTCAATTGCCAGAATGTTATTAGGAGAAGAAAGTAAATCCGGGTTATCCAGACACTCATTTGGAAAAACGGTTTCCAGTGCTTTCTGGCGTGCTGCCGGAAAAGAAAGTCCCTGTGAAGTAAATACTGTAACCTGTTCATAAAACGATTCCGGGGGAAATGCCAGAAAATCAGCAATTTTTTGAAGAAGTGCAAGGTTGTCACACTCACAGCCAAAACAAATGCCGTCAACAAAAGAAAGAGATGAGAGCAGGGAAACACCAGCCATGGCAAACTGTTCGGCACTGGCTGTCGCGTAGCAGACAGGAAGTTCAAATACAAGCGAAATTCCACTTGCCAATGCCATTTCACTGCGCAAATATTTATCTGTCCAGGCAGGAACACCACGCTGTACAAAATCGCCACTCATTACGACAACAACGTGTTCGGCTCCGGTCATTTCTTTTATTTTGTTAATTTGATATAAATGCCCATTGTGAAAGGGATTGTATTCTGTAATAATTCCAATGGTTTTCATAGGATACTCCATTTTCTGCGTTATTTCTTGCTTTGCTTCTGATTTTATTCCCATTAAAAGGAAAGAAACAAAAATCTTTTGGCTATATTGTACTAGACAAAGAAAATTGTATCAAGTATACTTTTATAGGAAAATGTTAGGAAACATTGCAATGGCAATGATGGAATAGGAGGAGAAGACGTGCAGAAAGATTATGTTATTGTTACAGATTCAACAGCAAATTTGCCAGAAGAAATGATTGAAAAGTATGGTGTAGAAGTGCTTTCCTTAAACTATTATGTAGATGGAAAAGAGTATAAAGGTTATGAAAAAGGCAAGAAAATGGACTTGTCTGCTTTTTACGATATGATGAGAGAAAAGAAAGAGATTACAACATCATTAGTAAATCTTCAGGAGGCAGAAGAATTATTTGAGCGTCTGTTGTCGGCAGGAAACAATATTTTCTATATTGGTTTTTCTTCTGGATTGAGTGGCACATATCAGGCGTTGGAAATGGTATTAGATGAAATGAGGGAAAAATATCCGGAGCAGGCCATTTATTCTGTAGATTCGCTGGCTGCAGCGTTAGGCGAGGGACTTTTGGTATATCATGCATTGCAGAACAGAGAGAAAGGAATGTCGCTGGAGGAAAATGTACAGTGGGTAACAGACAACCGTCTGCATCTGTGTCATTGGTTCTCTGTAGATGATTTGTTCTTCTTAAAGAGAGGAGGACGTATCTCTTCAACAACAGCTATTGTCGGAACAGCATTAAATATCAAGCCGGTTCTTCACGTAGATGATGAAGGACATTTAATTGCCGTATCCAATGTAAGAGGCAGAAAAAAGGCACTGGATGCTTTGGTAAAACATATGGAAGAAACTATTTCACAGGATAAAGACCAGCCGGTTTACATCAGTCACGGCGATTGCTTAGAAGATGCTGAGTATCTTGTGGACAGAATTAATAAAAAACTGTCGATTGACAAGGAAAATATTATGGTTGGTATTCTGGACCCTGTAATCGGCTCTCATTCCGGTCCGGGAACGATTGCCGTATTTTTCCTGGGAACAGAAAGATAGATAAAACTCAGTTGTTCTTGCGTTGCACCTTTTGGAAAAATGGTATACAATAGTTAGCAGATTATGCCGTCAGGCGGAAAGAGGTTTCACTATGAAGATATTAGTAGTAAATTGTGGTAGTTCATCTTTAAAGTTTCAGTTAATTGATTCGGAGACAGAGAATGTAAGTGCCTCCGGTCTGTGTGAGCGAATTGGGTTAGACGGAAGCGTAACTTACAAGGCAAATGGCGAAAAATACGAAAAAGAGATTGCTCTGCCGGACCATGAAGTTGCAATAAAAACAGTTCTGGAACTTTTACTGGATAAGAAGATTGGAGTGTTAGATTCCCTTTCAGAAATCAATGCAGTAGGTCACCGTCTTGTACATGGTGGTGAAAAATTTGCATCTTCTGTTGTCATTAATGAAGATGTTATCAAAACGATTGAATCGTGTAATGATTTGGCACCTCTTCACAATCCAGCCAATTTGCTTGGTGTCCGTGCATGTCAGGAAGTTATGCCGGGTGTTCCAAACGTGGCAGTATTTGATACGGCATTTCATCAGACAATGCCTAAGAAAGCATATTTATATGGATTGCCAAAAGAATATTATACAAAATATGGCGTGCGCCGTTACGGTTTTCATGGGACAAGCCACAGCTTTGTATCAAAGCGTCTGGCAGAATTAGCAGGATTAGAACTTGAAAATTCTAAATTAATTATTTGCCATATCGGAAGTGGAGCAAGTATTTCAGCTGTAAAAAATGGCAAAAGCATTGATACCACAATGGGTATGACACCTTTGGAAGGTTTGATGATGGGAACACGTTCCGGAGATATTGACCCGGCGATTATTGAATATATTTGCAACAAGGAAAATATATCTGTCAGTGAGATGACCACGATTTTAAATAAAAAGTCAGGTGCTTTGGGATTATCAGGAGTTTCTAATGATTACCGTGACCTGATTGAAGCAATGGAAGCAGGCAATGAAGATGCGAAAAATGCCATTGAAGTTATGGTATACCGGGTAGCTAAATACATTGGTGCATATTATGTGGCACTGGGTGGAGCAGATGCGATTGCCTTAACGGCAGGTGTCGGCGAGAATAATGCCATGATTCGTAAGATGCTTGTAGAAAGTCTGGGCGCACTTGGTATTGTGCTGGATGCAGAGAAGAATAAAGTACGTGGCGAAGAAATTCTGCTGACAAAACCGGAAAGCAAGATTCCTGTCTGGGTAGTACCGACAAATGAAGAACTTGCCATTGCGCGTGAAACAGCAAGATTAGTATAAAAAATCATAAAAAAATGTTGACAAATGCTTGTTATATTGATATAATCGAAAAAGTGTTGTAATTGCAAAGAAAGAGTAATTATGGCGAGTGAGTAGAGGAAATGAGTACAAATCGGGAGGTGGAATAGAATGTCTATTTGTCCAAAAAATAAATCTTCAAAGGCTAGAAGAGATAAAAGAAGAGCAAACTGGAAAATGTCTGCACCAAACTTAGTTAAGTGCAGCAAGTGTGGAGCATTAATGATGCCTCACAGAGTATGCAAATCTTGTGGCTCATATAACAAGAAAGAGATTCTTGCAAACGCTGAGTAATACGACGATTTCGTATGTAAGAAGATGAATAAGAAAAGCAGACGGAGATAAGCAGAAGTTACTTCTGCTTATCTCTGTTTTTGTTTCTTACGAAAAGTTGGCAGCTGCATTTTTAAAAATTCCTGCCAGAAAGCAATTTCTTTTTCAGGCTCGTTTGGCAGTTCCACAAAAACAAGTTTGTCATTGTATTGTTTATAGAAACATTCGCAGGAAAATGTTTTTTTGCTGGCAAGACTTGGCAGAAAAGTGCCGTTTTTCTTCTGATAGCAGGTAGCTTTTGTCGCTTTTTTACGATGGGAGCTATCGACAAAAGAAGCAACGCTTTTGTGGATTGCCATATCTTCATCTGGAAGATAGTAGTAGTTCTGGTAATCGGAAATAAAAAAGCGAAGTGTTTCCTTATATAGTGGTATCAGAAAAGAAACATCCGTATTTTCTATTGTCAGTTTTGCGTCAGGCAGGAAAAAAGTATCGCTCTGGCTTTCTGGATATGCCTGCGTCAGACAGACTTTTTTAGGAACGCTTACAGGAAGTGTAAAACAAATCAGCAGTTCGTTTTCACTAATAGAAACCGAAAGGGACTGCTGCAGCTGTTTGGCAGATAATAACCGGTCAACGCAATGCTCAGAAAGAAGTTCGTCGTATGTCAGCATACTACATAATGCCAGCATCATTTCGATATCGTCATGGTTATGCAGCAACAGTGTTTTCTCTAATTTTCCGGCATTTTCCGGTGAAATGATTTTCTGCTGCATATATTCTGAGTATACGGGAATCAAATCGCCTCCGGAAAAAATGTCAGTACGCTGTATGCCAAGCCACTGTTCCACGGCAGTCTGATTGCATTTTTTTAAAGAAAGGATATGCCGCAGTGGACGGATTTTGCTTAATAAATCAACAGAATAAATACCACTGGTATCTTCAAAAATGTTCTGGCATACTTTTGGAATTACAATGGCATGGCGTTTGCATTTTTTTTGCACATAAGGAATGTCAAAGGTTTTTCCATTAAAATGGTACAGATAGGAAAAAGAGGATAAGGTATCTAAAAAATCCTCTAATATTTCTTTTTCGCTGTGATAATTATCGGCAAACCACTGGCAAAGTTGCCAATCTTTTTTCTGCGTATCAAAATACATCAGGCCGACTAAATAAAGTGAGGAAGCGTTAGGCGAAAGGCCGGTTGTTTCGATATCAAAAAAGGCAGTTTTTTCTACCGGCGAAGGAAATGTATAGGAATAAAAAGGCTGTTTTATGGAAGTAATTATTTTTTTCATAAGAATCTCCGTATTTGTTTTTGTATTTGTGTGAAATATTATAATAAAGGTATTATATCATAAATCAGCTGTTTTTCGTTTTATTATTTTACGCAGCTGTTTTTTTATAAGGTTGCAGAAATGAAAATAAATTAGAATATAATAGCTGAAGATAAATCCAGTTGTAATGTGGTTGCGTCAAATCTTTTGATAGGATATAATTGAAATAGTTCGCTTTGAAGGGAAGTAATAAGATGGAGAAAAAAAAGCATGCAGATGCTGCATACGAAAAATGGGACCGAAGAAACAGAAATAAAGGAAATACCGGATATTTTGAAAATGATTCCCGGGAAGAAAGTTATTTAAAAGGTCTGAAAGGCAGAGTCCAGAACAATTTAAGTGGTTTTTTACGTCTGATGCTGACAGCCTGCATTGTGATGGTGCAGTGTGCTGTTGTGCTTTATCTGCCTTTTTTACTGCAGAGTAAAACCGTATATTTTTATTTTATTTTAGAAATCTGCTCCATTATTGCTATTGTTACGCTGGTTAATAAAAATCAGAGCCCTTCCTTCCGAATTGCGTGGATTTCGATTGTTACCATTCTTCCGATTTCTGGATTTGTGCTTTACTATCTCTGGGGACGGGAAGGTGGAAAAAAGAAAGAACTGGACCAGCATATTATGCGTCAGATAGCATATGGACAGCAGTTTCTGGTACAGGATGAAAAAGTTTATAGCGAATATATCAATAACCACCCGGTAGCAGGCCGTATGGTAAAATATATGAAAACAGAGGGATTTACGCTGACGGCAGAAAATGAAGTTCGACATTATCCAATGGGCGAAGATGCCTTTGAAGACATTTTTCGTGCCTTAGAACGTGCACAGGAATTTATTTTTATGGACTTCTTTATTGTAGCAGAAGGAGCGCTCTGGGATAAAATTCACGAAATTTTAGTGCGCAAGATTGCAGAAGGCGTAGAAGTAAAATTTTTATATGATGATTTTGGTGCCGTTATCCGGACCCAAAAATATTTTCGTCAGATATTAGAGCATGAAGGGATGGAAGTGCGTATATTTAACCCGGTTCATAAGTATACGGGGGAATTGTATATGAACTATCGTTCCCATCACAAGATTTTAGTAGTAGATGGACAAGTCGGATTTACGGGTGGTTTTAATCTGGCAGACGAGTATGCCAATCTGGTTGAGCGTTTTGGTGTCTGGAAAGATACCGGTGTGCGTATCAAAGGCGATGCTGTCTGGAATTTGACGGTAGTATTTTTGCAGATGTGGGAAGCCAGTGGAAATGACAAGGAACATATTGATTATCTGAAATACAAGAGAACATCCAATGTACAGGGGGATACGTATTGTCAAGTGATTTCGGACGGGCCTGCAAATAACCCGAAGAATCCAATCGAAAGTATTTATAACCAGATGATTACTTTTTCCGACAAATATCTGTATATTATGACACCATATCTGGTAATTGAAGATTATATGAAGCAAAGTCTAATCGAAGCGTCCCACCGTGGAGTGGATGTGCGCCTGATTACGCCGAATATTCCAGACAAAAAGTATGCAAAACTGCTGACAAATTACAATTATGGCAGTCTGTTGCGCGAGGGTATCCGTATTTATGAATATACGCCAGGCTTTATTCACGCAAAGCAGATTCTGACAGAAAATGCAGCAATCGTAGGCACGATTAATATGGATTACCGGAGTTTCTATCTTCATTATGAAAACGGAGTATGGATGTCGGGAGAAAATATCCAGTCTAAGGTGATGGAAGATTTTGAAGAAACATTTGCTGTCAGCAGAGAAGTTACATATGAAGAGTGGCAGAACAGACCACGCCTTTGGAAAATTGTCCAGCCGTTGTTAAACTTGTTTTCTACTTTGTTTTAAGGAGAAGGAATATGATATATACCAATGTGTGCAAACATTGTCATAAGGTGTTTAAGTCTAAAATCCGTACTTTGTGTTGCAAGGACTGCCGGAGTTTAGAAGAGGACCAGTTAGATGATATTGTGCAGTACCTGAAAAAATATCCAAACAGCAATGCATTGCAGATATCGGAAGAACTGGGAATCCATCCGTATGAAATACTAAAATATATGGAAGAAGGATGGCTGGGAACGGTAAATGGTGAGTTTAGCCGTCTTCCGGATGAAGAAGAGGAGTAAATAAATATGATTCGGTTTATTAAGGGAACGCTTGCAGCAGTAAAAGACGGGGAAATAGTGATAGAAAATAAAGGAATAGGATATCTGGTATATATTCCATTATCAGCGATGGAACTGCTTCCTTCTATCGGAGAGGAATTACAGGTATTCACCTATTTTCACGTGAGAGAAGATTTGATGCAGTTATATGGATTTTTGTCCCAAGACGATTTGCAGATGTTTGAACTGCTGATTACCGTCAATGGAATTGGCCCGAAAGCTGCACTGGGTATTCTGGGGGCAATGAGCGCATATGATGTCCGTTATGCTGTTATGGCAGATGATGAAAAAGCGATAGCAAAAGCACCGGGAATTGGCCCGAAGACGGCACGAAAGCTGATTCTGGAACTGAAAGATAAGGTAACGGCAGAAGATGTGATTGGTGATTTCGGACAGAATGTGTCTGACACAGGCAGTCGGACAGCAGCAGAAAAAGAAAGCAGCGTTGTGCAGGATGCGATAGAAGCACTCGTTGTATTAGGATATTCCAAATCAGAGGCCGTAAAGGCAGTAAGAAGCGTTGCGATTCAGGAAGATATGACAGTAGAGGATGTGTTAAAGCAAAGCCTGAAAGCAATCGGATAGTCAGACAGATAAAGAGGTTGGATGTATGAAGAAGAGAATCATTACAACAGAATTAACGCAGGAAGATGAAAAAATAGAAACCACACTGCGTCCCCGGTATCTGAAAGAATATATCGGACAGGAAAAAGTAAAAAACAATCTGCAGGTATATATAGAGGCAGCCAGACAGAGAAAGGAACCGCTGGACCATGTGCTTTTATATGGGCCACCGGGATTGGGCAAGACAACCCTTGCCGGGATTATTGCAAATGAAATGGGTGTTAACATAAAAGTAACGGCAGGACCGGCCATTGAAAAACCGGGAGAGATGGCAGCCATATTAAACAATTTAAAAGATGGCGATATTTTATTTGTGGATGAAATCCACCGTCTTCCACGTCAGGTAGAGGAAGTGCTGTATCCTGCAATGGAAGATTATGTGATAGACGTAGTGATAGGAAAAGGGGCAGCAGCACGTTCGATTCGTTTTGATTTGCCGAAATTTACGTTAGTCGGGGCGACAACACGTGCCGGTATGCTGTCAGCACCTCTTCGGGACCGTTTTGGCGTTGTCAGCCGGCTGGAATTTTATACGCCGGAAGAATTGTGTGATATCATAACACATTCTGCAAAACTTCTGGAAGTAAATATTGAAAAAGAAGGTGCGATGGAATTAGCACGTCGTTCCCGTGGAACGCCCCGGCTTGCAAACCGTTTTTTAAAGAGAGTGCGTGATTTTGCCCAGATAAAATATGATGGTGATATCACAAAAGAAGTGGCAGATTTTGCATTGGATTTGCTGGAGGTAGACAAATTGGGCTTAGACCGGACAGACCGTAATATTATTATGACAATGATTCATCAGTTCGGGGGAGGACCGGTTGGTCTGGATACGCTGGCAGTAGCCATAGGCGAGGATGCCGGCACATTAGAGGATGTCTATGAGCCTTATCTTGTACAAAACGGACTGTTAATCAGAACACCACGGGGAAGGGTGGCATCGGATGTTGCTTACCGGCATTTTGGAATTGCCAAGGAAACAACATAACGACAAACGAAAAATTGTAACAAATAAAAAATTGTAATAAATATAAAATGTTTGTCAATAAAAATAATTACAAATGGCAGAGAAGTTTCTGATGAAGTTCCTGTGCCCTTTGTATCCAGGTATGGCTCTTTTGGGCGAGGCAGAAGCCGTTGTCTGAAAGAGCCTGCATTTTTTCCGGCTGGGAAAGCAGGGTACAGATTTTGTCAGGAAGTTCTTCCAAATGTTTTAAATCATAGAAAATAACATTTTCATTATCCGTCAGGATTTCGTCCAGATACCTGCTGTGGTCCGTAACGCTGATGCTGCCGTTTGCCATAGCATTAAAAACACGGTCATGTGCACCGTCTTTAAACCATGGCATAACATTCACAGAGAGTTTTGCATGCGTCATACGCTCTAAGCAGTCGAGCGAATACTGATTTTTTTCGTAAGACAGGTATTCCCTGTGTTTGCAGGAGAGCAGATGCCAGCCATGTCCGATGCAGTGAACGTGGATTTTTGCATCCACAAGTGTCTGGATAACTTTTTCCCGAAAATAGTTCCGGATATAAGTATCAATAAAAATCATATTTGACATAGTGGTACGAAGTTCTTCGTTGGAAGCGCCTTTAAATTCTTCTTTTAAATGCCGCTCCATAACCAAATCGTCCTGCAGGGAAGGATTCTGTATCAGTTCCTTTAAAATGGACAGATAAAAGGCAGCATATTCATCCCCCAGACGGTAAATATACTGGTCAAACTGCTCTTTTGGCGTAAAGTTTCCGGTAAATAAAACATCAATTTCCCTGTCTTTGATAAGAGGCTCCTGCTGCTTCGGGCAGAGTGAAGTGCCAGCCAGTGGCAGAAATAAATTATGTTTTACTTCCGGATAATATTTTTTCAGATAAGCCATGTGGGAACGGTCTATCGAAACTTCGTAATAGTGCAGGGGGAGATTTTCATAGAGAGAAGGATAGTAAAAAGGATGGTCAACTACTATGTTGACACAGGGAATGTCGCGCACGTCCCAGAAAAGTCTTCCAAAACCGTCAAACAGCGATGTTTCGCAGTGCAGGCCGTCAAAATTAAACGTGACGAGAATGGTGTCAGAAAAGCCGGCAAAATGAGCCAGTTTTTCAGCACTTTCTTCTTCTTCCTGTAAATCAAATAGAAAAGTACGGTAGCCTAAAGAAAGGAAACCAATTTCCAATTGTCTTGAAAAATAGTCAAGGGTTTCGGTACCTCCTGTCATAAGAACAATTTTTTTTCTCATCGCTGCCTCCTATGTAAATGTACTATCCAACTTGTGAAATCAATATAAATAGATTATAATAGAGAACGTGTAAAGTTGCAATGTATTTGCATTTTGTCCATAGGGACAAAAACAGGAATAGAACGGGTTTGAGGCGAATATGACAATGAAGATATGGCAGAAAGGAATGGTGGATAATATGAAGTTTACTAAAATGCATGGTTGTGGAAATGATTATATTTATGTAAATTGTATGGAAGAGATGGTTCCAAATCCAGAGAAGGTAGCTGTATATGTCAGTGACAGACATTTTGGCATAGGCTCTGATGGTTTGATTTTAATATGTCCGTCGGATGTGGCAGACTTTAAGATGAAAATGTATAATGCAGATGGTTCAGAAGGAGCAATGTGTGGCAATGGTGTACGCTGCATTGCAAAATATGTTTATGATTACGGTCTGACGGATAAGGATAATATTGCAATTGAAACCAAGAGTGGCATAAAATATCTGGATTTGACAATAGAAGATGGAAAAGTAGCTTTTGTAAAGGTTAATATGGGAGCACCGATATTAGAACCTCAGAAAATCCCGGTGAAACTTGGTGATAAAACGTGTATTGAACAGCCGGTTACCGTGGATGGCAAGGAATACAAAATTACCTGCGTATCAATGGGAAATCCACATGCCGTTACTTTTGTGGAAGACACAGAAAATCTTCCGATGGAGAAAATTGGTCCTGCGTTTGAAAATCATGAAGTATTTCCAGACCGTGTAAATACAGAGTTTGTGCAGGTATTAAATCGTAAGGAAGTAAATATGCGTGTCTGGGAGAGAGGCTCCGGTGAAACACTTGCCTGTGGTACCGGTTCCTGCGCTACGGCAGTTGCCTGTGTATTAAATGGTAAGACAGACCATGAAATAACAGTACATCTGTTAGGTGGCGATTTGCTTTTAAATTATGATGAAGAAAATAATACCGTCTGGATGACCGGACCGGCAACCGTAATATGTGATGGAGAGATTGCGATTGACCATTTGCAGTAGCAGACTTTGTAAAAGTCAGTTAAGGGCAGATTTGTCATTGTGAGAAAGGCAGTCAGGACAGATTTGTTATTGTCAATAAAGTCAGATTTTCTGACACATAACATAGTATAGAAATGGAGAAAAAATGAGATTAGTTGATTTATTAGAAGGACTGGAGTATCAGTGCATACAGGGAAAGACAGACAGAGAAATTTCTACATTGGTTTATGATTCCAGAAAAGTTGAGAAAGATTCCGTTTTTGTCTGTATATCAGGTGCAGTACGTGATGGTCACGATTTTGCACAGGAAGTAGTGGAAAAAGGGGCAGCAGTACTTCTTGTTGAAAAAGAAGTACACGTACCGGAAGAAGTTACGGTAATATTAGTTAAAGATACCAGACTGGCTTTGGCACAGACATCAGCTGCCTATTTCGGACATCCGGCAAAAGAACTGGTTACGATAGGCATTACGGGAACAAAAGGAAAGACAACGGCAACCTATATGGTGCGTTCCATTCTGGAAGCATCCGGATTTAAGACGGGACTGATAGGAACGATAGAAACTATTATCGGGGAGGAAACGATTCCATCAGCAAATACCACACCGGAATCCTATGTGGTACAGGAAACGTTCCGGAAGATGGCAGATGCAGGCTGTAAATGTGTTGTGATGGAAGTTTCCTCACAGGGACTGATGCTTCACAGAGTCGGTGGCTTTATCTTTGATTATGGTATTTTCACAAATTTAGAGCCAGACCACATTGGTCCGAATGAACATAAGGATTTAGACGATTATCTTCATTGCAAGAGCCTGTTGTTCAGGCAGTGCCGGCATGGTATTTTTAATGGTGATGACAGTCATCTGGAAGAGATTTTGCAGGGACATACATGTGATGTGGAAACATATGGTTTTTCCGATGGCGTGGATATGAAGGCTTCTGATGTAAAATTGACAGACAAAGGTGGTACACTCGGAGTTGCCTATCATATGAGTGGATTGCTCGATATGGATGTGGAAATTGATATTCCGGGCAAATTTAGTGTCTATAATTCGATGACAGCGATTGCCATATGCCGTCATTTCGGCGTAAAGAAAGAAACGATTCTGGCTTCTTTGTCACAGATTCGTGTAAAAGGAAGAGTAGAGATTCTTCCGGTATCTGAAAAATTTACGCTGATGATTGATTATGCTCATAATGCAATGAGTTTAAACAGTCTGCTGACAACGTTAAAAGAATATCATCCAAAGCGACTTGTATGTCTGTTCGGATGTGGTGGAAACCGTTCCCGTGACCGTCGCTTTGAAATGGGAGAAGTTTCTTCCCGGCTGGCAGATTTGACGATAGTAACTTCTGACAATCCAAGAAATGAGGAGCCGGAAGATATTATTGCCGATATTGTTACCGGCGTCAAAAAAGCAGATGGTAAATTTGTCACGATAGCTGACCGGCATGAGGCGATACGTTATGCCATAGAACATGCACAGGAAGGAGATGTCATTGTTCTGGCAGGAAAAGGACATGAGGATTATCAGGAAATAAAAGGAAAGAAATTCCACATGGATGAAAGAGAACTGGTTGCTGATGTTGTCAAAGATGGCAACTTCATCCGATAAAAACAAGTGGAGGAAATATGATTTTTGCAGAGGTAATTGTAGATATATCCGTAAAAAGTTTAGACCGTCCGTTTCAGTATCGGGTGCCGGAAGAGTTAAAAGATGATGTCGTCATTGGCACTCTGGTTGTGATTCCTTTTGGAAAAGGAAACCGTGAAATGAAAGGATATGTGATTGGTCTGTCGGATACACCACAATATGATATCAACAGGACAAAAAGCATACTCAGGGTAGAAAAGCAGGGAGTGGTTGCAGAATCGCACCTGCTTTCCCTTGCTTATTGGATAAAAGAAAACTACGGCTCGACTATGAATGATGCGATTAAAGCAGTTATGCCGGTAAGACGCGAAATAAAAGAAAAAGTAGAAAGAAGTATTTTCCCCAAAGTGTCTTATGAAGAATTGCAGGCTGCCCGGAATCAGTTTGAGCAGAAGCATAATGCAGCAAGAGTGCGTTTGCTGGATGCTATTTTGCAAAAAGAGGATGCGTGGGAAAATGGACTGGATTATGATGAGGCCGTAAAAAAATGGAAAGTGACAGGAAGCGTTATACAAAGCCTGACAGAACGGGAATTGATAACCGTTGCTGCAAGACAGTTATACCGGAATCCCGTGACCGGAAAAACAGGGCAGTCTGCTGCAAAGATATTAAACAGGCAGCAGCAAGCCATTGTTGATGCAATCGGACAGGATATGGAACAGGGATGCAGCAAAAATTATCTGATTCATGGAGTGACAGGAAGTGGAAAAACGGAAGTCTATATGAGTCTGATTGAAAAGGTCCTCCGTCAGGGAAAACAGGCAATTGTACTGATACCGGAGATTGCACTGACATTTCAGAATGTAAACCGTTTTTATGCAAGATTTGGTGATAAGGTATCCATTATGCATTCAAAATTGTCTTCCGGTGAGCGTTATGACCAGTTTACCCGGGCAAAGCGTGGAGAAATCCAGATTATGATAGGACCACGTTCTGCACTGTTTACGCCGTTTGCAAATCTGGGACTGATTATTATAGACGAAGAGCATGAATCCAGTTATCAGAGTGATAATCCACCGAAATATCACGCTCGTGAGGTTGCTATACAACGGGCAAAAATGTTACATGCAAGCGTTGTATTAGGTTCGGCAACGCCGTCGCTGGAGGCTTATTACCGTTGCCAGACGGGGGAGTACCAGCTGTTTACGTTAACAGAAAGGGCAGGGCAGGCCATTCTTCCGGAAGTGACAATCGTTGACTTGCGACAGGAACTGGCAGCAAAGAATTTTTCGATTTTTAGCAGGATACTGCAGGAAAAAATAGAGCAGCGTCTGCAAAAAAGAGAACAGATAATGCTCTTTATTAACCGTCGTGGTTATGCAGGGTTTGTGTCCTGCCGGCAATGTGGCGAAGTGATACGTTGCGAAAACTGCTCCGTATCGATGAAACCACACGAGTACAGGGGGCAAATCAGCGTGCTGAAATGTCATTATTGTGGGGCACAAAAGCCGATGCCAAAAACTTGCCCGTCCTGTGGCTCAAAATATATAGGAACATTTGGGCTGGGTACGCAGCAGGTCGAAGATATGGTCAGAAAAAGGTTCCCGCAGGCAAGAGTTCTGCGTATGGATGCTGACACGACGGCAGCAAAGGAAGGACACGAAAAAATCTTGAAAGAATTTGCAAATCATCAGGCTGACATTCTGGTAGGAACGCAGATGATTGTCAAAGGACACGATTTTGAAAATGTCACCTTAGTGGGTGCTCTCGCAGCAGATTTGTCATTAAATGCAGATGATTACCGTTCTTCAGAACGAACCTTTCAGCTGCTGGCACAGGCAGCCGGAAGGGCCGGAAGGGGACAGAAGAAAGGCGAAGTGATTTTTCAGACATACCAGCCGGAGCATTATAGCATCCAGTGTGCTGCAAAAGAAGATTATGTATCTTTTTATCATCAGGAACTTGCCGTCAGACAGATGTTGCATTATCCACCGATTTCAAATATACTAGAAGTGTTGGCTTTTTCAGAAAATCAGGCAGAAGCAGTGCAACTTTCTGAGGATTTGCGCAGGCTGGTAGAGGGGATGGAAGATATTATTCTGTTAGGACCGGCTGACGCACCGATTGCTAAATTAAGAAATTTGTATCGCAGAAGACTGTTTATCAAAGCAAAAAAATATCAGACGCTTTGTGATGTAAAAAATCGTATGGAAGCATTTATGAAAGACAACGAAACATATAAAAATTGTAGAATTACTTTTGATTTTAACCGTTAATAAGGAGGATATTATGGCACTTAGAAAAATACGTACAATTGGTGATGAAATACTGACGAAGAAATGTCGTGAGGTTACGGAAATGAAACCGAGAATTAAAGAGCTGATTGCCGATATGCTGGATACGATGTATGACGAGCAGGGAGTCGGTCTGGCTGCACCACAGGTAGGTGTGTTAAAGCAGGTCGTTGTAATTGATGTTACGGAAGAAGGAAACAATCCGATTATCTTAATCAACCCACAGATTATAGAAATGTCAGGCGAGCAGAAAGGACAGGAAGGCTGTTTAAGTGTTCCAAACCGTGCCGGTATTGTGACCAGGGCAAACTATGTAAAAGTAAAAGCCCTGAATGAAAATATGGAAGAAATTATTGTGGAAGGTGAAGAACTGCTTGCCAGAGCTTTACAGCATGAAATCGACCATTTATCAGGAATCCTTTATGTTTCTAAGGCAGAGGGAGAGTTGTTTGATACAACACAGGAATAAAAAAAGAGCAAAAAGGAGAAAGCAGTCATGAGAGTTGTATTCATGGGAACGCCGGATTTTGCAGTAGAAACTTTAAAGTCATTACTGCAGAGCAGGCATGAAGTGGTTGGTGTTGTAACACAGCCGGATAAACCAAAAGGCCGGGGTGGCAAAATGCAGTGCTCACCGGTAAAAGAAGTGGCAGTAGAAGCAGGACTTCCAATTTATCAGCCACAGAGAGTACGCGATGAAGTCTTTTTATATGAATTACGAAAACTTCATCCGGATGTTATTATCGTGGTGGCATTTGGACAGATTTTATCCAAAGAAATTCTGGAACTGCCAAAATACGGCTGTCTAAATGTACACGCCTCGCTTCTTCCAAAACTGCGTGGGGCAGCACCGATTCAGTGGTCTGTCATTGATGGCGATAAGGAAAGTGGCGTGACAATCCAGCAGATGGATGAAGGAATTGATACCGGTGATATTCTTCTTGTAGAAAAATATCAGTTAGAGGAAAAAGAAACCGGTGGAAGTTTGTTTGATAAACTTGCCAAACTGGGTGGCCCGATGATTTTACAGGTACTGGAAGATGTGGAAAATGGAAATCTTCATCCGGTACCCCAGAACGAAGAAGAGCATACCTATGCAAAAATGTTATCCAAAGCAACCGGTCAGATTGATTTTTCAAAACCAGCCGTGCAGATAGAACGTCTGATTCGTGGACTGAACCCGTGGCCGAGTGCATATTGTTTTCTGGATGGCAAGATGCTGAAAATATGGGAAGCAGATGTTGTGACAAAAGAGGCAGTTCTGGCAGACGCACAGGAGGAACAGCCGGGTACTATTATAGCGATTAATAAAGACAGTTTTGTGATTAAGACAGGAAAAGAATATTTAAAAGTACTGTCTGTGCAGCTGGAAGGCAAAAAACGTATGGACACGGCATCCTTTTTAAGAGGCTATACTGTAGAAAAAGGCACAGTTCTGTTGTCTGAAAGAAAATAAGAAAACCAGTCAGGAAAGGCGTAATAATGGCACAGGTAGCAGAAAATAAAAAAACAGGTGAAAGTAATCTGCGAAAAATTGCTTTGCAGCTGGTGATGCAGATTATGGAAGAGGGTGCTTTTTGCGACAAGGCATTGCATCAGGCGTTTGAGTCATATTCATTAGAAAAAAGGGACAGAAGTTTTATTATGCGTCTGACAGAAGGAACAGTAGAGAGGTGCATCGAACTGGATTATATCATTAATCAGTTTTCAAAATGCCCTGTCAGCAAAATGAAACCGGTCATACGAAATATTTTAAGACTATCCGTATACCAGATTTTTTATATGGACCAGGTGCCGGATTCAGCAGCCTGTAATGAAGCTGTGAAACTGGCAGAGGCACGCAAAATGTACAATCTGAAAGGATTTGTTAATGGCGTTTTGCGTAATATTGTCCGGAAAAAAGAGGCAATCGTTTATCCGGAAGAAAAGGATTTTATCTCCTATGCATCTGTCCGGTATTCTATGCCGGAGTGGATAATAAGACATTTCTTTTCCGAACAGGGAAAGGAAGCAACAAAAGAAATTTTTCAAAAATTTCTGGAGGAAGAGAGAAGCATTTCCATACGCTGTATGCAGAGTCGTTTTTCGGTTCAGGAAGTAAAAGAAAGTCTGCAGCAGGAAGGTGTTACGGTTAGCGAAGGAAAACTGCTTCCGTATGCATTATCGATTTCGGAGTATTCTTCCATAAAAGAACTGCAGGCGTTTCAGCAGGGAATGTTTCAGGTACAGGATGAAAGTTCTATGATGGCAGGACAGATAGCAGACATTCAAAAAGGAGAAGTTGTGATAGATGTCTGTGCAGCTCCGGGTGGAAAAACTTTTCATGCGGCAGATATTCTGCAGGGAAGTGGCAAAGTCATTGCAGCCGACCTGACAAAAGAAAAAGTAGCACTGTTACGGGAAAACTGCGACAGGTTACAGTGTCAAAACGTAGAAATTCTGCAAAATGATGCTACTGTTTTAAGAGAAGAATGGATAGAAAAAGCAGATGTTGTAATCGCAGATTTACCGTGCTCCGGTCTTGGGGTTATCGGTAAAAAATGCGATATCAAGTATAAAACAAAGCAGGAAGACATTATTGCACTGGCAAAAATACAGCGTCAGATAGTAAGCGTTGTATCACAATATGTAAAACCGGGTGGAAGACTCATTTTCAGTACCTGCACAATTGCAAAAAAAGAAAATGAGGAGAATGTAAAATGGATTCAGGAGAATCTGCCATTTCAGACTGTCTCAATAGAAGAACATTTACCGGAAATATTGCGTGGCAAGACAGGAAAAGAAGGTTATTTGCAAGTGCTGCCTAACGAAACAGGGACAGACGGATTCTTTTTATCCTGCTTTCAAAAACAAGGGTAACCGTAAATGTGCAGCAGGCAGATACCATAAGGATGTGAGGAATCATGACAGAAACACAGAATATACAGCAAAATAAAATCGATATCAAGAGTCTGAATTATGAAGAACTGGAACAATGTGTCCTAAAAATGGGACAGAAGCCGTTCCGTGCGAAGCAGTTATACCAGTGGATGCATCAGAATCTTGTAACTTCTTTTGATGAGATGACAAATCTTTCAAAAGAGTTCCGGGCAGGTCTGGAGCAGGAATATACATTGCACGGCGCACGCATTATTCAAAGGCAGGTTTCCAGTGACGGAACAAATAAGTTCCTGATGGAACTTTCCGATGGCAATCATGTGGAAAGTGTATTGATGAAATACCATCATGGTAACAGTGTATGCATTTCCACACAGGTAGGCTGCCGGATGGGATGCCGTTTTTGCGCTTCTACGGTAGGTGGTCTGATACGGAGCCTGACACCGTCAGAAATGTTAGACCAGATTTATGAGATTCAGAGAACGGTAGGAGAACGGGTTTCTAATATTATCTTGATGGGAATTGGCGAACCGTTAGACAATTATGAAAATGTCGTAAAGTTTATCAGGATGATTTCTGATGAACACGGACTGCATATCAGCCAGCGTAATATTACGATTTCCACATGTGGTCTGGTAGAGCAGATACGAAGGCTTGCTGATGAAAAACTGACAATTACACTGGCAATATCCCTTCACGCACCGAATGATGCGTTGCGAAAGGAAATGATGCCGGTTGCAAATAAATACACCATATCAGAAATTCTGGATGCCTGCCGGTATTATATTGAAAAGACGAACCGGAGGATTACCTTTGAATATAGTATGGTAGAAGGCAAAAATGACGGCTTGTCGCAGGCAGAGGAACTGTCTGGCTTGTTAAAAGGGATGAACTGTCATGTCAACCTGATTCCGTTAAATCCTGTGGAAGGCAGAATGGGACAGCGTTCTATGCGCAGTAAAATAGAGGAATTTAAATTACTACTTGAAAGAAATGAGATAAATGTTACAATAAGAAGGGAGATGGGCAGAGATATTGATGCTGCCTGTGGACAACTTAGAAATAAAAACAAAGGAGGGAAACTACATGAAAGCATTTGCCAAGACTGATATCGGTAAGAAAAGAAGCATGAATCAGGATTCTTTTTATTGCAACGAAACATCAGTGGGTAGTTTCCAGAATCTGTTTATTGTTGCAGATGGAATGGGTGGTCACAAGGCAGGTGACCAGGCCTCGAAACTTTGTATTGAACAGATGACAGATACCATCAGTGAGTCTGTTCATAAGACACCGGTTTCGATATTTGAAGAAGCTGTAGAAAAAGCAAATAAGGCAGTTTACGAAAAAGCAAAAGCAAATATAGAGTTTGAAGGGATGGGAACCACAATGGTGGCGTGCACGATACAGAATGATACGATGTACGTGGCTAATATTGGTGATTCCCGTTTGTATTTGTTACGGGAAAAACTCAGACAGATTACAGATGACCATTCTTTAGTAGAAGAAATGGTAAAACAGGGAAATCTGACAGAAAGTGAAGCAAGGATTCACCCACAGAAAAATATTATCACACGTGCGTTAGGAACAGAAGAACAGGTAAGTGCTGATTATTTTGAAGTAAATGTTAGCAAAGGTGATATTATTCTTTTGTGCAGTGACGGTCTGACCAATATGGTAGAAGATGATGATATAGAATATATTATCAGTCAGAATGCTTCGCTGGAAGAAGCCGGAAAACTTCTGGTAGAAAAGGCAAAACAGAATGGTGGAGATGATAACATTACTGCTTTGCTGGCAAAAGTAGAATAAAAGACGAAAAAACACAGATATTTGAAAAATAGAGATGAGAAAACAAACAAAATGAAATGGAGGCAGGTATGATAAGTCCGGGTATGTTAATAAGTGAGAGATATGAAATAATTGATAAAGTTGGCACTGGTGGAATGGCTGATGTCTACAATGCCAAAGATTTACGCTTAAATAGAAATGTTGCAATTAAAGTCTTAAAGCAGGAATATAGCAATGATGCGAAGTTTGTATCAAAATTCCGTGCAGAGGCACAGTCGGTTGCAGGATTGTCCCACCCAAATATTGTAAATGTATATGATGTAGGGGAAGATGACAATCTGTACTATATCGTAATGGAACTGGTAGAAGGCATTACCTTAAAGAAGTTTATCGAGAAAAAAGGAAAATTAGAGATAAATGAAGCAATCGGAATTGGTATCCAGATTGCACAGGGAATAGAAGAAGCGCATAAGAACCATATTATTCACAGAGATATTAAACCACAGAATATTATTATTTCTACGGAAGGAAAAGTAAAAGTAACAGATTTTGGTATTGCAAAAGCTGCAACATCCAATACCATTACGTCTAATGCAATGGGTTCTGTTCATTATATCAGTCCGGAGCAGGCGCGTGGTGGATATAGTGATGAGAAGAGTGATATTTATTCACTTGGTGTTACATTATATGAAATGCTGTCAGGCAGAGTTCCTTTTGAAGGGGAAAGCACAGTATCCGTTGCATTTGCCCACGTACACGAAGAGGCAACTCCACTGGACCAGTTAGATTCTGATATTCCAAGAAGCCTGTCACGCATTGTACAAAAATGTATGCAGAAGAAATCTGATATGCGTTATAACAGTGCCGCAGCATTAATTATGGATTTGCGCCGTGCCGTATCTGACCCGGATGGTGATTATGTTGTCCTGGAAGAGGAAAATGATTCACCGACTATCCGGATGTCTGATGATATGATGCGTGCCATCAAAGATTCCAAAGGAATTGAAAATATCCGTCAGGAAGAGCAAAAAGGCGTTGAAGCAGATGAAGATGCGATTGACCCAAAACTGGAGCGTATTCTGAAAATCTGTAGTGGCGTTGTTGCCGTTATTATTGTAGTTGTTGTGATTCTGTTGTTTGGAAAACTGGCCGGCTGGTGGTCAGGTGGCAGTGATGATGACAAAAAGAGCACTGTTGTGGAAACAGTAAGCCCACAGGCTTCTGCTGCTGCAGATACGGTAGAAGTTCCTGACATTGTTGATAAAACACTGGAAGAGGCTGAACAGATTTTAGAAGATAGCAATTTACGTTATAATCTGGAGCCGGTAGAGTCTGACAAAGAAGCCAACACGGTTACGGAGCAGGACCCGGTAGCAGGAGAAGATGTAGAAGAATATACAAGAGTTACTATTTATTATAGCAAAGGTGACAGTGGCATTACGATTCCTAGTGTGGAAAATAAGACACAGGCAGATGCCATGACTACGCTGGAGGAATTGGGACTGACAGTTGCCGGTGTATCAAAAGAATACAGTGAGAGCGTAGAAGAAGGAAAAGTATGTGGAACAGACCCGGTAGTGGGAACCAGTGTCGCAAAAGGAACTGCCGTTACCATCTTAGTCAGCAAAGGACCAAAGAGTAAAATGGTTCCGGTACCAAATATCGTAGGCAAAAAAGAAGAAGTTGCATTGGAAAAATTGTCAGATGTTGGTCTGGCAGGAAATACAGACAATGTAACATATGTATATTCAGACAAATATGCCAAAGGCAGAATTACACGGCAGTCTGTGAAGGCCGGAACAAAAGTAGAAGTTGGTACAGAGATTGATTATACGGTCAGCAAAGGTCCGAAGACAAAAGCAACTCCTCAGCCAACACCAAAAGTAACGTATGATTATATCGGAACGACAACGATTAGTGCCAATCCGTTTGAATATCCGGATGAAGACCCGGCAATGATAAAATTAGTACTGACACAGGATGGCAAGTCACGTACCGTATATAAAGGTACATTAAGTTATGATGATTTCCCTAAGAAATTTACGATTAAGGGATGGAGTGAGAACAATGGAACTATTACCGTATGCAAAGGTGATGATGTGTTAGATGGTTCTTACAATGTAGAATTTAAAAAGGTTGCTCAGTAATGCAGGGAAAAATTATACGTGGAATAGCAGGATTTTATTATGTTCATACGCCACAGGCAGGCATCGTGGAATGTAAGGCAAAGGGGATTTTTCGTAATCAGAAGCGAAAACCCTTAGTCGGAGATAATGTTCTGCTTTCCATTTTGGATGAAGAAAACAAAACAGGAAATATTACGCAGATAGTAGAAAGACAAAATCAGTTGATTCGTCCTGCAGTTGCCAATGTAGACCAGGCAGTTGTGATTTTTGCCGTATCATTTCCAAAACCAAATCTGAATCTGCTGGACCGTTTTCTGCTGATGATGGAAACACAGGGGATTCCGACGATTATCTGTTTTAACAAAACAGATGACAGTGATGAAGAAGCCATTCAGGAGTTAATAAGCAATTATGAAAATAGTGGATGTGATATTTTCCTGACCAGTACCGTGACAGGTCAGGGGATTGAAACATTCCGTGAGGCATTGTTTGGAAAAACAAGTGTTTTTGCAGGACCTTCCGGTGTTGGAAAATCATCTGTTATGAATGTCCTGTTCCCAGAAGCAAATATGGAAACGGGCGAAATCAGCGAAAAGATAAAAAGAGGAAAACATACGACCAGACATTCCGAGTTGTTTTATCTTGGTCAGGAAACGTATGTGATGGATACGCCGGGATTTACTTCCCTTAGTCTTCCGGATATAGAAAAAGAAGAATTAAAAGATTATTATGAAGAATTTATACCATATCAGGACCAGTGCCGTTTTCAGGGATGTGTTCATATCAATGAACCGGATTGTATGGTAAAGCAGGCACTGGAAGAACAGAAGATAGCAGAAAAACGATACGAGAATTATAAACAGTTTTTTGAAGAAATGAATTTGCGAAAAAAGTATTAAAATGAGTAAGAATGTGAGGAAAAAATGTTTCAGATAGCACCGTCGATTTTGGCAGCAGATTTTAACTGTTTGGGAAAACAATTGCAGGAAGTGGAAAAAGCAGATGTCCGTGTTTTGCATCTGGATGTGATGGATGGCGTTTTTGTACCGTCTATTTCTTTTGGAATGCCGGTTATTGCCTCTATCCGAAAAGAAAGTAATCTGTTTTTTGATGTACATTTAATGGTACAGAATCCGATTCGTTATATTAAGGATTTTGTAAAAGCAGGTGCCGATTCGATTACCGTTCATTCAGAAGCGTGTGATGATATTGCTTCAACAATTCAGGAAATCAAATGTTTTGGCGTGAAAACCGGACTTGCCATAAATCCGGAAACACCGGTTGATGCTATAAAGCCATATTTGCCAATGGTTGATATGGTGTTAGTAATGAGTGTTCATCCGGGATTTGGTGGTCAGAAACTGATTCCAGAAACATTAAAGAAAATAGAAGAGCTGTATCAGATAAGAGAAGAAAGTAATTTGTGTTATAATATAGAAGTAGATGGTGGTGTTAACGCACAAAATATCAGTGAAATTGTTTCTTTGGGAACGGATATTGCAGTTGCCGGAACAGCTGTATTTGGTGGTGACATTTCAGCAAATCTGGAAAAAATTAGGGAGGTAGTTGCGGATGCTTCTTGAGAAAATTCCGTTGGGAAAAACCTTAGAAATTTTTGTTGACAGAGAAGATTATCGTTATCGCTTAGTAAGTAAGGTGGAAGATACAAATGAAAAGCGTGTATGTGTAACGGCAATCTCGTCCAGAAGTGGCAAGTATTTTTCTTTTCTGCCTACGGACAGAGTCCGTGTACTTTATCGCGACCAGGAAACTATGTGGGAATGGGATAATGTAACGGCAGGAATTGCGATGCTCGATAAAACGCCGGTGCATTATTTTATGATTGCAGATAAGGGAAAAAGTTTCAACAGAAGAAATGCTTATCGTGTCAGTGTATTAGAAGAAGTCACATTAAATTACTATTCGCTGCCAGAGGAAAAGGAAAAGCACGCAGATAAACCGTTATTGCCGGAAGATATTGACGAGATGGGTGAAGAAAAGAAAGAGTGGATTAAGGAGGCTCTGACACCCCACGAAGTGAAAGGCATGGTAAAAGATGTCAGTGAAACGGGTGTTGGCGTTTACAGTGATGAAGAGTTTGCTATCAATGACAGCATTTTTTTTGAAATTCCTTGTCCGTATGGCAATCTTGCCGTGCAGGCATTGGTTGTCCGGAAAACGAAGAACAATTCATCCAGCAAACGTTTTGAAAATTATTATGGATGTGTTTTGCTGCAGTCAGACCGTAAATTAATCCGTTACATCTTTGACTTGCAGCGTGAAATGCTTAAAAAGCAGAAAGGTTAAAATATGATAGGGAAAACATTAATGATAGCCGGAGGGGAAATAGATATTGATTTTGTACGGGAATACATACAGAAATTGGAATTTAACACAGTTGTCTGTGCAGATTCCGGTCTGGATGCTGCTTATCAGTTAGGGCTTTCGGTGCAATATGCGATGGGAGATTTTGACAGCGTTTCAGACGAAGTCCTGAAACATTATCAGGCGCAGAGCACAGAGTTTGTGAAATATCCACCTGAGAAAGATGCTACGGACAGTCATATTGTTCTGGAATGGGTAGTAGAAAAACTTCCTTCGGAGATTATTATATTAGGTGCTACGGGAAGACGTTTAGACCATTTTCTTGCGAATGTCAACATTCTGATGAAACCACTTTCCTACGGTATTCCAGCCTATATTGTGGACAGTCATAACCGGCTGTATTTGCTGGACCACAGTCATATTATCCGTCGGAAAGAGATGTTTGGTAAATATATTTCCTTCCTTCCTTTTACGGAAGAAGTTAGTGCAGTTTATCTGAGAGGGTTTAAGTATGAGTTAGACGGGCAGACAATGACGCTGGGTGACAGTATTGGTGTGAGCAATGAGCTGGCCGAAGGGCAGGAGGCAGCGTTGATTGAGTTTGGCGATGGCATTTTGATTGCTGTTGAATCCAAAGACTGAAAAGAGAATAGAGGAAAGTAATGTTAGAAGTATTTTATGGAATTATGATTCCTTTTTTGGGAACGGTTCTGGGTGCAGGCTGCGTACTGTTTTTGAAAAATGAAATGCGTGATACTCTGCAAAGGGCGTTATCGGGTTTTGCAGCAGGCGTTATGGTTGCAGCGTCTGTATGGAGTCTGATTATTCCGGCATTGGAACAGGCTTCGCATCTGGGAAAATGGTCATTTGCTCCGGTGGTTACCGGTTTCTGGCTGGGAATTTTGTTTTTACTGGCACTGGACCATATTATTCCACATCTGCATCGGAATTGTGAACAGGCAGAAGGACCAAAAAGCAAATTAAGAAAAACAACAATGTTAGTACTGGCAGTAACATTGCATAATATTCCGGAAGGAATGGCAGTGGGTGTTGTATATGCCGGTTATCTTTCAGGAGATGTCAGTATCTCGATAATGGGGGCAATAGCCCTTTCACTGGGAATTGCTATTCAGAATTTTCCGGAAGGCGCGATTATCTCTATGCCGTTAAAATCCGAAGGCGTAAAGAAGTCAAAAGCATTTTCGTATGGTGTGCTTTCGGGAATGGTGGAGCCGATTGGGGCGATGCTTACGATTCTGGCAGCAACAGTAGTGATTCCATTATTGCCATATCTGCTGAGTTTTGCAGCAGGTGCTATGATGTATGTAGTAGTAGAAGAACTGATTCCGGAAATGTCTGCCGGAAAACATTCCAACATTGGAATGGTAGCGTTTGTAGCCGGGTTCTGTATTATGATGATACTGGATGTGGCACTGGGATAGGAGTTGCCGGTTATGACAATTTCCTTGTCCTTTTTTACAAGATGGTAAAATAATAAGAAGTTTTTGTTAGTATGAATACAAGATAAAAATTCTACTGATAAAGACTTCTTATTTTTTTATTGCCGGTTAAGCAAGAATTTTTATCAGTCAGATTTTTAAAAATCAACTTCCAACCACATATCACAAACGAATTTATTTATTAAGATAAGAAAGGAACAGGTGATTATTATGAACACGAAATCAATCAAAAAAATCCTAAAAAAGGCAGTTTGTATGGTACTTGCTTTTGTGATGGCATTGTCTGTTGGGGCAATTGTTCCCGGCAGTCGCAGCGTACAGGTTGCCAAAGCTGCTTCCAAGACAAGCAGACTTCCGATATCATGTTACCCTCTGTCGGGAAGGGTATATACATATCCAAATGAAAAATGTACCGGTAAAAGTACAGGATATGTTGACCCGGGTGACTTAACGAAGGTAATGGCTTTCTATACATCATATTCATCCATAAAAGTCCAGTATCCTACTGCAAAAGGTGCAAAGACTGCTTACTGTAAAGCATCCGGATTCTTTAAAGATGTTAATTTTTCAACAGCCACAGGAAACTTTGGAGTGAATAAGACAGTCTATAGAAAATCTACCGGAAACACAACATTTGGCGAAGTCTATGGCTCGGATTCGGTTATTTTATGTGGATATGCCAATGGACGAACACAAATCATATATCCGGTAGGAAACGGCTCAACCTACAAAATGGGCTGGGTAGCAGGTGCATATAGAATAAACTCGACCACGAATACTGGTGCTACAATTCCGGACGGTGTTTACACAATGGTATCTGCTCTGAATAGTAATTATGTTGTGGATATAGCAGGAGGCTCTTCGGCAAGTACAGCGAACTGCCAGCTGTATCGGAAAAATGGCTCAAATGCCCAGAAGTTCAAGTTTAAGTATAATTCAGATGGTTATTATACCATTACAAATGTAGGTTCGGGAAAGGTTTTGGATTGCTATAATGCAGAAACTGCTAATGGAACTAATGTGTGGCAGTATGAATCCAATAATACGGCAGCACAAAGATGGAAAGTACAGAGTGCAGGAAATGGTTATTATACACTTACCTGCAAATGTAACAATAAATGTCTGGACGTATCCGGTGGTTATGTTTACAATGGAAATAACATTCAGATTTATCAGAGCAATGGTACAAATGCTCAGAAATGGAAACTGGTCGCAGCAAGTACTTCGTCAACAAATACAAGTAGTGCATCAGTAGCAAGCAGAATGGTGTCATATGAACTTAGCCAGCTGGGAATAGGGGATTATAAAGGTAATAATAACGTGAAGTACAATACATGGTATTGGGGACGTACTATCAAGGGGTCCGGTTATGCATGGTGCATGGCATTTCAGGCATACTGCTGTAAACAGATTACAGGTTCTAACAGTGCTATTCCAAAAACAGCGAGTTGTACATCAGCAGTGAATACCTTTAAAAATCAGGGCAGATTTTATTATAGTAAATATTATGGAGGCAATTATACGCCGAAGGCAGGTGACCTTGTTTTTTATACAAATGGCAGCAGATATTCTTCTTGTCATGTTGGTATGATTACAGGACCTTCAGTAAATGGTTACTTACAAACTGTAGAGGGAAATATCAAATGTTCTGACGGCAATTACAAGGTAGTAAAATTCACTAAAAATGCAAAACGGACAGAAAGAAATTCCTATGTATTAGGATACGCTTCTCCAGCGTATTAAAGAGAAAGGAGTCATAAGTATGGATTTGTTTCAGCAATTAATGGAGGAAAAAGACAGGATAACGATGGCAATCTTGATGAAGCAGCCAGTTGACTTTAGTGTATTAAGGAAATTGGCAAAAGAATTTTCTGATAAAAATGATGCCGGTCTGGTGGTGGATGGCTCAGACCAGGAATTATGGGACAGTGTCACAGCGTATTTTCGTGAATTACTGGAATAAAGACAGATTGGGCTGAGTTTAGTTTGGAGTAATATGTTAGATAGAAAGATTTGCATATCGTAAACGATAATAGGACGGTTGATTTCTCAGCCGTCCTGGTGTATAATCTACTTAGAAAGGTTATCGGAATTGATTTTCCGATTTGCCCTCGGTAAAAGTGTTTATAGAATAGCATCCTCAACTTTGGGCGGTTTGGGATGCTATTTCTTTTTGTTATTGTGATTATCTATGTAAGACAGAGCCGCAAATATTACTAGCAATAAAGTAAGAACTTCGATTGTGTTCATAGGGCATCACCCTCTTTCGTATAGACTCGAGGGCATACAAAAAATCAGAAAATCGCATCCGTTTTCCGTTCGATTACACAAGTTCAGTATATCACAAACAGAACAAATGTTCAATTGGGTACTCTTGGAAAATTTTGTTTTCAAATGATGCATTATATGATATAATGATTAGCTGTATCAGAGTCCTTATGTGGACTTGACAGAAGATGAAGTGGAATGGGTGGCAACCGTATTAAAGGTTGTATGAAATGTGTAAAAAAATGTGTCAAACAAAATATAGAGAAAGGCGAAACCCTATAAATTCAGGGCTTTTAAGGAGGATTATAGAAAAATGAAACTAGGAATCGTAGGTTTACCAAATGTAGGAAAGAGTACATTATTTAATTCTTTAACCAAAGCAGGCGCAGAGTCAGCAAACTATCCGTTCTGTACAATTGACCCAAATATCGGAATTGTACCAGTGCCGGATGAAAGACTTTCCGTGCTTGCCAAAATGCATAATTCTGCCAAGATTGTCAATGCAACCATTGAATTTGTTGATATTGCAGGTCTGGTAAAAGGAGCGTCAAAGGGCGAAGGTCTGGGGAACCAGTTTTTGTCAAATATCCGTGAAGTAGATGCCATTGTACATGTGGTACGCTGCTTTGAAGATTCCAATATTGTGCATGTAGATGGCAGCATTGACCCGTTGCGTGATATTGAAACTATTAATCTGGAACTTCTTTTCTCAGATTTGGAAATTCTCGAAAGAAGATATGCAAAATTAGTAAAAGGTGTCAAGAATGATAAGACATTAGTGAAAGAAACAGAGTTAGTCGAGCGTTTGAAAAAACATCTGGAAGATGGAAAACTTGCTAAGAATTTTGAGGCAGCAGATGAGGAAGAAGAACAGCTCATTGCCAGCTTTGACTTATTAACATACAAGCCGACGATTTATGCAGCAAATGTAGCAGAAGATGATTTAGCTGATGATGCAGCTGGCAACGAAAACGTAGCAAAAGTCAGAGAATATGCAAAGAAAGAAGGCTCTGAAGTCTTTGTGATTTGCGCACAGATTGAACAGGAAATCGCAGAACTGGATGAAGACGAAAAGAAGATGTTCTTAGAGGATTTAGGCTTACAGGAATCCGGTCTGGAAAAAATGATTCGCGCAAGCTATTCTTTACTGGGACTGATTAGTTACATTACTTCCGGTGAAATGGAAACAAAAGCCTGGACAATTAAAAAAGGAACGAAAGCACCTCAGGCAGCCGGCAAGATTCACAGTGATTTCGAACGTGGATTTATCCGTGCAGAAGTAGTCAGCTATGACAACCTTGTTGAGCAGGGCAGTATGAATGCAGCCAAGGAAAAAGGTCTGGTTCGTTCGGAAGGCAAGGAATATGTTGTACAGGATGGCGATGTTATATTGTTCCGTTTTAATGTATAAAGGGAGGCACCTATGGGAGCAGATGTTCGTTTCCCACATTTGGGAATAGTAATAGAATCGCTGGGAAAAACGATTCATATTGGTGATTTTACAATTGCATATTACGGAGTGATTATTGCTTTCGGTATGATTATGGGATTTTTGCTGGCAAGCTGGCAGGGAACCCGTATTGGACAGGATAAAGAAATCTTTTTGGATTTAACTTTATGGGATATTGTTTTTGCCATAATAGGAGCGAGATTATACTATGTGTTGTTTTCGTGGGACTATTACAGTCAGCATCCGATGGAAATTCTCAATATCAGAGGTGGTGGAATGGCCATCTACGGAGGCGTTATCGCAGGGGTGATTACCACTTTTGTGTTTGCAAAAATACGAAAAGTATCTGTCTGGCAATTGCTGGATGCAGCGTGTGGTGGCCTTTTGATAGGACAGATTATAGGAAGATGGGGAAATTTCTTCAACCGGGAAGCATTTGGGGGTTATACGGACGGCCTTTTTGCAATGCAGTTGAAGCGTTCGCAGGTTCGTGCCGGGGATATTACCAGTGATATTTTAAACCATCTGGTTACCATTGATGGAGTAGAATATATTCAGGTGCATCCGACCTTTTTATATGAATCTCTTTGGAATCTTGCCTTACTGCTGATTATTTTGCTGTATACCAGAAAAAGAAAATTTGAAGGACAGCTGTTTTTTATGTATTTATTTGGATATGGACTGGGAAGAGTCTGGATAGAAGGACTTCGCACAGACCAGTTAAAATTATTCGGCACACCAATTGCCGTGTCACAGCTGTTGTCAGGCATTTTAGTTGTTGTATCCGGCAGTGTTTTGCTGTATCAGTGGGGAAAGCGTCTGAAACAGAATAAAGTATCGCCAATGTCAAAAAAGCAGTAATCAATTGAAAAGTATAGAGGGAAAAGTATAAAAACAAATAACATAAAAATAAGAGAATGCAGAAAAATGTGTTTTGGCAACATATTTTTCTGCATTTTTTTATGGTTCACTTTAGTGCTTGAGTGAAGCGAGTTCTTCAACAGAAGAATGAGCAAGCGAAATAAAAATCCACCTGCTATGCAGGTGGAGTAAAAAAGCTTTAGCTTCAAGAAAAAACTCCTTTGCTATAATAAGTATGGTCCGCCAACCGTACTACAGAGCAAAGGAGGTATCCATATGGATAAGAACACATTATCACATACGAGATGGGAATGCAAATATCACATAGTTTTTGCACCAAAATATAGACGTCAAGTCATATATGGAAAAATAAGGGAAGATATTTGTGAAATATTATCAACGCTATGTAAAAGGAAAGGTGTAGAAATTATAGAGGCGGAGTGGTGTCCAGACCATATTCATATGTTTGTTAGGATTCCACCAAGTATAAGTATTTCAAGTTTTATGGGATATTTAAAAGGAAAAAGTTCACTAATGATTTTTGAAAGGCATGCAAATTTAAAATATAAATTTGGAAATCGACATTTTTGGTGTAGAGGATATTATGTTGATTCAGTCGGTAAAAATGCAAAGAAAATCGAAGAATATATTCGAAATCAATTACAGGAGGATATGATGTATGATCAAATGTCGTTGAAAGAATATGTAGACCCGTTTACGGGTGAGCCAGTAAACGTAAGCAAGAAAAAATAAGCCCTTTAGGGCTAGCAGGTAAATGTAGTGCGTGAGGCGGACATTTCGGTGAGCCTTAAGGCTCAAGCAGGAAACAGCCCCTTATAGGGGCAGAGCAAACCACCGGCTTAGCCGGTG
>JAQYCU010000038.1 GCA_028724545.1 bacterium
GAATACCTGGGGGAGTGATGCAGAGGTAGAAGAAATGGCAGGAAAAATAGCCCTGTTAAAAGAATACTTTACGGATAAGAAGATACCGGTGCTTGTTGGTGAATTTGGAACAGGACTCGATAATGATACAAAGAGCCGTATCAAATTTTGTAAAGAACTGACAAGACGATGCAAGAAAATCGGTATTCCGGTCTTTTTCTGGGACAATGGAGGCGAGTTTGACCGTGAGAATCTGACCTGGAGAACGAAGGGACTGGCAGAGGCGATGTTGAAAGCAGCAACAAAGGAGAAACTCGTCGTTTATGTGGCAGCAGAAGGAAAAAATGATTCCGGAGCCACAGTCAGCATTGATAAGACACCCGTATTGGTGGAAGAAGGCACAATGGCTTCTGACGCCGTAAAAACGGTGCTGGATAGTGCCTATCCGGACGATTACGTGATGAAACAGGAAACCTGGGGTGATTTTCTGCAAAGCATCGGAAAACTGGATACACCAAGTGATTATTCATACTCCTGGAACTTTTGCGTTAATGGAGAAATGGCATCGGTAGGAATCAATTCTTATGAATTGCAGGCACAGGACCAGATTAGCCTGATTTACGGGGGATATCCACTCGAGAATACAGAATGCAGCGTATATGCTGATGATGAAATGTTATCGCCGGATGCTGAGGCACAGAAAGCACTTTTAGACAATGCTGAGGCACAGCAGAAGGTACTGGCAGAAAAGATTTACGAAGCGCAGTTTGAAAGTGGAAAACGCATTCCGGGAATAGAAGATGCTTCTGGTCTGTATAGTGTATTTTCCCTGGCGCAGTCCAATTTTGATGCAGATGCTTTTTATGATGCTGTTTACGAGAAGATAAGCAAGCAGTTAGAAGGCATTCAGAAATATGGAAAGTTTTATGATGAAACATTAGGAAAAGAAATAACAGAAAAAAGCATAAAAACAGACAGAAGTCTGGGAAAAAATGCAGTGTCACAGTATTATGCCAAAATAGCACTTTGCGTTCTGGCACTGGGCAAAAATCCTGCTGATGTCGGTGGTGTGAATCTTTATCAGAAGATGTTAGAGCGTTCTGCTTATGATGCGTCAAGTGTTTATAGCAGGGAATCTATGATTCTTTTTGTGCTTGATGCTAAGGTATGCGAATTGCCGGAAGGAGAAAATTATGTAACAAAAGGTGAACTGGTAAACAACCTGCTTGCAGATGTTGATAACCAGATTGCAACTGCGATAAGCTGGACATCATATGATTCGGCTGCAATGGCGATTCAGGCACTGGCACCGTATTTAACGGAAACGGTAGATGGCGTTTCCAAGGAAGAGGTAGAAAATGCCTGCCAGAAAGTGTTACATCTTTTATCCGTTATGCAGAATGGCACAGGTGGCTATCCGGGATATGGCACTGATAATAACGCATGGTCGCTGGCACAGGCAATGACAACAATGGGCTGCTTCGGAATTTCTGCTTTGGAAGAAACAGAAACGGAGGCAGGATTTATCAACAACGGAAAGACAGTATTCGATGCTGCATCTGCTTTTGTGGACAGTTCTAAGCAGACAGTATCAGAAGAATTAATGGGATTTCAGCCGGAACAGCTTCTTCGTGGACTGAATGCCTGCATCCGTACTGCACTGGGAGAAGAAACGATTTACCAGACAGAAAATGTGGCATACCCGGCAAATGAGTCTGACAAGATAGTACTTTCGCCAGAGATGATTTCAGCGATTCCGGCACAGACATATGAAGGAAAAGCGTGTGAGCCGGCAGTTGTTGTTACCTGTGATGGTAAGGTGTTAAAAGCCGGTACGGATTATACAGTCAGCTATATTGACAATGACAAAGAAGGCACAGCATATGCGATTGTTACCGGAACAGGAGATTATGTGCTGAGCCAGCAGGTCGCTTTTCAGATAGTGAAAAAGGCAGTTGTCAATCAGAATAACACAAACAATAATGGAAACAAAAACCAGAGTATTACAAAGAAAGAAAGCACAAAGAAAAAAACATTAAAGAAACCTGTCATCAAAAAGCTAACATCGCCAAAGAAAAAAACATTAAAAGTAACATTTAAAAAAGTTTCCGGTGCAAAGAAATATGTTGTAGAGATTTCTACAAATAAAAAGTTCAAAAAATCGGTCAAAAAGAAGACGGTCAAAAAAACAACCGTTACTTTTAGCAAATTAAAGGCAAAGAAGAAATACTATGTGCGCGTCAGAGCATATAATGGAAATGTTAAGAGTGGATACAGTACTGTCAAAAGCAAAAAGATAAAATAAAACTTCAGTCAAGTGTCATTAAAAAGTATCCGTAAACTGTAAGGAAGAAACAGCAGAAAAACAGTAGAAGGATAGTAAAGGAAACAGAAAGTATATAGGCAAAACAGCAGCGATGGGTAAGAAATAAAGCAGCAAACAACAGAAAGGAAGTATCATATGGGAATTGGCATTATAATAGTAGCAACCGTTATTTTCTTGTGTATTCTTGCAGACAAATTTTCTGGCAAATTTGGCATGCCGGCATTGCTGCTGTTTATGTTTATCGGTATGCTGTTTGGCAGTGACGGGATTTTAAAAATACCATTTGATGACTTCAAAGCAGCTGAGCGCATCTGCTCGTTTGCCCTTCTGTTCATTATGTTTTATGGTGGTTTTAATACAAAATGGAAACTGGCAAAAAGCGTTGCTGTCAAATCCATTTTGCTGTCAACGGCTGGTGTTGCCGTTACGGCAGGAATTACAGCAGTGTTGTGCCATCTGTTTTTACATTTTTCCATTGCAGAAAGTTTTCTGGTGGGTGCTGTTTTGTCATCAACAGATGCTGCCAGTGTATTTTCGATTTTGCGAAAAAAGAAACTGAACTTAAAGGATGGTACGGCTTCTTTACTGGAAATCGAAAGTGGAAGTAATGATCCGGTTTCCTATATGCTTACATCCATAGGAATCGGCTTGGTCGGAAGTGGTGGCAGCGAAAATGTTGCGTTGCAGATATTTACACAAGTAGTATTTGGGATTCTGGTAGGTGTCGGCTTTGCCTTTCTGGTCATCTGGATTCTGACCAAAACATCTGTTATTGCAGAAGGTCTGGATACCATATTTATGATTTCAGCAGTGCTGTTTTGTTTTGGGATAGCAGATATGCTTAATGGAAATGTCTACCTGAGTGTTTATCTGATGGGAATTATAATTGGAAACAGCAAGATTAAAAATAAGAACATTCTGGTTCCGTTTTTTGATGGTATTACCAGTCTGGCGCAGATATTGCTCTTTTTCCTGCTGGGACTTCTGGCATTTCCACACAAGATACCATCGGTTATCGTACCGTCCATTGCGATAGTTATATTTTTGACACTGATTGCCAGACCGGTGGCTGTGTTTGGAATCCTTCTTCCGTTCCGGTGCAGTGTACGGCAATGTCTGCTGGTGTCATGGGCAGGACTCAGAGGCGCGGCGTCCATTGTATTTGCGATAATGGTAGTGGCAGGAAAGGCAGACATTTCATATGATTTATACCATATTGTTTTTCTGGCTGCACTGTTTTCTGTTGCGATTCAGGGAACACTTCTGCCGTTTGTGGCGAAAAAGACGGGAATGGTGGACGAATCGGATGATGTGCGCAAAACCTTTAATGATTATCAGGAAGAATCGGCAATTACTATGATGCGAATGTATATTCCGAAGGGGCATAACTGGGAAAATCGAAAAGTAAAAGACGTCAGTATGCCTACAGGCTCGCTGGCACTGATGATTAAACGTGGCGAGGAAACGATGATTCCCAAAGGGGATACGCAAATTCTGGCAGGTGACAATATTATTCTGAGTGTGCCGGCATATGAACCGTCGGACAATGAGGATTTAGAGGAAATTGTAATTGACAAGGAACATGAATGGTGCAACAAACCGATTGAAGCACTGGAACTTTCGGATGATGAACTGATTGCAATGATTATTCGTGGCGAGGAAAATCTGATTCCGGATGGAAAAACAATGATTTATGAGGGCGATATTGTAGTAACCTATCGATAGAAAATATGAAAAACGTTTTCAATTTACTTGACAAGAATGAAAATTATCAGTAAAATGAAAACGTTTTTCAGTTTATATAGAAAATTATGAGAAGAGAGGAAACCGGCAATGAAACGATATCAAAAAATAATTTGTCTGTGTCTGGCCGTCAGTATGGTATTTGCCATGACAGGATGCAGTGGAACGAAACAAGAAGCAAAGGATGGCAGACTAAAAGTAGTTGCTACTGTTTTTGCAGAGTATGATTTTTTGAAAAATATAGCAGGAGATAAGATTGATTTGAGTATGCTGCTTTTGCCGGGAGCAGATGCCCATTCGTTTGACCCGACACCGAAGGATATGGTGACGGTACAGGAAGCAGACCTTTTCGTAACGATTGGTGGCGAATCGGATGCCTGGGCAGAAACGATTTTAGAATCTGTTGACAAGAAGATGGAAACGGTCAGATTGATGGATTGTGTAGATGAGGTTGTAGAAGAAGAAGTCGTGGAGGGAATGCAGACAGAGGAACATCATCACGACGAAGCAGAAGAACAAGAAGAACATCACGACGGTGAAACGGAAGGACAGACAGAAGAACATCACGACGGCGAAGAAAAAGAGTTTGATGAGCATGTCTGGACGTCCCCTAAAAATGCAATGCAGATTGTACAAAAACTTTGTGATAAATTGTGCAGTCTTGACAAGGAAAATGCAGCCGTATATCAGAAAAATACAAAGGCATATCTTGCAAAATTACAGAAGCTGGATGAGCAGTTTACGGATATTGTAACGCATGCCAAACGAAAAGAAATTGTTGTGGCAGATAAGTTTCCGTTCCGTTATTTTGCCGATGCCTATGATTTGAAATATTATGCTGCCTTTCCGGGCTGCTCTACGCAGACAGGAGCCAGTATGGAAACGATTGCTTTTTTGATTGACAAAGTCAAAGAAGATAAGATTCCGGTAGTATTTCATATGGAATTATCCAGTGAAAGTATGTGTAATACCATATGTGATGAAACCGGTGCAAAGAAAGCCCAGTTAAATGCAGTGCATAACGTGAGCCGTCTTGACTTTGAAAAAGGCACCGGTTATGTGGAACTGATGCAGGAAAATGTCGGTGTCCTGCGAGAAGCTTTAAACTAAATGTTTAACCTGCTAATGGTTTTGCAAAACTTTAAAACAAAGGCAACGGTTTCGTGAGTTGTTAAACTAACCCGGCAAGTGCTTCATTTAAAAGCTCTGTACCTGGTAAAACAAACTGTCCGTTTCGGATAATCGGAATGATTTGCCCGTCTTTGGTGTGCACGCAGATATCGCCCAGTTCATCATATGGAATGGTAATGTCTGTGTGGCAGTTAAAATATGCTTTCGTGCTGTCCGTGTGGCGAAGTTTTGAAAAGTCATTTTCTTTGGCTATCATCTGCTTACCATCCGGGTTATAAGTAACCAGTTCCTCTTCGTGAGAAAAGCAGGTGTCGCCTACTGCAAAATGAGGACCTGTTTTTTCGGCAATCAGTATCGGCAGAAGATGCGAAATCTGATATTTTTTCCCCATTGCATAAGCTGTTGTATTTGTGCCAATCGCAAATTCTCCCATCGGAAGTGTTTCGTGCTGACAGAGAATATTTTCTTTGATATATTTTTTGTTTTCTTTTTCGGTTTCAAAATTGCTGCAGTTGTAGTCAGCAATGACGCCATCTTCAAAAGTCAGTGTCAGATTATGATATTCCAAATCATTTAAAAATGTTTTTGTCACGTGCAAAATACCATCGGTTCCTTTCAGACGTGGAGAAGTAAAGACCTCGCCGAGAGGAATGTTGACATCAGCCAGACAGTTTTCAAATATCGTTTCTTTTTCAGGATGTTCCATCTGCACCAGCGAAACAGTCAGCTGCGTCCTGTTCGCACCACGTCCTGTAATGGTAACAAACTCACCCAAATCCAGTGCGTTGATAATCTTTGTCTGGATTGCCAGATATTTTGACTGGTCAAGTGTATTGACACGGATAGTTTCTGAAAAAATAGCGCGATAATCTTTGCCGATTTCCGGAAGGGGATAGGCAATAATTGAGAAACTTGTCTGGTCCCCCGGGATATATTCATTTAAAAGCAGGCCATTTGCAGCCTGGGCTTCTACTTTCCATTTCTGTTGTTTTTTTGAATAATGAAGAGCCTCTTTTTTGTCTGCCGGATTAAAAGGAATTTCACCGAATGTTTCAATTACGGCAGGACCGGCAACTTCTTTGCAGAGTGCTTTCATAGATTCCAAAGCCTGTTTCTGCTCCTGATAACGACGGTCAGCATATGCCTTGTCAAAAAACAGAGCATCATCCATACGGTGGTCATAGTCATACTGTTTATTCGGCGAAGCACCGTAGTAGCCGATTTTGCCACGGGGGTTCCGGCGCGCCAGACTGACAGCTGCACGATAAATGCAAGGGGAAAGCCCCATTTCTTCAAACTGGCGTATTACTTCGCGCACCATACGCTCGAAACCAAGATGGTATCGGATGTTGACTGATTTTTTCTGGCTTAAATCAATCTGGTACAGCTCAAAGCCTTTTCGGTAGCCTTCCGTGAAAGTCAGAGCCATATCGTGGATTTCCTGCTCGGAGAGAGAATTTAAATATTTTGCAGTTTCCAACTCATTTTCCGAAATATATTCTCCAAAATAATAGAGATAACGCAGGTCATTTAAATCACAGTTACAGATGATGTCAGTGGCAAATGTGCGCTCCGGATTGAACGAATCCTGTAAATTGTCAGCCACCGTAACATCAGCATAATCAAAAAAGTAATAATAAATGGCAGAAACGACTTCTTCGACAGCAGCCTCTTCCTGCTCCATAATATTGTAGATTTCAATAAATAGTTCGGATAACGTCGTTAAGAAGAAAAGACGGTCTTCAAAAGCATATGCGATTTCACCACGCAGTTCTGTATATAATGTACAAAGGGACGGACCAAATTCGCCCAGTCGTTTTTTTGCTGTGGAAGGATTGGCAAAACTGTTTTCATAATGGTCACCCGTTACATCCCGATAAAGGGAAGCGTTTAATTCCTGCAATTCTTCCAAAGAATAGTCGGCTAATAGTCCCTGTTGTCTTTTGTCATAGAAATCCTTAATTTGTAGCAAAAAAGAAGAAACCTGATGAAAATATTGGCCAAATGCTGCACCGTGACGATTTACGGTACAGTCCTTTTCTAAGGTTTCATCAAAGATAGAACGAATGCGTTCATTTGCAAAAGAAAAACGCTGCAGATATTGTTCTTTTTCTCCGATTATTTCTTCTAATTGATTCATAAATTTATCCTTTCATTTCACCGGTTGCAGTCATATATTCCACTAAAGCATCTTCCCAGTGTTTCATACGATACGTTCCCTGCTCATTTAATTTTTTGTTTTCCAGAACAGAAAAAGCCGGACGTTTTGCAACAGAAGCAGGGTATTCATCCGTTGTAACCGGAATCACCGTAACCGGCAACTGGGCCAGTGAAAAGATTTTTTTGGCAAATTCACACCAGCTTGTCATACCCTCGCAGGTTCCGTGATAGATACCATAGTCATGCGAATCTGCAATATGCAGTATCATACGTGCCAGCTCCAAAGCAGAAGTAGGAGAACCGAACTGGTCGTTGACAACAGTAATACTGTCATGGTCTTTTGCAAGACGAAGCATTGTTTTTACAAAGTTATGTCCGTCGCCATACAGCCATGCCGTTCTGACAATATAGTATTTGTCCAGTATTTCCATTACGGCCTGTTCACCCTCTAGCTTAGTAGAACCGTAAACACTTTGTGGACAAGGCGTATCACTTTCTACATATGGCGTGTCGGCATCACCATTAAAAACATAATCAGTAGAAACCTGAACCATCTGGGCATTTACCTTTTTGGCAGCAAGTGCCAGGTTTTTTGGCCCCAGCGCATTGATACGCCAGGCATTTTCACGGTCCGTTTCGCATTTGTCAACGGCAGTGTGTGCAGCGCAGTTGATAATGGTATCCGGTGTTTCTTTCTGTACCAGCTCCAATACCTGCTGCTCGTCACAGATGTCTAAAGTATCCACGTCTGTATTGATAACAGTAATGTCACTGCCTTTGAGCAATTGGTTCAGTGCACGGCCTAACTGACCGTTGCATCCGGTGATAAGAACTTTTTTCATTGTTTGCCTCCTGGTAAGAAAATGTCATTAGAAAAGTTAGGATGTTTTTCGTCTTTTTCGGAAATTAATGGCGTTTCTCCTTCCGGAATTGGCCAGTTGATGCCAAGTGTTTCGTCATTCCAAAGAATGCCGGCTTCAGCAGTCGGATCATAGAAATCTGTACACTTGTAAGTAAATTCTGCCGTGTCGGAAAGTACATAAAAACCGTGTGCAAAGCCTTCCGGAATATAGAACATATTCTTCTGGTCGGCAGACAGTGTTACGCCGTACCATTGACCATATGTCTTAGAATCTTTACGGATGTCTACGGCAACATCATAGACCTCTCCCTGTATTACGCGCACCAGTTTGCCCTGCGTATGACGTGTCTGATAATGAAGTCCTCTGAGAACGCCTTTAGAAGAGCAGGATTGGTTGTCCTGCACAAAAACCATATCCAGTCCTGCTTCTTTAAAATCTTTATAGTTGTAGGTTTCCATAAAATAACCTCTTGCATCATCAAAAACCTGAGGTTTAATCAGATAGAGTCCTTCTATGTTTCCACATGTTTCAATTTTAAATTTACCCATTGTTGCTTCCTTTCATTCCTAAATATAGGAGTCTTTTTCTAAAAAGAAGTATATCATTATCAATGGGACTTAGCAAATAGTTTCTTTTTCTTCTTTTTGCTTTTTTCATCTTTTCGGGATTGCAGCTGTTTGAGCTGTAATTCCTGCGTTGCTGCTGCCTGAGGAAGACCGTTCTGGACTTCGTTCAGAATTTTATTGAGCAGTGCAATTTGTTTTTCCTGCACTTCTTCTTTCTGCCGTGTCAGATAATCCATTTCTTTTAAAAGTTTTGTGGTGATTTTTTCACAGATGCGTTCTTCGGATTCCCGGCCCATTTCTTCTACTGTATTGCGAATCATTTTACGCATCATTGCCTCAAAATGACGCAGCTTTTCTTCATTGCTCTTTTGCTGAGGGGAATTATTCTGATAGGGATAAACAGGCTGGTTCGGGTGCAAGGGCATTACCTGCGCTTTGTGTTGCACGGTTGGATGACAGATTTCGTCAGATTGTACCTGCTGATTCAGTTCTTCGCGCAGGCGGTATAATTTCTGCGGCTCCATATCGTGGATGGTCTGAATGTCAGGAAGAATCAGTTTGATTGCTTTTAGCTGGAATCCCTGCTCTTTTAAATCTTTAATATCACGCAGAATCGTAATGTCTTTCGTGTCATAATAACGGTGTCCCTGGCTGTTTCTCCGGATGTGCAGTCCGAGTTCGACTTCCCAGTAGCGAAGGACGTGGGTTTCGACAGCAAGCTGTCTTGCTGCCTCCGAGATGCTATATTTCATTTCCATAATAAAAAACCTCCCTAAATATTCTTGTTTGCAATAAATTTGGTAGTAATATTTCTGTGGATTATAAATATTCACGGATGATATCTTCTACAAGCTGGTATTTTTCACTTGTCGCAGCAGCCGTTAATTTTTCCTGTGTTTTTTCTAATTCTTCCGTGATACTGTCTTCTTCCAAAAGCGAATCAATCAGTTCCTGCATATCGGCACTTAACGGAGTTTCTCTTTTTTCCGCAGTCTTTGTTTTTCCGTTTTTTTTCGCTGTTTTCTCATTTGACGTTGCCTTTGCCCATGCATTTTCTTTAGACAATGCATTTGTTTCTGCTTTTTCAAAATATTCCTGCTGATAGGCTGCCCGTTCTTCGGGATGCAGATATTCATTTTCTAATCTGGCACGAAGATGGTTTTCAAAATAATTTACCAATTGTAGTTGTACCATTTTTTTCTTATAACGCACCTGAAATAGCAATTCACCAAAAGCAAGAAAAATGAAGAAAAGCGCGAATGTCAGAGAATGAATGGCAATCCATTTTGCCGGCAGTTCATAAAAAATGCCATAGATGATGCTGAGCAAAGTGCAGCCGGTTAGAACGAGAGCGCAAAGGTAGTCAGAATTTTCGAGGGATTTTATGGAAACCCCCAGAAAACGGTATTGCTCCAAATATGTTCTGACAAAAGTGTTAATATCATAAACCGGCATTTTTAACTGGTAACATGCCTCAAATTTTGTGCAGATGGAACGGAGCCATTTGTTTTTTGTGCCTGCCATCTGTTCGCTTTCACGCAGAATTAATTGATATACAATGGCGCAAATACATTTCAGAAGAATGGCAGCAGCCGTTACTATTGTCATTGCAAAAAGTAAATAATAATGTTCCAGTAAATGTTTCATATCTTTCTACCCCCTGGTTTGTATGTCAAAATTGTAAAATTACTGTGCTTTTATGATACTTGTTTGCAAAAAAGGATGGAAGAAGGTAACGATTGTCATATTTATTGCTTCTTCGACAAAAAATGTGGATAAAAAAAGATTTATCTGTTATGATACTTTCTACAGGAAAAAGTAAAATAGTGATAACAAACGATTGAAAAAATAGTAAGAAAATAGTAATAAAAAGAAAAGCAAATTTTGCAGAAAAGAGGAAACGTATTATGATGGAAGATGACTTTTCATACCGGAACGGATATCAGAGAAATACAAGAAGAACGGTTACGTTCATTCCACGTTTTACCATCGCAGTGATTTTGCTGAATCTTCTGATTTTTTTGTTTACAGATTTGTTTGGATTTGCATATCAGGAAGAAATTGTGGACTGGGGTGCATTGGAGTGGTACAGTGTGTTGAAACAGGGCGAGTGGTACCGGATTTTTACGTCTATGTTTTTGCATAGTGATATGGAGCATATTGGAAATAATATGTTTATTCTGGCCTGTATGGGGTATTATCTGGAAAGAGAAATAGGCAGTGTGCGTTGTGGAATTTTGTATTTTGGTTCGGGTATTCTTGCAGGGTGCACTTCTATGGTTTATAATATGGTACAGAACAGTTTCGTGGTTTCCATTGGTGCATCAGGAGCTATTTTTGGAACAATCGGTGCATTGCTTTATATCGTATTGTTTTTTAAACAGAAAGAATTTCAGTATTCTATCCAACAGGTCGCATTTCTTGTTTTTTTAAGTCTGTATAGTGGATTTGTAAATCAGGAAGTAGACAATGCTGCCCATGTGGGAGGCTTTATTGCCGGATTTTTCATTATGGGGCTGTTGTCCATTGGATTGCGCAGAAAAAAGAATCAATAAGGAAGGTGCAGGATGAAAGTAAATATATATTATGGTGGAAGAGGGCTGATTGATGACCCGGCCATATTTGTTATGAACAAAATCATAACAGTTTTAGATGAATTAAATATCAAAGTGACACGTTACAATTTATACGAAGATAAACGTGGAATTTCTGTTCTGCCAAAGACATTAAAGGAGGCAGATGCCGTTATTCTGGCAGCATCCGTAGAATGGATGGGAATCGGTGGCCTGCTGTGGCAGTTTCTGGATGCCTGCTGGCTGTATGGCGACAAAGAAAAAATCAAGTCTTTGTATATGATGCCGGTAGTGCTGGCGACAACTTACGGGGAAAAAGATGCCCAGTTTACTATGGTAAAAGCGTGGGAAATGCTTGGAGGTATTCCATGCGACGGCATTTGTGCCTATGTCAGTGACCCGGTTGCGTTTGAAACGGGAACGGAGTATTCCTACCTGATTGAAAAAAAGACGGAGAATTTTTATCGCACATTCTCAAAGAAATTAAGTTCATTTCCTTCCAGTAGTCTGGCAGTGCGTGAAAATGTGCTGAAACCAAAAAACATCAGCCTGACGCCACAGGAAAGCGAGCAGCTTTCGATGTATGTGTCAAATGAAAGTTATGTGAAACAGCAAAAAGAAGATATTCAGGAATTGACGCAGATGTTCCGTCAGATGATGGGAGATGATTCGGGTGAAGGCGTAGAAGAACCTTACGTTGAGGATTTCAAAAAAGCATTTAGTCCGATTCCTGATATCGCGCTTACGTTTTCCTGGGAAATTAAGGAATTAAATAAGACACTGATTATTGCAATCGACAATTCCAGTCTGGAATGTTATTACGGACAAAAAGAGGAAGTTGATGTTGCAATCAAATCGTCAAGACAGGTATTGGAAAAGATTATTCACGGAGAATCGCCGGTGCAGACTGCTTTTATGGCAGGAGATTTAACGGCAAAAGGAAATTTCCGTGTGTTACATACTTTTGATACCTTGTTCCGGTTCGGAAACAGATAGAAAGGAGAATAACAGATTATGAAGAAAGTAGTAAATGATGATTGTATTTTTTGCAAACTGGCAAACGGAGTGATTCCAACCAATGCCATTTATGAAGATGATGATTTCAAGGTAATTATGGATGCAAATCCGGCTTCAAAAGGTCATTGCATTATTCTGCCGAAAACACATGCTGCAAATTTATATGAACTGCCGGATGAATATTGTGAAAAGATTTTTCTGGTAGCAAAAAAATGTGGCACGGTTCTGAAAGAAGTGCTTGAATGTGAAGGATTGAATGTATTGCAGAATAACGGTGAAGTGGCAGGACAGACGGTATTTCATCTTCACGTGCATCTGATTCCACGCTATAAGGATGATGCCGTGCATATCAAATGGGTAGAGCACAGTGATGAAACAGATATAGCAGAACTTGCTGAAGAAATCCGGAAAGGATTTTAAGAGTTTTGGGAAAGACGTTTTGGGGTAGTCGCTGTAATTTGATTGGAACAGTTGTTTTAACCAGAGTTACTTCAATCAGAGTTGCCTTAATCGGATTTCTCCGTTATAATAACAACGATATGAATATGGTACGTCAGCAGATTGCTGGCAGAAGGAGGAACAGATGTTAAGTTTAATTCCCGTATTGGGAGCACTGGACCCGATGGCATTAGTCAGAGCATTACCTGGAAATGTTTCACAGGGAATTATCTGGGGTGTTATGTCAATCGGTGTATATCTTACATTTAAGATATTGGATTTTGCAGATTTGACGGTAGATGGTACGATGGCAACGGGTGGTGCCGTAACCGTTATGCTGATATTGGCCGGATATCATCCGGTAGTTGCCGTATTGATGGCATTTCTAGCCGGAATGATGGCAGGGTTTATTACCGGCGTGTTACATACGGTATTTGGTATCCCGGATATTCTTGCCGGTATTCTGACGCAGATTGCATTGTATTCTGTGAACCTGAACATTACCGGGGGTAAGGCGAATCAGGCTGTCAGTGTAGACCAGTATGATTTACTGGTATCTCTTCGTTATATTTCTAAGACGATACTTGTTACGGCGATTCTTACAATTATTATTATTGCAATTTTATATTGGTTCTTTGGAACGGAAATGGGATTTACCATTCGTGCAACCGGATGCAACCCGAATATGTCCCGTGCACAGGGAATTAATACTTCGGTAGCAAAAGTAATTGCTTTAGTATTTTCAAACGGTCTTGTGGGACTTGCAGGTGGATTGTTAGCACAGTATCAGGGTAACTGTGATGTCAATATGGGACGTGGTGCGATTGTTATTGGTCTTGCATCCGTTATTATTGGTGAGGTGCTTGGAGAAGCTATCTTTGGAAATAAATTGAATTTCTGTGGCAGACTTTTGTTTGTCGTAATCGGAAGTATTATTTACTATATTGTTATTAGTTTCGTTATGTGGTTAGGACTGCCTTCTATCGATATGAAGATGTTCTCTGCCATTGTAGTAGCAATATTCCTTGCAGTTCCGTATCTGAAAGGAAAGACGAAAAATTCCTATCGGAGAGCGGCAAAAGGAGGTGCAAAATAATGTTAGAGTTAAGAGATATCCATAAAACATTTAATATCGGAACGATTAACGAAAAGAAGGCTTTGGATGGTGTTAATCTTGTTCTGGAAGAGGGCGATTTTGTAACAGTAATCGGTGGAAATGGTGCCGGTAAATCGACTGTTTTGAACGCTATTGCAGGTGTCTGGCCGATTGACAGCGGTTCTATTCTGATTGATGGAGAAAATGTTACGGGATTACCGGAGCATAAGAGAGCACGTTTTCTGGGAAGGGTTTTTCAGGACCCTATGACAGGTACAACGGCAACAATGGAAATTCAGGAAAATCTCGCACTGGCTGCAAGACGTGGACAGAGAAGAGGTCTTAGCTGGGGAATTACTCGGAAAGAAAAGAAAGAATATCGTGAGCTTCTTGCCAAACTGGATTTGGGACTGGAAGACCGTATGACATCAAAAGTCGGACTGCTTTCCGGTGGTCAGCGTCAGGCACTGACATTGCTGATGGCAACATTAAAAAGACCAAAACTTCTTTTGCTGGATGAGCATACAGCAGCACTTGATCCAAAAACAGCAACAAAAGTACTTGATTTGTCAGAACAGATTATTGCAGAAAACCATCTGACAGCTATGATGGTAACACATAATATGCGTGATGCCATTGTGCACGGTAACCGTCTGATTATGATGAATGAAGGAAAAATTATTCTGGATATCAAGGGTGAAGAAAAGAAGAAACTGACAGTAGAAGACCTTTTGAAGAAGTTTGAAGAAGTCAGTGGTGAAGAGTTCGCAAATGATAAGGCATTACTTGGATAATTTTTATAGTGCAGATGAGTGCTATATTTTATGGCAGGTTTGCCGGGTGATTTTATCCGTGAGTTTGTAAGTGCATTCAATATATTTGCAGATTTATAGTTTATGAATAAAAAGCAGCAGGAAAGTAAGTAGTAAACATTTCCTGCTGCTTTTTGCTGTTTTCGTACCCGAAATAATGTCAGTGCTACGACTTAACTTAACTCGTCCAATGTCATCTGATACAGTGGGAGAAATTCTTCTGTAAAAATATCTGCCTCCGGGCAATGAAGCTGTTTGATGGACTGGGCAATTGTCTGTTTTGCACTGCCAAATTCCTGATTGCCTGTTTTTTCTTCTTCAATACATTTTATCAGGGCCGATATTTTGTCGGCAGCTTTTACCAGAATGTGTGCCTCTTTGTCCTGTGGCTGTTCAATAAAGTATGGCTCATATTCTTTTCGCAAGTCATCCGGGAGCTTGTTTAACAGGCGATAGGCAGCCTCTTTTTCAATCTGTTTATAAGCAGACTGGATATCCGGATTTTCATACTTAATGGGCGTAGGCATATCTCCGGTAATGATTTCTGTACAGTCGTGGTAAATACCGAGCATAGCGACATGTTCCGGATTGTAATTTTTCCCAAGACGTTTGTTGCCAAGCAGGGCGAGGGCATGGGCAACGATGGCTACTTCCAATGAGTGCTCACTGATATTTTCCGAAACAGAGTTTCTCATAAGTGCCCAGCGTTCGATATATTTCATTCTTGCCAGCATGGCAAAAAAAGAATGGTCTTTTGTATGATTATTTGAGTCGCTCATTTATTTCTCTCCTTTTTCCAAAATTTTTTTCAGGTAAATGCCGGTGTAGGAATCTTTACAACGGGCAATCTCTTCCGGTGTACCGGTGGCAACAATCGTACCACCACGGTCACCACCTTCCGGTCCAATGTCAATAATATAGTCGGCTGTCTTAATGACATCCAGATTATGCTCGATAACAACAACAGTATTGCCACTGTCAGAAAGTCTGCGCAGAATTTCGATTAATTTATGGACATCGGCAAAATGCAGTCCGGTTGTAGGTTCATCCAGAACATAAATTGTTTTGCCGGTGCTTCGTTTGCTGAGTTCAGTAGCCAGTTTGATGCGCTGTGCTTCGCCGCCGGACAAAGTAGTAGAAGGCTGTCCGAGCTTGATATAGGACAAACCTACATCATTTAAGGTTTCTATCTTTCTGCGGATTTTTGGAAGAGGGGCAAAAAACTGTAATGCTTCCTCAACTGTCATATCCAGCACATCGGCGATGGTTTTGCCTTTATATTTGACATCAAGTGTTTCACGGTTATATCTGGCTCCGTGGCATACTTCACAAGGAATATAAATATCCGGCAAAAAGTTCATTTCGATTTTGTTGATACCATCTCCGGCGCAGGCTTCGCATCTGCCTCCCTTTGCGTTGAAGCTGAAACGGCCTTTTTTGTATCCCCTTGCTTTGGCATCCGGTGTTGATGCAAAAAGGTCGCGAATCAGGTCGAATACGCCGGTGTAAGTCGCCGGGTTGGAACGTGGAGTACGTCCGATGGGCGACTGGTCAATGGCAATGATTTTATCCAGCTGCTCCGTGCCGGTAATTTCGTTATGTTTTCCGGGAATTGTTCTTGCACGGTTCAGTGTTTTCGCAAGGCTCTTATATAAAATTTCATTGACCAGTGAACTTTTACCGGAACCGGACACGCCCGTTACACAGGTCATAACACCCAGAGGAAAATCAACATCAATATTTTTCAGGTTATTCTGGCTGGCCCCTTTGACGGTAATAAAGCCGGTTGGTTTTCTGCGTTCCTTAGGAACAGGAATACAGATTCTTCCACTTAAATAAGCACCGGTAATGGAATTTTCATTTTCCATAATTTCCTGCGCTGTTCCGGCAGCAACGACTTCGCCACCGTGAACACCAGCCCCCGGACCAATATCAACAATGTAATCTGCTGCCAGCATCGTGTCTTCGTCGTGTTCCACAACGATTAACGTATTGCCGAGGTCTTTCAGACGAATCAGAGTGTTAAGCAATTTATCGTTGTCGCGCTGATGAAGTCCGATACTTGGCTCGTCGAGAATGTAGGCAACGCCGACTAAACCGGAGCCAATCTGGGTTGCCAGACGGATTCGCTGTGCCTCTCCACCGGAAAGTGTGCTGGCATTACGCGATAGTGACAGGTAGCCAAGACCGACATCCATCAGAAATCCCAGACGTGCATTGATTTCTTTGAGAACCAAATCGCCAATTGCCAACTGCCTGCTGGTCAGTTCCATATGATTCATAAAATCAACCAAATCGCAGATAGGCATTTTTGTAATCGCAGTGATATTTTTTCCACCGACGGTAACGGCAAGGGCACCCGGTTTCAGGCGTTCTCCCTTACATGTTTTACAAGGAATGATGTCCATAAAAGATTCATATTCTTTCTTGCCGGTATCGGAATTGGTTTCCCGGTAACGGCGTTCTACATTTCGTATGACACCCTCAAATGGAATATCATAAATACCGGTACCACGCTGGCCTTTATAGGTTACCTGCACGGTTTTGCCGTCCGTTCCGTACATAATAAGATGTTTTGCCTCGTCGGAAAGGTCCTTGTAAGGAACATTTAAGTCAAAACCGTATTCTTTTGCAATGGCATCTAAAATGCAGCGTCCGTAACTGGACGGATTCGTGGCAGACTGCCATCCGGGAACGGCCAGTGCTCCTTGCGGAATACTCAGAGAAGGGTCCGGGATAATGAGAGATTCAGAAAATTCCATACTAAATCCAAGACCGTGACAGGTTTCGCAGGCACCAAACGGGTTGTTGAACGAAAAGTTTCTAGGCTCGATTTCATCAATGCTGATGCCACAATCAGGGCAGGAAAAGCTCTGGCTGAAATGAATCTGTTCACCGTTTGGAATATCAACAGTCAGCAGTCCGTCGGACAACTTCATAACGCTTTCAATCGAATCGGAAAGACGTTTTTCGATACCGGGACGCACCACAAGACGGTCCACCATAATATCAATATTGTGCTTTTTATTTTTTTCTAATTTGATTTCTTCGGAAAGTTCATAGAGATGTCCGTCAACAATGACACGCACATATCCACTTTTCCGTGCAGATTCAAATACTTTGACATGCTCGCCTTTTCGCCCACGCACGACAGGAGCCAGTAATTGCAATTTTGTTCCCTCTTCGTAAGACATAATTTCGTCTGCAATCTGGTCGACGGTCTGCTTTTTGATTTCCTTACCACATTTCGGACAATGAGGAATACCGATTCGGGCAAAAAGCAGACGGTAGTAGTCGTAAATTTCAGTAACTGTTCCTACCGTAGAACGTGGGTTGTGATTGGTGGATTTCTGGTCAATGGAAATAGCAGGGGACAAGCCCTCTATGCTTTCGACATTCGGCTTTTCCATACGCCCCAGAAACATACGGGCATAAGAAGAAAGCGACTCCATATAGCGTCGCTGTCCCTCGGCATAAATCGTATCAAAAGCCAGGGAAGATTTGCCGGAACCACTCAGACCGGTAAGAACAATAAATTCGTCACGGGGCAAATCAATATTGATATTTTTTAGATTGTGCTCCTGTGCACCACGGATTCGTATATATTTTTTTGCTTCATCATGTTTTCGCAATATATTCACCTGCCATTTCTATATATTCTGTAAGGATACGGATTGTTTCTCAAAAAAGATAAGCCGGAAGAGTATCGTATGACTGTATTTTACCGTAATCTTGTTCTTAATAGTACCACGATTCTCATAACAAAGCAAGTACATATGTTCGAGAAGAAAAAATAGGAAAACCTGAGAAAATAGAAGAAAAATTACTTGAAGATAAAAGGGGGATAAAGTATAATTAAGTATAAGCGTGTATGGCACTGTGCAGCAGGAATAAAATGCACCGGATGCCGGCACATCAGGGCGAAACGAATGAACATACGAAATAAAAGACAGAAAAGGAACGGACGGACGAAATAAAATAAATATAGAACAAAAGCAACAAAAAAAGAACCATAAGGGGGGACGTGCCTTGCTTAATAACGATAAAAAAATAATAGCTGTGTGTACAGCAGGAATTAATTCAGAATACATCGATACCATGTTAGAAGCACTACACTCTTTCGTTGATTCTTTCGGGTTTAAACTTCTTTATTTTAATTCATTTAGTAACCTGTATGATTGGGAAAAACAGGATATTGGTGAGAGCAATATTTTTCAATTAATGAATTACAATTTAATAGACGGAATTATTCTTTTGTCAGAAACTATCAAAAACAGTGACATTCGTGATGACATTGTAGAGAAAGCAAAAGTATACAACATTCCGGTTGTTTCGATTGACCATCATATAGAAGGCTGTTATAATGTAAATTTCCGGTATACCAATGCAATCGAAGAAATTATTACGCATCTGATTGAGGAACATCATTATACCAGAATTAATTTTATTGCCGGTCATAAGGGAAATGAATTTTCGGAAGAGCGTCTGGCAGTTTATAAAAAAGTATTAGAAGAACACGGGATTCCGGTAGAAGAAGAGAGAATTGGCTATGGAGATTTCTGGAGAGGCCCGACAGAGAGGGTAATCAGTGATTTTCTGGCAAGCGATTTGCCGTTGCCACAGGCCATTGTCTGTGCAAATGATGCTATGGCAATTGCTGCATTCAAATATTTGTCACAGGCAGGTTACAAAATACCGGAAGATATTGCAATTACGGGATTTGATGGAATCCGTGAGGCGCTGGAACATTCTCCGGCAATTACCACGGCAAAACATAATTATCACGAAACGATAATGTGTGCATTCCAGATATTAGAGCGTTATTTCAAAGGTGAAAGCCAGGATGACCAGTACTGGATTGATTCCCAGATTTTGTATGGTTCTTCCTGTGGCTGCAAAGATGTGCAGGCGAGAAAATACAGCACACTGGTAAGGGAATTGTATGAGCAGATTGACTTTTATGACCAGTTTAATGGTCTGCAGATAAAAATGACTGCAAATCTGACGGATAACGATTCTTTCTATGGCGTTTTTGATAACCTGAAAGATTATGCAGATAACTTTTTAACCAATAAGTTCTGGTTATGTATTTCAGATGATTTCCTGAGTGAAAAGGAAGTGCTTTCTGATATTATCGAAGAAGAAAGTTTTAAACGGGTTGGATATTCGGCGACAATGGATATTATGCTTTCCCGATGCGACGGTGAGTGGCAGGGTATTACTGATTTTTCCACGGTTTCCCTTCTGCCACATCTGGACGAGATTCTAGACGAGGAAAACAATGTGATGTTTTTGCCGTTGCACGTGCTGGAGAGGTCAATCGGATATGTGGCAGTTGTGTATGACCCATATAAAATGTGTCTGAACCATGCATATCAGTTTTTGATGAATATCAGCAATGCACTTGAAACGACAAGAATGCATCAGAGGCAGCAGGCGATTATTAATAATCTGGAGAACAAATATGTGCATGACCCGATGACAGGTCTGTTCAACAGACGTGGATTTTATCAGCGTGTTGAGCCGGTTTTCAAACAGTGTATTGAGGAAAATAAAATGATTATGGTAGTATCGGTTGACTTAAACCGGTTAAAGTTTATCAACGATACATATGGTCATGCAGATGGTGATATTGCTATTTCTACGGTAGGAAAAGCGTTGGCGCATGCAGCACCTCCACTTTGCACGTGTGCAAGATTTGGTGGAGATGAATATGTTGTCGCAGGTCAGGTGGAGTCAGAAAAAGAAACAGAAGTTTTCCACAACAAAGTAGTTGCTTTTTTGGATGATTTTAATAAGCATTCCGGTAAGCCGTATCAGGTAAGTGCAAGTATCGGATGCGTGACCGGTGTACCAAATGCGCAGATTGCTTTGGAAGAATTGATTAAAGTGGCTGATGAAAAAATGTACGAAGAAAAAGTACGTCATCATGCTGAACGCAGGGATTAGAGCAGGCGAAAAAGTTTACACTATATAAAAAAGTGCCGGGATTATACAAAATAAAAAGACAGGCAAAAGGTGACAGAATGCAGGAAGAATATGAGATTTACGGAGGGTTTGCCTCGGTATATGACAGATTTATGGACAACATTCCCTATGATGACTGGTTTCGGTATTTATACGGCCTCCTAAAAAAAGAAGGCATTTGTGAGGGAGCCGTAGTGGATTTAGCATGTGGAACAGGCGAAATCACAAGGCGTCTGGCTGCTGCCGGATATCAGGTTATCGGAGCAGACATTTCTGAAGAAATGCTGGAGATTGCAAGAGATAAATGTCAGGAAGACGTTTTATTGATTCATCAGGATATGAGGGAATTAGAGTTGGTCAGCCGGGTGGCTGCCGTAGTCTGCATCTGTGATGGGATGAATTATATCTGCAATATAGAGGAGCTGGAGCAGGTATTCCAAAGGGTTCATCATTTTCTGGAGCCGGATGGTGTTTTTATTTTTGATATGAAAACGGCATATTTTTTTGGAGAAATACTTGGTAGCAGAACCATTACGGAAAACCGGGAAGATGCCAGTTACATCTGGGAAAATGAGTATTATCCAGAAGAACAAATTAACGAATATCTTCTTACGGTATACGAATTATATGATGATGAAAGAGATTTGTTTGTACGAACAGATGAATTGCACAGACAACGGGCTTATGACAGCAATGTGATTGCAGAATGCCTGAAAAAACAGGGGTTTTCCAGGGTTGATGTTTTTGAAGCGTTTACGGAAAAAGAGCCGGCAGATGAAAGTGAGCGTCTTTATTTTATAGCAAAAAAATAAAAAGGATAAAGAAGTCCATATATATGGCAGAAAATAAAAAGGATAAAGCAGTTCATATTTAATGGCAGAAAATAAAAATAGAAAGAAATCCATCGGGTGGATTTTAGTAGAAGGATAGAGAAGAGGTAAAATTTATGAGTCAGGATTATATTGTAAGAGCAACAGCAGCAAATCATCAGTTACGTGTTTTTGCCGTAACATCAAGGGATTTAGTAGAGGAAGCCAGAAAAATCCATAATACCAGTCCGGTTGCGACAGCTGCACTGGGAAGATTACTGACGGCAGGCAGTATGATGGGAAGTATGATGAAAGGGGATAATGACATTCTGACTCTGCAGATTCAGTGTGGAGGACCGATTGGAGGACTGACGGTAACTTCCGATTCAAAAGCCAATGTAAAAGGATATGTAAAGCAGCCTATGGTGCTTCTGCCTCCAAATGCAAAGGGAAAATTGGATGTTGCCGGTGCATTAGGTCCGGGATTTTTAAATGTTATCCGCGATATCGGTATGAAAGAGCCATATAATGGACAGACACATTTAGTTTCCGGTGAAATTGCCGAGGATTTGACATATTATTATGCTACATCTGAACAAGTACCTTCTTCTGTAGGTTTAGGAGTTCTTCTTGACAAAGAAAATCATGTCAGACAGGCAGGTGGTTTTATCATTCAGGTAATGCCATATGCCGAGGAGTCTGTAATTTCGGCGGTTGAAAAATCACTGGAGCATATTCATTCTGTGACAGATTTGATGGAGCAGGGAATGACGCCGGAAGATATGATTCAATTTATCATGGGAGATTTAGATGTTGAGATTCTGGAACGGATTCCGACACAATATTCCTGCAACTGTTCCAAAGAAAGAGTAGCGAAGGCAGTCGCAAGTGTAGGAAAAAAAGATTTGCAGGAAATGATAGCGGATGGAGAAACAATAGAAGTTAATTGTGATTTTTGTGGTTCTCATTATTATTTCACAACCGAAGAATTGAAGGGATTTTTGAAATAAGGAGTGTGTTTACATGAAAAATTACAAAAGCATAGTTCTGTGTGTAATTGCCACATTTGTGCTGACAGTCTGTGCTTCTCTGGCAATCACGCCGGAAAATAAAGCAATGGCATCAGCAGTTGGAACGGTTAAGGTTAGTGGCCTTTTAAATGTCCGTTCCGGACCGGGAACCGGCTATAGTGTGGTTAAATCCGGTGGCACAAAAGTAACATTATCGAATGGAGAAAAAGTTACTGTTACCGGGGTAAATGGGGACTGGTATCATATTAAAGTGAAACAAAACAGCAAGACGGTTACAGGATTTGCAAAGAAAACATACATTAAAGTACAGACGGGAAAAGTACACACAAAGATGTATGGACGTGTAACGGCAAATTCGGTAAAAGTCAGAACAACTGCATCGGTCAAGGCAGCACCCGTGACTGTAAATAAAAAGACGGTATCTGTAAAAAAGGCCAAAAAAGTCCGGATTTTATCGGAAAAACTTGTTAAAAATACAAAGTGGTACCGGATAGCAGTAACATATTCGTCTAAGACATGCAAAGGCTATATTTTGTCAAAACACGTGGAACTGATTTGCAATAAAGGTCTTCCGGCAGTTTTGGATTCGTCAGAGAAAGTAACACTGCTAAAGCATGCAGGAAGAAAAACGGCTGTCTCGGTCAATGGTAAAAAAGTACAGTTAAAAGACGGAAAACAGATGACAGTTTTAAAAAGTAAAAATGTACTTGGAAAAAAATATCTTTATGTGAAAGTGACAAGCAGTAAAACAGCAGTAAAAGGCTATATTTTAGATAAATATGGACGGCTGCAAATTGTAAAAAATGAAAAGAGCAGTACGTCAGAAACAACGTCACAGACAACTACGTCAGATGATACATCCGGTATGACGGATGCAGAGTTTTCAAAGAAACTGACAGAGGATGGTTTTCCGAGTTCTTATATAACAAAACTGACAGCATTACATAAGCAGTATCCGAATTGGAAATTTATCCCTTACAAAACAGGCTTAGACTGGAACACGGTTATCCAGAAAGAAAGCGTTGTCGGATTGAATCTGCTCAGTGTAAATAAGTCATACGACTGGAAATCATTTGCTGATGGTGCTTACAATTGGAAAACAGATAAATTTATTCCATATGATGGCTCTACCTGGGTGACGGCATCAGAAAAAGCAGTGAAATACTATATGGACCCACGAAATTTTCTGGATGCAAGAGGCATTTTCCAGTTTGAAAGTCTGGAATACCAGAAAGAGTCCCATACAAAAGCCGGAGTGGAAAAAATCCTGAATAATACACCGATGTATAATAAAAGTTATACCTATACGGATGATTCCGGCGCCAAAAAAAGCAGAAGATATTCTTCAACATTTATTACGGCAGCGTCAAAATCCGGTGTAAGTCCATATCATCTGGCATCCCGGGTAAAGCAGGAAGTTGTTATCAGTTCGACTCTGATGAGCAGTTCCGTTTCCGGAAAAGTGTCAGGTTACGAAGGCATTTATAACTTTTATAATATTGGTGCAAATAACAGCACGGTTTCGGGAGGAGCTGTTGCAAACGGACTTAACTGGGCAAAGGGTGGCAGTTCCAAAAGCACCACATATTTAAGACCGTGGACTTCACCATACAAATCTATTGTTGGTGGCGCAAGTTATATTGGCAAAAATTATATTAACGTAGGACAAAACACATTATACCTGCAGAAATTTAATGTTACGCCGAAAAACCGTTATTCTCATCAATATATGGCAAACATTGAGGCGCCAAACAGCGAAGCAACGAAGACAAATACGGCATATGGAACACAAAAAGAAACCATGACGATGGTATTTTCCATTCCGGTATATGAAAATATGCCGGCTACACCGTGTCCTGTGCCGTCGGGTGGAAAAAATCCGAACAATTATCTGAAAACCTTATCGATATCCAACCATGCCTTTAGCTCCAAGTTTGTTTTGGGTGATGATGGAAGCAAAATTTATAAAGTGACATTGCCAAATAGCGTTACATCCATTAAAATTAATGCAACGGCAGTCAGCTCAACGGCTACTGTCACAGGCAAAGGAACAAAAAGCGTGGAAGTTGGCACAAAGACTTATACGGTAAAAGTAAAAGCACAAAGTGGCAGCGTAAGGTCATATAAAATTCAGGTGACACGAAAAGCAGCATAAAAACAGATGTTGTAAAAAGCAGTATAAAAACCAGATAACAAAAACGCAGATAATGCAAAAAAAGCAGAAAAACACAGGTACCTTTTAGAAAGTGTACGGGAATGAGGGCAATATGTTACAGAAAAGCAGAAAAACAAAATTAGTGACAGGACAGAAGATGTGCCGGATACTTTTTGGAATTCTGCTTTTTTGCGTTTTTTGTATTTCGCAGGGAAAACCGGTACAAAAGGCAGAAGCAGCCGGTGCGACGATATCGGTTACATCCAAAAACCGTTCAGCAATGGAAGGGGATACCGTTTACGTTGTCATTACGGTGAGTTCGTCCGAAAATATAAAAGGATTTGAAGGTTATTTTTCTTATGATAACAGTGTCCTGCAGTTTGTAACCGGTGGAAGTGTTGTCCATGGAAATGATGATGAATTTCAGATATCGGATATGGACAGAAGTGAAAGTGCAGCAAAAATAAAATATTCTGTCAAATTTCGTGCCAGAAAAAAAGGACAAACGACGATATCTTTACAGCAGCCATATAATGTCATTGCAGATGATGGTAGCAGCACGAAGATGTCTGTGTCTTACAGTGAACTGGAAGTTGTGGTATCTTCTCCGGAAGAAACAGAAAAAAAAGAAGCAGACGAAAACAACCGAAAAACCGGATGCTTCGGCATCGCCGGACAAAGCAGAAAAAGGTTCTGAAAAAACAAAGCAGGAGGCCGCCGAAAAAGCAGCAAAAAGCCAGCCTGCAATTACACTTACAGAGTTAAAAGACGAAAATCTGATTCCGGCAGGATTTTCAGAAATCGAAACAGAGATTGACGGAAAAAAAGTAACAGCGTATGCTCTAAATGGTGAGGAAGAAAGTCCGTATCTGCTATTTTACGGAATAGAGCCGGACAAAGAAGATGCGATAGAAAAATTTTATCTGTACGATAGAGAAAGTGGTATGTGGATGCCATATGAAAGCATACGGTCTTTGTACCGTAATATGAATGAAAAAGACCTGGTGGGAGATTCTTCCCAGAGAACGATTCAGAGCCTGCATTATGTTATTGGCATTATGGCAGTGTTTTGCGCTCTGATGATTTTGCTTGCAATTGCATTCAGGATTCGTTATTCTGATAGAAATAAGGATTAATGTGAAAAGATTTGGAGGACAACATGCAGAAACGTTATACGAAAAGTGCCCAGAAAGCATTGGACCACGCCAAAAAATGTGCTGTGGCTCTGGGACACGGATACATTGGAACAGAGCATATATTGCTTGCCTTGATTGAAACAAAAGGTGTAGCAAGTGAAGTGCTGAAAGAAAACGGCGTCTTTTATGATAAAATATATGAATTAATCGAGGAGAATTTGTCAACAGGTGCCAGCATAGCGACGGCAGGCCGTGAAGAATTGACGCCACGGGCACAGAAAATCGTGACGAATGCGTTGACAGAGGCAGAGCGTCTGGGTGCACCAAATGCCGGAACAGAGCATCTGCTGATTGCTTTATTAAAAGAAGCAGACTGTATTGCAGTGCGTCTGCTGAATACAAAAGGAATTAACGTTCAGAAATTATATATTGATGTTCTGACAGCGACAGGTCAGGATATGACAAGTGCAAAAAATGAATATATGATGCAAAAAAGTAAGAAAATGAAATCGGCAACGCCGGTTCTGGACCAATACAGCCGGGATTTGACAGCATTTGCAAAAGATGGACAGTTAGACCCTGTTATCGGAAGAGAAGCAGAAATCCGTCGTCTGGTGCAGATATTAAGCAGACGGACAAAAAACAACCCTTGTCTGGTTGGTGAGCCGGGCGTAGGAAAAACAGCTGTTGTAGAAGGGTTGGCACAGAAGATTGCAATGGGAGATATTCCAGAAATTTTGCAGGACAAGAGAGTGCTGGTATTAGACTTATCCGGAATGGTTGCAGGCTCAAAATATCGTGGTGAATTTGAAGAACGCATTAAGAGAGCAATAAAAGAAGTAAGCCAGTCGGGCAATATTTTGTTATTTATTGATGAAATTCATACCATTATCGGTGCAGGTGGTGCGGAAGGGGCTATCGATGCAGCCAACATTTTGAAACCGGCATTGGCGCGTGGTGAAATTCAGTTAATTGGTGCAACAACAAGAGAAGAATACCGAAAATATATCGAAAAAGATGCAGCACTGGAAAGAAGATTCCAGCCGGTAGATGTCGAAGAACCTTCCGAAGAAGAGTCCATTGCGATTTTAAAAGGATTGCGTGAACGCTATGAGGAACATCATCATGTTACCATCACGGATGCGGCGATTGTGGCAGCTGTTAAAATGTCAGAACGTTATGTTAATGACCGTTTTTTGCCAGACAAAGCCATTGACGCATTGGATGAGGCAGCAGCAAAAATCAGTCTGAGTATGTATATTCCTTCACCGGAACTGCGAAATCTGGAAGAAGAGATGGTGGCATTGGAGCAGAAAAAAGAAGATGCCATCTGCAAGGAAGATTTTGCAAAAGCCAGCGAGGTAAAGAAGCAGCAGACAGAATGTCAGAATCAAATTACAAAAATGAAAGCAGAAATGCAGAAAAGCAGAAATGCAGAGAGTCTGACCGTATCAGAAGAAGATATTGCAAATGTTATTGCAGACTGGACGAAGATTCCGGTGCAGCAGTTGCAGGAAGAAGAAACTGAGCGTCTGCGTCATCTGGAAGAAGAACTGCACAAGAGAGTAATCGGACAGGATGAAGCTGTTACGGCAGTAGCGAAAGCAGTGCGACGTGGAAGAGTCGGCTTAAAAGACCCGAATCGTCCGATTGGTTCCTTCCTTTTCTTGGGACCAACCGGTGTTGGAAAAACAGAACTGTCCAAAGCACTGGCAGAGGCAGTCTTTGGTCGGGAAGAGGCCATTATCCGTGTAGATATGTCAGAATATATGGAGAAACACAGTGTATCAAAAATGATTGGTTCTCCACCGGGATATGTCGGTTATGAAGACGGTGGACAGCTGAGTGAAAAGGTACGTAGACATCCGTACTCCGTTATTCTGTTTGATGAAATAGAAAAGGCACATCTAGATGTATTTAATATTTTGCTTCAGATTCTGGAAGATGGTCACGTAACAGATGCACAGGGAAGAAAAGTCAGCTTTAAGAATACAATTATTATTATGACTTCCAATGCCGGTGCACAGCAGATTATTGCACCAAAGCATTTGGGATTTGGAACAAAAGAAGACCAGCAGGCTGATTATGAGCGAATGAAAGAAGCTGTGCTGGAAGAAGTAAAGAAAATATTTAAACCAGAATTTATCAACCGAATTGACGAGATGTTAGTTTTCCGTACACTGACGCAGAAAGACATCTGTCAGATTGTCAGAATCCTGCTTTCTAATCTGGAAAAACGTCTGCAGGCGCAGTTAAGCATTACAATGGAAGTGACGGATGAAGCAGTTGCCTATATTGCAAAAAGTGGTTTTGACAAGAATTATGGAGCACGTCCGATTCGTCGCAGCATCCAGACAAAAATAGAAGATGAACTGGCAGACAGAGTATTATCGGGAGAGTTACAGCCGGGCGACAAAGTGCAGGTTGGATGTGAGGAAGAAAAGATAATATTTTGTAAGGAACGGTAGAAAATCAGTCAATGATATGATATAATTTATTTATTAACTGAGGGACGGTAACATAAGAATACTTATGGACTTAGGAGGAAAAAAACATGGCAGTAATCAAAGAATTAATACGCAAAGAAAATGATGGAACTTTAAGTTTTGGAAATTATGAACTGGACGCAAAACAGAAGTTATCAGATTTTGAATACGAAGGAGATTTTTATAAGGTAAAAACGTTTAAGGGGATTACAAAACTTGAGAAAAATGGCTTGTTTGTCTATGAATCCGTACCGGGCACAGCTGTTACCGGATTAAAAGCAAGTGATAAAGAAATGAAGTTTAAGGTAGAGTGTCTGGAAGATACTTCTATCACATTAGAGTTAGAACCAGAAACAGAATATAAAGTTTATGTTGATGATACCAGTTTTGGCAAGATGAAAACAAATCTTGGTGGCAAACTGGTGCTGAGCCTGGAGATGAATGCAGGTCAGACAGCAAGTGTTCGTGTGGTGAAGTTATAATTTATGGCAAAAGGAAAAAGCAAAACAGTTTTCTTCTGCAAAGAGTGTGGTTATGAAAGTCCAAAATGGATGGGACAATGTCCGGGCTGCAAAGAGTGGAATACTTTTGTAGAAGAACCTGTCGTAAAGACGGCAACCGGAAAAGAACGGGTGCGAGTAGAAAAGAGGGAGCCTTCCAAATTATCGGAGGTTTCCATAACAAGAGAAGAGAGAACTTTAACCGGTATCCAGGAACTTGACAGGGTATTAGGTGGAGGAATCGTTACCGGTTCATTGGTGCTGGTAGGCGGGGACCCTGGTATTGGAAAATCCACCCTGCTTTTGCAGATGTGCCGGGAACTGGTTGCAAAGAACAAAAAAGTCTTATATGTTTCGGGAGAGGAATCCCTGAAACAGATTAAAATGAGAGCAGACCGGCTGGGGGAATTTGCGCAGGATCTGCTCTTGCTATCTGAAACTGATTTGGATATGGTTGTGGAAACGATATCAGAAGTAAAACCGGATATCGTGATTATCGACTCGATACAGACGATGTATCGTGAAGAAATTGGTTCGGCACCGGGAAGTGTCGGACAGGTCCGCGAAACAACAGGTGCATTGCTTCGTCTTGCAAAAGGAATGGCCATTTCTATTTTTGTAGTAGGCCATGTAACAAAAGAAGGCGTAGTGGCAGGCCCTCGTGTACTGGAACATATGGTAGATACTGTGCTGTATTTTGAAGGAGATGGCAGTGCATCCTATCGTTTTTTGCGGGGCGTGAAAAACCGTTTTGGTTCCACCAATGAAATCGGTGTATTTGAAATGCGTTCCGACGGTCTGGCAGAAGTTGCTAACCCATCCGAGTATATGTTACAGGGAAAACCTGAGCATGAGGCCGGCTCTGTAGTTGCCTGTTCAATAGAAGGAACAAGACCGATTTTGATAGAAGTGCAGGCATTAGTGTGTCAGACGAATTTTAATATGCCACGCCGGACGGCAGCAGGAACGGATTATAACCGTGTCAATCTGCTGATGGCAGTGATAGAAAAACGTCTTGGACTTCGTCTGGGCGACTGCGATGCGTATATCAATGTAGCAGGTGGTATGAGGATTCATGAACCGGCTTTAGATTTGGCTATTGTGGCAGCACTATTATCCAGTTATCGAAATCAGGCATTGGAAGAAGGCTCTATTTGTTTTGGTGAAGTGGGTCTGGTAGGTGAAGTGCGTGCCGTGAATATGGCAGAGCAAAGGGTAACGGAAGCAGCAAAGTTAGGTTTTCGTAAGTGTATCTTGCCACAGGTAAACAAAAAACAATTAAATTTGTCACCGGAAGCATTAAACGGAATGGAATTAGTTGGCATTGATACTATCTACGAATTGTTGGGGGTGTTGTAATGAGTTTTAGCGAAACAGAAGAAACAACGGGATTGGTTTTGCAGCGTATGGAAAATTCCCTGAATGCCCTAGAGCAGATGTCGTTTGATTCTATCAATATTACAGATAAACTGGTTATGAAGATTGACGAAATCAGGGAATGTGCAGACAATATAAAAACTTGTCAGGGACAGGGTGATGAATGTATGCTGGGACTGATTTCCGATTTCTTACAGGAACTATTAAATGTTGCCTTTGAAGTAAATAATGTCTCTCATGAACTGGAAAAAGAAACCGTGTATCAAAGAGAGACATTAGAAAATTTAAAACAAATTGTAGGTTTTTTATATGCAATGACAGATAATTAACTTCTTTTTGGTGGCTTAGGCCCCATATACTGATAAAAATAAGTTTTTATCATACCGTTATAAATTTTACGGTTCTTATCTGCCTTTCGTCCAATGTATCGTTGGGCGTCTTCGTAGGCAGTAATCAGATACATAGACCAGCTGTCAAGGCTCCGGTACACATCGCCGATTTCACGGTAAAGTGCCGGCATTTCTTCCGGGTCGTCCAGTCTTCTGCCATAAGGTGGATTCGTAATGATAAACCCATATTTTTTGCGATGACTCATATCTTTCAATGGACGCTGCTGGAAATGAATCAGGTGGTCTACTTCTGCAAGACGTGCATTTTCCATAGCAGCTTTTATTGCGTCGTGGCTGATATCATAGCCCTGAATATCCATTTCACAATCCCGTATCACAAGGCTTTCTGCTTCATCAATTGCGTCATACCAGAGCTTTTTAGGAATCAGGTGTGTCCAGCTTTCGGCTGTAAAAGAGCGTCCCATACCCGGCGCAATGTTAGCACCAATCATGGCAGCCTCAATCGGAAATGTTCCACTTCCACAGAAAGGGTCAACCAGAATACGGTGACGGTTCCACGGAGTCAGCAGAATCAAGGCAGCAGCCAACGTTTCCGTGATAGGGGCCTTGACGGTTGCTTTACGGTAGCCACGCTTGTGCAGGGAATCGCCGGAAGTATCCAGACCAACAACGACTTCATCTTTCATAATGGTTACTCTGACAGGAAAATCTGCACCATCTTCGGTGAACCAGTTCACGTTATATTTTGCTTTCATTCGTTCTACCATTGCTTTTTTCATAATGGACTGGATATCAGAAGGACTGAAAAGTTTGCTTTTGATAGAAGTTGCTTTTGTTACCCAAAATTTTCCGTTTTCCGGGATGTACTGTTCCCACGGAATGGCTTTTGTGCCTTCAAACAGCTCGTCAAAAGTAGACGCTTTAAAACTTCCTACTTTCAGCAGAATGCGCTCGGTTGTTCTCAAAAAAATATTGGCACGGCAAATGGCATCACTGTCACCGGTAAATGTAACTTTGCCATCTTCCACTTTTACAATTTCATATCCTAAACGCAGGATTTCTTTTTTTAAAACTGCCTCTAATCCAAAGTGGCAGGGTGCAATAAATTCGTATTTTCCCACAGGTATCCTCCTAAATTACAGTTGTCTGTTCTTGTCATAACAAATTGATTATAAATAAAATAAGGCGATAAGGCAAATACTATTTGTGGGTTTTGCCTTTTATTTTGTAAGGGCATGTGATAAAACGGATTTCCTACAGCAGCACGCTTGCGCTTGGAAACAGCCATAAGGGACTTGACGGGTATGATAAAATAGTTATGCAACAAAATGTGATGACAAGGTGTTACTGCTATAAAAAGAAAAAGGGAAAAGAGTAAGAGAATGAAAAAGTTATTGGTATATATTAAGGAATATAGGAAGGAATGTGTGTTTGGCCCGTTATTTAAACTGCTGGAGGCTCTGTTTGATTTAATTGTGCCACTGGTAACAGCTGCCATTATTGATTATGGTATTGCAAACAGGGATAAGACTTACATTTTACAATATGGTATGGGACTTGTTTTGCTGGCACTGGTTGGTCTGACCTGTTCGATTACGGCACAATTTTTTGCAGCGAAAGCAGCAGTCGGATTTGCTGCAAACCTACGCCACGCATTATTTGAACATATAGAATCCTTGTCTTTTACGGAAATGGACCAGATAGGTACATCTACCTTGATTACCAGAATGACAAGTGACATCAATCAGGTGCAGTCTGGTGTGAATATGGCATTGCGTCTGTTCCTGCGCTCACCATTCATTGTATTTGGTGCAATGATTAGTGCATTTTTCATTGATGTACGCGCAGCTATTGTTTTTGCAGTTGTCATTCCGCTGCTTGCCGTTGTGGTATTTGGTATTATGGCCATCTGTATGCCACTGTATAAAAAAGTGCAGGGGGCACTTGATAAGGTACTGGGAAGTACAAGGGAAAACTTAACGGGTGTCCGTGTTATCAGGGCATTCCACAGGGAAAAGGAAGAAGAGCAGGAGTATTGCAAAGAAAATGATGTGCTTGCAAAAGAACAGTTGCTGGTAGGAAAAATTTCGGCACTGACGAATCCCTTGACCTACGTTATGATTAATATGGCATTGGTAGCACTTTTGTGGACAGGAGCTGTTCAGATTGATATTGGTGTACTAAAACAGGGACAGGTTATTGCATTGATTAACTATCTTTCACAAATTCTGGTGGAATTAATCAAACTGGCAAATACCATAGTATTATCCAACAAGGCATTGGCCTGTGCCAACAGAATTGCCAATGTTTTGGAAGTAGAATCGTCGCTGGAACAAAAGCAGAAAAACTTCCTTGCGAAAGAACTGCCAGAAGAAACCGGCACACAAAATGCTGGCATACAAGACGTCGGTACACAAAACGCTGGTACACAAAATACAACTACACAAAGCACGGCTGCATCAAAGCAGACGGTAAGGGGGCAGGTTGTTTTTGATAATGTATCTCTTTGCTATCAGGGAGCCCAGGAACCTTCTATAGAAGACGTTAACTTTACGGCAAACGCTGGTGATACCATTGGTATCATAGGTGGAACCGGTTCGGGAAAGAGCAGCCTTGTTCATCTGATTCCACGATTCTATGATGCCACAAAGGGGCATGTGCTGGTAGATGGAAAAGATGTACGCAGTGTTTCTTTAGAGGAACTGCGTGGCAAAATCGGAATTGTTATGCAGAAGGCAGTATTGTTTGAGGGGACGATTCGTGAAAATCTTTTGTGGGGCAATGAAAATGCTACGGAAGAAGATTTGGAAGAAGCGTTGGAATTGTCACAGGCAAAAGAGTTTGTTGACAAGAAGCAAAATGGAATGGATGCCTTGATTGAGCAGGGAGGAAGAAATCTTTCCGGTGGTCAGCGACAGCGTCTGACGATAGCCAGGGCATTAGTAAGAAAACCGGAAATCCTGATTCTGGACGACAGCACTTCGGCACTGGATTATGCAACAGATGCCAGACTGCGAAAAGGAATCCAGTCACTTTCCTATCATCCGACGGTATTTATCGTGTCACAAAGAACTTCTTCCATCTGTCATGCAGATAATATTTTGGTGCTGGAGGATGGACAGGTACTTGCAATGGGAACACATGAAGAATTATTAAAGACGTGTGATGTTTATGCAGAAATCCATTATTCCCAGTTCCAGAAAGAAACCAGACAGAATCAGCCGGGAAACGGTCAAATGGCAGAAAGTAAAGAAGAAGTAACGGACAGAAAGGAAGGAGGAGCACAATGAAAAAGTTGACACAGCTTGATACGATTAAAAAAGTTCTTGCATATATTAAGCATTACTGGTGGCTGATTGTGTGCTCTCTTGTATTCGCAGCGATAACAGTTGTTTCTACTCTGTATCTTCCTATCCTGAGTGGTAATGCCGTGGATGTGATGATTGACAAAGGATGCGTTCGCTTTGCCGATTTGAAAGAAATTCTTGCACGTATGGTTATTGTGATTCTGATTACGGGCGTGGCACAATGGATTATGAATATTGCAAACAACCGTATCACATATTTTGTTGTCAGGGATATCCGAAAAGATGCATTTCATAAGATACAGAAACTTCCGTTAAAATATCTTGACGGTCACGTAACGGGAGATATTGTGAGCAGAATGATTGCTGATGTTGACCAGTTTGCAGACGGACTGCTGATGGGATTTACACAGGCATTTACCGGGATATTAACTATTCTGGGAACACTGCTTTTTATGCTGCGCATCAATGTATGGATTACACTGGTTGTTGTACTGGTAACACCATTGTCTTTCTTCGTGGCTGCGTTTATTGCCAAAAAGACACATACGATGTTCCAAAAACAGTCGCAGACAAGAGGGGAACAGACCGGACTGATTGATGAAATGATAGGAAACCAGCAGGTAGTGCAGGCGTATGGATATGAAAAAAAGGCAATGAAGCGTTTTGATGAAATCAATGGCAGACTGAAAAAATACGCGCTACGGGCAACGTTCTTTTCGTCCATTACGAATCCGGCAACCCGTTTTGTAAACAATTTAGTGTATGCAGGCGTAGGCATTACCGGTGCATTTTTTGCCATCAATGGAAGTCTGAGTGTCGGCCAGTTATCTTGCTTTTTGAGTTATGCCAATCAGTATACCAAACCGTTTAATGAGATTTCAGGAGTGATTACGGAGCTGCAAAATGCACTGACTTGTGCCGGACGTGTATTTGAACTGATGGAAGAAGAGTCTGAGATACCGGATAAAGCACAGGCAGAGAAGATAGAGGTAACAAAGGGAAATGTCGAGATGGACCACGTATTCTTTTCCTATACGGAAGACAAACCTTTGATACAGGATTTGAATCTGAAAGTAAAGCCGGGACAGCGTGTTGCGATTGTTGGGCCAACGGGTTGTGGCAAGACAACAATTATCAATCTGATTATGCGTTTTTATGATGTGACGCAGGGAAGTATCAAGATTGACGGAATTGATATCCGTGATTTGACCAGAGAAAATTTGCGAAGCCAGTACGGAATGGTATTGCAGGAAACCTGGCTGAAAGATGGAACGATTCTGGATAACATTCTGTTTGGAAGAAAAGATGCTACAAGGCAGGAGGCTATTGAAGCGGCAAAATTGTCGCATGCGCATAGTTTTATTAAGCGTCTGCCAATGGGATATGATACCGTAATCAAGGAAAATGGCGAAAATCTTTCCCAGGGACAACGGCAGCTGCTTTGTATTACGCGCGTTATCCTGTGTAAGCCGTCCATTCTGATATTAGATGAGGCAACCTCTTCGATTGATACAAGAACAGAAATGCAGATACAGAATGCATTCCAGCAATTAATGGAAGGCCGTACCAGTTTTATTGTGGCACACCGCCTGTCTACGATACAGAATGCAGATGTGATTCTGGTTATGAAAGATGGAAAGATTATGGAGCAGGGCAGCCATGAAGAACTGTTGGCAAAGAAAGGCTTCTATTCAGAACTTTATATGAGCCAGTTTGCAATATAACAAAATAAGAAAATATAGTAAGAAAAGGATAGGAAACGATAAATGAGAAAAGTATTAGTGTTAGATTTAGATGGAACATTAACAAACAGCGAAAAGAAAATTACGGAAAAGACGAAAGAGGCCCTGATGCGTATGCAGAAGGAAGGACATATCGTAGTGCTGGCTTCCGGCAGACCGACACCGGGAGTGATTCCGGTAGCAAAGGAATTGCAATTGGCAAAATATGACGGCTATATTTTATCCTACAATGGAGCGCAGATTATACAGTGCAGTACCGGAGATACCGTGTACGAACAGACTTTGCCGGAGGATATTGTATCGGAATTATTTCAGATGGCAGATGAATTAGACGTCGGACTGATGACATATGGAAAAGAAGGTGCGATAGCCAACCTTCATCATGATGAATTTATGGAATTGGAAACAAGAATCAACCATATGGCATTAAATCATTATGAAAATCCGATGGAACATATTTCTTTTGCTGTCAATAAATGTCTGGGAACAGCACCGGTTGAGCAGGCACCGGAAATTGAAAAGAAATTTGCCCGTAAATTTGGCAACCGTATCAGCGTAAGCCGTTCAGAGCCGTTTTTTATTGAACTGGTTCCAATGGGGATTAATAAGGCAGCTTCGCTGGCAAGACTTTGTGAAGTACTGGGCTGCACCAAAGAAGATATGATTGCCTGTGGAGATGGTTTAAATGATATT